>CAMYMV010000009.1:0-32768 GCA_947259585.1 uncultured Gemmatimonadales bacterium | reverse complement strand
TCGATCGTCCCCAGCCGGCCGAACAGGGCCAGTTTTTGCTCGGCCGTTCGGTCCTCGCGACGGAGGGATCCCAACAGCGCGGCCATGCCGCACGTGGCGTCGAGGGTGGCGGAGATCACTCCGCCGTGAAGCGTGCGGCGCACGTAGTTACCGACCAGGTCGTCCCTCATCTCGAAGCGGAAGCTGGCGCGCTCCGTCGTGAAAGAGGTCAGCTCGAGCCCGATCAAGTGGTTGAAGGGGATCCGGTCGGCGAAGATGCGGCGGATCTCCTCGAACAGCTCCGGATCCAGCTCGGCTGGGGGCTCCGGACCTCGGCCGCCGGTGCCGGAGCTCGATTCGCCGCCCGTCATCCGAGACGTTCGCGGAGGAGCTGACCGACCAGCTCCGGATTCGCCTTCCCCTCGGTGGCGCGCATCACCTGTCCGACGAAGAAGCCGAGCAGGCCGCTTTGTCCCTCCTGGTAGCGCGCCGCCTGGTCGGGGTGGTCCTCGATGGCCCGCTCCACGAGCGCCTCGAGCTCCCCCGGATCGCTGATCTGCTGCAGCCCCTCGGCGCGCACGATCTCCTCCGGGTCGCCCCCCTCTTCCACCAGCCGGCCGAACACGTCCTTCGCGATGCGTCCCGAGATGGCGCCCTCCTCGACCAGCGCGACGAGTCGACTCAATTGCGGAGCCTCGATCGGCAGATCCTCGACGGATCGTCCCTTCAGCTCGCGGAGGAGCTCGTTCACGACCCAGTTGGCGACCGCTCGCGGGGAGCCCTGCCCGGCGGCGAGAGCGGCGTCGAAGAACCCGGCGACCGCCAGGTCACCGGTGAGGACGTCGGCATCCTCCTCCGGTAGGTCCAGCTCCTGCACATAGTACCGGAAGCGCTCCGCCAGCTCCGGCACCCGCCTTCGGAGGCCGTCTCGTTCTCGGCGTCCGGTATCTTCGCCTACGACCGGAGGGGCTTCGGCTTCGGCCTTCTCGACCTTCGCGATGGGTTGATCGGCGAGCGGGAGCTCGTCCTGTATCTGTCGCCTCGCCCACGGATCCTTCAGCTCAACGGTGCGGTTGTAGACGGGGCGGCCGTCTTCGCCCTCGTCCGTGTCGCGGATGAAATAACCGAGTCGCTCGAACTGGTAGTGTGTTCCCGGGGGATCCTCCGCGACGCTCGGCTCGACCCTCGCCTCGGGCACGATGACCAGCGACATCGGGTTGAGATGCTCGTGGAAGTCCGCGTCCTCCTCCGGGTTCGGGACGGAGAACAGCCGGTCGTACAGACGGGCCTCGCAAGGCACCGCCTCCGGGTAGGAAACCCAGTGGATCGTCCCGGACACCTTCCGCCCGTCCGGGGCCGACCCGCCGCGGCTCTCCGGGTCGTAGGTGCAGCGGATCTTCCAGATCCGGCCGCTCTCCGGATCTCGGACAATCTCCTTGAAGGTGACCAGGTAACCGTACTTGAGCCGCACCTCGCGACCGGGAGCGAGCCGGCGGTAGCCCTCCGGCGGATCCTCGGCGAAGTCGTTGCGTTCGATGAGGATCTCCCCCGAGAACGGGACTTTGCGCGTCCCGGCCTCTCCCACGTCAGGCGGAAAATCGGGCACGTCGACCCATTCCGTCTCGCCCTTCGGGTAGTTCTCGATCTCGAGGCAGAGCGGCTGGAGCACGCACATGCGGCGCGGCGCACGTCGGTTCAGATCGTCCCGCACCACGTGCTCGAGCGTGCCGATGTCCACCCGCTTGTCCGCCTTCGCGATGCCGACGAGATCGCTGAAGCGGCGGATCGCCGCGGCGGTCACGCCGCGACGCCGGAGCCCGGTCAGCGTGGGCATCCGCGGATCGTCCCACCCGTCTACGCCCCAAATCCCCGGCTCCCTGCCCTCGCTCACCAGTTGCGCCAGCTTGCGCTTGCTCATGACGGTGTAGTCGAGGTTCAGGCGGGCGAACTCGGTCTGCCGTGGCCTGGGATCCCAGCCGCCCACCTTCCCCGTCTCGACATCCTGGCGCGTGTTGTCGACGACCCAGTCGTACAGCTCGCGGTTCGGCAGGAACTCCAGCGTGCAAAGGGAGTGGGTGATCCCTTCGATCGCGTCGGAGAGAGGATGTGCCCAGTCGTACATGGGGTAGATCGGCCACTCGTCGCCCGTGCGATAGTGAGTGGCATGGCGGATCCGGTAGATGAGCGGATCGCGCATCTTCATGTTCGCCGCCGCCATGTCGATCCGGGCCCGGAGCACGTGCGCGCCGTCCTCGAACTCGCCGGCCCGCATGCGCTCGAAGAGCTCGAGGCTCTCCTCGATCGACCGGTCCCTGTACGGACTCGGGGTCCCCGGCTCGGTCACGGTGCCGCGACCCGCCCGGATCTCCTCCAGGCTCGAGCTGTCCACGTACGCCTTCCCGTCGCGGATCAGCTGAAGGGCGTGGCGATAAAGCTGCTCGAAGTAGTCGGACGCGTAGCGCGAGGGCCCGTTCCACTCGAAGCCCAGCCAGCGTACGTCCTCCTCGATCGCCCGCGCGTATCTCTCGTCCTCGGCCGTCGGGTTCGTGTCGTCGAAGCGGAGGTTGCAGCTGCCCCCGTACTCCTGCGCGACCTGGAAATCGAGACAGATCGCCGTGGAATGGCCGATGTGCAGGAACCCGTTCGGCTCGGGGGGAAAACGCGTGGTCACGACGCCACCGCTTTTCCCGGCCGCCACATCGCGCGCGACCATCTCGCGTATGAAATCGGACCTCTTCTCGGGCCTTCCTGAGCTCACGCGGCGTTCTCGACGGGTGCTGGGTATGGATCGACAAACCGAGACGGGGAAGATCGGGCTGCGCTCGTCCGCGGGCAAACCGGCTCAGGAGCTCCCGCTCGTTGCCGGCTCAGGGTCCTCCCTGCTCCAACTCGATCAAGGAGAGGTCCGCGACGACCGGATAGTGGTCGGATGCGTGGGCCGAATCGTCGGCTTCCAGTCCGTGGGCATCGAGCCACTCGGCCGGCAGGCTGGAGCTGCTCAGCGCGAACGCCCGCTCCAGACGCAAGGATGAGTCGCTGTACAAGAGGAAGTCCAGGCGACCGGGAGCGAACGCCCTCACGTCGCGGGCCCCCGACCAGGTCGCGTCGGCCAGCCCCCCGAGGTCGAGAGGGTGGGAGACTGCCAGATCGGAACCGTCCCGATCAAGCCCGCTGGAGAGAAGGACAAGCGGCTGCCGGGAGCCTATCAGATTAAAGTCGCCGGCCACGATGACGCCGTCTACGCCGTCCACTCCGTCCGCGTTCTCGGAGAGCTCCCGCCTGATCGCGGCGCCGATCGTCTCCGCCTCGGCGAGGCGGAGCATCTCTTCGGCCGTGTCGACCCCGTTGCCGCAGCATTGAAGATCGCTCGTGGAGACGAGCAGCCGAGCTCCCGAGATCTCCACCATCGCGCCCAGCGCCGGGACGCCGGCGTGAACTCCTCCGAAACCGGGCGGCCGCTCCCCCATGAGCTTCGGGGCCAGTTCGGTCGGGTAATCGAGCCGCTCGAGGTGCGGAACGCGCCGAAGGCGACCCCCACGAACCGCGATCACGCCCCGCTGCCGCCCACCCGCCTGGCCGTAGAGGACTGCCCATTCGTCCGCTCCGGCCTCCCCTCCGGCTCCCCCTCCGGCCTCACCTCCGGCCGGCAGCAGCGCACGGATGGCCTCGGAGGAAAGGCCCGCCGAGACCTCGTCCAGGAGCAGCAGATCAGGCCGAACCGCCGAGATGATCCGATGGAACCGCTCGGTGCGTTCCAGCAGGTTCTGTCCGGAAACGTTCCAGGACATGACCCGCAGCGAGGTGCCGACCGGGCGAGCCAGCGGGTCCAGCGCCCCGCTCATCGCCGGGGGACGAGGACGTCGGGGCTTGAGCCGATAAGCGAACGGTCCGGCCTCATCCAACAGCTCGCCGTCCCGTCCCTTGAAGATGACCATCCCGGCGTACTCCTCGTTCGCGAAGCGTCCTCCCGCGGCCGACGCCGGAAGGCGCTCCATGCGCAGCTCGATAAGGCGCGACTGGAACTTGGGCGAGGAAACGAAGCCCACATCGTAGGAATCCCGTAGCTGGAACGCAGCCGGTGGGAGGCCGGCCTCGTCGCTCGCGCCCGGAGTCGCCGCAACCCGCACGCCGACGCCTATCCCAGGCGGCACGTTGCCTACGCCATAGGGAGGCGAGAGATCGATGACCAGGTCGGCGCCGTCGAGGCCCGCCTCGGCCCACCCAGTCTTCGGGTCCGCGTCCTCGTCGAAGATGATGGAGATCGTCCCGGGGAGGGCCTCGACGTTGACGGGGCGGCCCATGTCGATGAGCAGGTAGATGGCGCCATCGTCGTGTCCGCCCTTTATCCGGGCGAAATCGACCGCGGAAACGGGGGCATCGGGCGGGTCGTCCACCGCGATCGGCAGGTCGATCCAGTCCTCGAAGATCCCGTCGATCACGATGGGGGGATGCCCTGGGGGCGAAGGCTCGGTGACCGTTCCGGGATCCCCCGGAGCGGCGACCGTCAGCCAGACGGCTGCCCCGAGAGCCACACCGACGGTCACCCCGACGGCGGGAAGCCCGATGATCCGCAGAAGTCGGCTCGTTCTATTCTCCGTATACGTCAGTCTCGGGGAAGGTCAGCGCGAAGCCGTACCACCGAGTGAAGAGCTGAAGGGGGCGCTCGACCTCCAGCCGCTCGGCGTCGGCGTCGAAGAGCCTCCCGTCCCGAAGCACCACGCCGTCATCCAGATGGAGCTCGCCGTCCACCCACGCGGCGCTCTTCGTCTCTGCGTAAAAGGCTGAGGGAGCGCGGGAGGACGGCTCCACGTACAGCACGACCCGTCGGCCATCCAACTCGTCCACGATCGCGTCGCCGGCCTCGAGGATGACCTCCATCGGGATGTACTTCGCCGACGCCTCCGTCCAGATCCCGATCCCAACCTCCATCGTGGGACGCCGCTCGTCCTCCTCGAGGATCGTGCCCTGCAGCCGGTCGGTGAGCTTTCGGAAACGGTCGAACAGGCGCTGCACGTAGTTCCTCCCCTTCACCTCACGCATGGGCCGTTCGGAGACGGCGACCTGCAGATCGGGGTACGTCGCGAGCGCCGATTCGGCGTTCATGTGAAGGAGGTTGTAGACCGGGAGGCGATATCCCTTCAGCGGTCCGTAGACGGCTTCGCCGCTGATATGGTTCCAGATGGAACCCGTCTCTTCGTCCCACAGGGTGGAGAGGCCGTCGTAGAGCCCTCGGTTCTCGAAGTGGTGAACCTCACCGTTGACGAGGGGAGTCAAACTGACCCCCGTGTTGCAGGCCACTCAGAAGCTCACCATCCACGGCTCGCCCGCGATCTCCCCCTGGGCCACGTGGTGGTAGGCCATCTGGTCGGTCACCAGCGCGAGCCGGCCAGCCTCGGGATGGTCCATGACGAGGAGCGACGTCTGCCCGTCGAGCTCGCCTTCCTCGAGAGACCTGAGCAGCGGCCGCGTATTCTTCACCCGGAAGGGGGCGTAGACGGTCGAGTCCACCTGGTAGGCGCGGTCTATGTCGAAGTCGGCCGCTTCCTGACCCTGCAGAGCGCCGCTCGCCGGGATGCTCACGACAGGCAGGGCCGCGGAGACGGCCAGTGCCCGCTTCCACCGTGTCCATCCAACTCGCATCGTGCCTCTCCGTCCCGATTCGGTTTGCCGGTCCGCCGCCGCCGTTGCGGCGACGCCCGTCAACCTCGGATGGCGAGCACCACCCCTCAACCCCCCGGGGGAGCGGCCGACGCCAATTCGGCAAGGACGACGTCGCGAATCGGACCGATGGAACGGCCGAAGCCGTAGAAGCTCTTCACGACCCGCAGCTCTCGATCCAGGACGATCGTGTAGGGAAGGCCGCGGTAATCGTACCGGTCCCGCAGACGCCCCTCGCCGGCCGCGCTCGCGTACGAGACGCCGCCGAGCCCCTCGAGGAACTTCAGCCCATCCGAGGGGCGCACGTCCTCGTTCAATCCGAGGACCACCGCTTCGGACGGGCTCAGCTCCGCCGCGAAGGCATCCAGGAGCGGCATCTCCTTTCGACAGCGCTTCGGCTAGAGGGATCGTGAAGATCCGTCCGTTCCGGTCGGCGAAGACGGCTCCGCCGGCGGGCACATCGGCCTGCCGGACCAGCTCTCCGCGATCGTCGAACGCCAGCAGGCGTCTCGTCTCGGCGCCCGGATCCGGACTGGCCAGAACATACGCGAGATCGTCCGGTCCGAGCGCCAGGCCGCGCTGCACGACCGTGAACTTCGGACTCACCGATCCGGCTTCTGCCACGAAGCGAGGCTCGGGGACCGCCGTCGGAGTCGGCCAACGACTGACCCATTCCAGCTCGCCTTCGGCGCTGAACCGCCTGAGCTCGGGCTCGAGCGCCGCCGCGAAATAGCTCGCTCCATCCGGCGCCACGGCAGGCCAGCCGGAGTTGGAGAGCTGCCCCAGCAGACCGTGCTCGGGCACCTCTACACGCCCGACCGGCCTCGCCTGCCCACCCTCCGGGGGGATGAGCCAGAGCAGCGGTTCCTCCGGGCGCACCGCCGCCAAGGCGAACTCCATGAACGTGCGGGCGCCCGCACTGCCGGCTCGGCTGCTGCCGCCGATGGGACCGGGAAGAACGGGCTCCAGCCAGACCACGGACCGCCCATCCTCGAACAGGAGCGCCGAGCCGTCGGACTCCACGGCCATCACGCCGCGTTCGTCCGCCGCCACGCTCACCGGTCCCGCCAGCATGCGTCCCGTCGGGGCCGCACCCTGTAGGACGCCGCTCACCGTACCGTTGCGATCGAAGAGAACCACGCGAGCCCCCTCCGTGTCGGGCCATGCGGCTCCTCCGGATGGAAGGGGCGACGCGGCGACGTCCCCCAGGAAGAGAGGCCTCAGCTCGCGCGAGGGCAGCTCCGCGTATGTGATCGCCAGCTCTCGCGGCGCCCAGTTCTCGACGACCCGGTAGCCGTTGACTTCGAGGATCGACGGCTCAGCGTACCTCCCGTTGGGCTCCGCTACGGGCCGGTCGTCGCCCCCGCAGCTCGAGAGCGCAAGAGGCAAAAGCGCGAGGCCGAGGGCGAACCCCCGGCCTCGCGCGGAATGACGCGTCCTGGTCACCGCCATTCGGTCAGACCACCCCGATGCTCTCGATGATGATCGTGTTCAAGCCGCCGCGCTCGATCACTTTCCCCTTCACCTTCACCTCTTGCTCGGCGAGAGGCTTGAGCTGCTCGTTCGCCCCCGTGCCCGGCATCGCCTTGCTCACGGGCATGTAGAGCTTACCGTCCGCCACCAGCCCGAGGGGTATGCCGTTGTCGGCACAGACCTGGGCACACATGCGGTGCTCTTCGCCACTCAGGTCGTAGACGACCTTGCACGACAGGTCGACGACCTGAGCCGTGAACTCCACGTCCTCACCCTCGGCCATCTCCATCTTCATCTCCTGCGAGACGGCCGGGCGCGCGCCGAGCAAGCCCAGCGCCACGATCCCGAAAGCGAGCTTCTTCATTCCATCCTCCTCATGAATGTTGGTGGTTGATCGCCGTCCCTGCCTATTCCTCCGGCCGCGGCGAATCGTGTTTCCCTTGGCTGGCCCCCTCCGAGGGCGGGATGTCTACCTCGTCCGTCCGGCGGCCCACAAGCCGTCAGCACCAAACCAGCGCAGGCGGCCAGTATCGCATGTCCCCGAAGTCGCATCCTGGAATCGTCTCCCGTTTTCGACCGGGCGATCCGGCTCGAGCGCCGGATTTCAGGCCCGTCGACTACCTGAACAAGCCGGTGCCCGAACCGGTTCCTCGGCTCCCGGTCCGACGCCGACGCATCCTGCGCCCGCCCCCGCCGACGGGGCCTACATCGATCCCGTGTTGTGCTCGCCCGTGTGACGGGAGGAGATTGGAGCGCGATGAGCGGGTCGTCAGGTCGATCCGCCGGATCAGACCGGAGTGACGCGCTTGGCCGGAGAGTGGTGGGAGTACGCGAGTCTGTTCGCCGTCGGAGCCGTGGCGGGCACGCTGAACGTTATCGCGGGCGGCGGCTCCTTCCTCACGCTGCCGCTCCTGATCTTCCTCGGCCTACCTCCCACCGTCGCCAACGGCACGAATCGGGTGGCGATCCTCGTCCAGAACGTGGGTGCCGTGTGGGGCTTTCACCGGCACCGGGTGGTGGAATGGAGGTGGCTGGCCGTGGCGGCACCGCCGGCGATCATCGGCGCCGTGCTCGGCTCCTGGGGCGCCCTCAAGATCGGCGATGAGGCCTTCCAGCGGCTCCTTGCCGGCTTGATGGTGGCTTTCGCCATCTGGGTGCTCTGGAACCCCCTCGGCCGCGGCGACGGCGGCCGCGGCGACGGCGGGACCAACGTCGCACGGCAGGGCGGGCGCCGCGCAGCCGTGGTAGCGGGCTTCTTCGTGGTGGGGCTCTACGGGGGCTTCGTGCAGGCCGGCGTCGGCTTTTTGATCCTGGCCGTTACGACCCTCGCGGGCCTCGACCTCGTTCGAGGCAACGCCCTCAAGGTGCTGCTCGTCCTTACCTACATCCCGATCACCCTTCTCATCTTCGGGATCGGAGGCAAAGTGGCCTGGACCGCCGGCTTCGCGCTCGCCGCCGGCAACTTCCTCGGTGGCCTGGTCGGAGTACGACTCACGGTTCTCAAGGGAGATCGGTGGGTGAAACGCGTCATGACCGTGGCGATCGTCGCCTTCGCCCTCAAGCTCTGGCTCTCGCCGTAGGCGTGGCAGCGCCGCACCGCATCTCTCGCTCGGCATCTGACTCCGCCCTAGTATTGCGGCGCCCGACCGCTTTGGTCTTAAGAGGCGACCGAACCCAACGGCACGAACAACGGGACACCAGAGATTCTACCTGCACGTGGAGGGCAACATGAGGGGAATGAAAGCGATCGCCTTCGGGACGGTAGCGCTGAGCCTGGCCGGCTGCAGCGGAACCACATACAGGTCCGACTACGATCCGAGCGCCAACTTCGCGGCCATGCGCACCTATCGGTGGGTCGAGAGGGTTCCGGCCGAGGCGAAGGATCCGAAGGTCTACAACTCGATCATCGAGGGGCGGGTGAAGACCGCCGTGAACCGGGCTCTGCAGGCGAAGGGGTTCCAGGAGGTGACGTCCGACCCCGACTTCGACATCGCGTGGCACGCCAGCGTCGAGCAGAAGCAGAGCCTGCAGACGGTCGGCAACAACTACGGCTGGGGCTACGGCTGGTACGGCCCGGGCTGGGGCGGCGGGATGTCGACCTCGACGACCTACGTGAACGAGTGGGACGAGGGTACGTTCGTCGTCGGCATCTTCGACCCCCAGAGCAACGTCTTGATCTGGTGGGGCTCGGCGCAGGGCGAGCTGGACGAGGGTAACAGGCCGCCGGAGAAGGCCCAGGCCGACGCCGACAAGGCGGCCGTAAAGCTCTTCGATACCTTCCCGCCGGGGTCGCAGGGCAGCTAGCGAGCAGCGAAGGAAGGCGGCCGGGACCCGGCTGCCGCGGACGGGAGAAGGGCGCGCCCGGGGCGCGCCCTTCCTGCATCTACCTCACACGTACTGCTCTACTTCGGGGGCTCGGAGCCTTCGGCCAGGCCGATCGTCAGCTCGTACTCCGCCGAGCCGCCACGCTCCGCCTCGCCCCGCCCCAGGTACACCCGAACCGTGTAGTCCCCATCCCGGGGCAGCTCATCGGACCAGGAGCGCTCATCGGAACGCCTCGAGTCGTAGACGCTCTGACCGACGAACTGGACGACGAACTGGACGTAGCGGCTCTCGGAGTCGAGTTCGACAGACAGCTGCTGGCCTCTTTCGGCGGTGACCACGTAGTTCCGAACCTCTCGAGCTACGATGCTACCCTCGTGGACGACGCTGGGGCTTCCGGGCTCGAATACGACGGCAATCGGGCCCAGAGGCTTGCCGACCGCGATCTCCTGCACCCCTCCGCCGGCCAGCGCCGCCTCGCGAAGGGCCTCGGATCTTCGCCGCACACTCAGCTCCTCGTACCCCTCGAGTGGCACGGGGACTCCGTTCAGGGTCTTCTCCGCATGGTCGAGGCGACCCTCCGGGCCGAAGTAGAACCGCAACACGATCGCATCGGAGGTCGGCGGCCCGTCCGGGTTCAGAGTCCGGGAGATCTGACCCTGCACGTAGTACGTCAGGGTGCCGTCGACGAAGTAGTAGTCGTTGTCGGAGTGACCGTAGTCGCCCGAGTCCTGATGTTCGCGGATCAGACGAAGATCCTCCCCATCGAAGTAGGCGTGGAAGGCGTAGACGAGATCGCCGGATTTGCCCCTTCCGTGGATCGAGTCGTAGCCGGACAGCCGGGCTTCGACATCCGCCTCCAGCTCCCGAGCGCGCCGCTGGACCCCGATCGCTTCGGCCGATTGGCTCGTCGCGACGGCCGGAGCTTCATCCGACCCGTCGGCCGGCTCGACGGACTCTCCCGTCTCACCCGCGCCGCAGCCCACGAATAGGCCTGCGCCGGCAGCCAGGCCGACCGTTCGCCGAAAGGTCCTCGTCATCCAGGTCATTCGCATCCTCGCCGCAGACGGCAAGCCCCGGGCCAACGCTACCCGCTGAGCGGATTCTCGAGGATGAGGTGCTCCTCGACGACCCGTCCGTTGATGAGATGCTCCTGGATCACCCTCTCCAGGACCGGCGGGTGGCAGCCCCTGTACCACGTGCCGTCGGGATAGACGACGGCAACCGGGCCATCCTCGCAGATCCGCAGGCAGTTGGCCTTCGTCCGGCACACGCCGCCCGCCGATGAAAGGCCGAGCTCCTTCAGCCGGAGCTTCAGATACTTCCAGGCCGCCAGCGAAGCCTCCCGGTCGCAACACTTCGGGGTCGTCTGGTCACAGCAGAGAAAGATGTGGCGTTGGGCGCCCGTGACGCCCTTCCTCTCCGCGATCTCGCGCAGCCGGGCGGCGGAGTCGTCGTTCACGCCGCCCGCCAACCCGGATCGGCCATCAGCTCTCGTCTCAAGTCATCCCTCTCGTCGGATTCCAGCCACGCGCTGCGGATCGTCCGGTCCAGCAGATCGCGGATCTCCAGGCGCGTGAACCCATGATGATGTAGGAGCGCCGCGTACTCATCCGCCAGCGAGTTGCCGAACATCTTCGGATCGTCGGTGTTCACGCTGACCAGCATCCCGCGATCGAAGTAGCTGCGCACCGGATGCGCGTCCAGGGATGGTATGACGCCGGTTCTCACGTTGGAGATGGGACATAGCTCCAGGGGGGTGCCCCTGGACGCCAGAACGTCCACGAGCCCGGGGTCCTCGACGGCCCTCGTCGCATGCCCGATCCGGTCCGCCTCCAGCTCGATGGCGGCCGCCCGGACGCTGCCGGCCCCGGCCGCCTCGCCCGCATGAGCGGTCGTCCGGAATCCCAGCCGCCGCGCCTTGGCGAACACGTCCTTGAAAAGGGCGGCCGGATACTCGTGCTCCGAGCCTCCGAGGCCGATGCCGACGATGCCGCAGTCCCTGACCTCGGAGACCTTCTCCAGTGTGCGATCCGCCTGCTCGGGGCCTGTGTCACGAACGAGATCGGCGACGAGTGCCACACGGATTCCGGCCACTCCATCCAGACCGCTCCGTATCCGCTCGGCCAAACCCTGCGGCTCCAGGCCGTATCGCTCGAAGTCCGGTGGCGAGAAGAAGACCTCCGCGTAGCGAACGCCCTGGGCGGCGAGATCCTCGCCGACACGTCGAGCGATGAAGGCGAAGTCCTCGTACTCGCGCAGAAACCGGTTCTTCCAGTGCCAGGTCTGGATGAAGTGGGGAAAGTCCCGGTAGGCGAAGCGGTCGGCGAGCGTGGCAAGCGACGGGACATCGGGGTCGCCGCCGTACTTGATCACGAGCTCCCAGAGGGCATCCAGCGGGATCGCGCCTTCCAGGTGGAGGTGCAGCTCGATCTTCGGCAGTCGCTCGAGCCAGGAGGCCTCGGTTACGAACGGTCTGGGCTCCGCCGGCATCAGGAGGGTCGGGTGATGGCGCGCCCCGGCCGCAGACAGGCGAGGTAGGCGCCGGAGTCGTCCGTGAAGGCGATGTCACAGCGCCAGCCGCAGAGCGCCGCATGAGTCATCATCTCCTCCACTCCCAGATAGAGCTCCCGGAACGGCGGCCCGATCTCACCGGCGTACTCGAGCCGGATCCAGGCTTCGCCTCCATATCCCTCGGACGTGGGTGGCGGCCACACGAGCCGGGGTGCTCCAGCCCGAGGCTCGCAGATCATCGCCTCGCCAGAGTCCACGAGGATCTGGCCGTTCGGAGCGACCAGTCGGCGAGCCGCCTCGAAGAAACGCCGAAGCTCGCCGATCCGTCCGACCGGACCGATCCCGTTCATGAGCATGAGCAGGGTGTCGAATCGCGCATCTTCGTGCTCGAACAGATCGGCGCGCACGGCGTCGAGGACCCCCCTAACCCGCATGATCGCCACTGCCTCGGGGAGGACGTCTATCGCCCGGACCTCGAAGCCTCGCCTCTGAAGCTCGAGGGCGTGGACGCCGGTTCCCGCCCCGGCATCCAGAACACGGCCGCGGCACAGTTCGAGCGCGGTCTGCTCGAAGGAGAAGAAGTCCTCTTCATCCCGGAAGAATACCCGGACCGGAAGGTCATCGGACTCGCCGAGGCTGCTGTGAACGACGAGAGTAGCCGCCTCGTCGCCGGCCATGTAATCGGTCAGTGCCCTGGCGTACGGCGCCAGCGGCGCGAGATCGCGGCTCAGGTCCCTCGGCGCTCCCTCAGAACGGGACGCCGATCGCGTCACACAGCCAGCGCTGGAAGGGCGCGGCGGCCCGACAGAGTGCCGTGAAATCGTCCAGAAAGTCGGGGCTGGTCACGGCTTTCTGGCTCAGGCTCGCCCAGCACACGAAGTCCTTGCGGCGAAGGTCCTCGATGAGCGGATGCTCCTTGTCGAATCCACGCGGCGCCGTCTTAAGGGATTCCCCACCCAGCTCGAACGTCTCCTTGAACCGCTTCGCCCCCTTCGCCTTCTTCCAACTGGCGGGTTCCTCGACGATCGACTCCCGGATCTTCAGGAGCGATTTCGAATCGGGATGCCACACCCCGCAACCAACCCCGCTGTGCCCCGACTCGATGTGCAGGTAGAAGCCTGGCGCGTGCACGTCGTTACCGCACGCCTCGTGACGGAACTGGATCCCGGCGTGCGTCTTATAGGGACTCTTGTCCTTCGAGAACCGCGTATCTCGGTAGATCCGGAAGAACGAGCGGCGGCCGGCGTGGAAGTGGGGGCTGATCTTGGCGAGCTTGGGCTCGAAGGCCTCGATGAACTGGAGTGCGGGTTCCTTGATATCCTCCTCGTACCTGCCCTTGTTCGCCGTGAACCAGGGCCGGTTGTTGTTCTTCTTCAGATCCTGGAGAAACCCGAATGTCTTGGGCGTGAAGTATCTCGTCGCCATCGTCCGAGTGCCTGTCTGGGGTGGATTCGAGATCGGGCCGTCCTGGGCCGTCGACGGACGGCACGGCTTTGGCGCTCCGAGGATCCTACCGGTCGGAGCCTGACGGCGACAGCGCGGGAGCGACGCGCTGTCAGTCGTCGCCCGCTACCTCCGCGAGCACCTGCTCGTAGGCGTCGATCAGGCCGTCCTGGAGGCTGAGCACGATCCGGATGCGGCCACCTATCGTCTCGAGCTGCCTGGCCGCCTCCTCCGGCTCGCCGCCGATCGCCCCCATCATGTCTACGACAGCCGCCTGCCGGTCGTCGTAGAGCTCCTGCAGGTGGTACAGTCGCGCGATGCGGCGGACCCAGTCGAAGTCGAGGAACTGCGTGGCGCGTGTGACCTGCGCCGTCTGCCAGGCCGCCGAGGAGAGAAGGGCGAAGTTGAAGCCGACCTGCGCGGAGTCGCCGCCGCCTTCCAGTGTGGCGACTTCGCTCGCCAGCGCCTCGAGAACGGCGATATGGTCGGCGCGCGTGCTTCGGACTTCCTCGAGGTTCCCTCTGGCTTCGTCGAGAATGCTCGTTCGGGCGAGATCCGCCAGCTCCTGGTTCGTCCGGTCTTCGCGCCACGCGTCCACGGCGAGGGCCACCAGAACCGCCAACATCACGGAAAACGCCTCGACGAGGAGCTCGGGGAGCTTGGACCTCAGGCTACCGGGCAACGGCTCAGTCTTCTCGGCGCGCGTCGGGATCCGCGGCCTTCGCCGCCTCCGACTCGCGCTCCCTCCACTTGAAGGCTTCGAAGACGGTGCGGCAGCCGTTGCAGTAGTACTGGCTCAGGGACAGCGAGCTGCCGAAGGTGGAAAACTGCTCGCTCTCCTCGCTGCCGCAGAAGGGGCATTTGATCGCCGGGGGAAGCTCCTCCGTACGAAGCGGTCGGCCGAGCTCGGCGCTCGGCGCGCGATCGTTACGGCCACCCGGCCGGTCATCTCCACCGGAGTTCACGGTTCCACTGGGCTCCAGTCCATGGCTCGGCAGGCTCTGTCGAGAGTCAGTCCATCAACAGTGGGCGGTTCTTGTCGCCCCGCACCCGGACCAGCGTGTCGGCGTCGGGGCCTCCTCCGCGGCCTCGACGGACATCCGGGTCCCATCCCTCCCAGGCCGGTTCCGTCCTGCTGCGCCAGGCGCCACCGTCCTCCTCGGCCAGCCCTAGTCCCACGCTCTCGACGACGGGCGCCACGCGCTCGAGCCAGCGCGCTCTCAGGCCAGCCGCATCCTTGTCGGTAATGCCTCCATCACAAAGGGCGCGCGCGACTTCGTCATCGTCGGGCCCGAACCAGCGGACGCACGCCTCCCATACCGGAGCGAAGGCACCCTGCATCGCCTCGCGACCCGACTCGGTGCTCCCGAGTCGTGCTACCCAACCGCGGCCATGCTCGAAGTGGAAACGCTCCTCGTCGAGCAGCTTGCTGACCTTGTAATGCACGGGCTCGAACCGGCTCTCCGCCATCGCCTCGAACTGAACGGAGAGCGCCGAGTCCAGGAGCAGGTTGAGCGCCAGAAGGTCCGTCCAACCAGCGGCCGGGCCGTCCAGCAGCTCGCTGCTTCGATACTCCGGCGACTCACGCCCGTGCTCCAGCTGGTTCGGGTCCTGGCCGAATTCGCGCAGCATGGCGTAGAAGATGCGACCATGACCCCACTCGTCCTGGGCCATGGCCGAGCAGGCGATGCCCGCCTCCAGGGCCGGTGCGCCGAGGATCCAGTCGGAGTAGCGCATGCCCAGCAGCCGCTTGTTGTCCGCCAGGACCAGGATGAGGGATCCGAGGTGCTCCCGAAGCTCCTCGGACAGGTCGGCCGCCTTCGAGTACTTGCCTTCTTCCGTCACCCTGAATCTTCCTTCCGGTGCCGCCCGATCAGGTGAGCGCTTCGGCCGAAGGGTGCAGCGTGAAGGGCTGCTCGGCCCGGTTGACGGGGTGGAACGCGTCGCGGGGCGCCACGATCATCTCGAACCACTTCGCCTCGTCGTACGTCTGCCACGCGTAGACCCTGCCCAGGTCCGGGTTCGGCGCTTCGACGCAGCCGATGTGCTCGAAATGGTCCGCTCTCTTGCGACGAGCGAACACCTCCCAGAGTCGATCGCCATCAGCCATCTGTCCTCCCTGTGGTTGGGCAGGCCGTCGGGGGGCCGTCGTGTGGCGCAGCGTTCAAGTGATCAGCGCAATGCCGGCGTCCTCGAGGATCCGGCGACCCCGCGCACTGATCCGAGCCGTGGTCCATGGAGGATCCCAGACGACCTCCACGTCGACTCGCTCGACCCCGGGCTCCCGGAGCAGGCGGTCCCGCACATCCCACTTAATGAAGTCGGTGCACGGGCACGCCGTGGCGGTGAATGTCAGCTCGACGGTGACCACGCCGATCGTCTCATCGGCCGACACCCCGTAGATCAAACCCAGATCTGCGAGCGATATCGCGAATTCCGGATCCGAGATCTCGTACATCGCCCGCCGGGCCCGCTCGGCGAGATCCGCGGGGGGCTCGGCCCACTCGGGCGGCGGCGGAAGCGCCCGGCCCACACCCATCGTCTCGGCGAGCACGGCCGAGAAGTCCATCCCCTCCTCGAGGGAGACCGACGCCTCCGGCTCGGAAGGCACCCTGCCGAGCTGAACCAACGTCACGCTTCGAGCAGCCCTTCGACCGAGTACCGGCTCACTCGCATCCACTCCACGAACTGTTCGTTCATCGGCCCCCGGGCGCGCCAGCGATCCCACACCTGATCCCATGTGATGGGCTCGTCCAGGAGCCAGTGCTTCGCATCGGGATCGTACTGGACCGGGAACTCGAACTCGAGCTCCACCGCCTCGGTGTCCGGATTGACGTGAGCCGGCACCTCGATGCTCAGCTCGTCACATAGCGGCACGACGGCCTTCAGCCAGGTCTGCCGCAGTTGATCGTTGGTCATCCCCTTGAGCTTGAAGTCGAGCTGTGCGTTGTGGTGCTTCTTTTCATCCGGCATCCCGAACCACTCGACGCCCATGGGAAACATCCAGTCCACCGCGGCTTGCACCATGTCACGGGCCTCGCCCCCGGCCTCGCACAGACGCCTCATCCACACCTCGCCGTGACGGAGGTGGAAGTTCTCCTCCATGCCGACCTTGACGAGTCCGCGCTTCAGCGGCCCGTAGCTCGTGTGCCGATGCACGTCGCCGAGCAGCGTGATGCCGGCCCGGTCATACAGGCCGTTGGCCGTCACGAGCTCCGCCCAGTTCACCAGCGGCTGGTCGAAGCCGTACGGGTTCTTGAACTTTTGCGGCGGCCTCTCGTACAGCAGCTCATCCCGGTCCACCCCGAGGTCCTCGAGGAGCCTGTAGGCGATGTTGGCGTGGCCCATCTCATCCTGGATGATCGCCGTGGCCGAGACCATCGTGTTGGTCGAGGGCGCGTCCTTCGTGGCCATGTAGTACGCGGGGGCGCTCATGAGCTCCGTGTCACCCTGGACCGTCAGCTGGGTGATCAGCGCCTTCTTGTAGGTCTCGGTCATGTCGGCTTCGGATTCGACGATGAAGCCCTCCTGCACCTTCCGCATCAGCTCGTCGTCGGTGAACCTCGCCATCCAGATCTCCTTCTTGTGCGTCGTCCGCTCATCTCGGGTGGGAGCGCCAATCTACCGCAGAGGCCTTGACCCTCAAAGCCAGCGGAAAGCGTGCGGCGCGAGCCCGAAACCTCATTTTCCGTCCATGAACGGGTAGCGGTACTCCGTCGCCGGTACGAACGTCTCCTTGATCGTTCGCGCGGACACCCATCGGATCAGGTTGAGCCAGGACCCGGCCTTGTCGTTCGTCCCGCTCGCCCGGCCTCCGCCAAACGGCTGCTGGCCCACCACCGCACCCGTCGGCTTGTCGTTCACGTAGAAATTCCCGGCCGCATGGCGCAGGGCGCCCAGTGCCTCCTGTATCGCCGTCCGGTCGGTTGCGAGGACGGCGCCGGTGAGCGCGTAGGGGGACGTGCCGTCGACGAGCTCCAGCGTCTCCGACCACTCCTGGGCGGGGTAGACGTGCACCGTGACCACGGGACCGAAGATCTCCTCGCACATGAGCCTGCTCGCCGGATCGGGGCTGAGCACCAGGGTGGGCTGGATGAAGTAGCCGACCTCGTCCGAGTACTCGCCGCCCGCCAGGATCTCCATGTCGGCGGAGGCGGCGGCGTGATCGATGTAGGCGGTGATGTCCGAGAAGGCGCTGCGATCGATCACGGCTCCCATGAAGTTCCGAAAGTCGGCAGGGTCGCCGACGCCGATATCGCCTACCATGTCGAGAACGCGCGTTCTCACCTCCGGCCACAGGTTGTCGGGCACGTAGATCCGCGACGCCGCACTGCACTTCTGCCCCTGGTACTCGAACCCGCCCCGTACGATGGCCACGGCCAGGGCCTCGACGTCTGCACTCCGGTGGGCCACGATAAATTCCTTTCCGCCCGTCTCTCCCACGATCCTCGGGTAGGAGCGGTACGATTCGAGATTGGAGCTCGCCTGCCTCCACAGGTGCTGGAAGACGCCTGTCGACCCGGTGAAATGGATGCCGGCGAACTCCGGGCTCGACAGGAGCGTGTCGCTGAACTCGCCGGAGCGTCCGGGCAGGAGGTTCACGACGCCCGGCGGCAGGCCGGCCTCCATCAGGATCTGGAGGATGTAATAGGCGCTGTAGACGGCCGAGGAGGCGGGCTTCCAGAGCGATACGCCACCCATGACCGCCGGCGCGGTGGGCAGATTGCCGGCGATCGAGGTGAAGTTGAAGGGCGTGATCGCGAAGACGAAGCCCTCTAGAGGCCGGTAGTCCAGCTGGTTCCACATGCCGGGGGCCGAGTTCGGCTGCTCCTCGTAGATACGCCGCGCGAAGTGCACGTTGAAGCGCCAGAAGTCGATCAGCTCGCAGGCGCTGTCGATCTCCGCCTGGTGGGCGGTCTTGCTCTGACCCAACATCGTCGCCGCGTTCAGCGTCTGTCTCCGCGGTCCGGCGAGAAGATCCGCGGCTCGCAGGAAGACCGCGGCCCGGTCCTCGAAGCTCCAGCTCGACCATTCGCGCCAGGCCTCGCCCGCCGCCTTGATCGCCATCTCGGCCTCGCGGGCGCCTGCCCGGTGCCAGGTGGCGAGCACATGCTTGTGGTCGTGGGGCATGACAGCTTCCACCGTGTCTCCCGTCCTCACTTCCTGGCCGCCGATGATCAGCGGTATCTCGATCTCCTCGGCCGCCATGGTGGCGAGCCTCGCCTTGAGCTCGTCGCGCTCCGGCGATCCGGGCGCGTAGTCCAGAATCGGCTCGTTCTCAGGCACCGGAGGCTTCGTGTCGGCCGCTATCGTCATTCTCGTCTCCTGGCGTGTAATTTGCTATATTGCAAAGTGTTATGTCCTGCGTGGCTTGTCCCGGGAACCCGGGCGTGTTCTATCTGTTGGGGACGGCACGTCGTTCCCGGTCAGTTGGCAAAACGGAATGATCCGCGAGTGGCTCGAACCGGACCTGGAGCGGATCATCGATACCCTACACAGGGTGGATAGAAGATGACAGACGGCATCGATTACCGCGAGCACTGGGAGCGGGGTTTGACCTTCGATCGCTTCCTCTCGGAAGAGGTCGAGAAGAACCTCTCGCTCTGGAAGGGGATCTTTCAGCGGGCCCGGACACCGGAATGGGTCGCCCGCCGCACCGCGGTCGTCGGCGGCCGCTGGAAGCTGTTGGTGCTCGCGGAGGACTGGTGCGGAGACGCCTCGAACACGGTCCCGGTGCTGGCCCGGTTCGCCGAGGATCTTCCCAACTTCGAGCTCAGGATCATCAAACGGGATGAGAGCCTCGAGGTGATGGACCGTTTCCTGACGAACGGGACGCGCTCGATTCCGATCGCCATAATCCTGGACGAGGATTTCGAGCCCGCGGGAGCGTGGGGCCCCAGACCCGCGGAGCTCCAGGAGTTCGTGATCGGCGAGAAGGCGAAGGGCGAGAGGCCGGCCAAGGAGATCTACGCCGACTCGCGGCGCTGGTACGCCCGCGACCGGGGCGAGACCACGTTGAGGGAGCTTGTCGACACCCTAGCGGCTGCGGCCGTTATGCGCTGATGCGCCCTGCGGTTCGCATCCTGCTCTCCGAACCATAACTTGAGCGCACGGGTCGCAGTTCGGGTCGAGACTTCTGCGGGATAGCTTCCATGCCTTGTCTCTTTGCGCTCGCGGCGCTGATAACGCCGAGGGTGGTGATCGTCCTCCTCTGGCTGTTCACGAGCTGGTTCCACGGTCTGTTCGACACGGCGCTGTGGCCGGTTCTGGGCTTCGTCTTTCTCCCGACCTCCTTCCTCTGGTATACGGCCGTGCAGAATTGGAACGGCGGTGAGTGGGGCGTCCTTCAGATCGTGTTGCTCGTCATCGCCCTGTCGATCGATGTCTCGCCCGCGGGAGGACGCCGCCGGTGAGGTCCGGGCCGAGGCTGGCCGCGCGCTGCAACGTCGACCGACCCTCCCTCCTGATCGGCTGCCTCTTCGCCCTGCTGGCCGGCCCCTCGACAGCAGGGGCCCAGACGCTGGAGAGCCAGCTGGAGGCGACGGCCGCCCGCTACGCCGAGGCTCGCGCGCAGCATCTGAACCTCATCTCTCCCCGGAACTTCGGGCGAGCGGCCGAGCAGCTGGCTCGGGCACAGCAGGATCACCGACAGGGCGGCCGCATCGAAGAGATCCGCAAGAAGCTGCTCGAATCGAATCAGGCGCTGGACCGCGCCGAAGATCTGCGGGAGATCGGAGAAGTGATCATGCGGGGAACGCTTGCCGCTCGGGAACGGGCGCTGGCGGCCAACGCGCCCGATTTCGCTGAGGAACGGTGGGGAGCCGCCGAGAAGAAGGCCCAGGAGGCGGGCCGGAAGGTCGAGGACGGGAATCAGAACGACGCGCGCACGCGCGCGTCGGAGGCGGAGTCTCTCTACGGCGAGGCCGAGCTCCAGGCGGTCCGGAACAGCGTGCTCGGTGAAGCCCGACGCCTGCGCGAGGGCGCGCTGGCAGCCCGCGCCGACCAGCGCGCCCCGCTGACCCTGGCCAGGGCCGACACGCTGCTGGGGCGCGCCGATGCCTCGCTCCGCGTAGATCCGAGCCAGCCCTCCGAGGCGAGGGAGCTGGCCACACGGGCTGCCGACGGATACGCCCATTCGACCTGGGTCGCCATGCTCGCGGACAGCGTCAGAAGGCGCGAGGTGACCACGGAAACCGTCGTTCGCCGCCACGAGGCCGAACTGATCGGGATCACCGAAGCGCTCGGCCTGCAGGCCAACTTCGCGCGGGGAAGCGGCCCGGTGGCGGCCGATGTCGCGGCGGCGATCCTCAGTCTGCTGGAAGACCGCAGGCAGCTCGAGAGGAGCCTCGCAGATCGAGAGGGCGAGATACGGCGCCTCCAGGCCTCGTCGGACTCGCTGGATCTCGAGCTGGCGCGCCTCGGCGAGCGGGAGGCCACGGTCTCTGCCGAACTCAGAGAGCGTGAGCGGCAGGAGCAGACCCTACGGGAGGTGCAGGCCCTGTTCGACGAAGAGGAAGCGGAGATCATCCTGGGCGTGGAGCAGGTGACGATCCGGCTGCTGGGACTCACCTTCGACTCCGGCTCCCACAAGATCCGGCCGGACGACTACTCCCTCCTCACGAAGGTCCAGCAGGCGATCCGCGCGTTCTCCGGAGCGCGCATCACCGTCGAGGGGCACACCGATTCACAGGGTAACGACGAGTTCAACCAGGCCTTGAGCGCACGGCGCGCGATCGCCGTCAGGGAATACGTCCTCGCGAATATGGCGATAAGCGCTGACAGGATTCGCGCCGTCGGCTACGGAGAGAGCCGACCGATCGCACGCAACGACACCGCCGCCGGGCGAGCTCGGAACCGGCGGATCGACGTGGTTCTGGAGCTCAGCGGCGCTTCATGACGACGTAGATCGCGGCGCCGGCGCCGAGGGCCTTCGCCCCGACGGCGAGGGAGAGGCCGATCCAGCGGCCGAGCGAGGCGGCCGTCCCATCGGCTCCCTTACGCCACGGGCGGCCGGCATCGCGCTTGACGGATCGCCAGCGATGGCGCACATAGCGGCGCGCCGCGTGCGTCAGCACCGCCCTTCCCAAGCTCTGCGCCGCGCGGTTCACGACCCGTCTCCCGACACTCCGGCCACCGTATCCTGGCCGCTCGACAGGCCTGCCCCGACGACGTCCTCGCCACCATCAACGCGGAGCACGTTACCGGTCATCCAGGCGGTCTCCGGCCGGGAGAGGGCAACGAGGCAGCGGCCGATGTCCGCCGGCGTCGTAAGCCTTCCGTGCGGGTTGATCTCTCGGGCGATCTCGATCATCCGGTCGTGTCCCGGGATTTTCCGCAGCGCCGGCGTGTCCGTCACGCCCGCACGGATCGCGTTGCACGTGATGCCGAGCGGCGCCAGCTCCAACGCCAGCTGACGGCAGTGCGACTCCAGCGATGCCTTGGCCGCGGATACCGGACCGTAGAAGGGACTGACCCGATCGCCTCCGGAGCTGGTCATCGCGTAGATCCGCCCGCCTTCGCCCATGAGCCTTCGCGAGACGAGCCCCTGCGTCCAGTACACCAGCGAGTGCGACATCACGTCGAGGGTCATGTCCATCTGCTTGGGCGTGATGACGGACTTGGGATCCCGATCCACCAGCGGCCGCAGTGTGCCGAACGCCAGCGAGTGCAGCAGGACTCGGACCGCTCCCGGTGCCGTCTCCTCGCCGATCCGGTCGAGCACGTCGGCCCGCTTCTCGGCGTCCGCGGCGTTCACGTTGAAGAAGAGAGCGCGACGCCCTAGGGCTTCGATCTCGGCTACGATCTCCTTGACCCGCTCGAGGCCCGCGCGACGGTCCAGATGGACCCCGTAGATGTCGAAGCCTGCCTCGGCCAGGGCGAGAGCCGACGCCTCGCCGAAACCGCTCGAGGCTCCCAGGATAAGCGCCGACTTGTTTCCCTCGGCCACGTTCTCCTCCGTGTGAGTCGTGTCTTCCGACCGGCCGCGTGGATCAATGTGTCGGGTTCCAGCGATCGGCGCACCTCCGCCCCTTATCTCCTACAACAGCAGGGCCGTGATCACGGTGTAGAGCAGGGCGGCGAGCCCGGCCGCCCAGATCGCCATCGGCAGCTGCGTGGTCACGTGGTCCATCAGATCGCACCCCGTGGCCAGCGAGGAGAGGATTGTCGTGTCGGAGATCGGGGAGCAGTGGTCGCCGAACGCGCCACCGCCGGTCACGGCGGCGAAGCTCAGCGCCAGATAGCCCGGATCAGGCGAGATGCTCCAGGCGAGCGGCATCGCGACCGGGAAGAGCACGGCGTACGTGCCCCACGACGTTCCGGTCGAGAAGGCGATGAACATCGCGACCAGGAGGAGCAGCGCGGGCAGCGCGACGGGCGACACGGCGTCTCCCAGCTCCGCCACGACGTAGGGTGCCGTGCCGACGGCATCGGCCACGGACTTCAGCGTGACGGCGAGTGCGAGCACGATGGCGCCGATCGTCACGCCCTTACAGCCCGAGACGAAGCCGTCCATCACGTCTCGAAGCCGCATCCCCTTGGCCAGCGCCACCCCCATCGCCACGAGCACCGAGAGGACGAACGCCTCGGCGATCGGCAGCGATGGGTCCCCTCGCCTCCCGAGCACGAAGAACGTCCACAGATACGGGACGATGGCCACGCCAAGCAGGGTCCCTATCGGTGCGAAGAAGTCGAGCAGTCCAGGCGAGTAGCCGGCCGGGGGTCTCACGACCGAGAGTTCCTCCGAAGAGAGAGGCTCGGCGCGCTCATCGTCCAGCCGACCGGTCTCGCGAGCTCGACGGCGCGCTGCCGTCATTCGCCGCCCCGGCAGGAAGGGAAGTCGCTCGAGGCTGAACAGCAGGGTGAAGAGGATCACCAGGATCGCGTAGAAGTTGAACGGGAGGGCGCGGAAGAAGAAGGCGATCGCCTGCTCCTGCGTGGCCAGCACCGGCACCGTGCCGGCCACCAGGCCGGCGACGTAGATCGGCCAGACGTTGAAGGGGATCAGCGTCGCCGCGGGCGACCCCGTCGTATCCACGATAAACGAAAACTCCTCGTGGGAGATCCGGTTCCGGTCCGCTATGGGCCGAACGGTCGTGCCGGTGAGCACCGTGCTGATGGTGCCTCCCTGGTGAAAGACCAGGCCCATCAGCCAGCCAAAGACCATCGCGGACCTCGGCCCGCTGACGATCTTCCCACCGGCCCACTCCGCGAAACGGAGCGCACCCCCTGTTCGAGTCCAGAGCCCGATGAGCCCACCGAGGCACCACAGGTAAACGATCAGGATGAGGCCGAACTCCGGTGACCCGACCGATGGGATGAGAAACTCCTGGACGATGTTCAGGCGTCCGCTGATCACGCCGCCCAGCGCGATGCCGACGAAGAGCGCGGCCACGACATCCCGGAGAGCGAACGCCAGCACTACCGCCACGATCGGTGGCGCCAGGGACCAGACCCCGTAGTGCTCGCCCGAGTACGGGAATCGGCCCGCCAGCCAGACGCCCGCGAAGAGAACGGCCACGCCGATGGCCACACCGAGCCAACGTGTCCTGCGTATCGAATCGTCCATGCTCACCGCGCTTCGAGAACCCGACGGCTACTCATCCGCGCAGCTTGCGGGATGGCGCCCGGCAGCGGCAAGGCGTGCTTCACGTGCGGGAGGCAGAGACGCGGGCAGGGCCCTCGCCGCCGCCTTCGGATTTTCAAAAAAGTCGCTGACAGCACATGGATTCGGTCCCGTATTGAACCTCGGCGAATGCGGCGTCATCCCTTCCTTTCAAGGCCATCGCGCCCCTCGGCGCCCGATCGCGATCTGAGTAATCCACGCCGAGAGCCGAGTTTTCGACATTTTATCAAATCATTGACTGTCAGACACTTACGTGATCAAGTACGGTTCAATCACCGGAGAGTGTGGGTTGCTTTGGGAAAACGGACCGTGGTATAGTTGATCGCCTTCAGGAACCACCGCTACCGCCGATCAGGGCGGGCGGGCAAGAAAAAGCGACATACTTCCAATTCTTCACTTTTTATCGATGGAGATGCTGCGCCGCATGAAGGCTACTCGACCCGTTGAACTCGTGGTGAATCTACCGGAAGGGCTGGTTGACGAGGTGGAGGAGGTGCGCCAAACGGACCCGGAATTCTTGAGTGACGTCATCGTGTACGGACTCTGTCGCCGTACGATCTTCGAGGAGCTTCAGCGCACCCGCCTGAGCGACGTCGGCTTCGCCGGCAGCCGGTAACTCGGCCGCCGCGGCTGGCGCGGCCGAGGCTTCGCGGTTCCACCCTGACGGCCAGGCTCCGCCGGTCCAGGTCAAACCAACAGCCGGTTCGCCGAGTCGCCAACTTGACACTCCCGCGGCGTGTGCCCCTATTTCTAGCACTGGGTGCAGCCCCCTGAACCCGCGAACTCCGGGAGGACCCGTCCTCTTGAGCCACGATCCGGTCGGTGGCGCCGAACGAGCCGCGGGCCTGAATTCCGGCGACGGAATCGACGAAGTGCTTCGGGCGAAGTACCTCGACTTCTGCTCCGCCCGCCTCACCGAGGTGTTTCTTTCGCTCTCCGAGGAGAGGATCTACCGACTCGTCGAGGAAGCGGCCCGCGAAGCCAATCTCCAGGTCGGCACCCTGAACTTCCAGACGATGGTCCGGCTCGTCACGAGCAAGCTGGAACAGAGCGTCCCCCTACCTGATCTCCAGACGTGGGCTCGGGAATACACCGCCGACCCGGCCCGCTTCGACGAGCATCTCATGGGGCTCTGGAAGGATCTCGTCGGCGGATCTGCCGCGAGAGCCGCGGAAGAAGACCCCTCGAAGGGCTGAGCCTTCATTCCGAGTGGTGGCGTCGACCGGGGCCACCGACGATCTCGCCAGCCAGCGTCCACAGGATCTTGACTCCGGCGAGAACCGAACCCCGAACGGACCCGGACACCTTGGATGTCCCGGCCGTGCGGGCGTGGAAATCCACCGGCACCCCGACCACACGGCATCCCCTCCTCAGGGCCCTCACCTGCATCTGGACGTACCAGCCATAATCCGGATCGTCGAGCTCCAGTCGGCGAAGACAGGAAAACCGGATCGCGCGGAACGGGCCCAGATCGCGCACGGTGCTGCCGTAGACCCGGCGCAGCACGCTCGTGACGAGGGCGTTACCCATTCGAGCGTGCGGACGGACTCCCGGGGTTCCGGGACTCGACCGCCGCTCGCCGACCACGAGATCCGCCTCATCCCTGGCAATCGAGGCCACGAGATCGCCGATCTGGGAGGGCGCGAGGAAGTCGTCGGCGTCCATGAAGACGAGAACCTCGGGGGGCAGCTCCGCAGCGGCCAGCTCGCGGATGCCGGCCAGACAGGCCCGGCCGTAGCCGGGAGCCGGCTCGCGCGTCACGGTGGCGCCGCGCTCGACCGAGATCCGTGCGGTATCGTCAGTGGAGCCGTTGTCGACGACGATCACGAGATCGACACCGGCGGCGGAGAGCCGGTCGAGGAGATCGGGAAGACAGTCGGCCTCGTTGCGGGCCGGAACGAGGACCGCGACCCCCTTCACGTCCCGCGCTCACTGGGAAAGCCTGCGTGAGCCGGATCCGTCTCGCTTCCGGGTCCGACGGTCGCGTGCCGAGCGTGTCGCCGCTGCTCCCGGGCGCTCTTAGCCTCGCCTTCGTGCTCGCGATCGCCTGGCTTCCCGGAGCGAGCGGGACGCCGTGGCCCTCCATGGGCCTGTGGGCGGGCGCCTTCGTCGCCTACGTCGGCGCGACCCTCGCTCACGGGCGCCGGCCGCTGGGGCGCAGGGGCGTGTGGGCGCTGGCGATCGTCGGACGACTCGCGCTCCTGCCGAGGGATCCGCACTTCTCCGACGACATCTACCGATACCTGTGGGACGGGTGGGTACAGACCCATGGCGTGAACCCATACCTGTACGCGCCCGAGGCTGCCGCCCTCGAACCGCTTCGCACCGGCTGGCACGCGCTCATCAACCATCCCTCCGTATCGACGATCTATCCCCCGGGAGCGCAGCTCGTGTTCTGGTCATTGGCGCTGCTGGGCCCGTCGGTAGTCCTGTTCAAGCTGACGTGGGTCGCCGCCGACCTCGGCGTCGGCTGGGTCCTCGACCGTCTGAGCTCGCGGCGGGGCGAACCACCGGGGCTCGCTCCGTTGCTGTACCTCTGGTCGCCGCTCGTCTTCGTGGAAGTGGCCTGGAGCGGCCACATGGAGCCGCTCGGGCTCCTCCCGACGATGGCCGCGCTCCTCTTCCTCGAGCGTCGCAGAGACCCGGAAGAAGGCGCCGGGACGCCGTCCCCGCGGTCGGCGGCGCTGGGCGGCGCCCTGCTCGGGCTCGGAGCCGCCATCAAGCTGGCTCCCGCCGCCGCGATCCCCGCCATGGCTCGGAGGCGAGCTGTCGCTGCCGCCGCGGCGGTCGGGACGCTCATCCTGCTCTCCCTCCCCTACGTGGACGCCGGATCGTCGCTCTTCCAGGGCCTGCTCACGTACGCGGAGCACTGGGAGTTCAACGCCGGCGCCTTCCGGCCTCTCTCGGCTCTTCTCGGCTCGGACGCCGTCAAGGCACTCGCCGCCGCCGGCATCGTCGGCTGCGCTCTCTTCGCCGCCTGGCACCGCTGGAGCGTCGAGCGGGCCCTGTTCTGGACGATCGGGATCGCGCTCGCCCTCTCCCCGACGATCCACCCGTGGTACGTGCTCTGGATCCTGCCGCTCGCGGCGCTACGCGGCGGCCGTGCCTGGCTGCTGCTCAGCGGCACCGTCTTCTTGGCCTACTGGGGCCTGGACGCCTACCGGGCGACGGGAAGCTGGCCCGAACCGCTCTTCGTCCGTCTGGCGATCCACGTACCCTTCCTGGCCCTCCTGGGCATCGAAGCGATCTCCGCGCACCGCCGCCCACGTCGTGGCGATGTAGCCGGCCGCGAAGAGCCCCGTGAGGAGAGCCGGCGCCAGGGCTCCGCTCCCGACGAGGAAGAGGGCAGCGACTCCGAGGGATAAGCCGGCCGCGGCCCGCCAGGCCGTCGGCGCCACGTGCGGGCCGGCCCGGTAGCGCCACACCGTGCGCGCGCCCTTCTTCGGCGTTCGCCGGAACGGTGTCTCTCGGCCCATTGCTCCGCGCGCCACCGCCCAGGTGAGCGGCACACCGAGCCCAACGCCGAGAGCTAGAGCCTCGACGATCCGCCGCGGCAGCTTTCGGAGCGGAACGCCTCGCAGGAGCCCCGCGAGCGCCGCGAACGCCACGAACGGCAGCATGGCGGCGGACACCCCGAGCACGTGCAGCCAGGCAGGAAGCCAGTCCGACGCTCCTCCGGATAGAGCGAGGAGGCTCAGCACCGCAGCCAGGAGCAGCGTAACGGGGTGGATGAAGTGGCCGAGCAGGTGTGCCGTGGCCTCCGCCTTGATCGCCAAACCGTGGCCGCTCCGCCAGATACTGGGCAGAACCAGTCGCGCGGTTCGGACCCCACCCTGGGCCCAACGCTCCTGCTGGACCTCGACGGCGCGCATGTCCGCCGGCAGTTCGCTGGCCACTTCGACGCCGGAGGTGAATACGAAGCGCCACCCGGCCAACTGAGCCCGATAGCTCAGGTCCAGGTCTTCGGTCAGCGTCACGGCCCGCCAGCCGCCCGCCGCCTCTATGCACTCGCGTCTCCACATCCCGGCGGTCCCGTTGAAGTTGAAGAAGAGCCCGGTGCGGAAGCGGGCCTCGTGCTCGATCCCGAAGTGCCCGTCGAGCAGCAGCGCCTGAGCGCGCGTCAACCAGTTCTCGCTTTCGTTCAGGTAGCCCCACGCCGCCTGCACCATGCCCACCCGCGCGTCGGTGAACGGTGGAAGAAGCCGTCGCAACAGATCGGGCTCCGGGACGAAGTCCGCGTCCAGGACGAGGAGGAATTCCCCCCTCGCCAAGCGAAGCCCGTTGGAGAGAGCTCCCGCCTTGTAGCCGACTCTGGCGCCCCTCCGGACGTGCTCAACCCGTCTCCCACGGCATCGCCAATGAACGGCTCGTGCCGCCGCCATGGCGCTCGTCTCATCGGTCGAGTCGTCCAGGATCTGGATTTCGAGGCGGTGGAGAGGATAGTCGAGGCGACAGGCCGCATCGATGAGCCGGTCGACCACGTTGGCCTCGTTGTACATGGGAAGCTGCACCGTCACGGCGGGGAGACGGCCGGTCCAGCGGCTGGGGACCCCGCGGGGCCGAATCGCGAGCCGACGAACCAGTGTCAGCAGCCGGTGGGCACCGAACGGCAAGAGAAGCAGCAGGATGAGCAGATAGGAGGCCGATGCGACGATGGAGAGCGCGTCGCTCGTGTCGCTTGCACTGACGAGCATACCCGTCACCATGGGGTCCTCGTATTGTTGCTGACCTCTGAGGCCCGCGTATCTTGTGGATCGAAACCGCAGCGGCGAGCCGCCAAGATAGGAATCCTCCACGTGCGTTCGCGACTCCATACATCGACACAGCGCGTAGACGGATCAAGATGAGCGGTGAGCACGTCCTCGTTGTCGATGATGAGCCGGACATTCTCAGCATCCTCGTCTACCATTTCAGCCGGGAGGGCTACAGGGTCTCGACGTCCGTCCGCGGCGACCGCGCGCTCCGGGCCGCGGAAGAGCACTCTCCGGACCTGGTCATACTCGACCTTATGCTGCCCGGCATGGACGGTCTTGAGGTACTGCGATCTCTTCGCGTGAGCGAGAAGACCGCGGGGATCCCGGTGATCCTGCTGACCGCGAAGGACGCGGAGCCGGAGCGGATCCGGGGCTTGGAGCTCGGCGCCGATGACTACATCACGAAGCCGTTCAGCCCGCGCGAGGTCGTGCTGCGTGCTCAGGCCGTCCTGCGGCGGGTGCGGGCGGAGGCGCTGGCATCGAGCCGAAGGCTCAGGGCGGGACCGATCGAACTGGACCTGGAGGCTCACCAAGCCTCCGTGAGCGGCGTGAAGATCGATCTGGCGCCGCTCGAGTATCGAGTGCTCGAGACGCTTCTGGAGCGGCGCGGACGCGTACAGACCCGCCGGCAGCTTCTGCAGGCCGCATGGGACACGTCGGCACGCATCGAGACACGTACCGTGGACATGCACGTCGCTCGCCTCCGGTCCAAGCTGGGCGAGGCGGGCGCAATGATCGAGACGGTACGCGGAATCGGCTACCGTCTGCGGACAGATCATTAATCACTAGAGGAGCACACGTGGGCCTAGACCGGAGAATCCAGCTCCTCTTCGCGGTCGCGCTGATCAGCACCTTCCTGTTCATCGCCTGGACGATAGATGCCGGGCTGCGTTCCGCTCTGGACGAGGAGGTCCGGAACGAGCTTCGAGACGCTGCTGTGCTCCTGGCACACGGCATCGGCGAACAACCGTTCTCCGACGCGCTCGCCGACCGTCTAGCCGCCGGAACGAGCTTGCGTGTCACGCTGATCGACCCGGACGGAATCGTCCTCGGCGACTCGGACGTGCCAGCTCGGAGACTCCGCAACGTGCCAAACCATGCCGATCGGCCGGAGGTGAGCAGAGCGCTCGCGGGAGCCGAGGGCATTGACGCGCGAAGCAGCGAGACGGTGAGCCGACAGCTCCTGTATTTGGCCGTGCCGCACGAGCAGGGAGTGCTCCGGGTCTCCAGATCTACCGAAGCGGAACGCTCGGTCCTCGCCAGGGTCCGTGGGATCCTCATTCTGGGAGCGCTGCTCACGCTGCTACTCACTTATGGCCTCGGCCGAACGTACGGCCGGATGCGCGCGCGGACGCTCGGGAGCATCCGCCAGACCGCCGAGGCGCTCGCCGCGGGAGACCTGTCCCATCGCAGCCGGTCCACCGACCCGGGACCGCTCGGAGACCTCGGCCGCGCGATCGACGACCTGGCGGACCGGATCGAGGACGTCGTGGCGGACTACCGGCAGGAGCAGGCGGATCTGGACGCCCTGTTCGACAGCCTTGAGGATGGGGTCGCCGTACTGAACAGCGACCAGATCATCGTTCGGGCCAACCGAGCCTTTCGCGAGATCATGGCGCTCAAGAGAATCGATAGAGACCGTCTCCCCGCTCTCACGAGGTCGCTCGACGTTCGTGATGCTGCCGAGCGCGGGGTCGCCGGCGAGGCTGTGAACATCGAGACCCATCTCGGGGACCGCATCGTGCTCGTCTCGAGCGTGGCGCACGGAGATGGCGCGCTGCTGGTTCTGAAGGACCTGACGGCTTTCCGCCGGCTGGAGAGTGTACGCCGGGATTTCGTCGGCAACGTGTCGCACGAGCTCAAGACGCCGCTAACGACCGTGATGGGGTTCGCGGAGCCCATCGCGGAAGCGGATACCGGACCCGCGGAGGCCCGTGAGTTCGGCCGCCGGATCCTCCACAACGCGCAGCGGATGCGGCGGCTGGTCGAGGAACTCCTCGACCTCTCACGCATCGAGGCTGGAAGCTGGAGACCCGCCCCGGAGGAGATCGAACTGGGCGCGGCAGCTCGCGATGTCTGGGCGTCCTTACGACCCGACCCGAAAGCCGCCGGAACCGAGCTCGTCGTCGAGCCCGAGGAACCGATCTACGGCATCGCGGATCTCGGCGCGCTGAGGCAGATCCTCCGGAACCTCCTCGAGAATGCCGCCCGCTATGCACCGGAGGGCTCCGATGTCGTGGTCGGCTTCGAGGTCCGCGAGGACGGCCTGCGGGCCGCGGTCACCGACTCCGGACCCGGCATCCCACCCGTCCACCAGGAGCGCGTGTTCGAGCGATTCTACCGTGTGGATCCGGCACGCTCCAGACAGGAAGGCGGCACAGGACTCGGCCTCGCGATAGTGAAGCACCTCGTAGCCGCGCAAGGCGGAGAGGTCGGGCTCGAGAGCGACATCGGAACCGGCACAACGGTGTGGTTCAGGATCCCGACCCAGAGAGAGCCACAGGCTTCCATCGCGTTCACGGGACGATCAGCGGCTGACGCCTAGCAGCTATCCTCACATCCGTTCCCGCACAGCGTAACGAAACTGTTACGGAACCGTTACGCGAACCTCTCATTATTCCGCTATTCGTGACACGTCGGCCGTGCGCTGCCAACCGCTGTCGACCATCCGTAGGCGATGTAAGCCCGCTTTTCGGGCCGGATCACCCCGCAATTGACGTGGAGGCTGTCCATGCGACGAACGCTCGCTCTGGGCGCGTTCTGCCTGTCGATGCTTATCCCGAGCGTCGCATTCGGGCAGAGCCAGCCGAGCATCAAGTACGAGACCGACGATGTGAAGCTCACCTTCCACGGCCGCCTGCAGCTTCAGGGGTGGTCCAGCACCTGCTCCGGCTTCGTGCCGGGCCTCCCGGGCAACGACCCCGACACGGCCTGTCGGGACGGCGCACCTCCGTTCGACCTCTTCCTGCGTCGGGCCCGGGGAAGCATCACGGCCGGTCTGTTCGACTTCCTCGACGTCAAGCTCCAGCTCGACTTCTCGGGCTTCGACGACGTGGCGATCAAGGACGGCTTCGCCCGGCTCAACTTCTTCCCCGCTCTCAAGGTGCGGTTCGGAAACATGAAGCGACCGTTCGACGGCTTCCAGCTCACCAGCTCGAGCCAGATGATCATCATCGAACGGGACCTGGACATCCCGGGTGTATCCTCCCTCCGGGCGCTCTCCCTGGACGAGCTGACGACGCGCTTCCGGGCCTCGGACCGCGACGTCGGCATCGAGCTGAGCGGAGACGCCTGGGGCGGGCGCGTCTCCTACTGGGTCGGCTATTTCGGGGGCCAGCAGATCCAGGAAGCCCTGGATACGTTGCCGAACGCGGACAGTCGGGGGCAGTGGATCGGTCGCGTGCAGGCCAACCTCGAGGTCGGAGAGATGCCGCTGGACATCGCGGTGGCCGGCGCCGTGACCGACCGCCCGTTCGTCACGGAAGATCTGGTCACCTTCACGGGCAAGTACTTCACGAATCTCGAGCTCTGGCTTCAGCTCGGCGGCTTCAACGAAGGCCTGCTCTTCCAGGGCGAGTATGTCTACGGGCAGAACCCGTTCGAGAACCGGCAGGGCGACATCCTGGACTTCCTGCCGACGGACGAGTTCGCCCGCGCCCAGACCTTCCAGGTGAACACCGGCTGGAGGTTCATCACGCGGCCGAAAGACTACCAGGGACCGATCGCCAAGCGGCCGATCGAAGCCATCCAGCCGGTCTTCCGGGTCACCTGGGCCGACCCGAACACGGACATCGCGAGGGACGACAACTGGGGGCTCACGCCCGGCGTCCAGATCTTCTTCTACGGCCGCAACAAGCTGGCCGTGAACTACGACATCGCTTTGTTCTCGGACGACACTTCGTCGGCCGGGTCCTTTAAACTCATGCTTCAGGGCTACTTCTGAGCCGGCCCTACTGGAATCAAGGCAAATCAAGGAAAGATGAACCATGAGAACAATGGTC
>CAMYMV010000008.1 GCA_947259585.1 uncultured Gemmatimonadales bacterium | reverse complement strand
TCCAGGCGGTGGAGGGCAGCTTCGTCCTCGGCTCGCTCATCAGCCGCCGCGACGGCGTCCCGGAGGCGAGCTCCGAGCTCTACGCACTGCTGGCGCGGGAGCCGTACGTGCACGCGACCGATGCACCCGAGATCGCGGAGGTGTCCACGGCCCTCGGCGGGGGAGGAGTCGAGGTCTCGATCCGGTCGGCGGAGCCCGAGTCGGAGCCATACTTCCGCCGCCGCTTCGAGAGAGGCGAGACGAGCGAGATCCGCCTCTACCTGCACGGGGGCGATGATCGGGTGGTGTTCCGCGGGGAACGCGGCTTTCCGGTCAAGGTGCGCGTGATCGGAGGTCCGGGAGACGACGAATTCCACTTCGCGACCCGAACCGGGAACGTGAGCCTGTACGATTGGCGAGGCAGCAACCGGGTGACGGGGGAGCGAAGCGGCGGCATCAACGCCAGGCCGTATCCCGATGCGCCGCTGATTCCGCCGCCCAACTCCAAGCCGCCGCCCAGACACTGGGGCGGCATGGGGTTCGGGATGGGGACGATCGGCTACAGCCCGGACTACTTCCTCGTCTTTGGCTACGGCTACACGTGGTTCGATTACGGATTCCGGAAGGATCCGTATGCGTCCAAGCTGAAGCTGGATGGGCGGGTCGCGACGAAGGGCAGAGGAGCGCTCCGGTTCCAGGCCGATTTCCGGCCCGCGAACTCCTCCCTCTTCGTGCCGCTCGATGTCTACCTGTCGAGTCTCGATATCCTGCACTTCTACGGTGTCGGCAATGACACGGTGCTTCCTCCCGGGCTCGGCAGTGGGGATGACTTCTTCGACGTCAGACAGACCGTTATCAAGGGAGAGGGTGGCCTCGGCTGGTCGTTCGGGCCGCTGGCGGATCTGGCCGTCGTCGTCTCCGGCGGGTACTCCAACACGGCCGACGACCTCGATCGCTTGATCGGACAGCTGAACCCCTACGGTGCGGACGACTTCACGTCCCTGGGCACGCTGCTCAGGTTCGATCTCCAGACCCGGCGGCCGGGGCTGTTCGAGCCCGCCGACCCGAGCCCGCACCTCTGGCTGCACGTGGGCGGCGGCTTCTATCCGGCGATCCTGGATGTGGTCGAGCCGTACGGGACGGCGGAGCTGGCAAGCGGAGCGGGCTTTCCGCTCGGCTGGCGCCAGTCGGAGTTCGCGGTACGGGCGGGCGGCAAGAAGGTCTGGGGTCTCGCCCCGTTCTACGATCTGGCCTACATCGGCGGAAACGAGAGTCTCCGCGGCTGGCCGATGCAGCGGTTCGCGGGCGACGCGTCCCTGTACGGGAGCGGCTCTCTTCGGCTGGACCTGTTCGACTACCGTCTCATCTTCCCGTCCAGCTTCGGAATCCTCGGGATGTTCGATCTCGGGCGCGTCTGGGTGGACGGAGAGTCGCCCGGCGGCTTCCACACCGGCTACGGCGGCGGGATCTGGATCGCGCTCCGGGGCACGCGCTCCATTCTCTCCATCACGTACGCCACCAGCACCCAGGACCAGGGCCTCTACATCGGGATGGGCTTCGCCTACTGAAGATGGGCTTCGCCTACTGAGGCAGGCGCCGAGCGCCGAGCTAGCGGATCAGGGCGTCCAGACGAGACACGTCCAGGCCCTGCTCGCGGTAGTGGGCGCGCGCGAGCTCGAGCATGGTGAAACCGTCCTCGTAGGCCGCGAAGTTGCCCTCGTCGTCGGTGAAGATCAGCGCGCCGCTCACGACGAAGAGGATGATCGCCGTCTCGGTCGCATCCTCGGGGATGACGAGCGTGTGGGACTCGCCCGAGGGCTCGAAGATGAAGGTGCCCGCCGTCGCGACCCAATCGTGCTCCAGGTACCGCCAGCTACCTTGCAGCGTCCAACCCTGAACCGTGCTGACGTGGTAATGCTTCGGAACCACCGTGCCCGGAAGGGCCTTCAGGACGGCCGTGAAGCCGCCGGTGGTGACATCGAATCGGCAGGGCTGGAACCAGGCGGTCTCGCCGTAGGGCACCCACAGGCGCTCATCGTCGAAATCGAGGTCGGTGATGAAGTGGTCCCGCTGCCGGGCCGAGGGCTCGAGGCCGTCCTCGAAGTTGGCGAACACGTTGACGGGCATGGGGCGTCTCCGGGCAAAGTTTGCATGCGCTGCGAGCCCTTCTACTACAACGAACCGGCGGCCTCGTCAACGGAGGCCGATGCGGACCTCCGTCCCCGAGCCTAGCGTAGGAGATATCCTTACAGTCGGGCGCGGAGATCCCCCCGACGGACGTCATACTATTCCCGACAGCTTGGTTCGATGCGCGCCGGTATCGTCCTGTCAGGTCCGGATTTGCATGAACCACACCAGTCGCTCGACCGACGATCGAAAACACGCGAGGATAAAAGAGTGGAGTTAAGCACGTGAGCGCCAAGCTGCCGGTGTGCGAGCCGCACAAGATAAAGACCGTCCGCCTGCTGTCCTTCCCGACCCGGGAGGAGCGGAAGAAGTACCTGGCGGACGCCGATTTCAACGTCTTCAACCTGACGCCCTCCCAGGTGAGCTTCGACATGTGCTCGCTCGGGACGAGCGCTTTCAGCCAGGAGCAGCTGGCGGGCCAGCTGATCGGGGACGAGGCGTACGCCGGGAGCCGGAATTTCGAGCGCCTGCAGGAGGCCGTACGCGAGGTGCTGGGGCACGGCTACGTGTGCCCCACCCACAACATCCTCGGATGCCTCAAGCTCATCGTGTCGACGCTGGTCCCGGCCGGATCCGTCGTGCCGAGCAACGCCCGGGGCCGCATCGACGTCCTCACCCCTCAGGGAGCTCAGGTCCTTGATGTGCGCGATCGCGGCGAGGCGATCTTTACCGGGAACCTGGATCTGGAAAAGCTGGAAGCGGCTCTGAGCGAGGGTGGAGTGCCGATCATCGACCTTCCGGCCTTCGCCGACGGCCAACATCCGTTCAGTCTCGCGAACCTGCGCGCCGTGCGGTCCCTGGCGGATAGCTACGGAGTCCGGCTCGTCGTGGACGGCTCACGCGTGATCGAGAACGCCTGGTACATCCAGGCCCACGAGCCGGGCCAGGCGGATCGGCGGATCGCCGAGATCGTCGGTCAGATCGTGAAGACGGGCCACATCCTCCAGCTCGACGGGGCGCAGGACCCGAAGTGCAACACCGGTGGGATCATCACCACGGATAATCCGGACGACCACGAGAAGTTCATGAACGAAGTCGTGGTCTACGAGGGCCTTCACACCTACGGCGGCATGGCGGGCCGCACGATGGAGGTGCTCACCCGCGGCCTTCTGGAGATGTGCGACGAGGCCGAGGTGCGCTGGGTGATGCACCAGACGGAGCGGTTCACCCGGCGTCTGCGCGAGGCCGGCGTGCCGCTCGAGCGGGGCTGCGACGGCGCGTATGTGATGGCCGACGAGTTCCTGCCGCAGGCGGGCGAGTACGCTCAGGACACCTTCTCGGCCGCCCTCTATCTCATGTCGGGCGTGCGTGCGGTCGCCCCGCACCCGACTGTGAGCCGGAGCATCGTCCCGGTGCAGATCCCTCGGCTGGCCATGACCAACGAGCAGCTGGACCAGGTGGCCGATGCGATCATCAGCCTCTTCGGTCAGCGGGAGAAGATCTCGCCGATGCAGGCCACGGCGGCTGTAGGCTGGCGGGACGAGTTGGCCTATCATTGGGGCTTCCCGGACCTCGAGCCCTACCGATTCGACACCTTCTCGTACGAGATCCATACAGTCGAGCGCGTCGGCGAGCTGTCGCGCCGTCGACGCGAACGGGCGATTCGCACGGCCGGCTACAACACCTTCCTCCTCAGGTCCGCCGATGTGACGATCGACCTGCTGACCGACTCGGGAACCACCGCCATGAGCGTCGACCAGTGGGCGGCCTACGACGGAGTGCGCGCGAGTCCCAAGACCACCGACGAGTATCACAGGCTCGTCGAGGTCCTGCAGGAGAGCCTGGGCTACGAGTACATCATCCCGACCCATCAGGGCAGGGCGGCCGAGCACATCCTGAGTCAGATCATGATCCGGCCGGGTCAGCTGGTGCCGGGCAACATGTACTTCACCACGACCAAGCTGCACCAGGAGCTGGCCGGCGGCGTGTTCGTCGACGTCATCGTGGATGAAGCCAAGAACCCGGAGAGCGAACACCCGTGGAAGGGCGACATCGATCTCGGCAAGCTGCAGACCCTCGTCGACGAGCACGGAGCCGATAGCGTCGCCTACGTCTCCTTCGAGCACTCCGTGAACATGGCGGGCGGCCAGCCGGTCAGCATGGACAACATGAAGGAGGTCTACGCCTACTGTGGCTCGGTCGGCGTTCCGGTCTTCTTCGACGCCACGCGGGTCGTGGAGAACGCGTACATGATCCAGAGCCGCGACCCCCGCTACGCCGACATCCCGATCAGGGACATCCTCCGCGAGATGATGATCTACGGGGACGGCGCGACGGTCAGCGGCAAGAAGGACTTCCTGATCAACATCGGCGGGATCCTCGCCTTCAGGGAGAACGAGGAGTGGACCCGCAAGGCGGAGGAGCTGCTCCGGATCTACGAGGGGAACGTGACGGACGGCGGCCTGGCCACGGCCGACCTGGCCGCGATCGCCCGCGGCGTCGAGGAGATGGTGGACGACCGCTACATCCGCGCGCGCGTCCGCCAGACCCAGCTGCTGGGGCAGATGCTCCTTGACGCGGGCGTGCCGATCGTCACTCCTCCGGGTAGCCACGCGATCTTCCTGGACGCGAAGCGATTCCTGTCCCACGTCGATCAGGATGAGTTTCCCGCCCAGCGGCTCGCCGCCGAGATCTTCGTCGAGACGGGCGTGCGGGCGATGGAGCGGGGCAACGTCTCCAAGGGGCGGAACCCCGAGACGGGAGAGAACTACCGGCCGGCCCTCGAGCTGGTGCGCCTCACGATCCCGCGCCGCGTCTACACGAACGACCACATGCGCGCCGTGGCGGACGGGATCATCCGCGTCCACGAGCGTCGCGACGAGCTCACCGGCCTCAAGTTCGTGTACGAGCCCGACAAGCTCCGCTTCTTCCAGGGCCGCTTCGAGCTGGCCTAGTTGGGCCAAGCTGGATGAGCTTCGAGGGTTGAAGCGGACGTACGTCGATGCGTCCAGCCTCGTCTGGCTTCGGGGCCCCGCCCGAGGGGCTGAGCCCTAGCCGGAAGCTTCCTCTTTTCGCCTGCGCATCGCTCCGTCGATCGAGAACGCGCCGGCGCCGAGCGCGGCCAGCAGAAGGAAGAAGAAGGTGTAGAAGGCGACCTTCTCGCCCCCGTTCTCCCACGGGAAGAGGCCGCCGCGGGGCACGTGCATCCAGAAGTACGCCACCGCCATCTGGCCCGATGCGATGAACGCCGCGGGCACGGTGAAGAGCCCGAGCATGATCAGGAGGCCTCCGAAGAACTCGATCAGGCCGGCGGCTCCGAAGCGGGACATGAGCTCGGCGGTGCCGGCCTCCCCGAAGCCGCCGAACCAGCCGAACAGCTTCTGCGCACCGTGAACCCAGAAGAGGAATCCGATCGCGATCCTCGAGATGCCCAACACCTTCGCCTGAAGTGGCGTCAGCCCGTACTTCATCTGCGGCCTCCTCGAGCCGGGGAATGATCCTCGCGCGGTCAGCGGGCGCTCAAGAGGCGGTCAACCACACTCGCACCGCAAGAGGGGTCCACCCGGATCAGCCCATCCAGCTCTCGTCCTCCGTGAACAGGGTGTCGATCACCAGTCGGGGGTGGAGATCTCCCAGGGCCGCGTGGATGTCGGCCCGGATCGCGTCCAGCTCGCCCACCCGCTTGACGCGGAAGCTGCTGCCCACCCGGATGTGGTTGAGAAGATAGAAGTACCGCCCCGCCGCGATCATCCGCAGGCGGGTGTCTCGGAAGCCCTGGCCCTCGACCGCCTGAGCGAATCGGTGCTTCACCTCCGCCTGCACCTCGGGCTCCGGGGCCACACGCAACAATTCGCCCAGGTTGTCCCGGATGATCTTGAGCGGCACGGGAAGAACGAGAAGCACCAGGAGAACGACCAGCGCCGGGTCGACGTAATCGACGACGGGGTCCCAGCGCGTGCCCTGGACGAGCAGTGCCCCCAGAAAGGCACCGGCCACCACGAGGCTCAGCACGCCGTCCATGAGCCAGGCCTTCGCATCGACGTCCAGCAGCGGCGACTCGTTGGCGCGGGCGGCTCGCCGCTGGATCCACGCGAGGGCGAAGCAGCCGACCACGGCGATCACGGCGTACGCCAGGGCCCAGCCGGGCACGATCTCCCGCCCTCCGTGGAGGAGGGAGATGACGGCGGCGACGAGGGCGTAGCCGGTCACTGCCAGGAGGATCAGCCCGCGTGCGGCGTTCAGGAAGGGCTCGAAGTAGGCGTAGCCGAAGTGGAACCACTCGTCGTCGGGCCGTTCCACCAGGCCGGATACCTTGAGGGTGAGCAGTCCGATCCCGAAGCCGATGAACGAGAAGAAGCCGTCGAGGAGGATGGCTCCGGACTGGGTGAGCAGAGCGAAGCCGATGCCGAGCAGGCCGAAGAAGAGGTTGGCGCCGGCGGAGATCTTAAGGGCTGTGGACTCATCCTTCATGGGCGTCATGAGGCCTCTCGCGTGTTGCCAACCTTGGCCGGGTCAATGTTTATCGGAGCACGGTGGTGCACCGATCAGCCACACGGCGAAATGAAGGCCGGCGACGGTCGTTGTCCACTCCTGCGCTCTTGTGCCGGCCCAGAGCGCAAAAGACATTGACTGTTGGTCCCCCCCCTAAGATGGAGATTAAGGTAATCAGATGATCAGTCGAAGTCGTGCTTTCATGGCCGCCTTCCTCGCGCTGTCGGCACTCACCACCGCGAGCGCCGCGGCGGCGCAGGAGGCTGAAAGCCAGCCCGAGCAGGTGGCTGAGAGCCAGCCCGAGCCAAAGCCCAATCAGCTCTACCAGCGCTTCCGGATCGACGTCGGTGCCTTCGCGAGCTTCTTCGACACGAATCTCCGGCTGGACTCCGAAGAGTTCCCCGGGGAAGGAACCGAGATCGACCTGGAAGACGACCTGGGATTCGATACGAAAAAGTTCGACTTCCGCGCGGGCGGGTACTTGCGGCTGGGCCGCAGGCATCGGATCACCTACGGCTACTACAGTCTCAGCCGTAACAGCAACGTGGTCCTCGACGAGGAGATCGAGTTCGGCGATGAGATCTTTCCGGTCGACGCGGAGGTCCAAGCGGACTTCGAGACCCGGTTCGCGAATCTCGGCTACGCCTTCTCCTTCCTGGCACGCGAGAAAATCGAGGTAGGAATCGGTCTCGGGCTCAGCGCCATGTTCACCAAGGCCGGGATCGCGGCGGTCGGCTCGGTTGGCGAGGATCCCATCGATCTGGTAGAGGAGCGGACGGACGCCACTTTCCCCGTCGGCTCGCTGGGCCTTGACGTCAACTGGGCGCCTCTGTCGCGGATGATCGTCAGCGGAAGGGTGGGTGGCCTCTACGTGAGCGTATCCACGATCCAGGCGTCGGTCGGCGACGCGAACGTCGGGGCCGAGTACTTCTTCACCCGCGGCTTCGGCGCCGGAGTCCGGTTCAACTACACGAAGCTCCAGGTGGAGGAGCAAGAGGATCCGCTGCTGAAGATCACTTACCGCTACAGCGGGCTCCAACTCTACGGCGTGTTTGCGCTGTTCTGATATCGCTCGTGGACGCGCGGCGAAGCGCGACCAGTCCGTAGCGGCGGCCGGCGCTGCCAGACACCAGTATCGACCTGGGCGATAGTCGTCGATCGTGATAACCTACCTTTTGGAGGTCAGGTTGTCGGTTAACCCAGGCATCTGCATGCGAGGATCCGTGCGCGACGTCGCCGCCCCCTCGACTAGCCGAAGAGGTTCTCGTCTGCTCCGGGCGGCCCTGTGGGCTGCGGCTCTAGCGCTCTCTGCGGCCATGTCCGACGTCGCTCCGGCCCGGGCCCAGGATACCTCCGACGACCCTGCGACCGCTGTCAGTCCGCCGCGCCGTCCGACCGAGGTGGCGGCGGGCACGTACCTCATCGGCCTGAGCGAGGTGTCGGAACCGTCGGATCCGTTTCCCACGATCGACGTGGAGGTCTTCCTCAACCTGACCTGGCAGGACCCGCGGCTCGCGTTTACGGATGCGAACACCCCGCCGCTCGTGTTCCAGGAGGAGGAGGCGAGAGAGAAGCTGAGCGAGATCTGGTCGCCCGATATCGAGATCCAAAACGAGGTGGAGCAACGCCAGACCGAGAGTGTCGAGCTGACCATCTTTCCTGACGGAAAGGTGGACTACGAGGAACGCTTCGGTGCCACCCTGAACGCCGAGCTGGATCTGCGCAGATTCCCCTTCGATCGCCAGGCGCTGGATATGGAGCTGCAGTCGTTCGTGTGGGACCGCAGCGAGATGACCTTCGTCGCCAACGCGGCGCAAACCGGCTTCGATCTCGACTTCGACACGCCGGAGTGGACCGTGACCGGCGTCGAGGCGGTCATCGGCGCTCGGCGGGAGGTCCGCGACGACCGGGAGTTCTCGTCGTACATCTTCCAAGTCAGGGCTCAACGCCACGCAGGGCACTACCTGCTGCGCTTCATGCTGCCGCTGTTCTTCGTAATGGGCATGACCTGGCTGGCATTCTGGGAGGCCCTGGGGGATCGGTACCGGATCGGCTTTTTCGCGCTCCTCACCGTAGTGGCGACCCACGGTTTCGTCTCGAGAAGCCTGCCGAGGCTCGAGTACCCGACCCTTGCCGATATGGTGCTGATCGTTTGCTACCTGGCCACGACGGCGTTGGTCGTGCTGAGCCTCGCCGTGCGGAAGATCGAGGCGAGCGGAGACGAGGAGCGTGCGCAGAAGTTCGACCGCTGGACACGATGGCTGCTGCCCGTAACAGCCCTAGCCATATTCGCTGTGTCAGCCCTCGTGCTCTGGAACTGAGGCAGCGGAGCCTCTGGCTCACCACAATACGCCAACGTATGTTCGCCCCTATGGCCTTCGGCCTGGCAGCGGGATGGTCGATGGGCGGCGGAACCATAGAGGGCGCGTAAGCGAATCGAAGTCAGGTTCCAGCGGTCCCGTTTGCCGGGTCGTTCGCTCCGCACCGAATTCGTCGATATTCCTTGACTGCTCTACGTGGAGACGTGTTTGACACTCAGCGAGGAAGACCGGTGACCAGACCGAGCCATCCCAGCCTCACGGTCGTCGATGCGTGGGCGGCGGTTCGCCGCTCGGCGGTCTTCGTCTCATCGGCTCTCGTCCTGGCCGTACTGTGCTGGCCGGGTCAGGCCGATGCTCAGGAATCTGACGACCTCCGCGCCAAGACCCAGAACCCGGTCGGGAGCCTGTACAGCGTTCCACTGGAGAACAACTTCGACTTCGGGGCTCCCAACGGCGGCGCCTACATCCTGAACATCCAGCCGGTGATCCCGATCACGGTCGGCGGCGTCAACCTGATCAACCGGGTCATCATCCCGATCGTCTCGGTGCAGGGCTTCATCGAGGGTCTGCCTGATCTTCCCGAGGGCGCGCCGGGCGACGGGGCGACGGGCCTCGGCGACATCAACTACTCGCTCTTCCTCTCACCCGCGGACCCGGGGAAGATCATCTGGGGTCTCGGCCCCTCCTTCGGCTTGCGTACAGCGACGGACGCTCAGCTAGGATCCGGCAAGTGGACGTTGGGACCGACGGTTGTTGTGCTCACACAGCCCAAACCGTGGTCGATGGGCGTGCTGCTCCGGCAGCTCTGGTCCTACGCCGGAGATCCGGACCGGACGGATGTCAGCCAGTTCCTGGTCCAGCCGTTCGTGAACTACAACCTGCCCGGAGGCTGGTACCTGGTGAGCGATCCGGTGATCACGGCCAACTGGAAGGCGGAGAGCGGCGTCTGGACAGTGCCGTTGGGCGCCGGTTTCGGGAAGTTGTTCACGATCGGCAGCCAGCCCATCAACAGCCGGATCCTCGCCTTCTACAATGTCGCGAGGCCCGAGGCAGCGCCCGATTGGGCCCTCAAGTTCACGATTCAGCTGCTGTTTCCGAAGTAATACCGTATCGGCGAACCGTACGGTCGCGTATGTTGGCGAAATTTCCCGGGATCCCACGTGGAAGCCGAAGCTGCGACACAGGAGAGAATCATGCCGGTGGTCAGTCGGAGACGTCTCGGTCAGCGCACAAGCCTGTTGGCCATAGCCCTACTCGTAGCGGTGGTGCTGGGCGACAGCTCGGCGGCTCTGGCCCAGGATCCGGTGGGCCTGCCCCCGCCCACCCGCGAGGACAGCGTCGACATCTTCAAGGCACCTGGCTACTCCCCGTACGCCGGCCGCAATTTCCCGACCCGTGTGTTCTGGGGGGACACGCACGTCCATACCAACAACTCGCTCGACGCCCGGGGGTTCGGCGTCATCCTCGGTCCGGAGGTAGCCTACCGATTCGCCCGCGGTGAGGAGGTCATGTCGAGCCATGGCGAGCCGTTCAAGCTGCGGCGGCCGCTCGATTTTCTGGTCGTGGCGGACCACTCCGACGGAATGGGCGCCATGAAGGAGATCATCGCGGGCAATACGCGCTTGCTTAGCGATCCCACCGTCCGGGGCTGGCACAACGCGTTCAAGGCCGGGGGGGAAGAGGCGTTCCAGGCGACCATGGAGGTGATCAACGCCTTCGCGCTCGGCAACACACCCGAGGTGGTACTCGATCGCGACTTCCAGCAGACCGTGTGGGACGAGTACATCGACATCGCGGAGCGCTTCAACGAGCCGGGGCGGTTCACCGCGATGATTGGCTACGAGTGGACCTCCACGGAGGATGGCAACAACCTGCACCGCAACGTGCTCTACCGCGACGACGGCGACGTGGCACGCCGGATGGTTCCCTATACGACGGCCGAGAGCTTCAATCCCGAGGAGCTGTGGAAATGGATGACCACCTACGAGGAAACGACCGGCGGTCGCGTGCTGGCTCTCGCCCACAACGGCAACATGTCGAACGGCATCATGTTCCCGGTCGAGACGAACCCGGCCACAGGTCAACCGTTGACTGCGAACTACGCCGCGGAGCGGGCCCGCTGGGAGCCGCTGTACGAGGTCACCCAGATCAAGGGTGACGGGGAGACGCACCCGGTGCTGTCTCCCACCGACGAGTTCGCCGACTTCGAGACCTTGGAGCTGGGCAATCTGAACCTCACGGTGGTCAAGGAAGACTGGATGCTGCGGTACGAGTACGCCCGCCAGGCGCTGCGGGACGGCCTGAAGCTGGAGCAACAACTCGGGGCCAACCCGTACAAGTTCGGCATGGTGGGCTCGTCCGATACGCATACCGCGCTCGCCGCGGTCGAGGAGGAGAACTACATCGGGAAGCACGCCGGCACGGAGCCGTCACCGGAGCGCTGGAATCACCCGATGGCCAAGTTCGCCGGGCGGCAGTACGACGGTTGGGCGATGTCCGCCTCCGGCTACGCCGCCGTGTGGGCCACAGAGAACACCCGCGAGGCGCTGTGGGACGCCATGATGCGCCGTGAGGTCTATGCGACGACTGGGCCGCGCATTCTCGTCCGCTTCTGGGGCGGCTGGGACTTCACGCCTAACGATGCGACAAGCCGCCTTCCGGCCGAGATCGGCTACTCCAAGGGCGTGCCGATGGGCGGCGAGCTCTCGGACGCGCCCGCAGGATGGGCTCCGACCTTCCTGGTGGCCGCCCTCAAGGATCCCTACAGCGGGAATCTCGACCGCATCCAGATCGTCAAGGGATGGCTGGACGCAGACGGAAACACGAACGAGAACGTCTACGACGTGGCATGGGGTGACGCCGACCGGCGCCAGCCCGGGCCGGACGGCACGCTGCCCCCGGTGGGTAACACGGTCGATCTGGAGAACGCCACCTGGACCAACACGATCGGGGATCCCGAACTCATCACGGTGTGGGAGGATCCTGATTTCGATCCAGCGATGAAGGCGTTCTACTACGCGCGCGTGCTCGAGATTCCCACCCCGCGCTGGGTGGTCTACGACGCCAAGCGTTATGGCGCCGTGCTCGGCGACGAGGTCTGGAAGACGCTGCAGGAGCGGGCGTACACGAGCCCGATCTGGTACACGCCGTAGCCTCGGCCAGCAGGTCTTGCCGGCAACCACAACACTCAAAAGAGGAGCAGAACACATGAGGAAGGCCCTCCAGATCCTCCCGATGTCGCTACTTGTCCTAGCCGGCGCATCATGCGCCCCGCCTGGAGCGGATCAGGAGCAAGACGATTCCTTCGCCAAGTACGGACAGGAGTTCGAAGGGGTGATCGCGCAGTCCTACGAGGAGTCGGAGGAGTGGTGGCCGACGCCGCCCAAGCCCCCGGAGGGCACCCCCAACGTCATCATCTTCCTCCTCGACGACACCGGATTCGGGCATCTGGGCAGCTTCGGCGGGCTCATCGACACGCCCAACATCGACCGCCTGGCGGCGAACGGGCTCCGCTACAACAATTTCCACACGACCGCCCTGTGCTCTCCCTCGCGGGCCGCGATCATGGCGGGCCGCAACCACCACCGCATCGGGCTAGGCTCCCACTCGCTCACCGCGATGGGATTCCCGGGCTACAACGCCTATCCGCCCGAATCCGGCAAGTCGGTCGCCAAGCACCTGCAGAAGGCAGGCTTCGTCAACTATGCGATCGGCAAGTGGGACCATACACCGCTGTACGAGGTGTCGGAGAGCGGGCCGTTCGACCGCTGGCCGAGCGGGGAGGGCTTCGACCACTACTACGGCTTCATGGCCGCCGACGCGGACAACTACCGATCGCTCGTGTGGCGGGACCATTACCCGATCGAGGATTGGATGGGGAAGCCCGGCTACCATTGGAGCGAGGCGATGGCGGACGACGCCATCCGCAACATCACATCGCACGTCTCGGTGTCGCCGGACCGGCCGTTCATGATGTTCTGGGCGCCGGTCGCCATGCACTCCCCCCACCAGGCCCCGGCCGAGTACATCGAGCGCTACCGCGGACAGTTCGACATGGGCTGGGACCGGGCCCGGGAGATGATCCACCAGCGGCAGTTGGAGATGGGGGTGATCCCCGAGGGCACCCTTCTCACCGAGCGCACTGAGGAGATCCCGGCCTGGGACAGCCTGGACCCGGAGGAACAGCGCCTCTACGCGCGCCAGATGGAGGTGTTCGCCGCGATGCTCACGCACGTGGATGAGCAGATCGGTCGCATCCTCGGAACGCTGGAGCGCACCGGACGGCTCGAAAACACGCTCATCTTCGTCACCGCCGACAACGGCTCATCGGGTGAAGGCGGGCTCACGGGGAGCTTCAACGAGACGTATGTGCTCAACGGGCTTCAGACGCCGTTCGACGCCAACATGGAGCACTACGACGGCTGGGGCGGCCCCGATACCTACCCGCACTTCCACGCCGGCTGGGCGCTCGCCGGCAACACGCCCTTCCAGTACTTCAAGCAGATCGTGCACCGCGGCGGCATCCAGGACGCGATGGTCGTCCACTGGCCCGCGGGGATTCAGTCGAAGGGCGAGGTCCGGAACCAATATCACCACATCATCGACATCGCGCCCACGATTCTCGACGTCACCGGGACGCCGTTTCTGGAGGTCCTGGACGGTGAGGAGCAGATGGAGATGGACGGCGTGAGCATGGCCTATTCGTTCGACGACGCCGAGGCGCCGACCCAGCACCCGGAGCAGTACTACGAACTGTTCGGCAACCGGGCGATCTATCAGGACGGCTGGAAGGCGGTCACCATCCACGCCGGCCGCATGCCGTGGGACCTGAACCGCGTGGCCCCGTTCGAGGATGACGTCTGGGAGCTGTACAACCTGAACGAGGATTTCTCAGAAGCCGTCGACCTGGCCGAACAGAACCCCGAGGTGCTGGAGGCACTCAAGGCGCGCTGGGAGGAGCTGGCGTGGGAGAACAACGTCTATCCCCTCTACGACGACATGATCCAGCGGATCGCCAAGCAGCAGGACCGCCTGTTCGGCGATCGCACGGAGTTCATCTACTACAACCCGGGCGCGCGCCGGATCGCTGAGAAGGCGTCGGCGCCGGTCAAGGGCCGCTCGCACGAGATCGAGACGACGCTGAACCTGACGAGGGACGAGGAAGGCGTGATCATGGCCGTCGGCGGCTTCACGGGAGGCTACACGTTGTTCATCAAGAACAACCGCGCCTACTACGACTACAATTACTACAACGGTCTGTACTATACGTTGGAGTCGCCGCCGCTCGGCACGGGTGAGGTCGACATCCGATTCAACTTCATCGAGGACGGCGGGACCACGGAGGGCATCCCCGGCGGTACCGGGGAGCTGTACATCAACGGCGAGAAGGTGGACGAGGTATCCATGCCCGAGATGCACATCTCGACGTTCTCGCTCTCGGAGACTTTCGATGTCGGCATCGACGCCGGGACGCCCGTGAGTGACAAGTACAGCGTGACGAACCACTTCCCGTACACGGGCGAGCTGGACAAGGTAGTGGTGCGCCTCACGGACTAGGCTGAGGACGGGCCCGATCCCCGCGAGGCGGCGGTCTCGCGCGGCGGGCCGGTCGTAACCATCGTACTCGGGTGAGGACTTCATCTTCGCGGAACCTGCGGGGGGCGATCGCCCTGGCGGCGATCGCTCTCACGCACGCCACTGCCAGCGCGCAGGAGCTGGAGCCGAGGCTGTTCTCGCCGGCGCCGACCGGTATGAACATCGTTCTCGGCGCCTTCGGCTACTCTTTCGGAAACATCCTCCTCGACCCCGCCGTGCTGGTCGAGGATCTCGACGCCCGCCTGGTGATCCTAACCGCCGGCTACGTACGGACACTGAATGTGTTCGGGGCCTCGGCCAAGATCGATGCGATCGTCCCCGTTGCCGGAGGCGATTGGAAAGGTGTGTTGGAGGGCCAGGACACCACGCGCTCGGCCACCGGATTCGGCGATCCGAGAGTCCGCTTCTCCGTCCTGTTCACCGGTGCGCCGGCCCTGAGCCGGAAGGAGTTCGTCGCCTACAAGCCCGGGACGATCGTCGGAGCAGGCCTCCAGGTATGGGTGCCGCTGGGTCAGTACGATCCCGACCGGCTCTTCAACCTTGGGTCGAACCGGTGGGTCTTTCGTCCGCAGCTGGGCGTGTCGCAGACGCTGTCGCGATGGGTCCTGGAGGCCGCGGCCGCCGGCTGGTTCTTCACGCAGAACACAAACTTCTTCGGCGGGGATCGGCTGTCGCAGAATCCGATCGGCGCGCTCCAGGCGCACGTGACGTACGAGTTCAGTCAGGGGTTCTGGGCCGGAGCGGACGCGGGCTACGGCCGGGGCGGGAGGACATCTGTAAACGGCGAAGAGAAGGAGACCCGCATCAGCAACTGGCGTCTCGGGTTCACGGTTGCTCTTCCGATCTCAAGTCACGACTCGATCAAGTTCGCGTTCATCTCGGGCTTGAGAGCGGGCAAGGGCGCCGACTACAATACGGTCCTCGGCGCATACCAGTACCGCTGGTTCGACGGTCCGTAGAGCGATTGCGCGGGTTGGGCGTGATCTGAGCCGGTATCCGATCCGGGGACGCCAAACCCTCAGGCTCTCGGAGGTTTCCGGAGCTCCCCTACCGAGTGCAGCCACCAGGTCCAGTGGGCCTTGATGTGCCGGAAGGTGAGGAGGAGCGCGATCACGGCGGCGATGACCGAAGCCCAGATCACCCAGGGCGCGTAGCCGAACCGCAAAAAGAGGAGGCCGAAGGCGCCGAGTCCGGCCAGGCCGCTGATCGTGTAGCCGAGGATAATCGGCCCGCCGTAGTGCGCGCCGTGCTCCCCCTCCAGATCCAGCCCGCATTCAGGACATCGCTCGTTGAGTGCGTATCTTCCTCGGAACAGCGGCCCCTCGCCGCAAGCGGGGCAGCGATGCCGGAAGGTCGTGCGAAGCATGACGCGAACGTCACCGCGCATGGGCGGAACCCTTTATTTGCATGGGCGGAACCGTCATCGTGGACCGTCGCTCTTCGACCGCCGCTCTTCGGCCATCGATCACGGTACCATATGTGGAACCACTGTGGCACCGCATACGGTACCACATCGGCTGTCAGATAACCGACGGTCTTGGTAGAGCGTTCCATGGAGCGAACCGAGCAGCGAGGCAGAGAGGGAAGCAGAGAGGGAGGATGATCGAGAGATGACGATGGATGAGTCCAACGCGAGCCACGTGGCGATCCTGGGCGGCGGCAACATCGGCCAGGCGCTGGCCAGAGGCTGGGTGGCGTCCTGGAAGTGCGATCCGGGGCAGATTACGATCACGAGGCGCCACGCCGCGGCGCTCGAGCCCCTCTCAGAGCAGGGCTTCGCCGTCACGACCGACAACGTCGAGGCCGTCCGGCGAGCCGAGACGATACTCGTCGCTGTTCAGCCACAGCAGCTCCTGGCGCTTCTGGAGGAGATCCGGGATGCCCTCGATCCCGGAAGGCACGTTCTGATATCGGTAGTCTCCGATGTGAGAATCGTGGACATACAGGAGCACATCGGCGCACCCGTTCCGGTCGCCAGGGCGATGCCCAACACCGCGATCGGCATCTGCGAGTCGATGACCTGCCTGGCCGGCGAGGCCGGCTCCGACGCGCTGGACAAAGCGGCATCGCTCTTCGACGCGGTGGGCAAGACGCTGGTGATCGATGAGGAGCTGATGACGAGCGCCACGGCGACCTGCGCCTGCGGCATCGCTTTCTTCCTTCGATCGATCCGGGCGGCGTCGCAAGGTGGGATCGAGATCGGCTTCCACCCGGAAGAAGCGATGCTGCTGGCCGCTCAGACCGCCAAGGGCGCTGCCTCCCTCCTGTTGAACGCGGAGAGCCATCCCGAAGCGGAGATCGATCGGGTGACCACCCCTCGAGGCTGCACCATCGCCGGCCTCAACGAGATGGAGCACCAGGGGTTCAGCTCCGCGATGATCAAGGGCATCCTGGTCTCGGCCGAGAAGGCGGCGGGGTTGTTCGAAGAGACGGGCTAGAGACCGAAACGCTGCGCCACGGCCTCAAGCTCGGGCGGGACCGCTTCGGGCCGCTCTACCGTTCGGCTGGCTGCTTGGACGTCCTTGAGTCCGGTGCCCGTGATCAGAAGGACGATCCGCTCGTCGCGTTCCACCAGGCCCTTCTCCAGAGCCTGACGCAATCCGGCCAAGGCCGCCGCACCGGCGGGCTCCGCGAACACGCCCGTGTGGCGAGCCAGGAACGGGATCGCGTCCAGAATATCGTGATCAGATACGGCCACGGCGCCGCCGTTTGATTCCCGGATCCGCTGCAGACAGAGGATGGCGTTGCGTGGCGTGCCCACCGTCAGGCTGTCGGCCACGCTGGTTGCGTCGGGCACCGGCGTCACGCTCTTGGCTCCCTCGAGGTAGGCGGTCACGATCGCTGCCGACCCCTCCGGCTGCACGGCGACCAGTCGTGGCATGCGAGCGAGGAGCCCGGCTGGGACCAGGTCCTCGAACCCCTTCGCCACGCCGGCCAGGATCACTCCATCTCCGGTCGGCACGAGGACGACGTCGGGCGGCTCGGGCGACATAGCAGCCGCGATCTCGAGGGCAGCGGTCTTCTTGCCCTCTATCGTGAACGGGTTGAGGCCCGTGTTGCGGTTGTACCAGCCGAAGGCGTCGCAGGCCTCCAGACACAGGTCGAAGGCGTCGTCGTAGCTCCCCTTCACGCGCACGACGTCCGCGCCATAGCAGAGGAGCTGAACCAGCTTGGCCTCCGGAGCCGACGCCGGGACGAAGACGACCGCGCGGATGCCGGCGGCGGCTCCGACCGCGGCCAGCGCCGCAGCGGCGTTGCCGGTGGAAGCCGTGGCCACCGTGTCGTAGCCGTACTCTCGTGCCTTGGCGACGACAAGCAGGGAGGCGCGGTCCTTCGTTGATCCGCTCGGGTTCCGCGTGTCATCCTTGACCCACAGCCGCGGCAGATCCAGGGCCTCCCGCAGCCCCGGAGCCGGCAGCAGCGGGGTGCCGCCGACATCGAGCGGCGCCACCGCGGAGGGATCCGAGAACGGGAGGAAGGCCGCGAGGAAGTCCGTATCCGAGGGCCGTGCCTTCGGCCACTCCCCAGGCAGCTCGTCGAGCCGGATCTCGAGCACTCCGCGCGTCGGCCCGCCGGGCGTCTGAAGGGTGGCGCACGCCTCGCAGACCAGGAGCTCCGGATTCTCCGCGTACTCCCGCCCGCACTCGCAGCAGCGGAGCCGGAAGCCGCTCACATCACCAGCGCCATGAGGGCCTTCTGCACGTGAAGCCGGTTCTCGGCCTCGTCGTAGACGACCGAGTGGGGTCCGTCGATCACCTCGTCTGTGACCTCTCGGCCGCGGTCTGCCGGCAGCGGGTGCATGTAGATCAGGTGTTCCTTGCCGAGGGCGATGTGCTCGGCGTCGCACCGCCAGCCGGGATACTCCTCGATCAGCCGAAGCCCCTCCGCCGCATCCCGGGTGTGGACGAGAGGCCCCCAGGACTTCGGAACCACGATGTCCGCGTCCTCGAACGCTTCCTCGAACGTGTGCGTGACCCGGAACTCGGTTCCTGCGGCCTCCGCGTTCGCCCTTGCCTGTTCCTCGATCTCCGGCATGAGCCGAAACTCGGGCGGGTAGGCGAGCGTCACCTGCAGGCCGAAGCGCGGCATCATCAGAACGAGGCTTTGCGGCACGGAGATCGGCCGCACGTAGTTGGGAGCGCTCGTCCACGCCACGCCGATCTTCAGGCCTCGCGTGTCCGCGAACCGTTCCCGGATCGTCATGTAGTCGGCCAGGATCTGGCAGGGATGGTAGAAGTCGTCCTGCATGCTGAGGACCGGGATCCCGGCTTGCTCCGCGACGTCCCGGATGTATGCGTTACCCTCGCCGTAGGTGCAGTGCCGGATGGCGATTCCGTCCCCGTACCTCGAGAGGACGTTGGCCGTGTCCTTGGCGTTCTCTCCGTGGCTGATCTGCATCCGGTCCGGGGAGAGATAGATGCCGTGTCCGCCCAGCTGGGTGATCCCGGTCTCGAAGGAGTTCCTCGTCCGGGTCGAGGCGTCGAAAAAGATCATGTACAGCGTCTTGTCGGGGAGAAGCGGCGTCCGCTCGCCCGCCTTCTTGGCCCTCTTGAGGCGCTCGGCGAGAATGAAGAGCGTCTCGAGCTCCTCCACGGTCCAGTCCTGCGTCGAGATGAAGTCACGGCCCTTCAGCTCTGGCGGAATGACGATCGATCTCACAGGACGAGCTCCTCCTCGAGCGAGGCCAGGAAGGCCGGGATCAAGCTGTAGACGGCGGTCGCCCGCACGAGGTCCTCGACCGCCACCCACTCGCCGGTCGTGTGTGAAAGCTCCTCCAGGCCGGGCGCGAAGCCGACCGTCGGGATGCCGTGCCGGCCCATCGTCGCCACGCCGTTCGTGGAGAAGGACCAGCGGGAGATGGCCGGGGGTGATCCCAGCACGGCCTCTACAGCTTCCGCCACGCCACGCACGGCCGGATGTCCCTCGGGAACCACCCAGCTCGGAAAGAACTTCTCCTGGCGGGCGCGCTCTCCACGCCAGCTCAGCTCGTCGTAATGGAGCAGTTCGACCTCCGCATCGCCCAGATGGGGAAGGGCGCGGAGCTCGGCGAGGGCCGCGTCGGGCGACTCGCCGGCCGTAAGACGGCGGTCGATGTTGATTCGGGCGCTGTCCGGCACCGCGTTCAACGACACCGTCGTGCACTCGACGTTCGAGACTACGACCGTGCCCTTGCCGAGGAAATCGTCGGAAGGGAGGCGGTCGTTCAGCGCCTCGATGTCGGAGATGATCGGCGCCAGCTTGTAGAGGGCGTTGATCCCCTCCTCCGGATGGGCGGCGTGCGAGGATCGTCCCTTGGTCGTGATCGTGGCTTCCACGCGTCCGCGCTGGCCTCGGTAGACGCCGAGATCGGTGGGCTCCCCGATCACGACGACGTCCGGGCGGATCCCTTCCTGCTCGATCAGGTGAAGAAGGCAGTAGCCGTCGCAGTCTTCCTCCATCACCGAGGCGGTGAGATAGAGCGTCACATTCTCCCGCAGGCCACGGCTTCGGGCGATCGCGGCCCCGTAGGCCATGCACGCGATCGCCGGCAGCTCGTCGACCGCTCCCCGGCCCCACACCTTGCCGTCTTCCAGCTTCCCGTCGAACGGATCGTGCTCCCAGGCGTCGCGATCCCCGATGCCGACACAGTCGATGTGGCCGTCCATGAGGATCGTGAACGGGCCGTCTCCGATCCGCGCGACCACGCTGCCGAGCCGGTCGAAGCCGACCTCGTCGAAGCCGAGCTTCTCGTACTCCTGCCGCACCCGCTCGCACCGCTCGCCCTCTCGCTGGCTCTCGGCCGGGATGGCGATCATGTCGCGGAGGAAGCGGACGACCTCCGTCTCGAACCGCCCCGCAACCTCCAGCGCCGCTCGTCCCACGCTATCCCCCATACGTCCCCCTATACGTCACGCCCGTTTCATCGTTGAAGGCCTCGATCGCCGCGTCCCACCCGGGGAGCTGATCGGCCAGCTGGTCCCAGAAACCGGGATCCCAGAGGGCGTTCAAGTCCTCGACCGTCTTCCCCTGCTGCTCGACCCAGGTGAAGTACTTGAGGTTGTGGATCGCCTTCCGGTCGGTGAAGCTCAGCTCACGGAGGTGGTCGGTGGTCGCCCCGAGCAGGTAGCGCTCGAGATCGGCCACTGCCTGGCGCTCCGTGTACTCGCCACGTTCGGCTCTCATTTCGTGGAGTCGGGTGCGGTAGAGCTCCACCGAGTCGGTAAAGGAGGTGAGGAGGATGTCGCGGTCGTCGAGCTCGAAGTAGCGGGCCGTCTTGATGGCGGCGAGCGCGTTGCAGATGCTGGAGAAACCGAGCAGCGGCAGCTGGGCGATCACGTCGTCCGGCACGCCGTAGTCGGCGAGCACCGGACGTCCGGCGGGCTCGTTGAACAGCCGCGTGAGGCTCATGGCGGCCTCGTCATCGATCGCCGTCACGAGGTCGGTGTTCCTCACGTTGTGGATCCAGGGGACGTGCTTGTCCCCGATCCCCTCGATCCGGTGGGCACCGAATCCGGCTCGGAGCAGGGTGGGGCATTGCAGCGCCTCGGCGGCCGTGATGCGGCAGCCGGGGAATTGGCGCTTGAGCCAGTCACCGCTTCCGAGCGTACCCGCTGAACCCGTCGCGCCGACCCAAGCGGCGCAGCGATCGCGCTCGCCCGCCAGCGCCCGAAAGACGGCTTCGGCTGCCGGACCCGTAACGCCACGGTGCCACAGATAGTTGCCGAACTCATCGAACTGGTTGAAGACCACGACGTCCGGATCGGAGCGTCGCAGCTCCCAGCAGGCGTCGAAGATCTCCTTGACGTTGCTCTCGCTACCCGGCGTGCGAATGATCTCGGCGCCGATGCCTTCCAGCCAGTCGAAGCGCTCCCGGCTCATCTCCTCCGGGAGGATCGCCACCGCCCGGCACCCCAGCAAAGCGCTGTCGAACGCGCCGCCCCGGCAGTAGTTGCCGGTGGATGGCCACACGGCACGGTTGGTCGTGGGGTCGAATCCGCCGGTCACGAGACGGGGCACGAGGCAACCGAAGGCGGCTCCCACCTTGTGGGCGCCCGTGGGGAAGTGTTCCCCGATGAGGCCCGCGATGCGGGCGGGGACACCGGTGAGCTCGGATGGAAGCTCGAGATAGTTGACCTCACCGAAGGCGGCGGTGTCAGGGTCGTTGTGCCAGGTGATCCGGAAGAGATTGAGCGGGTGCACGGCCTGCATGTCGATATCGGCCAACTCGGCCACCAGAGACGGATCCAGGCCGGAGGGATCCCTCATCTGGGCGAAGGTGGGGATGAGTATCCTCCGCTCCCTGCACCTTTCTATCGCCCTCTGCCGCACGGCGACGTCTATAGTCTGGCTCAAATGATATATCCTATCCCTCTGGTGGGCCTAGATATGGAGTGTTCCAGTCCAGCGCGTGAAAACGCTTCCACAGCGGTGGAGCCAGCTCCCGGGCCCGCGCCGACAACTCCTCGGGATCGAGGGTGGTGTGACGGAAATCCTCGAGCAAGACCTGGCCTCTAGCCACCGTGTGGCGAACGGGAGACTCGCTGGAGCCGTAGACGAGGTGCCCGAACAGGTTCTCATCGGAAATCGGTGTGGGAGGCGGGGAATCGACCGCGATGATGTCGGCCGGCGCCCCTTCCACAAGCTGGCCGAGGAGCGGCTCCGCAAAGAAACGTCGCGCCGCGGCCGCGTTGGCGGCCAGCAGCTCCGGCAGCGCCTCGAAGCCCGAGGAGGGATCACCCGTCGCTCCTCGATGCGTCAGGAAGGCGAAGCGCAAAGCTCTCAGCATCGAGGAGGACATGCCGTCCGTCCCGAGGCCGAGCGTGCAGCCAAGGGCGGCGGTCCGCGGCACGTTGAGGCGGCCGACGCCGTTGTTCGCGTTGGATTCAGGGTTGTGGATCAGGACGGCATCGGCTTCCGCCGCCCGCTCGTAATCCGCTTGCTCGAGGTGGATGGCGTGTGCGAGCAGAGCGCGCTCGTCCAGCAGGTCGAAGCGCCCGAGCCGCTCTACCGGACCGGCCCCGAACGCGTCGATGGACGCCTGGACATCCACCGGATCCTCGGCGACGTGGATGTGGCAGCCGGACCCGGGCGGTCGCTGCTCGGCCACTCGGGCCAGCGTCTCATCGCGGAGCGTGAAGCTGGCGTGGAGACCGACCACGCCGCGGACCCGCGTGTCGTCCGCCCGCTCGGCCAGGAAGCGCAGGTTTTCCTCGATCCCCGCCTCGGCGCCCGCGGATCCGTTGCGATCCGTGATCTCGTAGCAGAGGAGCGCCGATATCCCGGCCTGGCCGGCCCCTTCGGCGATCGCGTCCAGGCTTCCCTCGATCCAGGAGGGAGAGGCGTGGTGGTCGAAGACCGTGGTGCAGCCGTGGCGCACACACTCGGCGGCCGACAGGAGGGCCGAGATCCGAACCGATTCGGCGTCGAGGGCGCGGTCGAGCCGCCACCAGAGGCGATCCAGCACCTCCGGGAAGCTTCGCATCGGTACTCCGGGATCGAGACCCCTTGCCAGGGCCGAGTAGAAGTGATGGTGGATGTTGACCAGGCCGGGCAGAATGATCCCGCCGCGACCATCCAGGTAGCGCGCGTCGGGGAAGCGCGCCCTGATTGCCGATTCGTCGCCCGCGGCGGAGATCCGATCCCCCGTCCAGGCGACGGCGCCCCGCGGCACGACCTCGGCCGGGGAGCCGCCTTTCACCAACGCGCCGTTGCCCAGAATCCAGGTCTCGAGCTCGCTCATCTCCCGACCTTCGATTCCCGCCTCACGTGCTGCCCGAGGCCGGGATCCCCGAACCACTCGCTGCCATCGTCCTCCAGACGGTATATAGGCTGCCCCCGCACGAACGCCTGTCGGACCCGACCGGTCAAATCGTATCCATCCAGGGGCGTATACGGGTTCAGATTGTGGAGATTCTCAGCCCTCACCATCCAGGTCTCATCGTCGGCGAGCGCCACGAGGTCTGCGTCGAAACCGGGCTCGAGCCTCCCTTTGCGGCTCTCGATCCCGAAGAATCTCGCGGGCGCGGACGCCGTGAGCTCCGTGAGCCGCTCCAACGTGATCCTTCCTCGGCGGACGCCCTCCGAGTACAGGTAGGGCAGGGAGAGCTCCACGCCCGGAACGCCGCCGTAGTCGGTCCAGATGGAGCCCGTGTGCTTCTCCTCCGGCCACTGGCCGGCCGCGTGGTCTGTCGCGACGTACTCCAGCTCTCCCGACGCGAGCCCCTCCCAGAGGCGATCCCGGTCGGCCTCTCCCTTCACGACGGGGGCCGTCTTGAGCAGGGCGCCCTGCCGCCGGAGATCATCCTCGGTGAACTCCAGGAAGTGCGGACAGGTCTCCGCCGACATCGGCAGGCCTTCGTCGCGGGCTGCCGTCACGATGTCGAGTGCCGCCCCGGTGGCCAGGTGGACGATGTGCACGCGCGCGCCGGTCTCGCGGCATAGCTCACTCATGGTCGTGACGGCGGATATCTCCGCGGCCGCCGGGCGAGACTCCGCGTAGTCCAGCGGCTCGTTGCGGCCCTCCGCCCGGATGCGGCTCGTGAGCTCGTGCACCATCTTCCGATCTTCCGCATGCACGCCGACTGGTACCCCGTGCCTAGCGATCTCCTCGAGGGCTTTGGCCAGCTGAGGCCGCGAGAGATCGCGGAAGGTCTCCATGCCGGAGAGCATGTAGACCTTGATCGAGGCGACGCCCGCCTCGACGATCTCCGCCAGGTTCCTTCTCCACTCCGGGTCGGCCATGGCGTTCGCCGAGAGTCCGCCCCACAGCATGAAGTCCACGTGTGCCTTCGCCTGGATCACCGCCAGCTTGGTTTGGAGGTTCTCGGCCGAGGTCACCGGGGGGAGGGAGGTACAGGGCATGTCGACGATGCAGGTGACCCCGCCGGCAGCGGCGGCACGCGTGCCGGTCTCGAACGTCTCGCGGTGTGTGAACCCGGGGTCGTCGAAGTGGACGTGACCGTCGATGACGCCCGGAAGGACGAGCAGGCCGCCGAGATCGACGATCTCCTCGTCCGACTCCGCCGCCGCTGAAGCCGGCGCTGCGACCTCGGCGATCCGGCCGTCGATGACGAGGATGGATGCCGCCCGTGTCTCGTCTCCGCCCGCCGGCACCCTGAGGTCGGTGAATCGCCTCCTCACGAGGGAGACGGGTTCACCGGGTTCGGGGTGTCGGAGTGGTAGATGGATGTCCAAACCGTTCTCGCTCGCGCCGCGCCGCCGGGTTCGAGCCGCGCTTCCGCGAGGCTCTCGCTCGTGAGCCGTCCGTCTTCGCCGATCTCCAGCTCGTACTCGCGGCCGCCCAGGCGCGCGTGCAGCACCTCGCCCGCACGGCAGAAGCCATCCAGCTCCGATTCGTCGAAGGCGGCGCGCGTCAGGAAGAGAACCTCCTTCTCGACGAACGGGGCGCCCGATTCCGGGCAATAGATCTCGCAGTTGGAGCACTCGTTGCACGCTCCCTCGAACACGGCGAGTTGGTGCGACTCCCGGATCGCGAAGCCATCCACCTCCACGGGGTCGGCCTCGTAGGAGAAGATCGCGTCGTTCGGACAGGCCTGGATGCAGAGGTCGCAGTTGATGCAGTCGTACAGCGCCAGGACGCTGTCGATCTGGCGTGGTGGCTTCGAATTGGCCGCGACGTGATAACGCGGATCCTCGACCAGGCGTGGGACGATCTCGCGGCCGTTCAACCGGCCGGCCACGCGTGTCGCGTGGAGGACGAGCGCATCGCCGTCGAGGTCTGCGGCTCTTGCGTCTTCGCGAAGCGCGTCGGGCAGATCCTCCGGCGAGCTCTCGGCGGTACGGCGCAGCCTGTCGATCTGCCGGTCGCCCTCGGCCGCCAGAGCGGCCGCTGCGCCCGGGAAGGTGGTCCAAGCCTCCCCGACCGCCTCTGCCCCATGCCCTCCCGAAGCGAGGACGTACGCCTCGCGTGAAGTGACGCCGCACTTCTCCATCTCCCGGGAGAGCGCCTTCAGGTAGCCGGGCAGACGGCCGAAGCCGCCCTGTTTGAGAAGATCGGTACAAGTCGTGACCGGGACCATCCCGCAGGCCACGGCCGCCGGGAAGTTCTTGACGTCGATCCCGGCGGAGAAGGAGACCGGAAACTCGAAGCCGAGGTCCTCCCGGAACCGCTGCATGAGGTTCATCGAGATCACGTGGAGCGGCGGGCCCGAGACGTACATGTAGGGATCGGTCTGGGTCGGGAAGAACTCCGGCTCGTTCTCCACCACGAGCGTGTTCGTGAACTTCGCGCCGACAATCGAGCCCCGTCGCTCGGCCACCGAGCGCAGCCGCCGCAGGATCTCGAGGCCGTCGTCGTACTGCAGGTCCACCTCGAAGGCCTCCCGGCGCAGCTTGAGGTGCGTGAAGCCGAGCCGATCGAACAGGATCTCGCGTACCGCATCGAAGCCCATCAGGGTCGGGTTCAGCTTGATGATCGTGTGAAGGCCGACCTCCTCGAGCAGGTAGCGGCTGATGGACTCGATCTGGTCGGCCGGGCAGCCGTGGAAGGTGGAGAGCGTCACGGTGTCGGAGATCTGTTCGGGCAGGTCGATCTCCGAGAACTCCGCCAGGTCTCCACTCAACTCTCGACGCAGCATCGCGAAGCTCTCCGACGGATCCTTCAGCCCTTCGATGAAGCCGGTCACCTTCTCGCTCCGAATGCCCTCCAGGTCGTAACCGACGCTGATGTCGAAAACCGTGTCGAAGCCGCGATCCGAGGGGAACCGGCCGAAGGCGCGCGTGGTCTTGAGGATCTCGATGAGGTACGCCGCCTTGGCGTACTCCAGCAGAGACTCTTCGACGAGCAGCTCCTGGGACCATTCGACGTTGTAGCCGACGTTCGGGACGTGAATGCAGGGACGCGGGATCTGGAGCCGGTCGTTGATCTGGACGGTCTTGATCTCGATGATCCGGCTTCCCGCCAGCCAGGACAGCACGATGTTCTGCGCGAGCTGGGTGTGCGGTCCCGCCGCCGGGCCCACCGGCGTCGAGGCGGGGTGCCCGAAGTGAAGCGCCGAGAAGTCCAGCTCTTCGCTCGGAATCCACCACTTGCGCACGGGCAGGTCGAATATCGAGTCGGCCGTCTCGACCTCGCGTCGCATCCGGCGCACGAGGTCGGGGAAGGGGATCGGTTGGAGCTCCATCAGCTGGCCGTCCCGGCTTTCAGCCGTGACTTCGGAACGGAAGGCGCCGCAGCCGGGGTGTCGCTCATGGGTAGATCGAACCGGCGCTTCCCGTCGAAGGCGTGCAGCGCGCCGGCCACCGCGCCCGCGGTCGGCACGAGGCCGATCTCGCCCACGCCCTTCGAGCCATAGCCTCCCACCTCGTCGGGCACCTCGATCAGGATGACGTCGATCGGCGGCGTATCCTTCGCCTTCAGAATGCCCAGGTCGCGGAGAAGCAGAGAATCGGGGCGTCCGTCCGTGCACGGAAGGTCTTCGGAGAGCGCGTAACCGAGTCCCATGTGCACGGAGCCCTCGATCTGGCTCGCGCAGAGGAGTGGATTGATCGCCCGACCCACGTCATGGGCGGCGACCACCCGCTCCAGCCGTCCGTCTTCGTCCAGCATGACGACCTGGGTGGCGTAGCTGAAGGTCATGTGCGTGACCGGATGCTCCGTCTCGTCGCCTGGCTTGGTGGTGAAGTCGCACACGTACTCGCCGTGGTATTCCTTCCCCACGAACTCGTCCAGCGGCGCCCGCTGCAGGTCGCCGGCGAGCTCGCGGGCGGCGATCTGTCCGGCGGCCGTGAGGAGTGCGGTCGCCCGCGAGGCCGTCGTCATCCCGCACAGCACCCGGGGGTCGCTGGTCGTTCGAGCCGTCATCAGATCCGGATCGAGGCCCGTCTCTTCAGCGACGACCTGGCGGAGGATGGTGTAGAGACCCTGGCCCATCTCGGTGTATCCGGTCACGATCTCGATCCGCTCGCCTTCCAGGACGCGAAGCAGCAGGCGCCCACTGTCGTCCATCCCGTTGCCGATTCCCGTGTTCTTGATTCCGCAGCCGATGCCGGCGCAGCGCGCGTTCTTGTAGACGTCTCGCACGGCTTCAAGCGTCTGGCGGATCCCGCAGCTCTCGGTCATCAGCTGCCCGGTGGCGAACGGATCGCCGGGCTCGAGGATGTTGCGCTCCCGGATGTCGTAGCCGTCGACGCCGACCCGCTCCGCCAAGAGGTCCATGACTCCCTCGATCGCGAAGGAGGCCTGGTTGGCGCCGAAGCCGCGCATGGCGCCACAGGGTGGGTTGTTCGTGTAAACGGTCTTGGCTTCCACGTCGACGTTCGGCACCCGGTAGGGACCGCACGAGTGGCCGGCCGCGCGCTCCAGCACCTTCATGCCCACCGAGGCGTAGGCCCCCGTATCGCCGACGATCCTCGCTTTGACGGCGGTGAGCCGTCCCTCCTCGTCGGCGCCAACCGTATACGCAAGGGAGATCGGGTGTCGCTTCGGGTGCATCCGGATCGACCCCTCCCGCGTGAGGACCGTCCGCACCGGACGGACGGTCAGCTGAGCCGCGAGGGCCGTCTGCGCCTGGATGGACAGGTCCTCCTTGCCTCCGAAGGCGCCGCCGTTGGCGACGAGCTCGACCTCGACGGCAGCGGGGTCGACACCCAGCACCGCGGCGATCTGAGCCTGGTCGTCGTGCACGCCCTGGCCCTGCGTGTACACCTTGAGTCGGCCTCCGTCCAACGGTTCGGCGAGACAGGCCTCTGGCTCCAGAAAAGCGTGCTCGATCCTCTGCGTCGTGAACCTCTGCTCGACGACGTGGACCGACTCGGCCAGCGCGGCGTCAACGTCACCTCTCGAGAAGGCGCACACCTCCAGGAGGTTGCCGCCCTCGTGGACAGTGGGAGCGTCGTCGGCCAGAGCGGAGAACGGATCGGAGACGGGCGTCAGCACGTCGTACTCGACGGTGGCCTCGAGGGCTTCGGCGGCCTGGCGAGCCCGAAACGGCGTATCGGCGAGGACGAGTGCGAGAACATCCCCGACGCAGCGCGCGACCTCACCCTCCGCCACAAAGACCGGCCAGTCGGGTCGGATCAGACCCACATGGCGCTCGCCCGGAACGTCTTCGGCCGTGACCACCCGCTCGACGCCCGGCAGCGTCAGGGCCGATGAGGCGTCGATCCGGACGACTCGAGCCCTGGGGTATCGGCTGAGAGACACCGCACCATGAAGCATGTCGGTGCGCACGATGTCGGCGACGTACGGCTTCTCGCCCAGCGTATGGTCCTCGCCTCGGAAGCGCGCCAGACTGCCACCGACGCCGTTCTGGGCGTGAGGCGAGGCTCGGGAGATACCGTACTCCTCTCCGAAGAAGAAGGGCTGCCTGGGAGTTCCATCCGCCAGCTCGCCCCCGTTCTGCCAGGCTTCGCCGGCCGTCCGGATGGCGTCGACGATCCGCTGGAAGCCGGTGCAGCGGCAGAGGTGGCCCGAGATCGCCCGGCTGACGGCCTCCCGGTCATCGGTGCCCTGGTGGTCCAGGAGGGAGCAGGTTCGAATTGCCAGCCCGGGCGTGCAGTAGCCGCACTGCAGTCCGCCCTCACGAACGAAGGCCTCGGCGACCAGCCGGCGTTGTTCCTCGGGGATGCCTTCGAGTGTGGTGACCGACTTCCCGGCGACGGTCTCGGGCTTTCGAAGACAGGAGAGAACGGCGCGACCGTCGAGAAGGATGGCGCAGCAGCCGCAGTAGCCCTGCGGCGCGCAGCCGTCCTTGGGGGACGTGATGCCGCACACGTCGCGCAGCACCTCGAGGAAGGTCATGCCCTCCTCGTACTCGGCCACCTTCTCTCGGCCGTTCAACAGGAACGTCAGCTGCGGCATCTGCCCACCCTTTCGGCGCCGGTCTCGTTCTGTGGGAAAAATGCGTGCTGCGCCCCTCTCTTGTCACATCCGACCGGGGCGGGCGGGTGCTTTGCCCCCAGAGCGAGGCCGTTTTTGCACGGGTAGTGCGACCTCCGGTGAGCATGGGCTATTGTGGCGGCCAACTCTCGCTCGCTTCACGGAGGAAGCCGATGTTCGCGCTTTGCAGACTGTTGGCCGGTCTTGTTCTGGCCGTGTCGTTTCTGGCCGTCGCGGCGCCCGCGCTACCCGCTCAGGCGACTGGGCCCGGAGCCGAGGATAGGCAGGCCGAGGCAGCGGGAAGCCGGAGGGTCGACGGGCCCGGTTCGACGACGTCGGCCGACACGTCGGAGAGCACGCGCAAGGATGGCGATGCCTCAACGGATCAGGAGATCGTGCAGAACCGGAGGCTGCCCGTCTTGAGGGGTCACCGCTTCATCCCGACGTCAACGGTACCCGATCCTTTCATCACGACCTTCCTGCGCAGCAATACGGGTTTCGGCCTCCTGCTGGATGCCAACATCCCGGTGCTGACCGAAGCGGACACGGTCGCGGTCCTGCAGGGCAACATCGCGTTCGCGGTGCTCGGCTTCGAGTATCAGCAGACGATCGTGGACTTCCTGGCGCTCAGAATCGGCTTCGGTGGTGCCGTGCGAACGGGCACCAACGGTGAGACACTGATCGCCGAGGGCTTGAGCGCCAGCTACTCGTTCGCGGTCGGAGTCACGGGGCGTGTGTTCCATACCGAGAGCTTCCTCCTATCCGCTGTCGCAGACTTCACGAGCAACAAGATCATCGGGGTGGATCCGTTCGGGTTTGCGCGGCGCGTCGCCGAGGAGTGCGGAGCTAGTTTGCCTGATGAAGAGCTAGCCGACTGCATACTGGATACGGAAGAAGACCTGCTGGTAAGCGGCCGGAGCAACGCGTTCACGCTCGGAGGCCGTGGGGCATGGAGCCCGGTGGAGTGGTTCGGCCTCCGTGGCCGGGCGGAGTTCGGCGTCGGCGATCAGTTCGATCCGGAAGCCGACCTGGGCACGACGATCCTGGACCTGGGGGCGGTGGCGGACATCGATCTACTCGAGGTGACGCCGGTGCCGATCGGCTTCTTGCTGGGCTTCGACGCGCAGCTATTCGGCAGCCGGGGCGCCGACGTTGCCGAGAGCGCCACACGCTTCAATCTCGGGCTGTTCTACACGGGCCGGCAGGAGTTCAGCGTCGGCGTGGAGACGCTCTGGGGCCGGGTCAATCTCACGCAGTCGGAGGACACCGTGGACAGCATCACCTTCAACCTCCGTCTGCGGTACTTCTTCTAGTAGATGCTGGATCGCGCGGAACGGGCTACTGGCCCGGTCCTTGAAGCAGCGGAACGGACCGGTGGTTGAAACAGTTGGCCCCGTCGAGCGTACGAGCGCGGCTAGTCGGGTGCAGAAGCGCCGCTAAGGGAGGGCATGAGTGGATCACGCGGATCGTTTGACGCTGGGGAGGATGCAAAACCCGGTTCGGGGCATCCTGCATGGTGCCGCCGCGGTCTTATTTGCGGCCGGGGCCGTGCTCCTGTGGCTCCGCGCCGACCCCCACACGCCACGCCAGGTGGCCCTCCTCATCTTCGCCCTAAGCCTGATCTTCCTCTACACGGTGAGCACCCTCTACCACTCGGTTCCGTGGCAAAAGGTGTGGAAGCACAGGATGCAGCGGCTCGACCACGCGATGATATTCGTGCTGGTGGCCGGGACCTATACGCCGTTCGCGTTGATCGTCCTGGATGGGAAGTGGAGGGTCGCGACGCTCGCGATCGCCTGGGGGATCACGGTGATCGGGATCGCACAGAAGGCCTTCTTCCCCCGCGTCGGCAATTGGTTCTCGATCACCCTGCAGGTTTTTCAGGGTTGGATGGGCCTGTTTCTCGTGATACCGCTCGCAGGCGAACTGCCTGACGGGGCCATTCTCCTTCTGGCCATCGGCGGCCTTCTCTACACGACCGGCTCGCTCTTCCTGGCTGTAAAGCCGCGCCTCTGGCACCGGGTGTTCTCCTACCACGAGGCGTTCCACCTATTCGTCGTCGCCGGGAGCCTCACGCACTACGGGATGACCTTCTGGTATCTGGCCGGCATTCCAGGGGCGTAGCACCACCTCTCCTTGCCAAAGCGCTAGCCACTCCTTCACTTGCTGGCGATGACCACCGCCGAGACGAAGATCCCGTACCTGCCGGAGAGGATCGAGGGGCTGCGTGAGCTCGCCATGAACCTCTCGTGGCGCTGGCACCGGCCCGCATGGCGGCTCTTCGAGCAAATCGATCCGGGTTTATGGGCAGCCAGTCGCAACAACCCGATCGACCTCCTGCGCAAGACGGGCCCGGCCCGTCTTGCCGAGTGTGCCAACGACCCGGAGTTCGTCAGGCTCTACCAGTCCGCTCTCGCGGACTTCAATCGCGAGTTCGCTTCCGAGACCTCCTGGTTCGCGGAGCGGTACCCCGACCTGAACGGTCGACCGGTCGCATACTTCTGCGCCGAGTTCGGTGTTCACAGCTCGGTCCCCATCTACTCCGGCGGTCTCGGGGCTCTCGCCGGAGATCACTGCAAGGCGGCGTCTGACCTGGGCGTGCCGTTGATCGCCGTGGGCCTCCTCTACGCGAAGGGCTACTTCGATCAGATCATCACGCTCGATGGCTGGCAGGAAGACTCCGACGAGACCTTCGATGTGGCTTCCACCCCGCTGACCCGGGTGCTCGGGCCCGACGGCACCGTGCCTCTCGCTACCGTGACCACCTCGGGCAGAGCGGTCCACATCGCCGCCTGGAAGCTGGTCGTCGGCAAGATCCCGATCTACCTCCTGGACACTCGCCTGGAGGAGAACGATCCGGCGGATCGCGACCTGACGAGCAAGTTGTACGGCGAGGGGATGGAGCTTCGCCTCAAGCAGGAGTGGATCCTCGGGGTCGGCGGGGTCCGTGTCCTGCGGACCCTCGGCATAGATCCCGGAGCGTGGCACGCCAACGAGGGCCACGCGACGTTCATGCTCCTCGAGCGACTCCGGGAGCTCCAGGCCGCCGGGGTGGACCTGGACGAAGGCATAAATCAGGTCAGGGCCCGAAGCATCTTCACCACGCACACCCCGGTCCCGGCCGGCCACGACACCTTCTCCTCCGATCTGATCGCGAGCTGCACCGGGCAATACTGGGAGCAGCTCGGCGTGGACCGCGACGCGTTCCTGCGACTCGGCTTCCACCCGGAGACGAACCACGAGTCTTTCCACATGACGGCCGCCGCCATCCGTCTGTCGGGCCGCGTGAACGCCGTGTCCAAGAGACACGGGCAGGAAACGAGGTTCATGTGGCGCAAGCTCTGGCCGGGCCGGGATCCGACCGCTGTTCCGATCGGCGAGATCACGAACGGCGTCCACCTGTCGAGCTGGATGTCCCATGCGGTGATGGATCTCCTCGACGAGTGCCTCGGCGAGGACTGGCAGTCACGGGACGCGGATCCGGAGCTCTGGAACAGGGTGCTCGAGCTGGATGACGAGCGGCTGTGGCGGGTGCACATGGAGCTCAAGGACCGGCTTCTCAGCTTCAGCCGGGAGTATGCCCGCCAGCGCTGGCGGGATCTCTGGAGCGAGGCGGTGCACCTCGTGGGGGCCGGCACGCTGCTGAGTCCGGAGCCGCTGACCATCGGCTTTGCGCGTCGCTTCGCCACTTACAAGCGGGCCGATCTCCTGTTTCACGATGAGGATCGGCTGCAGCGGCTGCTCACCGACGCGCGCCACCCGGTGCAGATCGTCTTCGCCGGAAAGGCACACCCGGCGGACGAGCCGGCCAAGGAGATCCTCCAGCGGGTGTACTCCTTTACCCGAGATCCCCGCTTCGAGGGTCGCGTCGCCTTCCTGGAGGACTACGATCTGCTGGTCGCTGCCCGGCTCGTCAGGGGGGTCGATCTCTGGCTCAACCTCCCGCGGCCGCCGCTCGAAGCGTCCGGAACCAGCGGGATGAAGGCGGCTCTGAACGCGGTGCCCCAGCTGGGCACGCTGGATGGCTGGTGGGCGGAGGGGTTCGAAGGCGAGAACGGCTGGGCGCTCCCGCTCGCCGAGCCGGGAGCGGACGAGGATGCCGATGACCTCGCGGCGCTGTTCGAGCTTCTGGAGCGAGAGATCGTGCCCCTGTACTACGATCGGGACGAGAACGGTCTCCCGACGGGGTGGATCCGCAAGATGAAGCATGCGCTTCGTGTCGCCGGATCCCGCTTCACGACGGCCCGCATGGTTCAGCAGTATGCCGTCGATTACTACGCGCCGGCCCTGCGGGGGGAGCTGAACGGGGACGATCGGCCGACGGGCTAGGGCGGCTCGGCGAACGCTGCAGGCTCGTCGACGGCCGCCGGGTCATTCGAAGAGCGGCTTCACCGGCTTGAAATAGAGGACGGCCAGCGGCGGGAGGGTAAGCTCGAGGTACGCCGGCCGGCCGCTGTGGTGCTCCGCCACGGCTTCCAGCTCGCTCGGCACCGGTGAGGCTCCCATTCCCGCGTACTCGGCCGCGTCGGTGTCGAGGATGGGGCGATAGCGACCCGGCGCGGGAACCCCGAGTCGGTACCGCTCACGGGCCGCCGGACCGAAGTTCGCCGCGACGATCAAGACGTCCCGATGGCCCGACGCCCATCGCAGGAACGACAGCGTCGTGCGATCGGAGTCGTGGCAGTCGATCCACTCGAATCCCTCGGGGCTGAAATCCACCTCGTGCAGGGCGGGCTCCTGCCCGTATACCCGGTTCAGGTCCCGGACGAAACGCTGTAAGCCCCGATGCCCCTCCGACTCCAGGAGGCTCCAGTCCAGCTCGCCCTCGGCCTGCCACTCGTCCCGCACGCCGATCTCGCCGCCCATGAAGAGAAGCTTCTTCCCAGGGTGCCCGTACTGATAGGCCAGCAGGAGACGGAGGTTGGCCAGTTGCTCGGGAGTCTCGCCGGGCATCTTGGACAGCATGGAACGCTTCAGGTGGACGACTTCATCGTGTGAATAGGGAAGGAGATAATGCTCCGAGAAGGCATAGGTCATCGATTGTCTGAGCCGATCGTACGCTTCGTCGCGCTCGTCCGGAGCCGTCTGCAGCGACTCCAGGGTGTCGTGCATCCACCCCATGTTCCATTTCATGTCGAAGCCGAGACCACCCTGCGAGGTGGGGCGAGAGACGTTGGGCCAGGCTGTGGATTCCTCGGCGAACGTGAGGACGCCTGGATACTCCCCGTGCACGACGTCGTTCATGCGGCACAACAGCTCCATCGCCTCGAGGTTCTCGTGTCCCCCGTGGATGTTGGGTAACCACTCGTCAGCTCCCCTGGAGTAGTCCAGATAGAGCATGGAAGCGACCGCGTCGGCGCGGAGACCGTCGATGTGATATTGCTCGATCCAGAACAGAGCGCTCGAAACCAGAAACGCCATCACCTCCGGCCTGCCGTAGTCGAAGATCGCCGTGCCCCAGTCTGGGTGCGCGCCTCTTCTCGGGTCTGCGTGCTCATAGAGGTGCGGACCGTCGAAGCGTGCCAGCCCATGGGCATCGTTCGGGAAGTGGGCGGGCACCCAGTCGAGGATCACGGCGAGCCCCAGCTGGTGGGCCCGGTCCACGAAGAAGCGGAAGTCGTCGGGAGACCCGAAGCGGGACGTGGCCGCGAAGTAGCCCACGGTCTGGTACCCCCAGCTCTGGTCGAGCGGATGCTCCGATACGGGCAGCAGCTCGATGTGGGTATAGCCCATCTGCTTGACGTAGGGGAGCAGCTCCTCCGCGAGCTCACGATAGCCGAGCCACCCCTGGGAGTCGGCGGACGGATCCCGGTCCGGGCGCCTTCGCCATGACCCGAGGTGCACCTCATAGATCGCGATCGGCGCCTCCGGGGCCTGCCGCTCCGCCCGCTGGCGGAGCCAGTCGCCGTCGCCCCATTCGTAGCGGTCGAGATCGGCGACCTCGGACGCGGTGGCCGGCCGAAGCTCCATGGCGAAGCCGACCGGGTCGGCCTTCTCGAGCCGCTGACCGTCCGTCGTGCGGATCTCGTACTTGTAGAGCGCTCCCTCCCCTACGCCGGGGAGGAAGAGCTCCCACACGCCGCTGGTTCCCCGGCGCCGCATCGGATGGCATCGGCCGTCCCAGGCGTTGAAATCACCGGTGAGGTTGACGTTGTGCGCGTTCGGTGCCCAGACGGCGAAGCAGGTGCCCGGCACGCCTTCGTGCTCCATCAAGTGGGCGCCGAGGTATTCGTAAATCCGCTGATCGTCACCGCTCATGAAGCGGGAGATACGGTCCGGATCCAAAACGGGGGAGAAGCGGTAGGGATCGTCAAGCCGGACGGCTTCTCCAGCCTCGGTGACCGCATCGATCTGGTAGGGAAACGGCCCGGATTCTTCCGGAAAGGTCGCCTCGAACAGGCCGGCCGGGTGCGTGCGCTGCAGAGGAACGCGACGGCCATCGCACAGGGCGCTCGCCTCGGAGGCCCAAGGCAGAAACGCTCGGAGCACGACACCCCCCTCGCCGGTCTCGCCGCTTTCGCCCCGGCGGTGGATCCCCAGGATGTCGAACGGTGCCCGGCAGAGGCCATCGGCCAATTCCGGCAGTCGTTGGCTAGCGGGGAGATGCGGACTAGGTTCGCTGTTCACGTCGCTCACAACCTGTTCGGAAACGCGCGTTCATGAGCTCATATACCGTCGTTCACCTCGTCGCCGAGTACTGGCCGTTCGCCCAAATCGGCGGGCTGGCCGATGCCGCTCGCGGGATGGCCCACTACCAGGGCGAAGCAGGCATTCCGAGCATAACGATTCTCCCGCTCTACCGCGCCGTCACCGAGCGCTATCCGAGCGTGTCTCCGTGTGGGGAGCCGTTCACGGTGTCGATCGCGGACCGGGTCGAAGAGGCGCGGCTCTACCGGCCTGATTTCGAGCCGGACAGGTTCGCCGGCGGCAACTCGCGCACGTTCTTCATCGAGAGCGAGGAGTACTTCAACCGGGCCGGCATCTACGGAGACGCGGGTGGCGACTTCGCGGACAACCACCGCCGCTTTGCGTTCTTCTGTCGCGCGGCTCTTCAGGCGCTTCCGGAGATCACCTCGGGCCGTGTGCTGGTTCATGCCCACGATTGGCACACGGCATGGGCGCTAGTCTACCTGAGAACACTGCTGTCCGGCCAGAGCTACTACGACGCCATCCCCACCGTCATCACGGTCCACAATGCCGGCTATCAGGGGCACGTCCCGTTCGGCGTTCTGGCTGATGTCGGCCTGCCCGACGAGCTGTTCCACCTCGATCGCATGGAATGGTACGACCAGGTCAATATCCTGAAAGGGGGGCTCGTCTTCTCGGACATGGCCACGACGGTCAGCTCCGGACATGCTCACGAGCTCCGTACGAGGGCGGGCGGCTTCGGTCTCGATGACACGTTTATCGCTCTTCAGGACCGGTTCGTCGGCATCGTGAACGGTATCGACGACCAGATTTGGAATCCGGGCACCGACACCGACATCGAGGCGAACTACGGCCGGGACGATCTCTCGGGCAAGGCCGAATGCAAGGCCTGGCTGCAGCAGGCCTGTGGATTCGAGGTCAACCCCCGGACTCCGCTCGTGGCCATGGTGGCGCGCATGGTTCAGCAGAAGGGTCTGGATCTCATCTTGACGGCGAATCTGCTGGGCGCCACCGATGCCCAGTATGTCTTCCTCGGCTCAGGGGAAAGCCGCTACGAGGAGGCGTTGGGGGCGTTGGTGGCCAGGGCGCCGACTCGGATCGCGACGTACTTCGACTTCACGCACGCACGCGAGCGGCAGCTGCTGGCCGGCGCCGATGTGTTGCTCATGCCGTCGCTCTACGAGCCCTGCGGCCTGACACAGATGCGGGCGCTGCGTTATGGCACGTTGCCGGTGGCCCGTAGGGTCGGTGGGCTGGCGGACACGATCGAGGACCAGGTGACGGGATTCCTGTTCGATACTTTCGAGCCAGCCGCTCTCGAGCGGGGGCTCAAGAGGGCGTTCGGCCTGTTCGACGATTCGAAGACGTGGCGCCGCCACGTGCGAGAGGCCATGGATCGGGATTTCAGCTGGCACCGATCCGTGGAGCGGTATCTGGAGGTGTATGAGATTGCGTTCGAGCGGCGATCGAGCCAAGCCTGACGCCGCGCTCCCAGCGCGGTCCGGACCGGCAGGCTGGCACCTCGTTGACGCGGGGCCGTGTGAGCTCCGCTGCGTCTGTCAGGTAATCTCCCACCCGCGAGCGCGAGGATCTCCCCCTAGGCGATTCCGGCCGAACTTGGTAGTCTGAAGCAGGCCGATTGCGTAGCCCGATGCGGACCGGTCGATCGGGCTCCGAGACATCCAGGAGGCAGCCATGAAAAACTACGTGGCCTACTGCGCCGCTTGTGACTGCGAGGTTCTCGTGAAGGTGGACCCCGGAGCCGAGCGTGAGATGGACATGTCGAACGTGACCTGCCTGGAGAAGGTCGACTCCTGCGATACCGTGGAGTGTCCGTTGACGGGCGCCAGCGGCGAGGAGCTGCTCGAGCGGCTGGAGTTCCTACCCGTGGATCTGCACGGGAAAGAGGTCCGCACGCTCGACGAGTCGGAGGAGCTGGTCCGAAAGGCACGGATATCGGCGCTCAGGAGAGGCACCGGACGCCAGCACGAGGGCTAGGCTCCGCTCGAGGACGCGATCAGCGACTCCACGAGACGCTTCCGAAACCGGGTGCCGGGCGCGTAGAAGCTCGGGATGCTCGCCCGCCGTCCCTCCACGCCTTCCGCCACCTCATCCATCAGAACCCGGCCGTCTACCGTTCGGTAGATCGTCCGTAGGCGGTCCCCGTCGATACGGAAGATGATCTCGTCTCCCTTCTTGGCGCCGGTTTCCTCCAGAAAGCCGAACCAGACCGGGACGTTCTCGGAGAACTCCTCGAAGAACTCCTGCGTAATAAAACCGGCCTCGGCCGCCTTCCTGCCCGTGTCTCGCATGCCGCCCGTCAGGCGGCCCAAGCTCACGTCACGGTGGAACACCTGCCGGGCCCAGGCGTCCTCGACATCGAGCATCACGGCGGCGACCGAATCCGCGAGCTCCTCGCTGTAGGGTCGCCCCTCCGTAAGCCACCTCAAGCGCTCGGCGGTTGCCGCGTTCACTCGAACCGTGAGCGTCAGGACGTCGATCTTGAAGATGGTGACCTCGAGGAGGGCGGACATCTCGGAGAACGGACCTTCGGCCAGCCCGGATGGGTCGAAGGGGTCATCACTTGACGCCGCTGTGGCGGAAGGCTTTGCCGCAAACGGCTGCGCGATCCCCGGGGATGCGAGCGTCGTGCCCAGCAGCGACGTCAGCACGAGCGTGAGGTATGGAAGGGGACGCGCTCTCCGCGAAACCCGGTGGCTGACGGCAGGATACATCGATGTGGCGGTGGGCATCGGCATTCCGCTTTTTCGTCCACGTGACATATAGGAGTTAAGTACTCTCGACCTCCAGTTGGTTCCGGGGCGACCAGTCGCCATCATCCCCGCATGGCGGACTTCGACTATGTCCTGGTTGGCGGCGGCCTTCAGAACGGTCTGATCGCCACGGCGCTCCGGAAGCGGCAGCCGGCGAGCCGGATCGCTCTCGTCGAACGGGGCAGCGTCCTCGGTGGCAACCACACGTGGTGCTTCCACCGGGACGATGTCAGCCCCGAATGCCGCGAGTGGCTGGAGCCGCTGGTCGTGCACGAATGGCCCGGCTACCGGGTCGTCTTTCCACACCTGGAGCGGACGTTGGAGGGCCGGTACTCGGCCGTCACGAGCGAGCGCCTGGACGAGGTCGTCTCGACCGCTGTGCGTAGGGGGGGAGCTGGGTCGAAGCTGTTCCTCAACCAAGAAGCAGCGGATGTCGGCTCGCACGCCGTCACCCTTGGATCGGGGAAGCGTCTGGAAGGGGCGGTCGTCGTCGATTCTCGGGGTCCGCCGCCCCCTTCGGAGCGGCGCCGCGAGGGTTACCAGAAGTTTCTCGGCCTCGAGATGGAATTGGCCCGGCCGCACGGCCTTGATCGTCCAGTCCTGATGGACGCGACCGTCGATCAATCGGAGGGCTTCCGCTTCCTTTATGTTCTCCCGCTCGGCTCTTCGAGGCTGCTCGTCGAGGACACCTACTTCCACGAGTCGTGCTCATTGGCCCCGGTGGAGCTGCGTCGCCGGATTCTCGACTACGTGGCCGCCCAGGGTTGGGAAGTCGCAGGCATCTCGAGAGAGGAGACCGGAGTGCTGCCGATGCCGTGGGCCGCTGCCTTCGAGCAGCCGGGGCCTGGGCCGCTTGTCGCCGGATACCGGGGCGGCTGGTTCCATCCCGGGACCGGCTATTCCTTCCCGGTCGCGGCTCGCCTGGCGGAGTTTGTCGCGAGCCGTCCGCCGGACGCGCTGTTCGGTCGTGAGTTCAGACGGCTTGGCCGCCGGCACAGCCGTCAGGTTCTGTTTACCCAGTTACTCAATCGATCTCTCTTCCGCTGGTTTGCACCTGCCTCGCGGATCTGGGTGTTCGAGCGTTTCTATCGCCTGCCGGCCAACACCATTGGAAACTTCTATGCGCTGCGGCTAACTTGGCGCGATTGCCTTCGTTTGGTCTCAGGATGGCCGCCTCGCGGTCTATCGATAAGCTACCGCCTCAGATAAACGGGCTTGCCGATGAGCTATACCGCCAGGTTACTGGAGCCGGACGCAGGTTTGGCCACGTCCCTCGCCGCGCTCCTGGAGGAGTTGCCGGCCTCGTTGGAGGCCGAAGAGAGATTCGATCCCCGTTTCTGGGATTCGGCTCTCCTCGACCCCGCTCGGGATATCCTCGGACGCACCGGCAAGGGTCTTCGAGCCCGGTTGCTCGAGTGTTCGTGGCATTTGGCCGACGGCGGGTCCGACGGTCCGCCCGACATGCTTCCGGTGATGATCGAGCTGCTGCACGTCGGCTCGCTGGTGATCGACGACATTGAAGACGACTCGCCGATGCGACGCGGAGAGCCGGCCCTCCATCGCCGGCACGGGCTGCCACTGGCCCTGAACACGGGGAATTGGCTGTACTTTCTGTCTCTCGCGTTGATATCGCGCCTCCCGATGTCCGACGAGCGGCGGCTGGCCTTGTACGAGGACATCAGCCTCGCCCTGCTTCGCTGCCATCAAGGTCAGGCCTTGGATCTGTCGGTCCGCATCACAGCCGTTCGCAAGACTGACGTGCCCGGACTGGTAGCCGGCACGACTCGCATGAAGACGGGATCCCTCATGCGCCTCGGAGCGACCCTCGGCGCCCGCGCGGCGGGTGGAGCCCCCAAGAGGATCGAGGCGCTCGGTCGGTTCGGCGGGGAGCTGGGCGTCGGCCTTCAGATGCTCGACGACTGGAGCGGAATTGGAGTCGACAGACGCCGAGAGAAGGGCATCGAGGACATCAAGCTGGCGCGTCCGACCTGGCCGTGGGCCTGGCTGGGTGAGGACTGCGACGAGCTGAGTTACGCGGAACTCGTCCGGCAGGTGCGGGGGATTTCCATCGACTGGGAGGCGGAGCGGGTCCTGGAGCGGATACGGACGCTCCTCGCTCCGAGCGCGGCGAAGAAGATCAGGGCCCACCTCGACATGGCGCTCGTGGGCCTCGAGGAGGAGTTCGGCGAGTGTGTCCAGCTCGAGGCCATCCGCGCGGACGTCGACAGGCTGGAGCGGGCGTTCGATTGATATGAAGGCGCCGCGCGCGGCCGTCGTAGGGAGCGGGTTCGGAGGCCTGGCCGTCGCCGTGAGGCTACAGAGCGCCGGCTTCGAGACGGTCATCTTCGAGGCCAGGGATCGGCCGGGCGGCCGGGCCTACGTCTACGAGCAGGACGGCTTCATCTTCGATGGCGGGCCCACGGTCATCACGGCCCCGCATGTGTTCGAGGAGCTGTTCGAGGAGGCGGGACGGAGCCTCGGCGACTACGTGGAGCTTATGCGGGTCGAGCCCTTCTACCGGCTGCACTGGGAGGATGGGGCTCGGTTCGACTACGCCGGCGACACCGACTCCATGGTCGCCCAGATCCGGGCGCGCAATCCAGCGGACGTCGACGGCTACCTGGCCTTCGTGGAGTACGCGAGCCGGGTGTTCCAGGCCGGGTATGCCGAGCTCGCCTCCACCCCGTTTCTGCGTTTCTCCGACATGGTGCGTGTGGCCCCCGACCTCATCCGCCTGCGAGCGGATCGGTCCGTCTATACGGCGGTGAGCCGATTCGTCGAGGATGAGCACGTTCGACAGGCGCTCAGCTTCCACTCCCTGCTGGTCGGCGGGAACCCGTTCGAGACCAGCTCCATCTACGTCCTCATCCACTACCTGGAGCGGGAATGGGGCGTTCTGTTCCCGCGCGGTGGCACGGGCGCTCTCGTGCAGGCGCTCGTCGGGCTGTTCGAGGAGTTGGGCGGTGAGATTCGCTTGAGCGCGCCGGTGGAGCGGATCGACCTGGAGCGGACGAACGGAAGGGCGACCCATCGAATCTCGACCGTGCTCCAGGAGGATGAACTCTTCGATCTCGTCGTCTCGAACGCGGATCTGCACCACACGTACGGGAAGCTGTTCCGCTCCGTCCCCGAAGCTGCGCCTATGCGCCGACGGCTGGAGCGGATGGAGTGGTCGATGTCGCTGTTCGTGCTCTATTTCGGGACCGACCGTCGCTACGATGAGACGGTCGCGCACCACACGATCCTGTTCGGGCGTCGCTTCCGAGGACTTCTGAAGGACATCTTTCACGGAGACCGGCTGCCGGAAGATTTCAGCCTCTATCTGCACGCGCCCACTGTCACCGATCCATCTCTTGCTCCGCCTGGGTGCGAGGCGTTCTATGTCCTCGCCCCGGTCCCGCACCTGGGTAACGCACGCATCGATTGGGCGTCGGCCGCCGAAGCGTACGCGGACCGGATTCTGGAGTACCTGGAGCGCTATCTGCCGAACCTCAGGAAGCACCTGGTGACGAAGCGCTGGCTCACGCCCTCGGACTTCGAGACCGTGCTCAACTCGTACCATGGTTCGGCTTTCTCTTGCGCTCCCAAGCTTTCCCAGAGCGCCTGGTTCCGGCCGCACAATCGAGATGACCGCATTCCCGGGCTCTACCTCGTCGGGGCCGGCACGCACCCCGGCGCGGGCGTTCCGGGCGTGATGAACTCGGCCAAGGCGACCGCCGGGCTGGTCATCGAGGATTTTCAGCCGTGAACGAAGCGCTGCGCGCCTGCTACGACGTCATCCAGCTCCACTCGAAGAGCTTCGCGTTCGCCGCCCGGCTCCTGCCGAACGACGTTCGGGACCGGGCGGTGGCCGTTTATGCGTGGTGCCGACGAGCGGATGACGCGATCGACCTGGCCGGGCCCGAAGGTCCGGAGGCGGCACTGGGCGGGCTGAGGGTGGAGCTCGATGACATCTATGCCGGCCGTTCCACTCCGGATCCGGCGCTCGAGATGTTCCGCCGGACGGTTCACGAGAGGAGCATCCCGAGGCAGTATGCGGAGGATCTGCTGGCCGGAATGGAGATGGACGTCAGGGGCCAGCGCTACGAGAGTCTCGATCCGCTGCTGGAGTACTGCTACTGCGTTGCGGGCAGCGTAGGGCTAATGATGTGTCACGTGATGGGTGTCAAGGACGAGGACGCCATGCGCAACGCGGCGCATATGGGTATGGCCATGCAGCTCACCAACATCTGCCGGGATGTGGAGGAGGACTGGCAGCGGGGACGGGTCTATCTGCCGGAGTCTCTTCTCGCGCAGTACGGCGCTCCGAATCTGATCGACAAGCTGGGCGGACCGTTTCCGGAGGCGGCGGGTGCGTCCGTGGCCCGAACCATCGCTCACTTGTTGGAAGAAGCCGATCGTTACTACGCCTCCGGCGATGAGGGCCTGCCCGCGCTGTCGTGGAGATGTTCGACCGCCATTCGAACAGCCCGAATGGTCTACTCCACCATCGGAGGTCGCATACGCAGCGCCGGTTGCGATCCCATGGCGGGGCGCGCCTACGTCCCCACGTCTCGGAAGCTCGCGCTGGCCCTGAGCGCGCTCGGGGCTTCGGGCGCTGACCTTCCGTTGCGGGTCCTGCGGCTGCAGGTCGGTGGGGCGTGCGCACCAGCACGCCTGGTAAGCTATCCGGAAGATGTCCTACCTGTTTGACGTGGTCCGTTGAGCGCACCGGCCGACGCAGACCTGGCGACGCGGAAGAGCCGGATAGCCTCCGACTTCGATCGCGTCGCGCGAGGCTACGACCGACTCAACGCACTCAACCCCGGATACTCGAAGCACCTCCGCTGGAGCGCCGAGCGCCTGGGTCTCGAGGCCGAGGCCCGAATCCTCGATCTTTGCTGCGGTACCGGGCTCTCGACGGCCGCGTTGCGTGCGGTCTATCCCGAGGCCGAGCTCACCGGAATGGACGCGTCCGCCGGCATGCTGGTACAGGCTCGGCAAAAGCCCGGCCTGCAGAGCGTCGCATGGCTCCAGGGCGATGCGATGGATCCGGCCGCGGCCGGGGCAGCAGGGCCGTACGACGGAATCCTGATGGCGTACGGAATCCGCAACGTGCCGGATCCGGATCTCTGCCTGAGGCGGGTCGGCGCCCTGTTGGCGGCTGGCGGAGTGCTGTGCCTGCACGAGTATTCGGTCGCCGGATCCTCCCGGGCGCGTCTGATCTGGAGGGGCGTTACGAGCGGCGTCGTCATTCCACTCGGCTTCGCGGTCACGGGCACCACGTCGATCTTCCGCTATCTGCAAAGAAGCGTGCTCGAATTCGACTCCGTGGATGAGCTGGAGGGCCGGCTTCGGAAGGCCGGGTTCATCGACGTGCGGACCGAACCAATGGACGGCTGGCAGCGGGGCGTCGTGCACAGCTTCATTGGCCGGAAGCAGTCCTGATGGCCCGGCTCGTGAGAGAGCTCCACCTGCCGTGTGTCACCGGGCCTCACGCCGTTCCCGAGGGCAGGTCGGCGGTCGTCGTCGGCGGCGGTCTGGCCGGCGTCGCAGCGGCGACGGTCCTGGCCGAGCGGGGCGTCGACGTGACGCTGGTCGAGAGAGAGGGCTTCATGGGAGGGCGCGCCGGGGCGTGGAGCGAGCGGCTGTCGAGCGGAGAGTCGTTCGAGATGGAGAGAGGCTTCCACGCTTTTTTTCGGCAGTACTACAACCTTCGCGCCCTGCTTCGGAGGATCGACCCGGAACTGGAGCTGCTCGTCCCCCTGGAGGATTACCCGATCCTGGGCCCGGACGGCGAGGTGCAGAGCTTCCGCGATCTCCCCCGGCGGACGCCGTTCAACGTGATGTCGCTGACCGCCCGGTCGCCGGCTCTCGGTCTGGCCGACCTCCTCCGGGTGAACGGCCGTCGGGCGCTCGAGATGCTCACCTACGACGCGGGACGGACGTACGGTAGGCGCGATCACATGAGTGCCGGCGAGTATCTGGATTCGCTCCGCTTTCCGCCGCGGGCGCGCCGCCTGCTGTTCGATGTCTTCTCCCACTCGTTCTTCAATCCGGAGCGCGAGATGTCGGCGGGGGAGCTGCTGATGATGTTCCACTTCTATTTCACCGGGAATCCTGAGGGCCTCGTATTCGACGTGGCGCGCCGACCGTTCTCCCGGTCGATCTGGGAGCCGTTCGAACGCTACCTCGAAGATCTCCGGGTAACGATGCGGATGGGTGAGAGCGCCCGCGCCATCGAGCGCGTGGGCGAGGGTGGCTGGCGGGTGCGGACGGACGAGGGACGAGTCGAGGCGGACAGCGTCGTCCTCGCGGTGACCGTTCCGGCTCTGCAAGACCTGGTGGCGGAATCACCCGATCTCGGGGAGCCAGAGTGGCGCCATCGCATCGAGTCACTCGAGCTGACGAACCCGTTCGCCGTGTGGCGCCTGTGGTTGGACCGGCCCACGGAACGGGGTAGGGCTCCGTTTGTCGGAACGACCGGCCTCGGACCGATCGACAACATCTCGCTCTATCACCTGTTCGAGGATGAGAGCAGGCAGTGGTACGAGAGGCACGGTGGAGCGATCGTGGAGCTTCACGCCTACGCGGTGGCGACCGGTACGGACGACGAACAGCTGAAGATCCAGTTGCTCGGCGCCCTGCACGCGCTGTACCCGGAAACGCGGAACTCCCGCATCCTCGAGCAGCGTTATCTGGTGAGACAGGACTGCCCGGCGTTCGCGCCCGGATCTTACGCGTCGCGCCCTCCGGTCGAGACGCCGTTCGATGGAGTGACGGTGGCGGGAGACTTCGTGAAGCTGCCGATTCCGAGCGCGCTGATGGAGCGCGCCGTTGCGTCCGGCTTTCTGGCCGCGAACTATCTGCTCGCCCGCGATCGGGTGCTGTCCGAGCCCATCCGCTCGATTCCGCCTCGCGGTCTGCTGGCAGGAGTACCTTCTTAGCGCCCCTTATGGGCGCCCCTTACAGCGTCTGGGTGACATGAGCGAGCCAAAGTTCATCAACATAGGAAGAAAGCTGCCCCCGGCCGAACCGATTTCCGACGTTCCGGACTGGCAGCAGGCGCAGCCCGCCTGGATCGAAAACGCGTTGCAGCACGCGATCTCGCTTCCTTCGGGAGGCTGGTATGTGGTGGACGGATCCCGGGCCATCGGAGAGAGCCCCGAGCGGTACCGGATCGCCGGCGAGGACTACGTCGTCTGGAGATCGGAGGGGAGTCCGGTCGTCGCTTCGGACAGCTGTCCCCACATGGGTGCCAGGCTCTCCGATGGATTCGTCCGCGACGGCTGCGTCGTGTGCCCGTGGCACGGGTTGGCGCTCGGCAACGAGGCACACGGGTCCTGGCGACCCCTTCCCGTGTTTGACGACGGGGTCCTGGTCTGGGTCCGGCCCGAGAGCGACGAGGAGGGTACCCTCGAGCCGATCCTGCCGCCTCGTCCGGAGCGCTACTTCGACGCCGTGATGCGACTGGAGGCACGCTGCGATCCGCGCGATGTGGTTGCCAATCGTCTCGATCCGTGGCACGGCGTGCACTTTCATCCACACTCCTTCGGCCGCTTGAAGGTGATCGAGCGTGACGAGACGACGATTACCGTCCGCGTCGTCTACCGCATGGGGAAGAGGCTAGGCATGGAGGTGGATGCCCGGTTTCACTGCCCCGAGCCGCGCACGATCGTGATGACGATCATCCGGGGCGAAGGCGTCGGGTCGGTCGTGGAGACTCACGCGACGCCGATCGAGCCGGGTCGGTCGGCGGTCATCGAGGCCACGCTCGCCGCCTCCGATCGTCCGCAGTTCCACACGTTCTTTCGGGCCTTCGGCGGCCTGATGCGTCCGATGGTGGAGAAGCGCGCGAGACGCTTGTGGGTGGAGGATGGAGCCTACGCGGAGCGCCGCTACGAGCTGCGCTGCAACGGCAATTGATCCGGAAGACCGCGAGTTCGGCGTTCCCGGCGGGGGAGCTAAGCTCAAGCGCGCTGAGCAGCTCTCAAGCGCGTTGAGTCCTCAACCGTCGGGCGGGAAGTCCTTCAGGATCTTCTCGACGACCCGCCGGATCAGATCGCTGTTCTGCTCCACGGTGGCGTTCGAATTCGGGGTCGTTTCGCCGGATCCGCGCCAGACGACCTCGTTGATCTCCGGATCGATCACGTCGATGACGATCGTGTTCGCCGTGTATTCCACCCTGGCCGTCGAGCGTGCTCCGAGCAGCGCCTGGTTGTACGGCACGAACCTCTGTCTGTCTTCGGCTCCCAGCTTGTAGGCGACGAGAAAGCTCGGCTCGCTCTCGTCCAGGCGGAAGCCCCTCCCCTGAAGCACGCGATCGGTGCCTCGCTGCACCCGGACGGCGGTCGGATCGCTGGCATCTGCCTCGGTTGTCTGCAGGGCCCAGGCGTAGGTGTTGAGGTCGGAGAAGGCGAAGGACTGATCCCAATCGGTCGATACGGAGATCGTTGGACCGCATGCCGTACAGATGATGAGCGCCAGACTCGCGAACACGATCGTTTTTCGCATCATTGCCCCATGGTAGACCGAGCCTTAAACGAGCTATGTTGCTGTCCATTATGCAGAACGTTGCTGCATGCCGAAACCAAGCCGCGTACTAAAGCCGAGAGGTTGGCCGTGCCCATCAGCCTGTTACCGGTAAGCGCAGACCAAGACGTGCGTCACCGCCGCCGAGTGCTCGCCACTCTCGCGACCCCGCTCCTCACGTTGGCCATGCTCCTGGGTACCGGCGCAGAGGCGCGCGGGCAAGACTCGCACTACTGGGCGACGCAATACGGCAACCGATCGCGGCTGCTGGCCGGCGCGGTGATCGGCAGCGTGGACGACGTGAGCGCGGTGTTCTACAACCCGGGCGCCCTGGCGCTGATCGAGTCGGCCGAGCTCCTGCTGTCGGGCAACGTGTTCGAGTATACGTCGGTCGGCTACACGGGTCTGGTGGGTGGCGAGGAGGAGTTCGATTCGAACCGCTTCAAGTCCCTGCCGTCCATGGTGGCTGGGGAGTTTCCGTTCAAGTTCCTGGGCGAGAATCGGCTGGCCTACTCGTTCCTGGTCCGCCAGGATTTCGACTTTCGGATCAGGGAGAGGAACGTGTTAGACGGTGAGGATCTCGCCTTACCCGGCCTGGAGACGCTGGCAGGTGACGTGCGGGTCGACCAGGATCTCACGGAGTCGTGGGGCGGGCTGACCTGGGCCCGCACGGTGGGGCCCGTCTCGGTGGGCGTCACCCAGTTCATCGCGAACCGCAACCAACGAACGGAGTTCCAGATCGCTGCGCAGGCGAACGACGCTGCTGGCGAGGCGCTGCTCGCGCTCCAGAACCGGGACTTCCGCTACAACGCCTGGCGCATCCTCTGGAAGGCCGGCGTGAGCAAGATCCTGGGCTCCTGGCAGCTCGGGCTCAACCTCACCACGCCCAGCGTCTCGCTCGGCGGAAGCGGTGACATCGGCTTCGACAGCACGTTCGTGATCTCGGGTGTCGGCCAGCCGAGCGGGGGGCTGGTCACCACGACGCAGGACAAGCTGCCGGCGCGCTACAAGTCGCCGCTGTCGATCGGCGTCGGGGGCGCCTACACGTTCAACCGCGAGCGCGCGCGGGTGCACGTGGCGGCCGAGTGGTTCAACCGCGTCGACGAGTACGACGTGATCGACTCGGAGCCGTTCGTCGCGCCACAGAGCGGGGACACGATCAGCTTCGACGTCGTGCAGGAACTGGAGTCCGTCTTCAACGCCGGCGTGGGGATCGAGAACCAGTTCAGCGAATTGCTGGGAGCCTACGCCGGGTTTCGCACGGACTTCAACGCGGGGCTGGAGGAGCCGTCCGGAGACGGGAAGTACCTGGCCAACGTGTCGCGCTGGGACCTGTACCACGTCGCCCTCGGAAGCACGTTCACGATCGAGCGCTCGGACTTCACGCTCGGGACCGTCCTCTCCTTCGGCAGGAGCGACCCGTTCGACCCGCTGGACTTCCTTCCCGGCATCCGGCCGCCCGACCAGCAACAGCAGGCCACGGCCGATCTCTTCCGCATCACCGTGATTCTGGGCTTCGGGATAGCGGGGCTATAGGGCGCGCGCCTGCACGCAGACGCGAAAGCCCACCCCTCTGCGACCGCCCCTGAAGGCGGCCCGCCAAAGCCTGTTATAGCAGCAGGCTGCTCAGGTAGGCGGTCGCCACCCCCAGGTAGTTGCCAAGGGCATAGCCGATCAGCGCCAGCATGATCGAGACCGGGACGAGCTCCTCCCGGTGGTAGCCGGCCGCGACGGGCGCCGATGCGGCGCCTCCCACCGCCGAGACGCTCGAGACCGCCGCCATGCTCACGTCCATCCGGAAGATCTTGGCGCCGAACAGCACGAACACCAGGTGAATCACGATCGCCAGGAAACCGGCGGCGATGAACCACTGCGCTCCGGCGAGCTGAGAGAGGTCCGCCTGGGCGCCGATCATCGTCATGTAGATGTAGACGAGCATCATGGCCATCGGTTCGGTGCCCGGGACGTTCTTGAGAGGCGTCGCGGAGAGCGCAACCCCGATGGTGGTCACCAGGAGGATCGCCCAGGTCCTGACCGTGAGGACCGGTCTCAGCTCCGGCAGGAAGCCGGCGATCGTGTTCGCCACCAGGATGGCCGTGAAAGCGAAGCCGACGAGGGTGACGAGATCCTTGAAGTGGACCTCGTGGGTCTTCTTCTCGACGCTCGCCACCGCATCGGTGATGTGGTCGATCTCCTCCTGGGAGACGCCCGTCCAGCGGTTGAACGAGCCCGCCCAGCGCTTGCAGGTGAGGATGAGCGGGAAGTAGGCGAGGTAGACGAAGTTGTCGACGATGACGACGATGCCCACCATCGCCTCGGGTGTGTCCAGGCTCTCGGCCACCGCCGCCAGGTTACCCGTGCCGCCGATCCAGCTTCCCGCCAGCGCCCCGAATCCCGACCAGGAGTCGGGTGGGAGGGAGCCCCGGAAGAAGAAGAATGCGGCGACGCAGCCGATCACCACCCCGACCGAGCCCATCGTCAGCACGGCCGCGCCCCGCCAGGCGACCTTCATCGTCTCGCGAATGTTGATGTCGAGCAGCATCAGGACGATGAACATCGGTACGGCGAACGCCCGGAACGTGCTGTAGATCGGCGTGGACTTCGGGATGATGTTCAGGTTGCTGAGGAGGATGGGGGTGAGGAAGATCCAGATGATCGCGGGCAGAACGTCGAAGATCCTCCAGCGCGTCTTCTTCTCCAGCCAGAGGAAGAAGACGGGGATCATCGTGATCACCGCCATCACTCCGATCAGGTCGTTGAACAACGGCTCCGCGTTCATCTGCGCTCCCTTGTTGCCACCCTGACAGAGGCGCCCATGCCTCGGTCCGATTCGATTGGGTCAATCCTCCAGGAAGTACTCCACGGTCGAAACGACGCGGACGGTCTTCTCCAGCTGGCTCGGCTCCGTAAGGCCCGGAGCCCGGTCCCGACCGAGGATGACGAAGACGCCCTGGTTGGCGCGCCTAATCCCGGTAATGCTGCTGCGCGAATCGGCGGCGAACTGCTCGGCCGCTTCACGAGCCCGGGAGGTGGCCTCCGCGATCATCTCAGGCTTGATATCGTTGAGGCTCTTGAACAGAAAGGTCGGGCCGGTGGCGCCGTACTCGGCACCCGAGCTGAGCACGACGCCCGCCTCGACCAGCTCGCCGACCCGCTCGCTGGCGGCCAGCACCTTTCGCGGCTCGCTCGACCGAACCACCAGAGTCTGGTTGACGACAAAACGGTTGACGGTCCTCTGCTGCTGGTAGGGGTTCGCGAGGACGTCGGTGACCCGAAGCCCCTGGAGCTGCGTCCGAGCGGTATCCAGCCCCTGGCGAGCCAGAAACTCGAGGGTCACGCCGATGCTCGCGTCGAGTCGACTCTGAGCTCGGCTCAGATCGTTGTCCGCGGCGACGAACTGGAGCGGCCAGAGGGCGAGATCCGCCTCCACGCTGCGCTCCGAAACCCCCTTGACTGTCACGAAACGGTCATTCGACCGACCCTGTTGAAAGCCGTGTCCGACGAACCAGCCGCCGAGGGCGATGCCGAGCGCCACCACGAGCGCTCCGATGATTCCGTGTCGTCCGTTCATATCATGCTCCGACTGCTGCGTTGGGTGCGGCAATCGGCGGAAGGATCGGGATCTCCGCAAGTCGGTAGTACCGAAGCATGCTGACTCGATCCTTCTGTGACCTGGCAGATTTGCTCGATGGGCGGCGTGTCGTCGTTCTGAGTGGAGCGGGGTGCAGCACCGAGTCGGGGATACCCGACTACCGTGGTCCGGACTCTTCAAAGCGGAACCGGAAGCCGATGCTTTACCAGGAGTTCACGCGCGATCCTCTGGCCAGGCGTCGCTATTGGGCTCGGAGCGCGGTCGGCTGGCGACGTGTGGCGGGTGCCCGACCAAACGCCGGGCATCGAGCGCTGGCGACGATGGAGGAGGGCGGTTTGGTGTGCGGGGTCGTCACGCAGAACGTGGACGGGCTGCATCAGGCGGCTGGTAGCAGCCGGGTCGTGGAGCTACACGGCAACCTGGCCGAGGTTGTCTGCCTCGAGTGCGGCGCGACGGAGCGCCGCGACGCCCTGCAGAGACGACTTCTGGACTTCAATGCCGACTGGAACGACGCGGCGGAACTGCCTGCACCGTTTGACGATGCGGAGTCGGCGCCGGACGGGGATGTCGAGCTTGCCGCCGGCTTGGAGAGGGCGTTTCAGGTGCCTCCATGCCTGCGTTGCGGGGGAGCGCTGAAGCCGGACGTCGTCTTCTTCGGCGAGAACGTGCCGAAAGAGAGGGTCGACGCTGCCTGGAAGTTGTTCGACGAGGCCGATGTGCTCCTGGTCGCGGGTTCTTCTCTGACGGTCTACTCGGGCTACCGCTTCGTCCTCGGAGCCGCCGAGAGAAACGTGCCCGTCGGGATCGTCAACCTCGGACGTACGCGTGGAGACGAGATCGCCCGAGTGAGGGTCCACGGACGCACCGGCGAGGTTCTGCCGGCGTTGAGCGAAACGCTCCTCTGAGAACCTGAAGCAGGTTGCGCCGGGCGCAAGCGCGGCGAGCGCTGCGTCGCGCACGGCTCATCACGCAGCCACGGTCCTCTACCTGTACAGGTGTACAAGTAGAGGAACCGAGGCCTGGACTACCTGCCTACATACAGCCGCCCTCTTCCTCAGGTATCGATGAGTTCCAGATGTCCCGGTAGATCTTCCAGCCGCCTTCGGTCATCGTGACGACGTTCATCCAGCGGCCCTTGTTCACCATCTGATCGCCTTCCCAGATCTCGAAGCTGCCCCACGTGCTTCCGTGCTTTTCGCCCAGCATGCCGCCGGCGCTCGTGAGCTTGATCGTCATGCCCGCGAACGGCGCCATGCCGGCCAGAATCTCATCGGGCCCGCTGATGAGCTCGGGCGAGTCGGGCGGCGCCCGGCGCGCATCGGTTGTATACAAGGCCGCTGTCTTCTCGTACTCACCGGCGTTGAAGGCGGCTTCCCAATCCTCGAGCAGCTTCTCCAGAGGCTTCGGCGTCTGGGCTGTCAGGGAAGTCGTCCAGGCCAGGCTGAGGCCGAACAGCAAGGCCGCGGCAGCTCCGATCCTCATCGGTACCTCCTGTCGTGTGATAGCTGCGGTGTGAGCGGAATAACGCAAGCGCTTGTTATAAGCCGCGGGCGTGCGCGTCGGCAATCGTGGACAATCGGCGTCAGTTCGGTCTTGCGGTTTCCAGCGCCGGCTCGGAAGGTAAGTGACAGGGCCGGCTCCGGCCCCTTCCTCGACGCCAAGGAGGCACCGATGGCGAAGGTCACGGTCACCATTAACGGGGAACGGCGCGACGTCGAAGCTCCTCCCGAGATGCCGATCCTTTGGGTTCTGCGCGATGTCCTCGGGTTGACGGGCGCCAAGTTCGGTTGTGGCATGGCTCTCTGCGGGTCGTGCACGGTGCTCCTGGATGGGGAGGCGATCAGGGCGTGCATCAAGCCCATTTCTTCAGCCGCCGGCAAATCGATCGTGACGATCGAGGGGCTGTCGGACGATGGGAGCCATCCGCTGCAGGTGGCGTGGCGGGAGCTGAACGTCCCGCAATGCGGCTACTGCATGCCCGGCCAAATCATGAATGCGGCGGCGCTGCTGGCCCGTAATCCGAGCCCCACCGACGCGGAGATCGACGAGACGCAACGGGCGAACCTGTGCCGCTGCGGCACGTATCCGCGCATTCGCGAGGCGATCAAGATGGCTGCCGATCGGGTGACCGTGGGCTCGGGAGGTGGATCATGACCCGCGTCGCGGCGCAGCCGCCTGCCGACGGCATCGGAGCGAACGGAGTCACGCGCCGCGCGTTCATCCGCACCACGGCGGCCGCGGGCGGCGGCCTGATGCTGGGGGTGTCGACGGCCTGGGGTGATCGAGGCGGGGTCGGCCCGGCTCTCGCGACTGCCTCCCCGGTGGTACCTGAAACGAGCTTCTCGCCAAACGTCTTCGTGCACCTTCACACGTCGGGTGAGGTGGAGATCGTCGTGGCCCGGTCCGAGATGGGCCAGGGGGTACGCACCGCCCTCTCGGCGGTCATCGCCGACGAGATGGAGGCCGACTGGTCGCGCGTCCGCGTCGTACAAGCACCGGGAGACCCGGCGTTCGGAGACCAGAACACAGGCGGCTCCCAGAGCATACGGAACCACTTCCAGCGTTTGCGGGAGGCCGGAGCGGTGGCGCGCCGGATGCTGGAGCAGGCCGCTGCCGACGAGTGGAGCGTGCCGGTGAAGGAGTGCGTGGGGCACAACCACGAGGTGAGGCACGAGCCGACAGGCCGGACCCTCGGATATGGAGATCTGGCCGAGGCGGCCGGTAACCTCGCGGTGCCCGAAGACGTCGCGCTCAAGACGCCGAATGAGTTCCGCTACATCGGCCGTTCGCTCGACGGGGTGGACAATCTCGCCATCACGACGGGCGCGGCCGTCTACGGGGCCGACGTCCGCCTCCCCGGCATGGTCTACGCGGCCGTCGCCCGCTGCCCGGTGGTGGGCGGGAGCGCTCGTTCCTACCGGGCCGAAGAGGCGCTCGCCGTGCCGGGAGTCATCCAGGTCGTCGAGCTGCCCGCCGGGCCCACTCCTCCAGGCTTCGCGGCGCTGGGCGGAGTCGCCGTCGTGGCGGAGAACACCTGGGCGGCGTTCGAGGGCCGGGATGCGCTGAGCGTGGATTGGGACTACGGGCCGAACGCGACGCACGACTCCGCATCGTACCGAGAGGCCCTTCAGGAAGCGGTTCGAGCGGCCGGTCGTGACGCCCGCTCCGAGGGCGACGTGGACGCGGCGGTCGCCGACGCGGCGCTGACCCACTCGGCCGAGTACTACATGCCCTACCTCTCCCATGCCTCCATGGAACCCCCCGCCTGCGTGGCGTCGGTGACGGCCGAGGGCTGCGAGATCTGGGCACCGGTCCAGGATCCGCAGCTGGCCCGGGAACTCGCTGCAAAGATGCTGGGACGACCCGAGGAATCGGTGGAGCTCCACGTCACGTTCCTCGGCGGCGCTTTCGGACGAAAGTCGAAGCCCGACTTCGTGCTCGAGGCGGTCTCGATCTCTCGGCAGTTGGAACGTCCGGTCAACCTGACCTGGACCCGCGAAGATGACCTTCGCCACGATTTCTACCATCCTCTGAGCGTTCAGCGGATCGAGGCGGCCCTCGACGGCTCGGGACGCACGACCGGCTGGCTGCATCGGACAGCGTTCCCCAGCATTTCCGCCACGTTCGAGGCGGACATCGACCGACCGACGGACGGGGAGCTGAGTCTCGGCTGTACGACCGTCCCCTTCGACGTCCCCAATCTGCGCTGCGAGGCCTGCCCGGCTCCCGCGCACACGCGCATCGGCTGGCTGCGCTCGGTCTCCAACATCCACCACAGCTTCGCCATAGGAGCCTTCGCCGACGAGCTGGCTGCGCTCACCGGTCGTGACCCTAAAGATTATCTGCTCGAGCTCATCGGACCGGGCCGGGTCATCGACATCTGGGAGGGGGCTGAGAACGCCTACGGCGTCGACAAGAGCGCCTTGCCGTACGACACCGGCCGCCTGAGAGGGGTAGTCGAAGTCGCGGCACGTGAGGCGGGTTGGGGTCGCTCACTGCCCGCCGGCCGCGGGCTCGGGATCGCGGCGCACTACTGCTTCGTCACCTACGTCGGAACGGTCGCCGAGGTCTCCGTCACGGACGGAGCGCTGCGGATACACCGGATCGACACGGCGGTGGACTGCGGGCTGGTGGTCAATCCCGATCGAGTTCGCGCCCAGTTGGAGGGCGCGGTCGTGTTCGGTCTCAGCCTGGCGCTCAACGGCGATATCACGATGAAGGACGGACGGGTGGAGCAACGGAATTTCCACGACTACCCGATTCTCCGAATCGATGCGCTCCCCGAGATCCACGTCCACATCGTGGAGAGCGACGAACTTCCCACGGGTGTCGGAGAGCCGGGCGTGCCGCCCGTGGCGCCTGCCGTCGCCAACGCCGTCTTCGCGGCGACCGGCCAGAGGATTCGCGACCTGCCGATCGACCTGACGGCCACCTAGCGGCCGCCAGCGGTCACCAGCGGCCACCAGACGCCTCGTAACGAGACGTCCCAGCCGCCGTACGCCGCCGGTACGCCGAGCTAGTTGCCTTCGGGCGGCTCGGGTGGCGGCTGATCGCTTCCTTCCGGCGGAAGGCGTCCACCTGGGCCGTGGCGTGGCCTCTCGCCGCGCCCGTTGGGCGGTCTCCGGCCTGGCCCGGGTGGACCGAGGCCAGGTTCACCCGGCGGCCGACCCGGGGGGCCTCGCCCGAACCGCTTCGCCGCCGCCTCGAGCCGCTCGCGTTGATCCTCATCCAGGAGCGGCTCCAGCGCCTCCCGCATCTCCTCCAGGCTGCCACGGATCTCCTCCCGGGCGCCCTCCATGGTTTCGCGGTTCCGCTCCGCAGCGGCCGACAGGACCGCCTGTATCGCTTCTCTTTGCGCATCGTCCCTGGGCTCGATGATGCGCTCCAACTGCATCGCGAACCCACGCTCCCGCAGCTCGGCGACCCGCGATGCACGTCTCTGCGCGATCGCACCCGCGGCCAGGCCGCCGATGAGGATGCCCAGCAGCAACGTGGCGAGGAGGATCACCGCCGACTTGGTCTCGATTCGCATCGTCATGGGGTCACCGTCAGTCGTCGCCATCCGTATAGAAGCCCTGATCCAGCGCGTAGGCCGTCTCGACCGTCAGGGGCTCGAGACCCAGGGCTGCTTCGAGCACCGATTGGCCGGAAGAGGTGCCCAGACCCAGCAGACTGTAGGCGCTCAACGCCACAAGAACCGCCGCGGCGATCGGAGCGAGCCTGAGGAACTGTCGCCTGAGAGCGCTCGAGAGCACGATAACCGGAGCCCCGGCCTCCGCCCGTATCCTCTCCATGACACGGTGGGAGAAGCCGGGCTCGAAGCGTCGATCCTCCGCATCCCGGATTATCGGGCCGAGCGCATCCACGAGATCTCGGTCTTTCATCATGCTTCCATCAACGGCTGCAGCTGTGGTTGCAGCTTCTTTAGGGCTCGCGAGAGCCGGGAGAGCACCGTGCCTTCCGGCAGGCCGAGAATCTCCGCGGTCTCACGCGTCGAGTAGCCGTCGATCAGCCTGAGCGTGACCACGGCTCTTTGCTTCGGTGCGAGGCGATCGATCGCATGTCTCACGACCTCACGTACCTCCCGACTCTCGGCTCGATCCGCCGGCCCCGACCCGGAATTCAGCTCGATCGTCTCCACCAGATCGCCCTCCACGTGGCGGGAGAGGAACCGCTTCTGCCTCTTGATGGAGTTGAGAGACAGGTTGATAGCGATTCGCGTAAGATACGTCTTCAGAGACGCTTCCTCCCGAAATCGGTTCAGCGACGCATAGAACCTGATGAAGGTCTCCTGGCCCACGTCCTCCGCCTCCGGACCCGAACCGAGCATGCCGATGACGGTGGCCGCTACCACCTGCTCGTAACGTTCGACGAGCGTACGAAACGCCGCCTGATCCCCGCTGCGGGCCCGCTGCAGGAGCTCTCCGTCCGGAATGCGATCGTTCATCATCGAGCAATGTGCGGACGACGACCGCCGTCCGCACGCGCCGCATCTTCATGCGTGCTCAGCCTTCCGAGGGCGGGGGCCCGCGACGGCCTCCACGTCCCTCCTGCCTGAATCGCTGCCGCATCTCCTCGCGCAGCTCGAGATACGTCTTCATCTGCTCTTCGGTCAGGATCTCCGCGATATCCTCGTCCATCTCGAGCCGGAGGGCCTTCATCTGCTCTCGCACCGCCTGGCGCTCTGCGCTGCGGCTCTCGAAGAGCTCACGGCGCGTCTGGTCGTGGGCCGCGAAGATCGGCTCGAGCTGCGCGACCTGATCATTGGTGAGCTCGAGACTCTCCTTCAACCTCTCCATTCGCGCTTCCGGGTCCATGCCGCGCTGGCGCTTACCCTGCTGCGCTTCGGCCGGCGCCGCAACGATTGCGACCAACGCCAGGCCCATCAGGCCGCCGAGCCATATCCTGCGCCTGCCCGATCTAGGTAGCCGGATCGTCTTCGTCCCTTTCCTCATCGTCCTTCTCCGTGTTCTCGCATGGTCTGGGTCGTGCTTCAAAACGTTCGACACGTTCGTGCCGCGCTTCACTCCTTCGACAGCCGCATTCACCGGATCATTCCAGCGAACGGGCTCGCTCGAGGCGCAGGTCGTGGGTGACGGGTCGAGACTCGCCCTCGTCTTATGGATGGAAGCCGAGTTGAAGCGGGGATCGAGCTAGGAGGGGAAGGGTGTTTGCGCGCCTGCGTTACGGAATCGTCCTGGTCCTGGCGGCCGGCTTGTTCGGCGCCTGTGCTCCCAAGCATCAACGACTGACCGTGGATACGCTGCCGGGCGGCGCCGAAGTCTATTTGCAGCGAAGCGGTGAAATAGAAGTGGCCGCCTCGGTCGCCGGCTACTACGGATCGTTCGATGCCGCGTCGTTCGACGAGGGCTTCTACTCGCTCGGCAACACGCCCGTGGACTACGAGTTTCTCCTCGAGGATCAGGAGGGGGTCGTCGCCGGCGGGCCGGCGTATGGAGAGGTGATGCGCCGGTACACTGAGGGCCGAGTCCGGGTGGTGATGGACGGTTACCGCACGGTGGAGCGCGTCGTGCGCTTCACGGGCGACCACATCGACCTGGACGTTGACCTGCTGCCGGCCGTGGAGCAGTGACGAGCGCTGGCTCTACAGCTTCTCCAGCAGCAGCTCCGCGTGGCCGGCGGGCTTCACCTTTGTGTAGACCGCCTCCACCCGGCCGTCCGGTCCGATGCGACTCGACGAGATTCGATTCGGCCGGAACCCTCAGTAGTAGACCATGCCGCCATCCACGTTGATGGCTTGTGCGGTGATGGCGCTTCCCTCATCGGACGCCAGGAAGAGCGCCGCGGCGGCGATCTCCTCCACCGTCTGCGCCCGGCCCTGCAGCACGCCCTCCAGGAAACCCTCGCGTTGGGCCTCCTCGTCCAGGCCCAGCCTCTCTCCGATCGCCCGGCCCAGCTCCTGTGACATCCGCGTCTCGGTAACCGGGCCGGGACAGATCGCGTTGACGCGGACGCCGCGTCTCGCCGCCTCGGCCGCGATCGTCCGGGTGAGGCCGATGATCCCGGCCTTCGAGGTGCCGTAGGCGCCGTTCCATGGGAAGGCGAGCTTGGCGCCGATGCTCGCGATGTTCAGGATGACCCCCGCGCCGCGCTCGTACATCTCGGGAAGAACGAGGCGGCTGAGCAGAAACGGTCCGCGCAGGTTGATCGCGATCACCTCGTCGAACTCCGCCGGGGTGATCTCCTCGGCCGGAAGGACAGGCCCGAAGATGCCGGCGTTGTTGACGAGAATGTCGACGGCGCCGAACCGGTCGCGGGCGTCTCCGACCACCCGCTCGCACTCGGCCTCCCGGCTGACGTCGGCAGTCACGGTGGCTGCCTTGCCGCCGCTCCCGGTGATCTCAGAGGCCGCCTCCTCCAACTCGGCGGCCGTCCGCGACGTGAGAAGCACCGCCGCCCCCTCCGCCGCGAATCGGCGTGCTATGCCCCGGCCGATCCCACGGCCCGCTCCGGTGACGATGGCCACTCGGCCGGTCAGTCTCATCGAGCCTCGCTCTCAGATCGAAGGGTTCGAGTCAGTCGGATTGCTCGTCGGGATACTCCACCTCGAGCGGAAGCTTGACCCGGTAGGTGAGCTGCAGGAGATCGTGGCGGTCGGGTGGAAACTCGGTCTCCACCGTGCCGTCGGGATAGGTGATCGTGAGTGGCTGGACCTTGAAGGGTCCCTTTTTCGCGGTCGCATATGTCACGACCAGGCCGTCCTCGGCGATCGCGATCCGGTTCTGCTTGGCGCTGCCGTCGCCGACGATGGAGAAGAGTGTCCCCAGCGCTCCGCCCAACGGACGCGCCTGCACGCCCTCGATCTCGTCCTGGACGATGAAGTTGCCGTAGTCGAGGAGCCAGTAGCTGATCCGCTGCCGGTTCGTAATGCGCAGGTTCGGGCTCGTGGTGGTGTCGGTGAACGTGTACCGGTCCGCTGCCTCCGGGGAATCCGGCCAGCCGACCTTCACCCTGACCACATGCTCGGGCTCGAACCCCTCCTTGATCTCGATCCTGGTCCGGGCCGGGTGAAAGTCGATGATCCGGTCCTGCCCGAACTCGTGAGCGAGCGAAATGTACTCCGGCACATCCTGGGGCTCGAGACCCGTGACCGAGCGGTATGCCTCGTACCAGTCGACGTGGTGAAGCAGCAGCGGCGGTCCTTCCTCGCTCTCCGCCATGGCCGAGCGCGCGATCGTCAGGAGGACGGCGGTCTCGAAGCGCGAGGAATTGGTCGAGGCGAGCAGGTTGTATCCCAAGGCCGCCTGCTCGGCCATCGCCGTCTCGATCGTCTCCCGGCTCACCCGCCGGACGTCTTCAGCCGCGGTCTGCCTCCGAACCTCAACCGCGGCCTGCGCCCGAGCGTCCTCGGCGGTCTGCCCGTTGAGGACCGGTGCGTGCGTCCCGAACGCCGACGCGAGCAGGAGGCCCACGGCGGCCATCGCTTTCGGCGCGCTGCTCATTGGAAGATGCGGAATCCTCGGTCCTGGCATCTCGTTCTTCTCCCCGGGCTGCTTCTACCCACCTCCACTACTCCGGTGCGCCCGCATCGATCGCCAGCAACGAGCGCAGCAGGACGTCGGCTCCGTTCGCCATGTTCTCCTTCGTCGTGAACTCACGCGGCGAGTGGCCGATGCCGTCGATGTTCGCCTCGCTGAACGCCACCCTGCTCACGCCCCCCTCGACTGGACGACAAGAGCAAGGCAGATCGAATCGGTGTGTTCGCTCTCAAATGAAGAGCGAGATCGAGGCGTAGATGGTGGTGGGGACGACGCCGTACTCGGATGGAAGCAGATTTCCTGGAGTGACATCACCGTTCCCGACGCCGACGAAGACTCCGCCCTGGGCGGTGGCGTCCTCGCTCAGCGAGTAGCTGGCGCCCGGCGCGAAGAGCGCGCTCAGATCGTTCAGGCTCCAGAGCACCAGAAGCTGGGTCGAGAACAGCGGGTGAAGTTGCCACGAGCCCTGCCAGACAGTGACGTCGGCGCTCAAGACCTGCAGCTCGCCCCTCGCGAAGGGTGGTGACAGCACGACTTCCTCGAGCTCGTCCGCACTGGAGGCTCCGAAGTCGTCGTGCTGATACTCGAAGATGACGTAGAGATCTCGACCGAGCGCGTCGAAGCGCGTGTCGACGCCGGCTGTGCCCCGGAAGGCGAATTCATCCGGCTCATCTCGTAGCTGAATCTCGCCGCGAAGCGCCGCCTTCCCGATCCCTCCCGCGCCGCCTAAGCTGAGCGCCGCGCGGTCGTGCAGCACGCCGACGTAGCCGGAGAGCTCCCAGCTGGCGATCACGCCCTTGTAGCGGCCCAGCACGGACAGAGTCTCGTCGAACCGGAACTTGGCAGGTCGGACCACGATCTCGGCCTCGCTGAGCGGCCCCGGAAAAAAGCGAACGCGGCCGGCGTCCACGCCGGCTCGGTACTCACGGAACGGGTCGGCCGGATCGAAGGGCACGAACGGGTCGGCGGGGGTGAGGAAAAGCGTCGTGGCCCACGAGATGGTCTGACGTCCCACGGTCGCGCTCAGAAAATCGCCGGCAGCAGCGGTCACGCTGAGCCGATCGAAGCGGTGGGTCCAGCGGAGGTTCTCATCATCCTCGATCACCCACTGGAGGTCCAGCCATTCGCCGCCGCCGGGCGCTATCGCTCCCGGCACGCCGAACCCCAGCCCCCCGTCCGGCTTGGCGCTCCATGAGATGAACTGCTCGTACGCCGCATCGACCGTCACCGGACCGAGGCGAGGATCGGCCATGAAACGCAGGCGTTGCGAGTTACCGAAGCCCCCTTCGCTGAACGGGCCGGCATCGCTCCACAGGGGCACGGTCAGGTAGTAGCCGCTCAGCCAGGGCAGGGGGATCTGCGCTCGAGCGGGAGAGCAGGAAAGGAGAAGGGCGGGAAGCAGGATGGCGAGAGCTCGTGTCCGAGTCACCGGTCGATCTCGGGCGCCGCCTCGGGCTCGATCGGGCTTCCATCGGTGGCCCGTCGCGCACCCCTTTGCTGAGATTCGTCGGAGTCGACCTGGCCGTCGACGAGGCGGATCAAGCGGCGAGCCCTCTCCATGACCTGCGGATCGTGGGTGGCGAACACGAAGGTGGTGTAAGTCTCGCGGTTCAGCTCCTCCATCATGTCAAGGAGGGAAGCGCTCGTGGCGGAGTCCAGATTCGCCGTGGGCTCGTCGGCCAGGACGAGGGCCGGCCGCGACGCCACCGCACGGATGATCGCGACCCGCTGCTGCTGCCCGCCCGACAGTTTGCCGGGACGTCGATCCTCGAGTCCCGTGAGGCCCGTGCGTTCGAACAGCTCGTGCACCCGTTTCCGCCGCTCGGCCTCCTCGACGCCCAGCATCAGCAGCGGCAGCTCGGCGTTCTCGAACGCCGTCAGCACCGGCAGCAGGTTGTACGCCTGAAAGACGAACCCCACCTGCTGCAGCCGCATGTGCGCCAGGTCGCGGCCCGACATGCCGGCCACGTCGTGCCCGGCCACCCAAGCGTGCCCCCGAGAGGGCCTCGTCAGCCCGCCGATCAGGTTGAGCAGGGTGGTCTTGCCGGAGCCGGACGGTCCGGCCATCGCGACGAACTCGCCACGCTCGATCGCGAGTGTCACACCCCGCACGGCCTGGACCTCTTCGGGACCCTGCAGGAAGACCTTCCACACCTCGTCCGTACGGACGGCGGCTCGGTCTGTATGCGTCTCTGCCGCGCTTGTCACACGTTGCGTCTCGGTCATCGCTCGAACTTCATCGCCTCGGCCACGTCTATCCGCGTGGCCCGGTACGCCGGATAGAGGGACGCCACGGTCCCCACGAACAGGATGAACAGGAGACCCTGGATCACCCGCGCGGCTCTGAACAGCGGGACGATCACGGGATCGAGGACGACGCCGGAGAAGGTCCAGTCTTCCTGCCACGTAAAGGAGATATCAAGCCCGTCCCGCCAGAAGAACCAGGTCACGAACAGACCCAGACCGATCCCCAGCAGACCGCTCAGCACCGTGAGAACCACGCCCTCCGCCATGACGAGCGTTCCCGTCTGGCCCGGCGTGAATCCGAGCGCCTGAAGGACGCCGAACTCGCGGTGTCGGTACAGGACCGACATCAGGATCGTGTTCACGATCGCCAGGGCGATGATCCCGAAGGTGATGCCCTGGAACATGTAGTTGCCGAGGTCGTCCACCTTTACGACCGCGTCCAGCTCTGGCATGGCCTCCTGCCACGTGAGAACCGCCAGATCCCCGGCGGCGATCGGCGCCGCCAGCTCATCCTCCAGGAGGCGCGCCGTGCGCCTCACGGCCCGGCTCTTATCCACCAGGACCGCAACGGTCGTCACGGCTCCCTCCGCGCCCAGCCACGCCCCGGCGGTCTGGAGGGGGATATGCACGATCCGCTGATCCACCTCCGGAATCCCCGTCCCGAAGATGCCGACCACCCTCACCAGTTGGCCGGAGATCTCGCCCTCCGCGTCCTGGGCCGTCAGCACCATTCTCGAGCCCAGCCGGAGCTCCAGACCCTCGGCCAGCTCAGCACCGATGTAGGCGGCCAGCCGGTCGTCAGGCTCCAGATAACGACCCTCCACCGCCCGTTCGTCCAGCGTCGAGAACCGGGCCTCCGCGACCGGATCCGCCCCGACGACCTCAACGGGGCGGGCGCCTGTCGGAGAGCTGGCCAATCCACCGGTCGTCAGTCTTGGAACGACCTCCAGAACGGACTCGGCGACGCCGGGGCTGCGGGTTCCCTCGTGGACCGCCCGGAGGCTCGCGGCGCCGAGCCGGTCCTCGATCTTGCGACTGACGGCGTACTTGGGGGCCTGAATCGCGATGTGGCCGCTCCCCATGCGCACTCCGGACTCGATCCAATCCTCGTGGGTCCCGTCTCCAAGAGAGACCGAGAAGATCAGCAGCCCGCCCCCGATGACCATGGCAGCCGCCGTCAGGAGACTGCGGCGAGCCTGTCTCCGCAGATTGCGGAACGCCAGTGTCATCATCAGCCGAGACCGCTCCATCAGTCGCCCGAAAGGGTGTCGGCAGGAAGAAGTCGCGCGGCCCGCGCCGCTGGAACCAGCGCCGCCATCAAGGCGGTGAGCAGGAGCGCCAGGCCCGCCCATAGCGCGGTGGCCACGTCGTACTCCACGCGAAGAACCGGTCTGATGAGAGCCCCGAACATCGTGAAGTCCCCGTAGAGCCACCCCAGGTCGGGAGGCGCGTTGTGCCACCAGAGCAGAACGGGCAGCGTGATGAGCACGCCGAGGACGAGGCTGATGGCTCCCAGGGCCAGACCCTCGTAGAGGACCGTCCGGAGGACGGCGCCGGGCGCGGCACCGATCGCCATGATCACCGCGAACTCCCTCCGTCGCTCGAACGTCCCGAGGAGCATCGTGTTTGCAACGCCGAAGATGGCGATCGCGAAAACGATGACGATGACCACGAAGCCCCAGGATTTCGCGAGCTGCGCATAATCCATCATCTCGGGGCGCAGCTCGGTCCACGGCTGGACGACAGCCTGCGAGGAGACCGTCGAGACGGGCTCGGCGAGCCTCTGCGCCGCGTCGGGAGCCAGCCAGGGATCCACCGTGGCCGCCGCTATCTCGTGCACGCGATCGGGCGCCAGAGCCGCCAGAGCCTGGAGCTGGCCGATCGGGAGCATCGCGAATTGGCCATCCAGCTCGGCCATCCCGCTGCGGAATATCCCCGAGACGACGAAGAGGTCGTTGCCGAGCGATCCATCGGCGGCCGGCGCCACGAGGATCACCTCATCGCCCACATCCACCACCAGCTGGCGAGCCATCTCAGCGCCGATGAGGATCTCGCTCGCATTCATGACGGGGGGGCGTCCCCGCACGACGCCGCGGAAGATCCGGCTCACGCCGGCGTCGATTCGCCGGAGCTCACGAGGCCGCCGGCGTAGACCCGAGGCGCCGCGGCTTCGATCGCCTGATCCGCCCCGACCGCCCGGACCAGGGCCTCTACATCCGCGCCGTCGCGCCCCCCGATCGTCTCGTAGATGCTCCGCTGCGGGAGATAATCCGCCTCGTGAACCTGGACCTGGCCCATCAGGAAGCCGGTACCGTTCTCGATCATCTCGGCCGTCATGCCTGCCATGAGGCCGTTCATGAGAACGATCGCGAAGTAGCCGAAGGCGAGGCCCGCGGCGGTGATGGCGGTTCGCCGCCGATTGCGGCCCAGATTCCTCCAGCCGACGCGTGGCCAGGGCTCCATCGGCACGTCAGTCGCCTCCCGACTGGAGGGCGCGGAGCGAGAAGAAACCTTCGTCGATCTCGATGTCGAAATCCAGATCGGAGTATCTGACCAACGTCTTCTCGTCCGGCTTGTCCTGCGGCACCATCACCATCAAGGCCGGCACCAGCCTCCCTCCCATCTCCCGGTACTCGTCATACTGGAGCGTCCTTACGAGCTCTCCGTCTTCGTCGTAGTAGCGCGCCCAGGTGGGCATGAGGTCGTCCTTCCTCACCTCGAAGTCGATGCGACCCCACACCACGGCGGCCTCGGGTCGGGGGGTGAGAACGAACTCCCATACCTCGGTGTCCTCCCGGAGGCCCTCGAAACCGATTTCGATGTCGTAGTCCTCCACCAGCCGGCTCTCCTTCACGAGGTCGTCGTTCGTGAAGTGGGAGCCCATCCACGAGCCCATCATCAGCGAGGCGGGGATCTTGATCGTGCGATCCACCCTGGGCAGGTAGTTCCAGATGTCGTCGCCCGACTTCAGGGTGGCGGTACCGGCTTCCTTTCGCGGCGCCGTGATACGGACCAGGGAGTGTTCGGTCCCCAGCGACCACATCTCCATCGTGAGGCTCCGCTCCCAGTGCTCCGTCACGACCTCCATGGTGGCGAATCCGTGGCTCGATTCGCCGCGCAGGATCCGGTCGACCCGGTCGATGATCTCCCGAGGCGTCTCCTGTGCCTTGACCTCGCCGCTCGCGGCCAACCCGATCAAGACTCCAACGGCCAGGCAGAGGCTGAACCCTGCGCGTCCGATCGCTGTCGGCATTCGCCTTCCTCTCACAATGTCACCTGCCCGGCGAGGAGTTGGCACGCCCCGATCCAACGGACCCGAGCTCTCCGTTGTCGAACTCACGTGAGGCGGAGTCGAGATCACGTCAACGGGGAGAGGGGCATGATGGTCCAGACGCAAACCACGATTCGAATCCTGATCGTCACCGTCGCCGGCCTGGCGACCGTGGCACTGGTGCGGCCCGGACCTGCCACGCAGGCTCACGAGGCCGAGGTATCCGTGGCGATCCCGAACCTCGAGGAAGGCTCGGTCTCCGGCTCGATCGCGCCGCGTCGCGAAGCGATCACCGGCTTCGCCGTTTTCTGCGAGGATCGCCGCTGATCGGGACGCCCGGTCCGGGGCGCCCCGATCGTCGGCCATCGTCAGCCTTCGAGCGGCGGAATCCGCAGCACCTGGCCCGGATAAATGAGGTCCGGGTTCTCGAGCATCGGGCGGTTCGCCTCGAAGATCGCCGTGTACTTCATCGCGTTGCCGTAGTGTTCCAGTGAGATCCCCGAGAGGGTGTCTCCAGACACGACCGTGTAGAAGGTCGCGGCCGGCTCGGGCGCGACGACCATGATCTGATCATCCACCCGGGCGACGCCCTCGACGTTGCCCACCGATAGAACCACTTTCTCCCGCTCGGCCTGCGTCTCGGTCGTGCCCGTTACCGTCGCGGTCCCGTCGTCGAACTGGATGTTGAGATCCTCGATCTCGAGCCCGAGATCACGGACGAGATGCCAGAGCGCGTTGGCTTTCGTCGACTCCTCTATATACTCCTCGACCGCGGCCTCCTCCTTCGACTTGCCCAGCCCGAGCTTGGCGCCGGCTTCCTTCACGAATTCGATGAGCCCCATTTCGCTTTTCTCCTTTGGTCCTGCGGTGGGTTTGAAAAAGGGCCGCTACAGCCCGGCCCGGGCGAATGTGTCGCATGCCTCGAGGCTTCCGGTCTCGAGCCCCGTTTTGAGCCAATCCTGACGTTGAGCCGAAGACCCGTGCGTGAAAGACTCGGGGTGCACGGCGCGCCCCGAGGTGCGCTGAAGCCGGTCGTCGCCGATCGCGGCGGCGGCTCCGAGACCCTCCTCCACGTCGCCGGCCTCCAGGATCCTCGCTCGTCGGTTCGCGTGGTGAGCCCACACGCCGGCGTAGCAGTCGGCCTGCAATTCCATCAGGACGGAGAGACGGTTCGCATCCGCTCGACTCGCCGACCCCTGCAGCCGTCTGACCTGGTCGGACGTCCCGACGAGGTTCTGGATGTGGTGGCCGACCTCGTGGCCGACCACGTAGGCCTGCGCGAAGTCTCCAGGCCCGCCCAGCCGGGCGAGCTCCCGGAAGAACCCGAGATCCAGGTAGACCTTCCGGTCGGCCGGACAGTAGAAGGGCCCCGTGGCCGCGGAGTTGAAACCGCACGCCGATCGTACGTAGTCCTCGAACAGAACCAGGCTGGGAGGCGCGTATCTGCTTCCGGCCTGCTGAAATGTCTCGGTCCAGACATCCTCGGTCGAGGCCAGCACGACCGATATGAAGTCGGCAGCCTCGTCACTAGGCGGGGCCTGGTACTCGGTCCCCGCAGGCACGCCGCCGTTGTCGCCGGTGAGGAGCAGCGATGGGTCGCCTCCCATCAGCAGGATGACGAGAATGAGAAGAAGACCTCCCAATCCGCCGCCGATCTTCAGGCCCCCCGAAACGCGTCGCCCGCGCCGGTCCTCGACGTGCTGGCTGCGCCTACCGGATCTCCACTTCATGGGTTAATCCTCTCTCGTGCCGGGCGGCAGCTCCCCGACGACCCACTTGATCATACTTCCCGGAGGGATGCGTTCGGTCTCCTCGACGCCGTTGAGAATGGCCAGCCTGGCCTCCGAAGCCGGAGAGGGCTTTCGGCGAGAGATCTCGGCGATCGAGGAAGCTCGCTCGAGGGTGTAGAGCTCGATGCGCATCGGCTCGACCGACAGCGCCGCTCGATCGGTCAGGATCTCGAAGGAGCGGATGAAGCGCAGGAAGCCGTTTTGGTAGTTGTTCAGCCGACCCTGAACGGTGTAGCCCATGATCCGGTATGTGAGGCCGCCGTGGTCGAGGAAGGCCGCGATCCCTTCCAGCACCCCCTGCTCGGTCTGTGCCTGGAAGGATCCCAGCGTGGCAGGCAGGCCGTTGATTCGCTCCCGGCCCACGCGGCCGGAGGTCAGGCCTTCCTGGGAAAAGAAGGCACGGGCGGCCTCAGCGTGGCCCGATCCGTCGGAGGCGAGCGTCAGCTGGACGATGGCATCCTGGCTGGGGGACTGCCCGCCGACGACGCTGGGGAGGTTGGCCGTTTGCCAGCCATCCGGAAAGCGTATCTGGAATCTGAGATCGGGGTGCAGGAAGAGGCTCTGCGCGAAGTAACCCTGCCGGGGATCCTCTCCGTACACGAGGTCGTCGATGTGGAAGAGGTATTCGTCCCTGCCGACCTTCGCATCGGCGAGTCCGGGGATCGTGTCGACCAGGGCGTGCAGGCGCTCGATCCGGTCCTCCGAGCTGGGATGGGTCGAGAGCCAGCCCGGGATCCCTCCGCCGTTCGACAGGTCACCGATGCGGTCCAGCTTCTCGTGCATCGTGACCGATTCGCGCACGTCGTAGTCGACACGGCTCGCGTAGCGCACCCCGAGCATGTCGCTCTCGTGCTCATCATCACGGCCGAAGCTGAGGAAGAGCACCTGCAGCCCCTGGCTCGCCAGACCCGAATAGCGAGCGATGTCGCGGCTCAGAATGGAGCCCACCGCCAGGCCGATCCCCGCCAGCTGGGCGCGCGAGATCTGCTCCACGCTGTGTCTGGCGGTTATGTGGCCGATCTCGTGGCCCAGCACCGCGGCCATCTCGGCCTCGGAGGAGAAGTGGGCCAGGATGCCGCGCGTCACGTACACGGGGCCGCCCGGCAGCGCGAAGGCGTTGACCACGGGGTCGTCCACGACCCTGAAACTCCAGGGCAGGTCGGGGCGCTCCGATACCGCGGCGAGGGCGAGGCCGACGCCCTCCACGTAGGCCTGAAGCTCGGCGTCGTCCACCAGGGGCATCGAGGACTCCACCTCCTGGGAGAACTGCTGTCCCATCTGGATCTCCTGCGACTCGCTCACCAGCGAGAGCATCTTTCCGCCCGTGGCGGGGTTGGTCGCGCAGGAGACGACGAGAAAGGCCAGCACCAGGCTGCCGGCCAGACGCGTCGCGAGAACTCGGTGGGCCATTCCCCCATCCTTCAGCCCGTCGAATCGTCTTCGGAGGTCGTGATGCGGTCGGGCTGTTTGGTCTTCGATCAGGGCGGTGCGACGATCCTCTACAAGAACGTTACGCCCGATGCAGGCCGGAGTGCCAGGGCCGTGCTTGCGCACGCGCCCCTTCTTGCGCTTTTTCGCTGAACGTGACCCCTGGCGGCGGCGGTCCATCGATTCAGAACCGGTTGTTCATGGAGGAGTGTATGGTGTCGGGATTCAGGAAGGCCATCCCCCTGGCGTTCGGCTGCTTGATCCTCGCGGCGCCGCTGTGCGCGCAGACGGCGGCCGACTCGAGCGCGATACGGGCGGCGGCTCTCGACTACATCGAGGGCTGGTACGAGGGTGACGCCGAGCGCATGGAGATCGCCGTGCACCCCGACCTGGCCAAGCGCATCGTGTTTCGTTTCCCGGACGGCGACGAGATCACGGAGACCAGCGCGAAGGACCTGATAAAACAGACCAAGCGGGGAGGCGGCAGCGGCACGCCGGAAGAGGAGCGGCGAACCGACGTCAGAATCCTGGACATCTTCGAGCGGGCGGCCAGCGTGCGCGTGGACGCGACGAGTTGGATCGACTACCTGCACCTGGCGGAAGTGGACGGTCGCTGGGTGATCATGAACGCGCTGTGGGAGAGCCGGCCCCGGTAGACCTCGGCCGGGCGGCCTGTCTCAGCGGAACGTCTCGGGGCTGATCTCGATCGACACGTCGCTGATCCGGTCAGGATTCGGATCCAGAGATTCGGTGTCATATGAGACCTCCTAGGCCGTACGATTCACCCCTGTGCGGAGCCTCTCCCGGGCACGAACATCGGGACGCGTTCCCGATACCCTTCATACTCTTCGCCAAACCTCTCCATGAGCTCCCTCTCTTCCAAACGGACTATCAACCACAGGCCGGCGGCCGCGACCGGGATCAGGATGTAGAGCGCCAGGTAGTTTGAGAAGAGCGCGGTCGAGATCAGGCCGATGAGAACGGCCACGTAGCGCGGATGCCGTACGCGGGCGTAGACGCCCTCCGTGAGCAGCCGGCCTCCCTCGCCCCGGGCGGACAACTCGGGTACGCCCGCGAACATGCGGAAGGTGAGATGCCGCCGAATGCGCAGCGACAGCCAGGCGGCGGCGCCGTAGATCGGTACTGCCAGCGCGACCAGCAGGTAGTTCGTCCCGTACTCCACCGACAGGATCGGCTCTCGAAGCAGGTACACCCCGAATGCCAATCCCACCATCAGCGTCACCAGCAGGGTGTAGCTCAGCGACGGCCCGAGCCGACGCCAGAGGCGGACGTTGGGGTGAACGATGAGCCAGAAGAGGATCGCCGAGGGTACGGGCACGATCGTGATCAGGGCAACGACATAGCGGGCTGCATCCACGTCTGGTCCCTTTCAACCTTTCCTGCTCACCGCGTAACCTCGCGCGCCCTTGGAGTCGGGACAAATCCGTGGCCGGCACCCGCTGTCTTGCGGAGCGGGCTTGCAACCGACGACGTTGCTCGCTTCCATTTCACGCTGACCACCAGCCGGAGAACTCAAATGGGCAGATGGCGCTTCCTTCTCGTACCGCTTACGATTGCGATCCCCCTCACCATCGCCGGCTGCGGCTCCGGTGGAATCTCCGGTGAATACGGCGGAGAAGAATGCGTCTACGACAAACTGGACTTCAGGGGCAACGGGACCGTGTACATCACCGTCATGGGCATGGAGCAGAGCGGAGAGTACAAGGTGGACGGCGACAAGGTCTCCCTCGGAGCGCCCGGCGGGGCGAGTCTCGTGTTCACCCGCAACGGGGACGTGCTGGAAGCGGGAGTCATGGGCGAGATTATGCGCTGCGAGAAGCTGTAAGTAACTCCGGCAACGAAGGAAACAACCTGATGCGACACGTCCGACATTACCTCAGGCTCGTCCCTCTGATCATACTCGCCGCCTGTCAGGCCGCCGACCAGCCGGTCGCCGGAGCCGGCGACGACATTGGGACGATCCCCGAGTATTCGATCGAGCAGTTCCTCGCGTCGACGAATGTCTTCGGAAGCTCGTTCTCGCCGACCGGTGACAAGATCCTGGTGAGCAGCGACGAGACCGGCATCTACAACGCGTATGCCATCCCGGTCGATGGATCGCCGCCGGTTCAGCTCACGCACTCGGCGGATGACGCCGTCCGCGTGGCCGGCTACTTCCCGGCGGACGAGCGCTTCCTTTACCTCAGCGACCAGGGCGGCAACGAGCTCCATCACCTGTTCGTGCGGGAGCTGGACGGATCGGCAACCGATCTCACGCCGGGCGAGAATCTGAAGGCCACTTTCCTGGACTGGGCTTTGGACGACGAGAGCTTCTTCATAGGGACCAACGAGAGGGACAACCGCTTCTTCGACATCTACGAGGTATCGACCGCCGACTACGAGCGGACGCTCGTCTTTCGCAACGAGGAGGGCTTCAACTACGGAGCCGTCTCGCCAGACGAGCGTTTTATCGCGTTGTCGAAGACCAATACGACCAGCGACAGCGACATCTATCTGTATGACCGGCTTGAGGATAAGCTCCGTCACCTGACGCCGCACGAAGGCCAGATGGTGAACGATCCGGAGGCTTTCGCGCCGGATGGCTCCGCCCTGTATATCCGAACGGACGAGGGGCACGAGTTCGCCTACCTGGCGCGCATCGACCTGGAGACGGGATCCCGCGAGGCCATCGTTCAGCCCGACTGGGATGTCTGGTATGCCTACTTCTCGCGGCCGGGCAACTACCTGATTCTCGGCATCAACGAGGACGCCCGCACCAGGATCCGGGTGTACGAGTATCCGTCCATGCGGCAGCTCGACCTTCCCGATGCGGGAGATCTGGACATCACGTCGGTAGGCATGTCGGACGATGAAAGCCGGCTCGCCTTTTATGCCAGCACGCCGAGGACTCCCCGCAACCTGTACGTCGCGAGCGTGGAGGGAGAGGGGGGAAGCGAGCCAAAGCGCTTGACCGATACGCTCAACCCCGAGATCGACCCCGAGCATCTCGTCACCGCCGAGCCCGTGCGTTTCGCTTCCTACGACGGCGTGGAGATCCCGGGGATCCTGTACCGGCCACACTCCGCCTCGGCCGACACTCCTGTGCCCGCGCTGGTATGGGTGCACGGCGGGCCCGGCGGCCAATCACGCATCGGCTACAGCAACCTGATCCAGTACCTCGTGAACCACGGCTACGCCGTGTACGCGATAAACAATCGGGGGAGCAGCGGCTACGGCAAGACCTTCTACAAGCTGGACGACCGGAAGCACGGAGAGGCCGACCTGGATGACTGCGTGGCCAGCAAGGTCATGCTCATCGAGACGGGGTGGGTGGATCCGGGCCGCATCGGCATCGTCGGGGGCAGCTACGGCGGATACATGGTGCTGGCCGCCCAGACCTTCCGACCCGACGAGTTCGCCGTCGGTGTGGACCTGTTCGGCATCTCGAACTGGGTAAGAACCCTCGAGAGCATACCTCCATGGTGGGAATCTTTCCGAGAGGCGCTCTATCTGGAGATGGGCGATCCGGCCGAAGACAAGCAGGCGCTGTACGACAAGTCGCCCCTCTTCCACGCCGACCAGATCCGGCGGCCCCTGATGGTCCTGCAGGGTGCGAACGACCCCAGGGTCATCCAGGCCGAGTCCGATGACATCGTCGAGGCCGTCCGCGCCAACGGCGTCCCGGTCGAGTACGTGCTGTTCGAGGACGAGGGGCACGGCTTCGCGAAAAAGCAGAACCAGCTCGAGGGCTGGCGGGCCGTGCTCGCCTTCCTCGACCGCTATCTGAAGACGGGCGAGCTGGAGGTGGCCGACCCGGCCGATTGAGGGCCGGCCCGCCCGCTGCTTTGCCGGTTAGTCGGACGCGGAGAGCATCGCCTCCCGCGTCGCCTTGAACTCGGTGCCGGGCTTCCACTCGGGCCACGCGTCCGCCTCGGCGACCGCGTTCCCGACCAGGAAGAGCAGCCGAAAATCGTCCACGGCTCCCGCGAGATCCCAATCGGGCTTCACCTCGTCGGACGGCTTGTGGTAGTCCCGGGAGGTGTACTCGACACGCCGCTCGTCTCCGTATCCCTCGGGCTTGCCGACAAAGAGCGTGCCCTCGTCCACGTACAGGGCCGGCACCCCTTCCTTGGCGAACTCGAAGTGATCGGAGCGATAGAAGAAGCCCTTCTCGGGCTCCGGGTCGGGCAGCACCACCCGACCCATCTCGTCCGCCGCCGTGGTCAACACGTCATCCAGGGTGGAGTTGCCCAGCCCGACGACGACGATGTCTTCCGTACGGCCCCAGAGGTTCGCTCCGTCCATGTTGATGTTCGCGAGGGTCTTCTCAAGCGGATACAGGGGGTTCTGCGCGTAGTACTTGGCCCCCAGCAGGCCCTTCTCCTCCGCGGTCACCGCCAGAAAGAGGATCGACCGACTGGGCGGAACCTCCAGCGTCGCGAAGGCGCGGGCTATCTCGAGCAGCCCGGCGGTGCCGGACGCGTTGTCCTTGGCACCGTTGTAGATCTGGTCGCCTTCCAGACTCTCGTTCTTTCCCAGATGATCCCAGTGGGCCGTGAAGACCACGTACTCGTCCGCCAGGTCGGGATCCGACCCCTCGAGCTTCGCCAGCACGTTCCGGGAGCTGATCTCGCGGATCTCGTTGCGCACCGTCACGCTGGCGGTGCCTCCGAGCTCGACGGGCCGAAACGCCGCATCCGCGGCGGCGGCCTTCATCTCATCGAAGTCGAGGCCGGCCGCGTCGAGGAGTCGTCTCGTGGCGTCGAGCTGCATCCAGCCGGTGATTGGGGCCGGCCTGGAAGCTTCTCCATCGGCGGCGATGATAAAGCGCTCCCGACCCCAATTCGCGGCCGGCACCGCCCATGGATACCCGGCGGGATCGGTCTCGTGGATCACGAAGACAGCTGCCGCGCCGAGCTCGGCGGCGATCTCGTACTTATAGGTCCAGCGGCCGTAGTAGGTCATCGCCCGCCCGTTGAACATCTCCGGGTCAAGCGCCGACGGGTCGATCGGGTCGGGGATCGCCGGATCGTTGACGAGCATCAGAAGCGTCTTACCCGCCAGGTCGGCGCCCTTGAAGTCGTCCCAATCGTACTCGGGTGCCGCGACGCCGTAGCCGACGAAGACGATCTCCGAGTCGCGGATCGAGACCTCGGGCTCCACCAGGGAGGTGAAGGCGGTATAATCCTCCTTCCCCTTCATCGGAACCAGTTCGCCTCCCACCAGGAACGCGGCCTCCGTCACCTCGGCCGTCAGGCCCACGAGCGGCACGTCCTGGATGAACGTCCCGTCCGGGTTGCCCGGCTCGATGCCCAGCTCCTGGAATCGCCCGGTCAGGTAGTCGACGGTGAGCTCCTCACCGGCTGTCCCTGGGGCGCGGCCCTCGTATTCATCCGAGGAGAGAACCTCGATGTGCGACAGGAGCCCGTCAGCGGTGACGCTCCCGAGCGCAGCTTCCACCGACGCGGAGGTGACACGCCCCGGCTCGGTCGGATCCCCGTCTGTCTCGGCTCGCTGGTCGCCGGGCCGACAGGCCCCGGCGAGGAAGAGAAGGACGAGAACGGTCTTGAAATCGAGAAGACGTTTCATCGGACCACTCCATGAATCTCGGGATCTCGGATCGTGGGGACGCTGGCGAGGTCGGTTCGGGTACGACGTCTCTCCGAAAGCATACCGTTTCACACCGCCGGCGACCAGCGGCTTACCGATCCGCCCCCTGTCTTCCGCAATTCGAGAAGATCGGGCATCTTCTTACGAGAAGGGCGGTGCGAATCCCGCGTGCCGATGCAACCAGTGAGGGGCTGTCAGCGTCGAACCAGGTGGATCGAAGTCGTGTCGCGCACTGATCTCGGGCAGCAAGACAGACGGATATGATCACAGCTCCCATCTCCAACCTCATCCGGGCCCTACACAGCCGGAAGATGTTTCAGGTAGGCATTCTCTACCTGGGGGGCGCCTGGGCACTTCTGGAGGCGACCAACTTCTTCGTCCAGAACTACGAGCTGTCGCAGAAGCTCGTAAGCGTCGTGATCCTGCTTCTCGTGCTCGGCCTGCCGGCCGTGCTGGTCATCGCCTGGTATCACGGCGAGCACGGCAGGCAGGAGGTCGAGCGAAGCGAGCTGGCGATCCTCACCACGCTCTTCGTGCTGGCCGGCATCGGGACGTATCGGATCAGCACGGGTGAGGAGACGGCTTCCTCTTTCGGCGAAGCGGGGGCGCGGGCTCCCCTGGTGGCCACGACCGATCTCGGCGCGGGCTCGGTAGCCATCCTCCCCTTTACGAACAGCACGGGCGCCGACAGCCTGGATTGGCTGGGTCCGGGCGTCTCGGACATCCTGACGAGCAATCTGGCGCAGCTCTCGGGGGTTGAGGTCGTCAGCCCACAGCGCCTCTTCGATCTCCTGCGTGAAGAGGGCCGGGAGGAGACCGAGAGAATCCCGGATCAGTTCGCCCTCGACATCGCTTCGCGCTCGGGAGCCCGGTTGATGGCACGCGGATCGGTTCTGGGCCAGCTCGGCGACCTCACCCTGGACGCTCAGCTGATCGACCTCTCGGACGGCACGTTGGTCGGCGTGGGTCGGGCTCGCGGAAGCGACCTCTTCGCTCTGGCCGACACGGTGGCTCGAGAGTTGGCCACGCAGGTCGCGGAACGCACGCAGGAGGTGCCGGAGTTGAGAGTCGCGACTGTCAGGATGGAGCGATCGCCGTTGGCTCTGGGGGATCTCGGACGGTACCGGGATTACCTCTCGGACCTCCGGACGCGATGGAAGGGGCTCGACACGAGCGACGTAGAGGGCCGTTTCGCCCTCGTCGAGATGTACGGCCTCATGCCGGGCCGGGAGGCGGAGCAGCGCGCGCTGCTTACCGAGATCCTGGACCTCGCCGAGGACCCACGAGCGTACGAGGCGCTGGCGGAGCTGGCGTTGAAGAAGGGCGACACGGTCTCGGCCGGCCCGCTGATGGCCAAGTATGCCGAGATGGAAGAGAAGGGGCCGCGCGCTGCGCTCTCGATGGGGAGGCTCCTCGAAGAGGCGGGCCAGCACGAGGCGGCCCGCGAGAAATACCGAGAGGCGATCTCAGGGCGGGCAGGGGTGCCGGCGCTGGAGCTGCTCACGGCGAGCTATCTGCGCGAGAATCGGCCTACCGCCGCTCGGGAGGAGCTGGCTCCACACGTGGAGTCGGCAGACCCGATCCTTCGATCGCACGCGCTGCTCCTGATGGGGGATGCGTACGCCTGGGAGGGTCTGTTTGACGAGTCCCTCTCCCGCTACGCGACGGCACTGGTCGCGGAAGGCACACTTCCGGCCAAGCTGGAGGACATGCTGACTTCTGCCGGTTCCGATGTCGAGGAGCTGCTGGCGAGCCCGAGGCCGGCGCTTCTGAACCCGGCGGTCTGGCGTCTGCTGGAGGTTGAGCGGGGCCAAAAGGCCCTCGATCTGATCGACGCCTCGAAGTTCGTTCACCTGCACGAGTCGTCCCGGCTTCCGCCGGTCCGCTACCACGCCCTCCTCTACGCGAGGGGAAGGGCGCTCGAGCTTCTGGATCGGGACGATGAGGCCCTGGCCGCTTATGGAGAGATCCTCGAGCACTGGGGAGAGGCCCTGGTGGATGTGCCGATGATGGCCGACTTGCCGCAGCGTGTTTCCTTGCTGGCCGCTTCGGCCGCGGGCTAGAATCGTCCAGATTCGAGGCGTCCGACGGAAACCTCTCTCCCCCGGATCGTACCAGGAGAAACCGATGCGCGACGTCGCTCGCAGCCGCCTGGGCAGGTGTCTCGCGCTCCTGCTGACGCTCACCACGCTGACGGCCTGCCAGAAGTGGACGACGGTCGAATCGCCGATCGCGTCGACGGTGGAGAAGAACGAGCCCGACAGGGTCCGCGTCACGACCATGGATGGCCGGGTTATGGAGCTGGACTCACCGACCGTGCAGGGGGACAGCCTGACCAGATCGATCGATGGAGAGCAGCGGCCGATGGTGGCGATCGCGGAGATCGAGAAGCTGGAGTTCCGAGGGTCGAACGTCGGGCTCACGGTGCTTTCCATCGCGGGAGCAGCGGCCATCGTCGTCGCGGTCATCCTCGCGACCAACCCCGGAGACGAGAATCCGTGAGCTCGCCCGATTCCGGGCGGACGTCTTCGTCCGTACCCCAGCAGACGGGCCCGGGCGATCTGGAGCCCGTCGGCCAGAGAGATCTGGATGCGGATGCTCGGAACCACGCCGGTGACCGCGCCCTCGAAATCGGTGAAGAGGTTCTGATCACCGGCGGCATATTCGAGGGCCAGACGGGCGTGGTCGAGGGCGTTCTGCCAAGCGGTAAGCTGCGTGTCGCCGTCGAGACGCGCCGCAGCCTCGCGAGCGCTCGCGTCGACCCCACGCACCTCGAACGTCTCGGAATCCGGGTCGAGGGCGCCGAGGAGATCGACTGAGCGGTGTTAGCGGGCCTCGAGCGCTGGGATGAGGAGCGAGACGGACCACCGACGGAGGAAGCGCTCCGAACGAGGCTCGAGGCGCTGGGATATCGTGCCTCCCGATACGTGTATCCTCCCGGCACCTTCTTCGCCGAGCACACTCATCCGGTAGACAAGATCGACGCGGTCGTCTCCGGCCGCTTCCGGATGACTGTCGAGGGAACGGAAGTGATCCTCGAGGCCGGCGACTGTCTCGCCGTGCCAAGAGGAACCTCGCACAGCGCCGAGGTCGTCGGAGACACGTCCGTCGTCAGCCTCGACGCGATCCGCATTGAGGCGATGGGCAGGGCTGGGAGCGGATCGGTCGCTTGAGCTGGATCGAGACGATCGGCTACGAGGACTCGGACGGACGGCTACGCAGAATCTACGACCGGGTGTGCGGCCCGGACGGCCAGATCGACAACATCTTGCTGCTTCACAGCCTCCGGCCTCACACGCTCGAGAGCCATCTCGCTCTTTACAAGAGCGCGCTCCACCACACCGGCAACCGGCTTCCGATCTGGCTGCTGGAGTTGATCGGTACTTACGTGAGCCTTCTGAACGGCTGCGACTACTGCCTGGCCCATCACTTCGAGGGGTTGCGTCGCCTCCTGGCCGATGACGAGCGCGCCGACGCGATGCGAGGCGCGATGGAAACGGGTGCCCTGGCGGAGGTGTTAGAGGAGCGCGAGGTCGAGATCCTGCGCTACGCGGAGCGGCTGACCCAGGACCCCGCCTCGATCACGGAGGAGGATGTCGAGCGACTTCGGGCCGCTGGCCTATTGGATGGCGAGATCCTGGAGGTGAACCAGGTCACGGCCTACTTCGCCTACGCGAACCGGACCGTTCAGGGTCTCGGAGGAACGACGGAAGGCGAAATGTTGGGGTTGTCCCCGAGCTCCTCGGACGATCCGGGCGACTGGGAGCACGGCTGACTCTCGCGCGTCGGTAGTCGGCAGCCACCCGGCTCGCGCCTACCCGAACGACCAGCCCACCGACGTCGTGAGGCCGAAGTCGTTCTTGCGCGTAGTCCCTTCCGTCGGAGGCTTGCTGTCGTAGCTGTTGAAGATCTTCAGCTTGAAGAAGAAATCCTTGAAGAACTCGTGCCGACCCTCCGCGTTGGCCTCGAGGCGCACCCGCCCGCCCTGGCTGAGGCTCGGAATCACGTCCAGGTTGACCGTGATGTCGGACTTCCGGCCTCGGACGATGAAGAAGTCGAACATGGTCGAGATGATCCCGTTCAGCACGTTGTCGCCGGCTTGGTCCTCGAACTTCTCGTAAGAGTATGACAGGCCGCCCCAGGTGAGCAGGCTGACCTTGTTCGTCTGCACGAAATAGCGGCCGGCACCGCCGCCGCCGGTGCCTCGCCCGACGAGACTCAGCTCGGCGTTGGCATCGAAGACGCCCAGCCCCGCCCAAAACCACTTGGGGGCGAAGGAGTGGATGTGGGCGAGCGTATAGCTCTGGCGGTTCGTGGTCTCGGCCTGGTTCTGTAGACGGACGATCGAGCTGATGTCGAGGCGGGTCAACGAGTTGGCGGCTCGATATCCGATATCCGCCGAGAGATTGTAGTCGAACTGGGTGTTCTGCTGCAGTAAGGAGAGCCCCAGATCGATCGAACCAGACAGCCGCGACAAGAACGTGTCCTTGATCGGTGTCGCCTTTACGACGGAGAGATGCCGGACCGGCACCCTGGCCTCGCCGGTGACGATCTCGTCCTCCCCGGACGCCTCGGACGGCCGGATCGAGCCGAAGAACTTCTGACCCGACTGCAGCTCGATCTCGAACGTCTTGTCGCTGGTGATCGAGAGGATGTCCTCCCACTTCACGTATACCGTGCCCATCGGATCGGTCGAGAGGCGCACCAGCCCCCTCGTGAACTCCTTGATCTCACCCGTGACGTGGTCTCCGTTGCTCAGCACGAGTACATCGGTCTTCTGAGCCTCCGCCGGGCTGGCGCAGAGGACGAGGGCAAAGAGACCGGTCGCCACGGAACCGACGGATAGACGGGCCCGATATCCAAGCGTTCGGCGCATGAGGAAACTCCGGTGCCATAGGGTTGAAGGTCGAAGGGCCGCGGTCGCCGGGGTCGTTCGACGGGTCGGCGAGTTGTTCCGATCAGGTTAGCCTGTGAGGATGTGGGGGGCCAGCATGATTCGGGTTCGAACGGAGTCGGGTGTCCGGCGCCGGATGTCTGGGTGGAGCCCACCGCCGCGGCTGAGGGGCGGGAGCGACACCGAGGTTTCTCGGAATGTGGCTCGAACAACCCCAAGCTAAGCTGTGACGAGTAGTGTATGACGTTATGTGGTAATATCGTAGACTATGACATATGATGCTGACACTTAGGTAATTGAGGACCGTGAGGGGCCCGGGCATGGCGCGTGCAGACGTGGTGGATTTTCGTGGACCCTGTCGTACGGGTATACTCAGGTGGCGCGCGAGGCTCTCCTTCGAGGGCTGCACGACGCGTCCGCCGTCGGAGCGAGCCGACGGGGAAAAGCCACGACGAGTGGGAAGGAGCCAATGAGCACAGCCAGATCTGTCCGTGCGTCGGCGCTGGCCCTGAGCCTGGCCTTCGCGGCATGTGCTGGAGAGGGCGACGGCGATGAGGCGCGAGGCGCCGGCGACGCCGAGTCGGACCAGCCTACCGCCGGATCCGCCGAGGGCACACCGTCCGCCAACCCACTCCTGAACCCGGCCAGCGAGGCGATGAACGAGACCGCTCCAGACGTATTCCAGGCGAGATTCGAGACCAGCAAGGGCGACTTCATCATCGAAGTCCACCGCGAGTGGGCGCCGAACGGCGCCGACCGGTTCTATAACCTGGTCAGCAACGGCTTTTACGACGATGTCCGGTTCTTCCGCGTGCTGGACGGCTTCATGGCGCAGCTCGGGATCTCCGGAGATCCCCAGGTGTCGGCCGTGTGGCGAGTCCTCGCGATTCCGGATGATCCCGTGGCGCAATCAAACACGCGAGGTTACGTCAGCTACGCGATGGCGGGACCCAACACGCGTACGACCCAGATCTTCATCAACTTCGGCGACAACTCGGCGCTGGACGGACAGCTTTTCGCACCGTTCGGCGTCGTCGTCAGCGGGATGGAAGTGGTCGACGAGCTCCACTCCGGCTATGGGGAAGGTGCGCCCCGCGGTGCCGGCCCGAGCCAGGGCCGAATCCAGGCGGAGGGGAACGCGTACCTGGAGAGCGAGTTCCCACAGCTGGACTACGTGGAGCGGGCCACCATCATTGACGCAGCCGGCGACTGACCGGGCGACCCTTGGAAGCGATGCACGAGAGGATACTGGAGCAGGCTCGCGTTCTCGTCGTCGACGACGACGCCCAGAACGTGCGGTACATCAAGGACGTCCTCGAGTGGGCCGGGTACAAGCAGGTCAAGGGTACCACGCAGCCGACAGAGGTGCTCGCGGAGACCCACCGCTATCGCCCGGATCTGATCCTGCTCGACCTCATCATGCCGGCGATGGACGGCTACGAGGTGATGGAGGTGCTGCAGGGGGAACTGCCGCCCGACAGCTACCTTCCGATCCTCGTACTGACGTCCGACACGAGCCAGGAGGCGAAGAGACGGGCGCTCTCGCTCGGTGCCAAGGACTTCCTGACCAAGCCGTTCAGCCCGACGGAGATCAGGCATCGGGTCGCGCATCTGCTGGAGACTAGGTTTCTGCACCTGAAGTGCAGGGACCAGGCTGCGCTGCTCGAGTCCGGCACGTCGGGCAACGGAGCCGACTTGCGCGGCGCGGCGGATGAGCTGATCGAGCGGCTCGCACGAGTCTCCTCGTACCGTTCCGATCCATCCGGAGACCGATCCCGCGGGGTTGCCGCACTCGCCGGTCGGATAGCGGGCGCTCTGGGGCAGCCCGGCTCGACGGTCGGGAGATTGGAGCGAGCCGCTCGGCTGCACGACATCGGCATGGTGGCAGCCACAGGGGGCGAGGCACAGGCCGGTACGGATCGGGGAGAGGCGTTTCCGGCCCATACGGAGATCGGGGCCGGCCTGCTGGCAGGCAGCGAGCTGCCGGAGCTCCGTATGGCCGCGGAGATCGCGCTCTCGCATCACGAGTGCTGGGACGGAAGCGGCTTCCCGGACGGATTGGGCGGCCAGGACATACCTCTCACGGGGCGAATCGTGGCGGTGGCACTTGCCTTCACGGCGGCTCGAGAAGAGGAACCCCTCGATGACGACGAGGCCGCGCAGCGGGCGCTCGCTCGTGTCGAGGAGGAAGCCGGAACGCGCTTTGACCCGGCCGTCGTCGATGCGCTCGCGGCTGTCGTGACCCGGGGAGTCGAGGCGCCCGCTTAGCCCGAGAAGGCGTTTCGGGAACGGAGGAGCCCGCAGCGCATGACCGTGCGAACAAAGCTCGTCGGCACCCTCGTCGTCGTGACCCTCATCGTCATGGCGCCCTCCTTCTATGGGGTGCTCAAGCTCACCGAGCTTCGCGATATCGTTCTCTACCGCCAAAGCGAGCTGGCTACGGCCTACCTCTCCATGGGACGGGTCGCCAACTCGCTCTCGGAGCTCGACAGGTTCCAACGCAGCTACATTGTCGCCCCGAGCCAGCAGCTCAGGCTGGAGATTCGGAGAGAGGTATCGAACGCCCGCTTCGATCTCTCGCAGCTCTCCGATATTGGCTACGATGAAGTGGCGGAGCCCGTACAGTCCCGGCTGGACACGCTGGAGGTCGCGACCGGACGCCTGGAGCGGCTGGTCTCCGATGATCGGATCGACGAGGCGACCGCCTACTACGACAGCATTCGGACGGTATTCGTGCGCACCGAGAGTCTCCTCGAGCGCATCGGAGCGTCGATCGATGCCAACGGGAGGCTGGATGCCCGGCGGGCCGTCGAGGTCAGTGTCTCTGCAGCCCAGCGCACGGTGATCGCCGTCTGGGTCTCGCTCGCCATGGCCCTGGCTCTCGGCCTCGCCACCATCGGCAACCTGATGTCGCCGCTCGGATCTCTTCGGGAGGCGATGGCGAAGGTTGCCGGCGGATCGTTCATTGCCAGCAGCGACCTACCCTACGAGCGATCGGACGAGATCGGAGACCTCTCCAGGTCCTTCAGATCCATGACCGAGCGCCTCGACGAGCTGGATCGGCTGAAGGCGGAGTTCGTCAGCATCGCGAGCCATGAGCTCAAGACGCCCATCCACATCATCAACGGGTACGCGGAGATGATGGAAGAGGGCACGTTGGGCGAGGTCTCCGAGAAGCAGCACGAAGCGCTTCAGCGGATCGGTGACCAGGCCGCGCAGATGACCGAGAGGGTCAGCCAGTTGCTCAACCTCACCCGCTTCCTTGCCGGGGGCCTTCAGCTGGAGCTCGAGCACGTGCGAACCCGGGACCTCCTCACCGACGTCCGCCTCGCGTTCGAGATCCTGGCGGAGCAGGAGGGAATCGAGTTCGGCGTGGCCCTCGATGAGAGTGCCCCGGAGGGAGTGGAAGTGGATCGCGTGAGGGTCACGCACGAGCTCCTCGGCAACCTTCTCTCGAACGCCTTCAAGTTCACGCCGGCCGGTGGCAAGGTGCTCGTGAGGGCTTCAGGCGCAGACGACAATCTCATCTTCCACGTGATCGATACGGGGAAGGGGATTCCGCCGGAACAGCTGCCGTACATCTTCGAGAAGTACTACCAGGCCGGCAGCGAGGGCCGATCGGTGGGCGCCGGCCTTGGCCTGGCGATCGCCCGTCAGATCGTGGAGGCCCACGGCGGCCGAATCTCGGCGGAGAGCGCTCCCGACCGGGGGACCACCGTGGAGGTTATCCTCCCGGCTGAAAACGGGAGAGCGCCGGCCGCTTCCGTCGGTACCTGAGCAACGATCCGGCCCGCCACTCCGGTCCTAGAGAAACAGGAACTCGATCCCGAGCAGGATCCCCAGCTTGCGCCCCTTGCCGAGCTGCTCGGGAATCTCCGGAAGCGGCTCGGGCAGTTTCACGTCTCCGAAGCTGAGGCCCGAGGCCTCACCCGCGATCGAGAGCGCGACTCCATCGGTGAGCCAGAATTCCACGCCGATCGTCGCGCCGTACTCCACGCCGTCGCTGTCCGACTTGAAAGGAGTCTCCTCGGGTGGCGTGAAGACGTTGAAGTTCATGCGCGCGTAGCTCACCCTCGCTCCGATGAACGGGGACACGCTCGATCTCTGGAAGAGGAAGTTGTATCGCGGCTCGAAGAAGACGGTGATGAACTGGAAGTCCGCCAGCGAGGGCTCGATCACCTCGCCCAGATCCGAGCCGGGCCAGGCGAGCTCGGTTCCGAAACCGATCGACACGCCGTTGCTCCACCGGTAGCGGAGATCGAGATTCAGGCCGAATCCCCCCTGCACGGCGGAAAGGTCGCCACTCCCGATGTCCACGTATCCGCCCTTGAAGCCCATGCCGAAGCCCGAGCCCTGCGCCATCGCCGGGACCGAGGCGAAGAGGATCCCGACCAGGGCTACGCCAAAGCATCGCTTCCTCATGAGATTTCCCGGCTCGAGTCCGCGCAGAGCGCTTGTTGATGTGGGAGAACGTGGCCAGAATCAACCTAATCCGAGGAACGCCCGAAAGATAAGGATCTGACATGCGGGTGCTCATAGTCGGCGCGGGGCAGGTGGGTTTTCAGCTGGCCAAACGGCTGTCGGAGGAGGATCAGGACGTCGTCCTGATCGACCTCGACCCACAGAAGACATCGTACGTATCCGAACAGCTGGATCTCCTCACCATCGCCGGAAATGGCGCGTCGCTTCCCGTGTTGGAGAAGGCCGGGCTGTCAGGCGCAGGAATGCTGCTGGCCGTTACCAGCCAGGACCAATCGAACATCGTGGCCTGCCTGCTGGCCTCCCAGTTCGACGTGGAGCTCCGGGTGGCCCGGATCAGCGCTCCCGAGTACTACGAACCCGACAGGGCTCTCGCGAGAGAGTTGTTCGGGATCGATCTCGTCATCAGCCCCGAGCGGGAGGTCGCCTGGGAGACGCTGCAGCTGCTGGCCAGCGAGGCGGCCACGGAGTTCGTTCACTTCATGGACGACCGGGTGCGCCTGCTCGGAGTGCGGATACGGGAGGGAGCTCCGGTGGTCGCGAAGTCGATGGCGCAGCTGGACCATGAGCTCTCCGACCTGCGGTTCGTGACGGTCGCCATCGTTCGTGATGGAAAGACCGAGATTCCCCGCGGCCCCAGCCGGATCGAAGCGGGTGACCAGGTCTTCCTCCTGGCTGCGACCGATGACATGCCCTCGATACCGAGGCTTGCCGGCTACGAGCAGTTCGAGCTGCGTCGCGTGATGATCGCCGGTGGCAATCAGGAGGCGATCTACCTCGCGCGGCACCTCGCCGCCCAGGATGTCGAGTGCACGATTCTCGAGCGCGATCGCCGTCGATGCGTGGAGCTTGCCGAGGCGCTTCCCGAGGCGCTCATCCTCCACGGCGACGCACGTGATCCGGAGCTTCTGGAGATGGAGGGGGTCGAAGGCGTGGATGGATTCGTCGCGTTTACCGGGATCGACTCCGTCAACATGCTCTCCGGGCTTCTGGCGAAGACGATGGGTGCCCGGAAGGTGGTCACGCTGATCCACCGCCCGGACTACATACCGCTGGTCACACGCATCGGGATCGACGCCGCCGTCTCGCCTCGCCTGTCCGCCGCGAACGCGATCCTCCGGTACGTTCGCCGCGGTGGCGTGAGGACCGTCGCGACCCTGAAAGGCGCGGACGCTGAAGCCATCGAGTTCGAGATCGGAGACGAGGCTCCGATCCTCCACCGCCCTCTCAAGCACGTGAGCTTCCCCAAGCAGGGCGTTATCGGCGCCATCATTCGGGATGGCGAGGTGATATCGCCCCGGGGGGATGATGTGCTGCTCCCCGGCGACAGGGCGTTCGTGTTCGCCGCGCCGGCCGCCGTGCCGGAGATCGAGCGTTTGCTCGCGTGAGGCGACGTCATCTCGTTCATGTCGTCAGCCTGATCCTGCTGGCGCTGAGCGGCGCGCTCGGACTGACCGGCGGGATCGCCCTCGCCTATGGTGACGGCGATGCGGGAGCCTTCTTCGTCTCGAGCGCCCTCCTGGTAGTCGTCGGCCTGCTCGGCTATTGGCGCACACAGCTCGCGCGAGATCTCACCGTGAGGGAGGGGTACGCCGTCGTCTCTCTCGCCTGGCTCGCCGTTGGCGCCGCCGGGGCCCTGCCGTACCTGCTCTCCGGAACGATCGAGTCGCCCGTGGCGGCGCTCTTCGAGTCGGTCTCCGGATTCACGACGACCGGCGCGACCGTGTTCGCCCAGATCGAGGGACTCCCGCACGGAATCCTCTTCTGGCGCTCGCTCACCCAGTGGTTGGGCGGGATGGGCATCATCGTGCTCGGCATCGCGATCCTGCCGTTCCTGGGCGTCGGGGGCATGCAGCTCTTCAAGGCCGAGGTCCCCGGTCCGACGCCGGAGCGACTTCAGCCCCGCATCGCGCAGACGGCCAAGCTCCTCTGGTACGTGTACGCGGCGATGACCGCGGCGCAGGCGGTGCTCTACCTGCTCGGCGGGATGCCGCCGTTCGAGGCTGTCACGCACGCGTTCACGACGCTATCCACGGGCGGGTTCTCCCCCCGGAACGCGTCGATCGCGGCGTACGACTCACCGTACCTCCAATACGTGACGATCCTGTTCATGTACCTGGCTGGAGTGAACTTCACGCTCCACTACCGGGCCGTCACCGGACGCCCCGGCATATACCTTCGCGACAGTGAGTGGCGCTTCTTCACGGTCCTGGCCGCCGGGGCCGCGGCGCTGGTCCTCCTGGTGATCGTGAGCAGCGGCCTCTACGACCGGAGCGGCTTCGAGGTCGCCTTCCGGGACGCCCTCTTCCAGGTCGTGTCGATCATCACCACGACCGGCTTCGTGTCGGCGGACTACGAGCTCTGGCCGATCCCCGGGCAGGTCGTTCTGCTCCTGTTGATGTTCGTCGGAGGGATGGCCGGCTCGACGGCCGGCGGGATCAAGACGCTCCGAATCTACGTCCTCGCCCGGCAAGCTCTGGCGGAGCTGAGGAAGAGCCTGCACCCGCGCGCGGTGATCCTCACGCGCGTGGACGACCGGGTCGTGAAGGAAGACGTGCTGCTCAGGATCCTCACCTTCGTCATCGTCTATCTGGGCCTCTTCGCGTTCGGCGCACTCCTGATGGCGATCCTCGGCAACGATCTTCCCACCTCCATCGGCGCGAGCGCGGCAAGCATCGGGAACATCGGCCCCGGTATCGGGGACGTCGGAGCCGTGGACAACTACGGATGGATGGATCAGGCGTCCCAACTGACGCTCGTGGCGCTGATGCTGGTTGGACGCCTCGAGATCTTCACGGTGCTGCTCGTCTTCCACCCCGGTCTCTGGCGACGAACTCGCTGACGGCATAGGCTCACGTTCCGCCTCTTCCGAGAGCGCCGCGGGCCGCGGAAGAGCCGGCCGGCACTTCACAAGCATTGGACGAGAGCAAATGTCCGAACCCTCGACGCGGTCCTTCATCCCCAAGGATTACCAGCCGCCACTTCCGAGCGACCGCTTCCTTCTCCACGACACCCCCTCCGACGAAGCCGTGCCGATGGACGTCATCATCGTCGGAGGCGGACCGGCCGGTCTGGCCGCCGCCATCGAGCTCGCTCGCCTGGTGCGCCGGGATGCGGAGGAGGGCGGCGAGCTGGGCGAGATCGAGATCGGGGTGCTGGAAAAATCGGAAACTCTGGGCGAGCACTGCCTCTCCGGAGCCGTCGTCGTACCCGGCCCGTTCCGAGAGCTCTTCCCCGGGCTTCGGGACGAGGAGCTCCCGTTCCGCGTCCCCGTCGAGGGGGACCGGGTCTATCTCCTGAAGAAGGGCGGCTCGCTGCGGCTTCCGACCCCTCCCACCATGCGCAACCACGGACACTACGCCGCCTCGATCTGCGAGATCGTGCGCTGGATGGGCGAGCGGGCCGAGGAGGCGGGTGTCAACGTCTTCACCGGTTTTCCCGCTGATGGACTCCTGGTGGACAGGAGCCGGGTAACGGGAGTCCGTACGACCCCGGCCGGGCTGGACCGCGACGGGGAGCCAGGTGGCGGATTCATGCCGCCCACCGATCTGACGGCTCGTATCACGATCCTGGCGGAGGGCACGCGGGGGCCGCTTACGCAGGCATATCTGGACTGGCAGGGGATCGGGGCCGAGAACCCTCAGATCTTCGCCCTCGGAGTGAAGGAGCTGTGGGAGACCCCTCGACAGCCGGAGGCGGTGATTCACACGCTGGGCTGGCCTCTGCCCCCGGATGTCTTCGGCGGGAGCTGGATGTACCCGATGGGGGGAGATCTCGTGTCGATCGGCCTGGTGGTAGGGCTGGATTACCCCCAGCACTCGCTGGACGCGCACGAGCTCCTCCAGCGGCTCAAGACGCACCCCCTGTTCGAGGAGTTCCTGGCCGGGGGAGAGCTCGCCGAATGGGGCGCCAAGACGATACCGGAGGGTGGTTACTACGCCCTGCCGAAGAGGCTCTACGGAGAAGGCGCTCTGATCGTCGGCGATGCCGCCGGGTTGGTGAACGTGCCCGCGCTGAAGGGCATCCACTACGCGGTGCTGTCGGGAATGCTCGCCGCAAGGGCGGCGTTCGAGTCCCTGAAGGGCGGGGAGACGACGGCTGAATCCCTCGCTGTCTACGACCGGCGGGTGCGGGAGAGCTTCATCGGCCGAGACCTTTACCGCACGAGGAACATGCGTCAAGCGTTCAAGAAAGGCCTCTACGCCGGAGGCTTCGAGGCGACCTTGATGACGGTGACCGGGGGAGCCTTCCGGGGCAAGTTGATCCCGACGGAAGAAGATGCGGCAGAGGCTCGAAAGGTGGTCGAGCCCGTCCCGTTCAACCCGGATGGAGCGCGAACCTTCAGCAAGGAGGACGCGGTCTTCCGTTCAGGCAACTCGACGCGGGACGACATCCCAACCCACCTCGTTGCCGAGGAGCGAGTCCCCGAAGACGTCGGGACCTTCTACGAGCGCCTTTGTCCCGCGGGAGTCTACGAGTGGAAGGACGACCGCCTCGTGATCAACGCTCCCAACTGCATCGACTGCAAGGCCACCGATGTCCTCGGGCCGCGGTGGACGCCGAGAGAGGGCGGGAGCGGCCCGAGCTACAAGCGGATGTAGGGAGAACGGTCGCATCATGGGTGGGTCGTACCGAGCCGAGCATCGAGGCTGGCTCTTCAACTTCCTGTGGCCTTTCACGCGCTACGCGTTCACCAACCTGAGCGTGATCGTCTTCGGCATCCCGCTCTTTTTCATCTTCAACCAGACTCGGATCATCGGCCGAAAGCGGGTGCCGCAGCAGCGAAACACGCTGCTCCTCTCCAATCATCAGTCGATGATCGACAGCTTCCTCGTAGGGATCTGCGCGTACTTTCCCCAGTCGCTCGTCAAGCCATACCTCGTCCCGTGGAACCCGGCAGCGGAGGAGAACTTCTTCCACCCCTGGTGGCTGGGCCTGCTCTCGGACCTCTGGAAGTGCATACCGATACGGCCCGGGCGCCGTGATCCGCGAGCCCTCTACCGGATGACACGCGCGCTGGAGAGCGGAGTGATGACGCTGTTTCCAGAGGGGACGCGCACCAGGGATGGGTCCATCAGAAAGGGCCGGCCCGGATCAGGCCTCGTGATCCTCGCCGCCAAGCCGGCCGTCGTGCCGGTCACAATCGACGGGATGGACCAGGTTCTGCCGATAGGGGCCAAGCTGCCGAGGCTGTTCAAGAGACTGTACGTGTACTACGGGGAGCCCATCGACTACTCCGACCTCCTCGACCGGCCGCGGACAAGGGAGACCTCCGAGCAGCTCGTCGACCGCATCATGGAGGTACTGCGGCGACAACAGGTCGAGATCCAGGAGCTGAAGGGGGAGTAGCCCGTCCCGTGCCCGCACGGCAGATCGGCCACTGCCACCTCGATCGAGTCTCGCCCCGCCTGTGCATAGTTGGCAGAAAACAGGGCCCCAAGAAGTCGACATTCCGGCCTCGAGGCCTGGACAATTCGGCCACGAAGCCCCATTCTATGGCGTATGCATGTGTTCCTTACCCTTCTTCTAGCTGCCCTCATCTGTGGCATGGGCCTGGGCTTGGCGCTCGGCTGCCGGCTTCCCGAACTCGACGCCCGAAGGAACGCAACTCCGGATTCCCGCACCGACTGAATGGTCAAACTGATCAAGTGATAACATCTGGTTGAGTTACATAATCCAACCTGAAGTCTTACCTGAGTATGGCGTGCTCTCGGGATCGCCGACCCGGCGTACGCCTGGCCTGCGCCGCCATGTGGGTTCACGTGTCCAGCGGACGCGCGGACCGCTCCTCAACCCCGATGAAGAGAGGTACTGATGACGAGGCACTTCGTAGACGAAGACGGCAGACGCTGGAAAGCTTGGCTGGCGTCACGTGGCGTGTACTGGCCGGAGCCGGACGAGCCGGCTCTCAAGCCCGAGCACGAAGCGGTCATCTTCGTTTGCTTTTCGGATGCCAGCCAGCCGCAGCGGCGCGCACACCTGCCGAACGGCCTCTTCCAGTCTCTGTCGACAGACGACTTGAGAGATCAGCTTCTGGAGGCTGGCTCGGACAGCGTGCTCCGCTAAGACCCGAGCCTTCGGCTTGGCGATTCCATGAATAGGGGCGGCCCGCCGGGCTGCCCCTATCATTTTGTGAACGTTGTGAACGGCCGGAAGACTGGTACCGGTCGGGGAGGAGAGGAGGTCCGCTTTGCGGGAGATCGAGGTTCGGTCCGGAGCGCTCGAAGGGCTGGATGTCGATTTGCTGGCCGTACCGGCGCGCCGTGAGCTCACCGATCTTCTGAGGGAGCTCGATGGCCGGCTAGGCGGTGCGATTGCCCGCTTCATGGAGCAGGGGATCTTCCTCGGCGAATCGGACGACACGAGCTTCTTCCCCGGCCCGGCCGGACACCCACACCTGCTCCTGCTCGGCATAGGCGAGACCCGCCTCTCGGATCCGTCCACGATTCGAGGCTTGGCCGGGCGAGCCGTCCGCCACTGCCGCGCGAAGCGCCTGGCATCGCTCGCCCTTCTTCTCGAGGATGCTTCCGCCGCGCCATCGGGGTTCCAGGCAGCCGCCGAAGGCCTCTGTCTCGGCGACTTCTCCTTCGACGCCCTGAAGCGATCCGAAGCGGGCCGCTCGGCGGGCCCCTCGACGGCCGTCATCTGGACCGGGCAGCCGGTAGCCGGAGCGTCCGAAGCGGCCGCGGTGGGGCTCACGGTAGCCGACGCGCAGAACGTCGCCCGTTCGCTCGTCTCCCAGCCCGGCAACGTGGCCAAGCCCTCTCGCCTCGCCGAGGAGGCTGAGGGGCTCTCGGGCGGGGTGGTCCGGTTCCAGGCCTGGGACGAGGATAGACTGCGCCAGGAGGGCTTCGGCGCTCTGCTGGCAGTCTCGAAGGGTTCTCGCGAGCCACCTCGCTTCATCATCATGGAGCACCCCGGCCAAGGCGGACCGCCGCTGGTGCTCGTCGGCAAGGGGATCACCTTCGACAGCGGCGGCATCTCCCTCAAGCCCGCGAAGGGTATGGAGGAGATGAAGTATGACATGGCGGGCGGGGCGGCCGTGCTAGGGGCCGTGCACGCCCTGTCGAAGATCGGTGTCGCAAGGAGGGTCGTGGCATTGGTGCCCGCGGCGGAAAACCTGCCATCGGGACGCGCCCTGAAACCGGGCGATGTGATTCGGGGCCTCTCGGGACGCTCGATCGAGGTCGTCAACACAGACGCCGAGGGCCGCCTCATCCTCTCGGATGCGCTGGCCTACGCGAACCGGCTCTCGCCCGCTGCCGTCGTCGACATCGCGACGTTGACGGGCGGCTGCGTCGTGGCCCTGGGCAAGCACGCGAGCGGCCTGATGAGCAACGATGACGCTCTCGCTGGAGAGCTGATCGCCGCGGGCGAACGCTCTGGAGAGAGAGCCTGGAGGCTCCCGCTCTGGCCCGAGTACCGACGCCAGATCGATTCCCAGATCGCGGATATCAAGAACAGCGGCGGTCGGGACGCGAGCCCGATCACCGCCGGAGTCTTCCTTCAGGAGTTCGTGGACGAGGTTCCGTGGGCGCACCTGGATATCGCCGGTACCGCATGGGCAGAGAAGGAAGACGGCTGGCAGCCGAAGGGCGCGACGGGCTTCGGTGTTCGCCTGCTCGTCGAGTGGGCGAGAGGCCTCGGCTGACGTCGGCGCCCGGCGCGTACCATCCGGGTCGGTTGGGGCTTCGAAGAGGAGCCCGCGTCGCCCTCTGCGCGGGCATCCTCCTCGCAGCCTGCTCGATGGCATGGGCCCAGGAGGAGAAGCCACCCGAACCGCCTGATCCCCAGGAGCGGCCGGTGGAGCCCGACAGCCTGCCGGCCGACTCCGTCCCCCGACTCCCCGAGGGAGTGGAAGTCATCCCGGACAGCATGCGAATCGACTTTCCGAGGGATGGCGAGGAAGGCGACGTCGTGGACGAGGACGGACCGGAGGAAGACAGGAGGGTGCCCGGCTTCCCGCCCACCGCCACGGAGCCGGACAGCGGCTTCTCGTACGATGTTCGCGAGTGGGACCGGGCCGAGATCCTGTCGTCGAACGCGACCAGCCTGCTCGGCCTGCTCACCGATCTGATGCCGGGATTCACTCCGATCCGCGCGAACTACTTCAACGGCGTCCATCAGCTGACCGACGGGGTGTTCGGGGCCGGCTTCGTACGCGTCCTGGTGGACGGGCGGGAGCTCCCGCCCCTCGAGTCGGGCGAGAGCGACCTGGTTCGCATCCCGCTCTTCTATCTGGACAAGATCCGCGTGCGGCGGAGTGCAAACGGCTTCGTCATCGAGATCTTCACCCGGCGACAGCACGAGCCGGATGCCTATGCACGCTTCGGGGGCGGCGCCGGGTCGCCGAAGCTCGATCTCGTCCAGGGGATCTTCAGCAACGGATGGGGAAACGCCGTCACCATCGCCGGTGGCATCGACCTCCTGAACGTGAACTCGGGCGAGCTCCTCTCGGACCGCCTCGATTTCTGGGCCACCCTCGCCTTCATGCCGGGGAACAACAAGACGGGCTTCCAGCTGCAGTTCAAGAACCAGACGATCAACCGCACGGCAAATGCCCAGTTCCAACAGGGCCGCCGCGACATAGCCTTCACCGCGCGAAGAGAGATATCGGAGACGCTCGTCGCCGATCTCTCCCTCAGCAGCAACCGGCTCACGCTTCAGGACTCCCAGCTCGTGTCGGTGAACCGGGTCGGGGTCACCATCTCGGGCTCGCCCCGCTGGGGCTTCGCGCGCGGCTCGATCTCCTACCAGGGCGGCGGAGATGCCTTCCCCAGCCTGGGGGGCAACATCGCCGCCGGAGTCCGCATCGGAAGCTGGCTGGGCGTGGATGTGGAAGCGGACGCATCCTCGTGGCAGGAGTTCACCGCGGGCTCGGTGGGCGGCGGGCTCGCCTTCGGCCCCTTCACGCCGGTCGACCTCGTCCTCAGAGTCGGTGGCGCCACGGGCACGAGGGGCGTGTCGAGACCGATCACGGCCGAGGCGGATTCCGTCTCCTTCGATTCCTTTACGGGCGGCCTCGGGCTCACCCTCGGACCGTTTCAGCTCGGCGGGCGACTAATGCGCCAGAGCGTGAGCCGGCAGCTGCCGTTCGGTGCTCCCTTCGATCTATCGCTCCAGCCCGGTCCGGGCGTCGACGTCACCGCGTTCGAGGGAGAGTTGAGCGGGCCCTTGATCCCGCTCGGAGCGATGATCCGGGGAGCCAGCCCGCTGACCATCTCGGGCTTCTGGCGCCACCAGAAGGCGCCGGACAACCCTCAGGCGTTCTATCTGCCGGCGGATGTGGCGCGGGCACGGCTCGGGTGGAGCCAGCTCTTCTTCAAGGGAGACCTCCTCGTCGATCTCGGCCTCGCGGCCGTGTACAGGAGCCAAATGTTCACGTCGGCGCCGGGCATCCCCTCCCCGGTCCCGGTCCAGAAGCTGACGCGCCTGAACCTCGATCTCCTGGTAAAGATCAAGGATTTCCGGATCTTCCTCAGGCTCGACAACCTGGATCGAAAGGTCGACGAGGACATCGTGGGCTTTCCGTACCCCAATACGGTCACGATCTTCGGCGTGAAATGGGAGTTCCTGAACTGACACGGATCGGAGCCGAAGTGGGTCGAAACGCATGATACGCAGCATGACAGGCTTCGGGGCGGCCAGCCGGGAGCTGGCGGGCGGCACGCTTTCGGTGGAACTGAAGTCCGTGAACCACCGGCACCTGAACATCTCGTTCCGCCTTCCACCCGGCGCGGACGTCTGGGAGCCGCGGTTGCGCGTCCGTCTTGCCCGACGCGTGCGGCGAGGGCATGTCAGCTTTCTGATCGCCGCCGACGCGGCGCCCGGTGGGGAGGGGGGATGGCAGATGGACCATGCTCGGGTTCGGGCCGCGCTGGAGGCAATCCGGACCTTGCAGGACGAGTACGGCATCCCCGGAGAGCTCGATCTTCGAACGTTGGTGACGGCCGTGCGCGAGATGCTCCGTGAAGAGCGCTCCGATGCCCTGGGCTGGGTGGATGCCGAGGCGTTGGGTGAGGTCGTGGACGAGGCCATGGAGGAGTTGATACGGATGCGGGAGTTGGAGGGTGGCCGCCTCGAGAGCGACCTGCGCGGATCCATCGGAGAGGTTGCCGCTGCGGTCGAGACGATCCAGTCCATGGCGCCGCAGCGATTGACGAGGGAGCGCGACCGACTCCGGGAGGCCGCCAGGGAGCTCGCCGATGGCCTAATGCTGGATGAGGGCCGGCTGGAGCAGGAGATCGCGTTGCTCGCCGACAAGTGGGATATCGGTGAAGAGGTGGTGCGGGCGCGAGCGCACGTCGCGGCCTTCGAGGAGCTGTTGGACGCGGCGGCCGACGAGCCCGTGGGAAAGCGCCTCTCCTTCGTCCTGCAGGAGTTGAACAGAGAGGTGAATACCGTCGGCGCGAAGGCCAACGACACGACGATCTCCGGTCGGGTGGTCGAGGCCAAGAACGCGCTGGAGCGTTTACGGGAACAGGTAGAGAATATCGAGTGACGAGTCTCTTCGACCGGACGTTTCCGATCGTCTTGTCCGGACCATCGGGCAGCGGCAAGACAACGGTGATTCGAGAGCTGCTGTCGAGCAGGAGCGACCTGCGTTTCTCGGTGTCGGCGACCACCCGCGAAGCCCGGCCGGGAGAGCGCTCGGGGGTCCACTACGTTTTCTTGGAGCGCGAGGAGTTCGAGCGCAGGTGCGAGCACGGCGAGATGCTGGAGTGGGCAGATGTCCACGGGCAGCTCTACGGGACGCCGCGGGAGAATCTCGAACGCGCCAAGTCGGACGGCGTTCACCTTCTGCTCGACATCGACGTGCAGGGAGCCCGCGCCGTCCGCGCCGCCGTACCCGAGGCCGCGACTATCTTCCTTCTCCCGCCGAGCGGCGCCTGGCTCTCGCGGCTCCGTTCGAGGGGCAGCGAGACGGGGCCCGCCCTCGAGCGTCGTCTCCGCACGGCGGAGCAGGAATTGACGGCGGCCGAGGAGTTCGAGTTCGCGATCGTCAACGATAAGCTCGCCGACACGGTGCGCCGCGTCGAATCGATCCTCGACGGGGAGGAATCCCGAACGGCGCGCGTGGGTAGGGAGTTGAGCCAACTCGTATCGGCCCTGGAAAACGAGATATCCGCCGCACGCTCCGAAGCGGCGAAACCAGAAGCCCATTGACGCCTGAGAAGGGGAGATCCAATGAAGGTGTTCACGCCCAAGCAGGTCGCCAAGACGGCCGGGAACAAGTACCTCGGGGTGCTGGTGACCGCCAAGTATGCGCGAGAGCTGAACGCGCTTCCTCTCGAGCGCTCGCCGTACGGACCCGTGAAGCTGACGACCCTGGCCCTCGACGCGTTGACATCTACCGATGAGCACGGTCAATCGCAGCTGGGTTATCGGCTGGTGACCAAGAGAAAGCCGGCGCTCGAGTAGCCTTACTGGAGCCGAGCCGCTAGAGCCGGACGTCCTGTGCGCCCATTCGAGGGCCGACGAGTTCTCGTCGTCGTGACCGGCGGGATAGCCGCCTACAAGACGGCATATCTGGTGCGCCATCTCCATGAGGCCGACGCGCTGGTTGACGTCTTGCTGACGCCGAGTGCCGAGAAGTTCGTCGGGAGGGTTACGTTCGAGGGACTCACCGGCCGTCCCGCGCGGACGAGCCTGTGGGAGAGGCCGCTCGATCACATCGAACTCGGCCGCGAGGCCGATCTCGCCATCGTTGCGCCGGCCACCGCAGACTTCCTCAGCAAGATGGCAGCGGGCGGTGCCGACACGTTGGCGGCTGCCACGCTGCTCGCCGCAGCCTGTCCGGTGCTGCTCTGCCCGGCGATGAACGAGCGGATGTGGGAGCATCCCGCGACTCGGCGCAACGTCGAGGCCCTTCGGGAGTTCGGTCTCGAGATGGTCGGTCCGGATCGCGGAGAGCTCGCGGAGGGAGAGATCGGCATCGGCCGCATGTCGGAGCCCGAGGATATCCTGGCCGTGGCCGGGCGCATGCTCGAGGAGGCGACGCTGCTCGACCGCAGGGTCGTCGTCACGGCCGGTCCGACGCGTGCGCCGATCGATCCGGTTCGCTACATCGGAAACAGATCATCGGGTCACATGGGCCAGGCCCTGGCCGCGTCGGCCTGGCGACGCGGAGCCGACGTCGTTCTGGTGAGCGGCCCGGCGGCGCGGCCGCATCCCTACGGCCCCGAGGTCGTGGAGGTCGAAACGAGCGATGAGATGTTGGAGGCGCTCAGCGCCGCGTTGGGAAGCGCTCATCTGCTGCTGATGGCGGCGGCCGTATCCGATTTCGTCTCGCCGTCACCCGGCTCCTCGAAGATCAAGAAGGATGGCAGCGGGCTCGAGCTCGGTCTGGTCGCCGGTCCCGATCTCCTGGAGGAGACACGCGGGATCAGGGAGGAGCGCGGAATCCTCACGCTCGGCTTTGCCCTGGAGACCGACACGCCGGTCGAGAACGGTAAGTCCAAGCTGGAATCGAAGAAGATGGATTTCGTGGCGATCAACGAGGTAGGGGATCCGGTGGCCGGCTTCGACGTTCCCACCAACAGAGTGACCCTCCTGGACCGATGGGGGGGACTGGAGGAGCTCCCGGTCCTCCCGAAGGAGGAGGTTGCGGACTGCCTGCTGGATCGGGTCGAAGCGCGGCTTGACTGACGCTCGGGAGCCGCTCCGTCGTTACTTCGAGGCCCGAATCGCTCTCGGCGAGCCGCCGGTCATTCTACCGGGCCTCCGGCGCAGCGAGGCCCTGGAAGCCCTTGCCGGGGGAGGTGGAGGGGTGACGGGTACTCGGCCGGAGGAGGAGGCGCCGATCGCGGCGGAACCCGGAGCGCCGGAAGCTCCCACGCCCTCGACTCCGGAGCTGGCTCGGCTCGCCCGAGAAGGCACCGCCGAGCGGATCCGCGAGCTGGACTTCGATGAGCTGCGGGAAGTGGCGCTCGCCTGCCGACGCTGTGCGCTGCACGAGGACCGGCAGCACGTGGTCTTCGGGGAAGGGGCCTCTGACGCTCGGCTCGTCTGTGTCGGCGAGGCGCCTGGGGCGGTCGAGGATGAGACCGGTCGGCCGTTCGTCGGGCGTGCGGGCCAGCTGCTGGACCTCATGCTGATGTCGGTGGGCTTGAGAAGGGACGAGGTGTACATCTGCAACGTGCTCAAATGTCGACCGCCCGGAAACCGGAATCCCCAGCCGGAGGAGATCGCCGCCTGCTCGCCGTTGCTCCTCCAGCAGATCGACCTGATCGACCCGAAGGTGATCATCGCGTTCGGCACGTTCGCCGCTCAGACGCTTCTGGGGACCCGAGAGTCGATCGGCCGCCTTCGGGGAAGGACGCATCTCTACGGCCGCTTCCCCCTGGTCGTTACCTACCATCCCGCCGCCTCGCTGCGAAACCCGGGCTGGAAGCGTCCGACGTGGGAGGACCTGCAGATCGCCCGCCGCGTCATCGACGGAGATTCCGGCCTACGCTCCGGAGCTGCGGGCCGCGAGCTTTCCCTCGACCTGCCGTGATGAATCCGGGATGACGGACTCGATGCTCTCCGAGCGTTCCATCGCTACGGCCGCGGCCGATGTGTTCGCGGGCCGGCAGCCTCCCTGGTCCCAGGAAGCGGAGGTGTCGATCCTGGGGGGCATGCTCATCGACGGTGACGCGGTCGCGCGGGCGATGGAGCTCGTCGACGACACCGCCTTCTTCCGCGAGGGCAACCGCCGGATCTTCCGCGGCATGATGCGGCTCTACAATCGGGGCGACGTCATCGACGCGGTGACGCTCTCCGACGAGCTGAAGTCGGCGGGCGAGCTCGAGTCCTCCGGCGGGATGGAGTTTCTGGCTCAACTGGTGGACGCGGTTCCTACCGCCGCGAACATCGAGTATCACTGCCGGATCCTGCGCGACAAGGCCACGCTGCGCCGCCTCATCGAGGAAGCCACGGAGATCATCCGGGAGGCCTACGGTGCCCCCGCGGGGAGCTCGCAGGAGACGCTGGATCACGCCGAACAGCGGATCTTTCAGATCTCCGAGGCGGCCAGCCGGAGAGGTTTCATCTGGATCAAGGAGATCCTCTGGCCGGCGTTCGAGCGCATCGAGGAGATGCAGCGGACCGGGGCGGTCACTGGCGTTCCGTCGGGGTTCATGGACCTGGACCGGTACACGGCCGGCTTTCAGCCGGCGGATCTCATCGTCCTCGCGGGACGGCCCTCGATGGGGAAGACGGCGCTCGCCCTGAACTTCGCCCAACACGCCGCGATCGAGCACGAGAAGCACGTGGCGATCTTCTCGCTCGAGATGGCGAAGGAGTCGCTGGTTCAAAGGCTCCTCTGCGCCGAAGGAAGGGTCGACTCCAGCCGGTTACGGCATGGCAGGCTGGAAGACGACGAGTACGGCCGGCTCGCAACTGCCGCGGGACTTCTGAACACGGCGCCGATCTGGATCGACGACACGCCCTCGCTCACCGCGCTGGAATTGCGGGCGAAGGCGAGACGGCTGCGAGCGGAGGTTGATCTGGAGTTGGTGATCGTCGATTACCTTCAACTGATGGCCGGACCACGAGGCGCCGAGAATCGACAGCAGGAGATCAGCTCGATCTCTCGCTCTCTGAAGGCCGTGGCCAAAGAGCTCAACGTGCCGCTGCTCGCCCTCTCGCAGCTCTCGCGGGCGCCGGAGCAGCGAACGGATCATCGACCCGTGCTGGCGGACTTGCGCGAATCGGGTGCGATCGAGCAGGACGCGGATCTGGTCATGTTCATCTACCGGGAAGAGGTCTACAAAGGCCCCATCGACCGGGACGGGAATTCGATCGAAGGTGAAGCGGAGCTCATCATCGGGAAGCAGCGCAACGGCCCGACGGGCGAGGTCCCGCTCTATTTTCACAAGCAGTTCACGCTGTTCGACTCCAGATCCGATCGTGACGAGCCCTTCTGATCCCGACGCAACCCCACGCGTGCAGCAGCGGTGAGCTCCGGCGGTAAGGCCCGTTCGGCCGCGGCCGGATTCTTCTGCACCTCATGCGGCAACGAGAGCCTTCGCTGGGAGGGCCGCTGTCCCGCGTGCGGAGACTGGAACACGCTCGCCGAGGCCCCCGCCTCGGCGGGTCCGAGGCGGGGCCGACGGCGACGCCCGAGCGCCCGAGCGGCCGCCCGGCCTCTCCGTGACACGACCGCCGCAGACGCATCCCGCCTCACCATCGGGCTCGGCGAGCTCGACCTGGTACTCGGAGGCGGCCTGGTGGCGGGATCGCTCGTGCTGCTGGGCGGCCCGCCCGGCATCGGCAAATCCACTCTGCTGCTGCAGGCCGCCGCGGCGATCCGGCGATCCGGCGGAAGTGCGCTCTACGCCTCGGGCGAGGAGTCCGCGCCCCAGGTGCGGCTGCGCGCCGAGCGTGTGAGCGCCGAGGCGCTTGACGTGGATTTTCTCGGCGCAACGCACGTCGAAGAGCTGATCCGTGCCGCAGAGTCATCGAAGCCCGACTTCCTCGGAGTGGACTCGATCCAGACGCTGGCGAGCTCGACGAGCGACGCGGCTCCGGGGACGATCAGCCAGGTGCGAGAGTGCGCGGCAGCGCTGCAGGAATACGCCAAGTCGTCGCTCACCCCGGTCGTGATCGTCGGACATGTCACGAAGGGCGGCGCTCTCGCGGGTCCCCGCACCCTCGAGCACCTGGTCGACGCCGTGCTGCACTTCGAGGGAAGCCGCAGCCACGAGCATCGACTCCTCCGGGCGACCAAGAACCGATTCGGCAGCGTCGACGAGGTCGCGGTTTTCCGCATGACCGGTGAAGGTCTCGCTCCGGTGGAGAACCCGTCGGAGGTCTTCCTCAGCGGCGTGGGCGAATTCAGCGGATCGGCCGTCGCCGTCACCTTTCAGGGGACCCGTCCACTTCTGGCCGAGGTCCAATGCCTGACTGCGGCCAGTCGCCAGGGAACGCCACGGCGCACGACAACCGGCTTCCCGCCGCGCCGGCTGGCCCTGCTGATCGCCGTTCTGGAGCGGCGAGCCGGCCTCCCGGCTCTCGAGCGGGATGTGTTCATCAACGTCGTCGGTGGGCTCCGGTTGCTCGACCCGGCAGCGGATCTTGCGGTCGCGGCGGCGCTCGCGTCGGCGGAGCTGGACCGGCCGGTCGGCAACCGGGCGTTCATCGGGGAGATCGGGTTGGGAGGGGAAGTCCGGGCCGTTCCGAGCCTGGACCGCCGGCTCTCGGAGGCCGCTCGTCTCGGGATATCGGAAGTATTCGCGCCCGCGCCGGGCTCGGGACCGCAGGCAGACGATTCGCGGTCGGCGGACGGCGAAGCCGCCGCCTTCGTTCGGATTCGCCACGTTCGTGAGCTGGTGGAGCGGCTCCGTTGAAGGAGTACCGAGAGGTCCGGCTCGACCCGCGAAATCCGCTGGTCTGGGAACCCGGCGTGTCGGCGGCCGTCGAGACGCTCGCGGAAGGAGGGATCCTCAAGGGCCGGCCGGGTGGCATGCCCCTGATCCGGCTGACTCCGGGTGTGGAGGTGCTGCGGGCGGAATGTCCGGCGCTCGCGTGGGACGAGCGGGCCGACAAGCTGGCCACGGAGTTCTGGCCCGGGCCCTTGACGCTCATTCTGGATGACGGATCCGACGCCGGGCTCGCCGTCCGGGTCGATGGCCACCCGATCCTGCTCGTCGTTCTCGGCCGCTGGCGATCGCTGATGACCTCCACGAGCCTGAACCTCGTGGGAAAGCCGCCAGCGACCAGGCCCCGCCGTGTCCGTGAAGCGCTGGAAGCCATGCCCGAGCCCTCCCGGCCGACCACCTTCCTCGCTGCCGGATCGCTTCCAGCTTCCGCCTCTTCCACCGTCGTCTCGGTGCGAGAGAAGGCAACGGAGATCCTCAGGAGCGGGCCGATCGATCGACGTCGGATCGCCCGCTGCCTCGGAGAGACCCTGTGAGCGAAGCCTCCGGCTTACGCGGCGTGCGGCATGTCCTCTTCCTCTGCACCGGCAACACGTGCCGAAGCCCGCTGGCCGAGGTGATCGCTCGTGACGCCGCCGGCAGGATCGGCCTGGAGCTCGAGTTCGGCTCGGCCGGCATCGCCGCGCTCGAGAGCGCCCCCGCCTCCGAGGGATCCGAGATCGTCGCGAGAGCCCACGGTCTCGACCTGGGAGCCCACAGCGCCCGGCAGTTCACGCCGGAGTGGGCGAGCGGCTTCGATCTCATCCTCGCGATGGATCGCGTCCATCTGGACGTCGCCGAGAGCATCGCGCCTGCGGTACCCTGCCGGCTGATCACCGATTACCTGCCCGAGCAGGACGCCAGAAGGGGCGCATCGGTTCCGGATCCCTTCGGCGGCTGGACCGACCGCTACGAGGAAGCCTACCAGCTGATCGAGGCATCCATCACGGCCTTCCTCGAATCGCCCGGGATCGACGCTTCTTCAGACGCGCGGTGAAGGCCGGGTATGTCCTGCTCGGCTGTCCGGTCAGCCACTCCCCGGCCCCGGCGATGTACGGGGCGGCGTTCAAAGCTCTCCGCGTCTCTGCCGATTACACGGCCACCTCTGTCACTGACCTCGAGCTGTCCGATGCCATGCGCCGGATCGCCGATGGCGGTGGCGGAAACGTCACTCTGCCGCACAAGCGGCGTGCCGCCTCTCTGCTGGACGTGTCCACCTCTTCCGTCGGCCGCAGCGGGGCGTGCAACTGCTTCTGGGGAGCTAGCGACGGATCGCTGGTGGGGGACAACACCGACATCGGAGGCTTCCTCCGCTCGGTCCGGAAGCTGCTGAAGGACGCCGGCACCGGCCTGGAAGGGGCGCGGACGCTGGTCCTGGGCGCGGGTGGCGCCGCGAGAGCCGTTCTGATCGGACTCGATGAGGCGTCCGCCGCGTCCGCCGACGTCCTGAATCGGACTCGGCTCGAGGCAGAGGGAATGCTGGACGAGCTCGAGCTGGCGGCCTTGCAGGCCCGAATCCTCCGAGACGCGGGTGAGGCCGCCGGTCGTTATGACCTCGTGATAAACGCGACCTCTCTGGGACTGCGAGCCTCCGATCCCCTGCCGTTGGACCTGTCACGCCTCGAGACGACCGCGGCGTTCGACTGTGTGTACGGCCGCGAAGGGACGGCATGGACCAGGCACGCGAGGACCTCCGGCCTGGCGGCGAGCGACGGCCTGGAGATGCTCGTGGAGCAGGCTCGGATGAGCGTCCTCAACTGGCTCGGTGTCGAACCGCCGGCCGGCCCTATGCGCGAGGCGGCGCTCGCGGCGCTCGTCGGTTAGCCGGCCTGCACCCTGATGTCGCCGACGGACGTGCAAGCGTTTCCCCGGCTGGCCGCCCGAGCCTTCGATCTGCTGCTGCCGCCCTCGTGTGTCCTTTGCTCGTGCACGGTGGAGGCGGGCATGGCTCCGGTGTGCGCACCGTGTTGGCATCGCCTGCCGCGAATACTGCCTCCACGCTGCCACCGCTGCGGTGCCACCCGCCTCACACCCGCGGAGAACAACGGCTGCGCGGCCTGCGCCGCCTGGCCGCTGGAATCGATGAGAGCCGAAGCGGTCTGTCCGATGAAAGGGAACGCCGCCAGGCTCGTTCGCGAACTCAAGTACGCAGGCTGGACGGCCCTAGCCGTCCCGATGGGGAGGGCCCTCTCGGATCCGGCGCAAAACCTCCTTCGCCGGGCCGGCGTGCCGGCGGACGAAGTGCTCCTGGCTCCGGTTCCGATCACACCCGCCCGACGCCGGGAGAGGGGATTCAACCAGGCGCGTCTGCTCGCCGATGGGCTGTCCCATGTGCTGGACGCGCGCGTCACGGAGCTCCTGGAGCGCAGGATTGCCCGGCGGTCGCAGGCTCATCTTCCGCGTCGAGACCGACTGGCCAACGCGCCGGGGAGCTTCCGGACGAGCGTTCGCGCCGGAGGGGGAGAGCATAGACGCTCCGTTCTTCTCGTCGACGATGTCGTCACCACGGGCGCGACCGCTGCGGCCTGTGCGGCGACCCTGACGGAGGCCGGGTGGCAGCCGATCGGGCTCGTCAGCTTTGCTCGCGCCTGGCGCACGTTCGAGCCATCTGGCGATTCGTCGCCCCACATGTAGGTTATCCCTCTCAACGGCGAGAGGCTCCGGGCGTGCGTCCGGAAGGCCCTCCTCGCCCACTCGCCAGCCTCAACCGAGAAGGAGCGCGCCGTGGCCGCACGCGTGGCGATCAACGGATTCGGACGAATTGGACGGCTCATCCTGCGTGCCGCCATCGGCCGGAAGACCGAAGACCTGGAGTTCGTGGCCGTCAACGACCTCACGGACGCCGAGACCCTCGCACATCTTTTCAAGTACGATTCCGTCCACGGGATCTTCCCGGGCGACGTGCGCACGGAGGGCGACCTCCTGTACATCTCCGGAGCGCCCGTCCGAGTCCTCTCGGAGCGCGACCCGTCGAAGCTGCCGTGGAATGAGCTCGGCGTGGACATCGTTATCGAGGCGACCGGGTTCTTTCGCTCGCGCGAGGCAGCCGCTCAGCACCTGGATGCCGGCGCCGACAAGGTCATTATCACGGCCCCGGCGAAGAAACCGGACGTCACGATAGTCCTGGGCGTGAACAGCGGAGACTACGACCCCGCATCTCACCGCGTCCTCTCCAACGCCAGCTGCACGACCAACTGCGTCGCCCCTGTCGCCAAGGTCCTGCACGCGAACTTCGGCTTCGAGCGCGGGCTGATGACGACGATCCACAGCTACACCAACGACCAGCGGATCCTGGACCTCCCGCACAAGGACCTGCGGCGAGCGCGGGCCGCCGCCCTTTCGATCATCCCCACCACGACGGGAGCCGCGAGGGCAATCGCTCTCGTTCTCCCGGAGCTCGAGGGCAAGGTGGACGGGATGGCGATGCGCGTGCCCACCCCTAACGTCTCGCTCGTCGACCTCGTGGCAACGGTGGAGAGAGAGACCAACACCCAGGAGGTGAACGAGGCCTTCCGCAGCGCCGCCGCCGGGGAGCTCGCCGGGGTTCTCGAGTACTCGGACGAGCCCCTGGTGTCGAGCGACTACGTCGGAAACCCGGCGAGCTCGATCGTGGACAGCCTGGCCACGTCCGTGCTGGACGGCCGCATGGTCAAGATCATCGCCTGGTACGACAACGAGTGGGGGTACTCGAACCGGAGCCTGGACCTCGCGTCCTTCGTGGCCGCGCGGCTGCCCGCGACGTCGGGGGTCTGAGCTGAGAGTCGGATCCGGCGGGCACAGGTCACCATGACGAGCTCTCTGCGGCAGCTGGGTGCGGCCGACCTCTCCGGCAAGCGCGCCCTCGTGCGAGTCGACTACAACGTGCCGTTGGCCGACGGACGGGTGCAGGACTCGACCCGGATCGAGGCTAGCTATCCCACCCTGGACTACCTGGCAGAACGGGGTGCGCGGCCGGTCCTGCTCAGTCATCTCGGCCGTCCCGGTGGAAGCCCCGACTCCCGCTACTCGCTGCTTCCGGTGGTCGACGTCCTCGCCGAGGGGATCGGACGCCCCGTGCTGTTCGCGGAACCGGCGGACTCCGGCGAGGCCGTCGAAGCGAGCCGAAACCTCCGGGACGGGGAGATACTCCTGTTGGAGAACACCCGTTTCCTGCCGGGTGAGACCAGGAACGACGAAGAGCTGGCACGTCGCTTCGCGGAGCTCGGCGACCTGTTCGTCAACGATGCCTTCGGAACGACGCACCGAGCGCACGCGTCGACCGTCGGCGTCACCCGCTGGCTCTCCCCGGCCGTGGCGGGACTCTTGATCGAGCGGGAACTGTTGGCGCTCGGCCGCCTGCGGGGGAACCCCGAGGCTCCGTTCGTCGTCGCGCTCGGCGGCGCGAAGATCTCCGACAAGATCGACCTGCTCGAGGGGTTCCTCTCCCGCGCCGACCGGATCCTGATCGGCGGAGCGATGGCCAACACCTTCCTGAGCGCGAGAGGAGAAGATCTCGGCGACTCGCTCGTCGAGGAAACCGCGCGGGACACGGCCGCCGCGTTGCTCGACCGGGCCGGCGCCAAGATCCTGCTGCCCGTCGACCTGGTCGTGAGCTCGGGGCCGGAGGCCGGGGCCGAGGCTCGGGTGGTGGTCCCTTCCGAGGTGCCGAGCGGGACGATGGCTCTCGATATCGGTCCGCTGACGCGCGACCTGTACGGGGAGATCGTCTCCAGCGCGCGCACCTTCTTCTGGAACGGACCGATGGGCTTCTTCGAGCGGGAAGCCTTCGCCGAAGGAACGAATGCGCTGGCGGCGGCTGCCGCTGCGGCGACGTCCGCAGGCGCGTTTACCGTGATCGGCGGCGGCGACTCCGCGGCCGCAGTCCGGCGGGCGGGACTGGCCACAGCCGTGTCTCACGTCTCGACGGGTGGCGGCGCCTCCCTCGAGTATCTGGCGGAAGGCTCGTTGCCCGGGCTCGATGCATTGGAGGGATCATGAGCGAGGCCTTACGAGGCCCGGTGCTGGCGGCCAACTGGAAGATGTACAAGGGGCCGGGGGCGACGCGGGTATTCCTGGATCGCTTCGTGGCGCTGTATCCGGCTCACTCCGACAGGAGCGTGGTGTTCTTTCCCTCGGCCATCAGCATCCCCGCGTTCGTGGCGGATCGCTCGGGCCGGGAGGATCTCGAAGTCGGGATCCAGGATGTGCACACCGAGGTCGAAGGTGCCTGCACCGGCGCCGTATCCGCGGCGATGGCAGCGGAGGCGGAGATCGGCTGGGGCCTGGCAGGACATTCCGAGAGGCGGCGCGATTTCGGCGATCACGATGCGACTGTAGGGATCAAGCTGAGCCGTCTCCTGGAGGCCGGTCTGCGGCCAATCCTCTGCGTGGGCGAGACGCTGGAGGAGCGCCGCGGCGGTCTTCTCGAGGAGGTTCTGAGCCGGCAGGTGGAGACCGCGCTCGACGTGCTGGAATCGTCCGGGTGCGGGCCGTGGAACGACAAGGTGCTGGCTTACGAGCCGGTGTGGGCGATAGGCACGGGAGAGACGGCCACGCCAGGCGACGCGGCGGAAGCGCACGGTCTGATCAGGGAGGTGCTTTCGCGCCGAGCCGGCGACGAGCCGGCGGCGACGGCCAAGATTCTTTACGGAGGAAGCGTCAAGCCGGGCAACATCGAGGCTCTACTCGGGGCCGACGGTGTAGACGGGGTGTTGGTGGGGGGCGCGAGCCTGGACCCCGATAGCTTCGCCCGGATCTGTCTGGCGGGCTCGGGCCGCTGATCGGAGCGTGCCGGCGGTTGCTGCGTCGCGAGGAAGGCTCTAGCTTTTCGGCGGCTTAGAGCCAACGAGTTTGGAACGACGGGCGCGTGCCGGACGGCCGCGCCTTTGATTTTCTGGCATTCTTTCGGCCGCGGGGCCGGCAGGCGAGCACATGTTCACGTTTCTGGTCATCCTCATCAGTCTGATCGCCCTGATGCTGATCCTGATCATCCTCCTGCAGGCGGGGAAGGGTGGGGGACTCGCGGCATCGTTCGGCGGAGCATCCTCATCCACCGATTCTTTCATCGGCGGGCGCCAGGCGGCGACACTCCTGACGAAACTCACCTGGATCGGGGGAGGGCTCTACTTCTTCTTGGCCTTGGTGCTGAGCGTCCTCTCCTCGCGCCAGGGGGCGACACCGGAGTCCATCCTGAGAGGTCAGTTCGGCGGCGGAGCGGCTCCGGAAGCGCCTGCTTCGGTCCTACAGAGCGAGGTTGAGGGTGCAGGCGATGCGGAAGGAGCCGAGGGTGGTGCGGGCGCAGGCGAGGACGGCCCGGGGGACGGAGGCGATGCCGGCAGCGAGGACGGGTCTGGCGGCTGACCCTTCAGCCGCCGGCCGGCGGCGGAGCATCGGGGCGGAACGGCTCCTCCGGAGGTAGGTCCAGGTAGTCCAGATGGCGTCCCCTCTCCATCTCCGCCTCCAGCCAGCCCTCGAATCCCGACTCCCGCAGCCCACCGGAGCTCTTGGCCTCCGTCGCCGCCCGAACCGCCAGCATGTTCGCGTATTCGTTCTTTGTGTGACCGGCATGACCGCGCTCCCATCTCCATTCCACCCGGTGCCGGCGAGCCTCCTCGACGAGGCGACGCCATAGGTCGAGGTTCTCGATCGCGCCGCCCTTCCGCCGCCAACCGCGGGCAGCCCAACCGTGTACCCATTCCTTCATACCGGAGACCAGGTACCGGCTGTCGGTCGTGAAGATGACATCGCACGGCCGGGTGAGTGCCGCCAGCCCCAGGGCGCCGGAGGTGAGCGCCATGCGGTTGTTCGTGGTGGAGGGGTCGAACTGGTAATAGTCCTTCCTCCGCCATCCTCTGCGCGGGTCGAACTGTTCGATCATCCCGGCGGCGGCCCCAGGGTTACCTCCCTCGAACTGGTTGCCCAGGCAGGATTCGTCGGCGTAGATGTAGACCAGACCGTCACTCATGGAGACAAGGAACGGGGGGCGACATCCGACCGCAAGGCGTCGACGGCTATCTGATCCTCGAGGATGCGAAGGCCTTTCCGGGCCGGCTTCTGAGCGATCCCCCGGAGGGTCTCGGCGAGGTCGTCTTCACCACCAACCACACCGGGTACCAGGAGGTGCTCACGGACCCCTCCTTCGCCGGACAGATCGTCGTCATGACCGCTCCGATGATCGGGAACTACGGCACTCGGCCGGAGGACGAGCAGTCACGCCGCCCGTGGGTCGAGGGCTTCGTCGTGAAGAACCTCTCGGACGGGGCACCTCTCGGCCGCGAGCCGCTCTCGGCGTACCTGGAGCGCCACCGAATCCCGACGCTCGTCGGGGCCGATACGAGAGCCATCACGCGACACATCCGGGAGGCCGGGTCCATGCGCGCCGGCATTTTCCCGGCAGCGCTCGATGAGGCCGAAGCCCTCTCCCGCGTGATGGCGGAGCCGCCGATGGCCGGGAGAGACCTCGCCACCGTCGTGTCAGCACCCGAGCCGTACAGGCTCGAGCACCCCGATGCGCACGGCTCCGTCGTCTGTCTCGACTACGGGGTCAAGCAGCGGTCGCTGGATCTGATTCGAGAGGCCGGCTACTCCGTTCTCGTGGTTCCCGCCAACACCCCGACTCCTTCATTGCTCGAAGCGCGGCCGTCCGGAGTCTTCGTCTCCAACGGACCAGGCGACCCCGAAGCCGTCCCGGGTGCCGCAGAGAAGGTCAGGGCCCTCTCGGACGCCGGTCTCCCGATCTTCGGCATCTGCCTCGGGCTGCAGCTGGTGGCCCGCGCCTTCGGCGGCCGGACCTACAAACTCCCGTACGGACATCGAGGAGGGAACCACCCGGTGAAAAACCTGGATACCGGGGCGGTCGAGATCACCTCTCAGAACCATGGTTTCGCCGTCCACTCGACCGCCGGAGTGCTCGACGATGCCCCGGATCTTCGCGTCACGCACCTGAACTTGAACGACGGCACGATCGAGGGAATCGCTCACATCTCCCGGCCCGTTTTCGCGGTCCAGTACCATCCCGAATCGGCGCCCGGTCCGCACGACAGCCGATATCTGTTCGATCAGTTCATCTCGGCGATGCACACAACTGCAAGCACGGCAACTGGTTGACAGCTTTCCCCCCCAGCGACTAGCTTTACCCGAAAGGGCCTTCTCGGCCCACACGGTCGCCCCGCACCCGGCGCGTGACGAATGGCCGATCATACGCGCAGAGCCGCACTACTGAGCATCGGGCTCCTACTCATGGTGTTCGCGGGCGGGCTGTACCTCTCGTCTAGGGCGCTGCTCGGCAGATCCCCCCTTCCGTTCGGTGGTGGAAGCGTGGCCGTACTGCCGATCGGGGGGGTGATCTACCCGGATCGCTCGTTCGGTCGGGATCTCGTGGCACTCGGCGACCGGAGCGAAGTCAAGGCGTTCGTTCTGGAGATCCGTTCGCCCGGTGGAAGCGTCGGCGCCTCGCAGGACCTGTTTGGCCAGGTGAGACGGCTCCGGGAGGAGGACGATCGGCCGGTCATCGCCTGGATCGGCGATGTAGGGGCATCGGGCGGCTACTATGTGGCGCTAGGCGCCGACAGCATCTTCGCGCTTCCCGGCAGCATGACCGGTTCCATCGGCGTGATCATGCAGCTTCCCCATGCCGAAGAACTCATGAAGAAGGTCGGGATCGGGATAGAGGTCGTGAAGAGCGGGGAATACAAGGACCTGGGCTCCGTGGCGCGCAGCCTGTCCCCCGGAGAACGGGAGGTCCTCGAGGAGCTCGTGAACGACGTCTACGAGCAGTTCGTCCAGGCCGTCGTCGAGAATCGGGATCTCTCGCGAGAAGAGGTGCTTCGGGTGGCGGATGGTCGAGTCCTCTCCGGGAAGCGAGCCGCCGAGATAGGGCTCGTGGACGGGATCGCCACGCTGCAGGAGGCGATCGACCGCGCGGGCAGCATGGCGGGACTCGGTGAGAACCCGTCGACCGTGAGGCCTCGGGAACGTAGGGTCGGCCTGTACGACCTCGTCAACGGGATAGCAGAGAGCAAGCTGCGAGGGTGGCTACCGTGGTTGGCTCGGCCTACGACCACGGGGCCGCAGCTTCTTTATCTTTGGAGGTAGCGGGCAGCTCGGGCAGGACGCGGAGGAAACCAGCCAACTAGGCGGAGGGAGAACAGATGACGAAGGCGGATCTGGTGGAGCAGGTCTACGAAGCGATCGGACCGGGGGTCACCAAGAAGGATTGCGCCGCCATCATCGACGCTTTCTTGAACGCGGTGAAGCAGTCCCTGGCGGGCGGCGAACACATCGAGATCCGCGGCTTCGGCACCTTCAAGGTGAGGCGCCGCAAGCCGCGATTGGCTCGAAACCCCCGCACGGGTGACCCGGTCCAGGTGCCGTCTCGGGCGGTGCCCGTGTTCAAGCCATCCCGGCTCTTCAAGGAAGAGGTGGCGGAGGCCGCAGATCGCCCTGCGCCACCTCCACGTGAGGAGCCTCCGCCGCCGCCGTCGTGGAGCGGAGGAGCGAGCTGGGGAACGGACGAGCCGACGTACTAGCCGGGTTCAGGCTCCGTCGAAGTAGATGGACACTCGATCCAGGCCGTCGCGCAACGACTCCTCGTCCACCGCGAAGTTCAGCCGAAGATAGCCGGGCGAGCCGAACGGTTCGCCCGGCAAGCACGCCACACCCACCTCCAGCAGCTCCTCGGCGATCCTTGCCGAAGATCTGTGGTCCGACACCTTGGCGAAGAGGTAGATGCCGCCCTCGGGCAACCTGACTTCGATCGATGGGATGCCGCTGAGCATCTCGTAACCCAACCGCCGGTTGTGGTCGAGGACGCGAACGAACTCCGCGATCGCCGCCTCACGCTCTTCCGTCCGGGAGAGCGCTGCCGCTGCCGCGCACTGGGAAGGTACCGCGGCTCCGGATGTGGTCTGGCTCTGGAGGTCCGAGGCCTTGCGGATGATCTCCACGGGGCCCTCGGCGAACCCGATCCGCCACCCCGTCATGGCGAACGCCTTCGACACTCCGTCCAACAGGATCACGTGCTCCGGCCGATCTTCGATATCGTAGACGGACGGCGCGGCCGGACCCGTATAGGAGAGCCGCCGGTAGATCTCATCGGAGAGCAGCCAAACCCCGTGTCGGCCGCACCAGTGGATGAGCTCCTCCACGAGCTCGGCCGGATAGACCGCACCGGTGGGGTTGCTCGGGCTGTTGATGACGAGACCTCGTGTCCGGCTGCCTCTAGCGCTCTCGAGCGCTTCGACGGAGACCCGGAAGCCATCCTCCCACGACGTAGGAACCAGAACCGGTGTCGCCCCGGTGAGGGCCACGGCGGTGTCGTAGGTGGGCCACGTGGGCGTCGGGACGAGGATCTCGTCACCCGGACCGAACAGGCAATAGAGGCAGTTGAACAGCGCCTGCTTCACCCCCGCGCTGACCAGGACGCGTGACGGGTCGGCCGGCGCGTGAGCAGTCGTCTCCTCGAGGTAGGCCGCGGCCGCCGACCTCAGCTCCGGAATCCCCGGAGTCGGTGGATACCTCGTCCGGCCTTCTTCGATCGCCCGAATACCGGCCACAGAGGCGTACTCCGGCGTCGGGAAGGCCAGCTCACCCGCGGTCAGATCCACGATGGACTTGCCGGTCGCCTTCAACTCGCGCGCTCGCGCCGCGAAACCGAGGGTAGCGGACGGCTTCAGCGCGTCGACGTTGGAAGAGAATTGCACGGGATCTCGGCTCTCGAGCACCCTTTCGTCAGTCCGAAGGGTGCGATTAGACGCAAATTGTAGGGGCCTCAAGCATACGCTACCTTGAGACCGCGACGAGGTGGCCAGAGAGGTACCATAGCACCCGCGCCACCTGTTCGAGATTCTACCGGCGCCGGCGACAGGGCGTCAAGGACGCGAAACGAGACGAGCATGACAGCTGAAACGACTACGAGCCTGCGGCCCGATCAGGTGCTCACGGCAGCCAAGCGCTTCTTCACGGGCGGGGAGGCGGTACACTCGACCTGGGTCGAGACCGAGAGCTCCACCCATGTGAGCTTTGCGACATTCCGCAGCAACATCGTGGTGTCGGCCGTGCCCGACTCGGGATCGGCCGGTGCGACGAGGGTCCGAGCCTCATCGCTGCGTGACGCCGGAGCCGTCGGGAGATTCCTCACCTTCCTCTCGACGGCCTCCGTAGCACCCGCTTCGGACGGCTCGTCGTGACGGTCACGATCCTCCTGTTCGCCAATCATCGCGAGCTGGCCAACGCGGCGTCCGTGGAGCTGGAGCTGTCGGCGGACGCCAACGTCCGCGAGGCGGTGGACCGTCTCCGTTCTTTGCCCGGCCTGGCCTGTCTGCCTGCCGAGCCGACCGTGGCAGTCAACCGAGAGTATGCTTCTCTGGAACGAGACCTGAACCCGGGCGACGAGATCGCTCTCATCCCGGCGGTGGCAGGCGGATGAGTCCGGCCGTCGACGCAGGCGGAGCTCGGGTGATCGGCCGCATGAGCGAAGACCCGATTCGGCTGGATGATCTGCTGGGGGCTGGGTCCAGTGCGGATGGTGCCGTCACCGTTTTCGTCGGCCGCGTCCGCGATCAAAACCGGGGTCGCCCGGTTGTCCGGCTGCACTACGAGGCCTACGGGAAGATGGCCGAGCGCGAGCTCGCGGCCATCCTCGAAGAGACCGTCGGCCGCTGGACCCTCAGCCACCTCGAGGCGGTGCACCGGACCGGAACATTGGAGCTGGGAGAGCTAAGCGTGGCGATCGTCGTGGCCGCGCCGCACAGAGCCACCGCGTATGAAGCGTCGCGCCACGTCATCGAGGAGATCAAGAGAAGACTACCGATCTGGAAGCGGGAGGAATACGCGGATGGCGAGGTGGAGTGGGTAGGTCCCGCCCCCTCGGAGGCATGATGCTCGACCAGTTCGGCCGCCGGATCGACTACCTCCGGATCTCGGTGACGGACAAGTGCAACCTCCGCTGCACCTACTGCATGCCAATCGGTGGTCTGGAATGGATCCCGAAGCCGGAGCTTCTCACCTACGAAGAGATCGCCGAGGTCGTGCGGCAGATGGCGGGGGTCGGCCTGACCCGCGTCAGACTCACCGGCGGCGAGCCGCTTATCCGTCGAGACCTTCCGAAGCTGGTGGAGATGATCGCGGCGGTCCCGCGGATCCGCGATATCGCGCTCTCGACCAACGCCATCCTTCTGCCCGAGAGCGCGGAGAAGCTCAGGGCAGCCGGCGTTCAGCGGATCAACGTCAGTCTCGACACGCTCAGACCCGATCGGTTCGAGGAGATTGCCCACCGGCCGACGCGATTCTTCGATGCCACGCTCGATGGATTAACGGCGGCCGAGGATGCCGGCTTCTCGCCGATCAAGATCAACACGGTGATGCTGCGGGGGATCAACGACGACGAGTTCGCCGAGTTCGCGGCCCTGACGCGGACGCGACCATGGCATGTGCGGTTTATCGAGCTGATGCCAGTGGGGAAGAACCTCCACCTTGCTGACCGGTTCATCTCGGCCGGCGAGATGTTGGAGCGCGTGGCCGAGCTCGGCGGCCTCGAGCCCGTCAGCGGGCCGATCGGTAATGGCCCGGCACGCTACTTCCAATACGCAGATGCACCGGGCACGGTCGGAGTGATCACGCCGCTGTCACATAACTACTGCGACCGGTGCAACAGGGTGAGGCTGACCGCGGATGGACAGCTTCGCACGTGCCTGTTCGGCTCGCACCAGGTCGACCTCAAGACCCCGCTGCGCGCGCACGGGAACGTGCTGGATGCCGTGGGAAGGGCGCTACAGGATAAACAGGAGCGCCACTGGTTGCAGATTGGAACGGACACCGGCAGCGGTGGCCTCGCCGCCCTGAGCCAGGTGGGGGGATGAGCGCCCTCGAGAGAGGGAGAATGAAGGAAGCGAGATGACCTACGAAGAGAGACAGCGTTACCGGGAGCTGCGTGAGGAGCTGGAGGCTCTCGAGCAGAAGCTCGTCGACGAGGATCCGGCGGCACCGCTCACGTGTGCCGACGCCCGGAGGATCCTGAAGCTCGTCGAGGCGGCTCTCGAGAGCGTCAGCCCGGAGCGCATCGACCACCTCATGGAGCTCATCGCTGGCGAGGTCATGCGGCGAGTCGGAGGCATGCCGACGCCTCTCTAGGGGGGAGCTCGAGAACCGAAAGCCGGGCGCTTCCGACATTGCGCTCGCCGCCGCGACGGCGATAACTTTTTCCTGCCAACGGTCCACACCTCACGACCCTCCAGGACTCACCGAAGCCCCTCGACGGCCGCAAGCAAAAGAGAGGCGCGCGTGGAAAAGATAACGGTAGTCGGCGCCGGACATGTCGGCGCCTCCGTAGCTCAGCGCATCGCGGAACGCGAGCTCGCCCGAGAAGTTCTCCTGGTCGATATCGTCGATGGACTCCCTCAGGGGAAGGGCCTCGACCAGTGGGAGTCGGCTCCGGTCGAGGGATTCGACACCCGGGTGAGTGGCCTGGCGTCCTACGAAGGAACGGCAGGGTCGGGTGCCTACATCGTCACGGCCGGCCTGGCCCGGACGCCGGGCATGAGCCGCTCGGACCTCGTGACGAAGAACGCCGTGATCATCGAGGGCATCGCGCGAGAGATCGCGACCTACAGCCCAGACGCGATCATCCTGATGGTGACGAACCCTCTCGACGTCATGTCCTTCGTGGCCATGCAGGCCACCGGCTTCCCTCGCGAGCGCGTGATCGGGATGGCCGGCGTGCTGGACACGGCCCGCTTCCGGAGCTTTATCGCTCTCGAGCTGGATGTGAGCGTCGAGGACGTTCAGGCGCTCGTTCTGGGCGGTCACGGCGACAGCATGGTCCCACTCGTCAGCTCGGTGTCGGTCGGCGGGATTCCGCTCGACCAACTCATGGAGCCGGATCGGATCGAAGCGCTGGTCGATCGAACCCGGAAGGGCGGCGGCGAGATCGTCGCGCTGCTGAAGACCGGAAGCGCCTATTACGCTCCCTCCTCGGCCGTCACGCAGATGTGCGAGTCGATCGTGCGCGACAAGAAACGCGTCCTGCCTTGCTCCGTTTGGCTCCAGGGAGAGTACGGCCTCGACGGCATCTTCATGGGCGTGCCGTGCAAGCTGGGACGAGCGGGCCTGGAGGAGATCTACGAGGTCGAGCTGGCCGACGATGAGCGGGCGGCGCTCGCCAGGTCGGCGGCCGAGGTCAAGGAGACGATGGAGGCTCTCGAGGGCGTGGCCTCGTCGTGAGCCAACCCATCAATCTGGGCCCCCGCAGCTGGCTCTCCTATAGGGGCGGCAGCGGCTACCTGCTGTGGGCGCTGCACAGGGTGACGGGGCTGGGGCTGCTTCTCTTCCTGGCCCTCCATATCGTCGACATCTTCCTGCTGGCCTTCGGGCCGGCGGCCTTCGAGCATCTGCTGGTGCTCTACACCTCTCCGCCCGGACGACTGATGGAGATCTTCCTCCTGTTCGGGGTCCTCTTTCATGCCGTCAACGGCCTCCGGATCATCGTGCAAGACCTCTTCACCAAGAGCTGGGAGAGACAGCGGCACGACCGGTTGATCGTGGTCCAGCTCGTCGTTTTCCTGCTCATCTTCCTGCCGGCGGCCTGGATCATGTTCGGTAGCTTCCTGGAGTCGCTGTCATGAGCCGGCGCGACGGAGGCGGCCACCGCAGGCCCCAGGGGAGCGGCTTCGAGGCATCGGCGTGGTTCTTCATGCGGGTGTCGGGCGTGGTCCTTCTCGGGCTCGCCGTCTTCCACCTCTTCTGGATGCACTTCGTGATCGGCGTGGAGAACATCGACTTCAACGCCGTGGCGGGCCGTTGGGAGGGTCGATGGGGACCGCTGTGGCGGTTGTACGATTTAGCCCTGCTCGTTTTTGCCATGGCGCACGGCTTCAACGGCCTCAGGTACGTGCTCGAGGATTACGTGCAGCGACCCGGCCGACGGCTCGCGCTCAAGAGCATCGCCTACACGCTGGGCTTCCTTCTAATCTCGGCCGGCGCCTACATCATCTTCACGTTCGACTCGGGCGGGGTGTAACCAGATGATGAGCATCCACGAGCATACCTTCGATGCGATCGTCGTCGGTGCCGGAGGCTCTGGCCTCATGGCGGCCGTCTATCTCGCGAAACAGGGCAGCCTCAGAACCGCCGTTCTCAGCAAGCTGTATCCCACGCGCTCCCATACCGGCACGGCACAGGGAGGCATCGGGGCCGCGCTCGGCAACATGGGCGAGGAGGACCACTGGGAATGGCACATGTTCGACACGATCAAGGGAAGCGACTATCTGGGCGACCAGGACGCGATCGAGGTCATGTGCCGGGAGTCTCCGGAGGTCGTATACGAGCTCGAGCACATGGGCCTTCCTTTCAGCCGCACCGAGGACGGGAGAATCGCCCAGCGCCGCTTCGGCGGCCACACCAGCAACTTCGGTGAGGCGCCGGTCCGCCGCGCCTGCTACGCTGCGGACCGTACGGGTCACATGATCCTGCAGACCCTGTATCAGCAGTCGATCAAGCACGACGTCGAGTTCTTCGACGAGTTCCAGGTCGTCGACCTTCTCATCGAGGACGGATCCTGCCGGGGTGCCGTCGCCCTGAACATCGCGACCGGAGAGCTGCACATCTTTCGCTCCAAGGCGCTCGTTCTCGCCACCGGCGGCTACGGCCAGGTCTGGGAGATCACGAGCAATGCGGTCACTCTCACGGGTGATGGCCTGTTCCTGGTGGCCCGTCGCGGTGTTCCGCTCGAGGACATGGAGTTCTACCAGTTCCACCCCACGGGCATCCGCCGGATGGGCATCCTCATCACGGAGGGAGTGCGCGGTGAAGGGGGCATCCTGAGGAATCACGCCGGGGAGCGCTTCATGGAGCTCTACGCCCCCAACCTCAAGGACCTGGCGAGCAGAGACGTCGTCTCGCGAGCGATATACAAGGAGATACGCGCGGGGCGGGGGATCAACGGCGAGCGATACGTTCACCTGGACGCCACCCAACTGGGTGCCGAAGTGATCGAAAACAAGCTCCCCGAGATCGCCGACTTCTGCCGCACCTACCTCGGCATCGACCCCGTCACCGAGCCGATCCCGATTCAGCCGACGGCTCACTACGCCATGGGCGGAATCCCGACGGATGTGGACGGTGGGGTCGTGGGCATGCAGGGAGAGCCGGTCCGGGGCCTGTACGCCATCGGCGAGTGCGCCTGCGTCTCGGTACACGGAGCGAACCGTCTCGGCACCAACTCACTGGTCGACCTCGTCGTCTTCGGGCGTCGCGCCGGCATCGCCATGGCGGAGTACTGCCGCGGAGCCGATCTGGAACCGACGGGAGAGGACCCGGCCGGCCGGTCGCGCGAGGAGCTGGAGGCCCTGTTGTCGACGGCGGGCAAGGACGGGGAGAACGCGGCGGAGATCCGCCGGGAGATGAAGGAGCTCATGATGGACAACGTCTCCGTGTTCCGCACGGACGAGCTCCTGAGCGAGGCCAAGGTGAAGCTGGAGGAGCTCCGGGAACGGGCCGATCGGATCGCGATCGACGATCCGAGCCGCGCCTTCAACCTGGACCTGACCGACGCCTGGGAGACCAGGGGCATGGTCGAGCTCGCGCAGATCACCACCGAGTGCGCCCTCAACCGGACCGAGAGCCGCGGCGCACACAGCCGCGAAGACTATCCCGACCGCGATGATGAGAACTGGTTGAAGCATACCCTCGCGGTCGTTCGAGACGGCGCGAGCGAGATCGGCTACAAGCCCGTCAGCATCACGCGCTTCGAGCCCAAGGAGCGGGTGTACTGATGCGGGTATTGTTCAAGGTGTACCGGTATCAGCCGGAGACCCGGGAGGACGCCTACTTCGACTCCTTCGAGTTCGATGCGGAACCGACAGACCGGGTGCTCGACGGTCTCAACCACATCAAGTGGCACCTCGACGGAACCCTCACGCTGAGGCGCTCCTGCCAGCACGGCATCTGCGGCTCGGACGCGCTCCGCATCAACGGCGTGAATCGGCTCGCCTGCAAGGTGCTGATCGGCGATGTGGGCTCGAAGATCAAGATCGAGCCGCTGATGGGCTTCACGGTCATCAAGGACCTCGTCGTCGACATGGATCGGTTCTTCAGCCACTACCGTTCCGTCATGCCCTATTTCGTCAACGACGAGGCCCCGCCGGATCGTGAGCGTCTCCAGTCCGTCGAGGCGAGGGACGCCTACGATGACACGACCAAGTGCATCCTCTGCGCGGCCTGCACGACGTCCTGTCCGTCGGCCTGGTCGAATCCGGACTTCATCGGTCCCGCGGCAATCGTCCAGGCACACCGCTTCATCTTCGACGACCGCGACGAGGGGTCGGAGGAGCGCCTGGCGGCCCTTGGGCAAAGGGACGGCGTATGGCGGTGCCGCACGGTCTTCAACTGCACCCGTGCCTGCCCCAAGGAGATCCAGATCACCAAGGCGATCGGAGAGGTCAAGAAGGCGATCGTGGCCGACCGCTCGTAGGGTACCGCCGGTACCCTACGTGATCGGCAGCTCGGTCTCGTGAAGAGGCCGGGTGACCGACACGGTCGTCTCCTCCGCCAGATCTAGCGTGCGCGGCTCGGCCAGTGGCTCCCACATCGGATTCCAAACCGTCTGCACGACCGGACGCATCAGGTTCGTGGGATTCGTGTTGACCACGCGGCCGATCTCGCCGGTGCTCAGCATCACGAAGCTGTCGAGCGGAAAGGCGGAAATCTCGTCCACGAGGGCGGCCACGACGTCCCCGGAGAGGGACTCGTCCCGCAGGCCCACGACCTGTTCCAGGGCTTCATATGTCGTGAACAAGGAGCGATAGGTGCGCGGATGTGAGAACGCCTCGAACACATCGGCCACGGCTATGACGCTCGCGAGGCCGTCGATATCCTCGCCGGAGAGACCTGCCGGATAGCCCTGTCCGTTCATCCGCTCGTGTTCCTGCGCGACAGCGAGCCTGAGCCACTCGTACCCCTCACCGAGCCGTCCGATGATCTCGGCGCCGTGCTCTGGGTGTTGGCGGACGAGCTGCCACTCATCCTCCGAGAGCTTCCCGGCCTTGAGAAGCACGCGCTCGGGGAGACGGGCCATTCCGATGTCGTGCAGAAGACCGGCCTGTATCGCGCGGAGCACTCGATCGACGCCCCAGCCGAGGCCCATGGTGATCTTCCCGGCCAGCAGCGCCACGTTGACGCAGTGCGCCGGGAGCTCGAAGCGCTCATAGGGTTCCAGCGCCATCAGCATCAGGCGATTGCTCTGCAGCAGGGACGTGTGGATCCTCTCGGCGAGGATGCGCGCCTCGGCGACCTTGGGCTTCCGTCCGGCCGCGGCATCCGCCAGGACACTCTCCACGTAGCGGCAGGCCTCCGTGTACAATACGCGGCTCTTGAAGAGGGACGTTGCCCTCATCGGCACCCGGGGAGCTTCCTCACCCGAAGCCTCGGTCCCGGCGGCCTCGACACTCGAGGGCGCCACGGAATCCAGCAGGTCCTCACAGAGCACGGCCAGGGTCCGGGCCCGAAACGGCCAGGCCAGACAGTGCTCCACGGCGGCCGGGATCGCGTCAGCCTCTCGAGCCTCATCCAGGAGCAGGATGGTCGGCACATCTGCGAGCTCGCGGAGGAAGCTCTCGATCGAGAGCCGGTCCTTGGCTGCATCCAGGACACAGAGGGCCGCCGTGCCGCCGCCGGCGGCTCGAGCCTCGCTCGCGTCCGCGGTCGCCACGACCGACACCCTCGCCTCGAGTCGACTGAGGGCTTCGCGCACGGATTCATCGCGTTCGTCGTCGCCCGACAGCAGGGCTACGACGAGAGGAAGATCTTCCTGTGCCGTAACCATATCACCGTCCATTACTTGAGACAGGCCTCCTGATCTGGTTTGCGAGGAGCCGGCCCGGGAGCCGGCCCGCCCCCGTCATCCCTAGCCAATACCGTGCCCCTGCCTCGCCGGCACCGCCGGGGCATCGCCGACACGCCTGGATCGGGCGCATCTCCGTGGATATCAACGACATCCGGGCACCAAGCCCGTTCGCACCCGGATCCCCCGCCGGGTATCTTTCGCCTCGGCGGCCGTGTCGTACAGGGAATTCTGCGGGATTCAGGGCAATGAGCCGAACATTTTTCGCCATCGGGGCCTCCTTCGCCTTCCTCGGCGTCGGGGCGGGGGCGCTTGGCGCGCACGCCATGAGAGACCGACTCGCTCCGGATCTCCTGGCGGCGTGGGAGACGGGTGCGCGCTACGGACTCTATCATGCCATGGCGCTCCTCGTCCTTGCACTGGCGATGAGCCGTTGGCCGGGATCCTTGTGGACGACGTCCGGCTGGCTCTTCGTGGCCGGCTCTCTCCTGTTCTCGGGAAGCCTCTTCATGCTCGCGCTGACGGGCGTGCGATGGCTGGGCGCCATCACACCGATCGGAGGCTTCTGCCTCCTGCTTGGCTGGCTCGCTGCCGTCGCGGCGGCCTGGCGGAACGTCGCCGGGCCAGGCTAGCAGGGCAGGCTAGAGACGCGGCGGAGTGACGCCGCGCTGAGCCTGGTACTTGCCCTTCTTGTCGCTGTAGCTCACCTGGCAGGGCTCATCCGACTCGAAGAACAGCACCTGGGCGATCCCTTCGTTCGCGTAGATCCGAGCGGGCAGCGGCGTGGTGTTCGAGATTTCGAGCGTCACGAACCCCTCCCACTCCGGCTCGAAGGGGGTCACGTTCGTGATGATGCCGCATCTGGCGTAGGTGCTCTTTCCGACACAGAGCGTGAGCACGTCCCGCGGAATCCGGAAGTACTCCACCGATCTCGCGAGCGCGAAGGAGTTGGGAGGGATCAGACACACATCCCCCTCATACTCCACGAACGAGCGCTCGTCGAACGCCTTGGGGTCCACGACGGGCGAGAGGGCATTGTGGAAGATCCGGAACTCGTCCGCTACCCGCATGTCGTAGCCGTAACTGCTCAGCCCGTAGGAGATCACGTCCGTCCTGACCTGCTTCTCCTCGAAGGGCTCGATCATGCCCTGGCTGATCGCCTTCTCGCGAATCCACCGATCGCTCTTGATGCTCATTCCCCGCTCAGCCTTCCTTTGTTAGGCTCGACGCTACGTTTCGGAGGTCGTAGGAGGGAAGCCCGAGCGGCTCCGCGACCTCGCGAATAGCCTCGCAGACGAGATCCGGCCACTCATCCGGCAGCGCGTGGCCCGCCCGGGCCGCCACCACGTACGAGGCGCCCAGGAGGTCCGCCAGCCGCGCCGTATCCGCGGTCCTCATCCGGCGGTCGTGGGCTCCGGCCAGGACCAGAGTCGGTATTCTCTCGACGGGCAGCCACGAGAGCAGCTCGTCGGGGTGCCAATCCGTCACGATCGCCAGCAGCGCCCGCGCGCGATCCTCCGAGGCATAGGGCGCCGAGTACCTCTCGACCAGGTCCGCGTCCAGCTCGACCGCCGGCCCCAGCACTCGGCGTTCGAGGATATAGCGAGTCACCGGTTTCCGAAAGCGGGAGAGCGCGGCGGCGGCGAGCCGCGACCGCCGCAGCCCGGGCAGAGACAGGATGGGCGGGCGTCTCGACCACGGCGTCACCGGGTTCACGAGCACCAGGCCCGCTACGCTCGGGAGCTGCCGGGCGACGCCCAGGGCTATGGCCGCGCCATGAGAATGGCCGACGAGCACTGCGCGCTCGATTCCTGCCCGGCGAACGAGGTCTGCAGCGCGGCCGACCTCGTCCTCCAGGCGGTAGGTCGCCATCGCGGGTCGGTCCGAGTCGCCTCTGCCCAGAAGGTCGGGCGCGAACACCGTGAACCCGATCGCGAGGCGCCTCCCGATCGCATCCCAGGTGGTTCGATTCGCGCTGATGCCGTGCAGGCACAGGACGGCCGGCCCGGATCCCGTGACCTTTACGACGGTCGCCCCTTCGGCGATGCGAAGCCGGCAAACCGGCTTCATTGACTGCCTGATCGGGCGCCCGCTATCTTCGCCGGCATCAAGTGAAGTTTTTCACAAGGGCTCACTTTTCCTGACGACGACCGCATGACGGAATCGTATCTCGGAATCGTGATTCTGGGCGCCGTCGGCATCCTGAACGCCGCCCTGATCATCGGTCTCTCCCAGCTGGTCGGCTCGGTGCGGCCGAGCGCCGTAAAGAGTAGCCCGTACGAATCCGGGATGCCTCCTCTGGGTGGGACGCGCGAGCGCTTCTCGGTCAACTTCTACATCGTGGCGATGCTCTTCATCGTCTTCGATATCGAGACGATCTTCCTCCTGCCGTGGGCGGTCGTGTTCCGAGATCTGCCCCTCGAAGGGTTTCTCGCGATGGTGATCTTCCTCGATGTCCTGGGTGTCGGGCTCGTCTACGCCTGGAAGAAGGGAGCTCTCGAGTGGGACTGAGCGATTCCGACGGGCCGGAGCGGATCACGACAGGACGCTCCCTGCCGGTCGTCGAGGGCGAACGGCTCGACACCGGCATTCCGAGGAACTGGCTCACGACGCGCGTGGACTACGTCGTCAACTGGGCCCGCCGCAATTCCCTCTGGCCGATGCCCTTCGGAACCGCGTGCTGCGCCATCGAGATGATGGCCGCCTTCGGCTCCAAGTTCGATCTCGCGCGCTTCGGCATGGAACGGATGTCGTTCAGCCCGCGGCAGGCGGATCTGATGATCGTGGCCGGGCGGGTCACCTACAAGCTGGCTCCCGTGCTCCGGAGGATCTGGGACCAGATGCCTCAGCCCAAGTGGTGCGTCTCCATGGGAGCGTGCGCCAGCTCGGGCGGCATGTTCGACAACTACACGATCGTGCAGGGAATCGACACGATCGTGCCGGTGGACGTGTACGTGCCCGGCTGCCCGCCGCGCCCCGAGGGCCTGACGTACGGCCTGATGATGATCCAGGAGAAGATCAAGGGGGAGACGTTGAGCAGCGCGGCATTCCGCTCGGAGGCCGCCGAGGCGGTTGGACGGCCCAACCTGCCGCCCGAGGCCATCGAGCTCGTCGCCCAACCGTTCGGCAACTCGACGAAGCAGAACCGCGTCAGCGGCCTTGCCGCGACCTCGGCCGTCGCGAGGCCGGTCGACCGCCGCGAACGACTCCTGGAGCACTCCTGACCTTATCCGGATGACCCGAGCTACCGCGGACGTATCTCCCCAGCTTGTCGTCGGCCACCGCCGCGACGGAGAGGATCCGGAAAGCCACGCTTCCGTGATCGCTCTGCGCGGCGAGTTCGAGGACGCCGTGCGCCGTGTCGAGACGGACGCGATCGGAACGGCCGTCGTCACAGTAGATCCGGAGCGCGCCTTCGAGGTCCTGCGGTACCTATATGCCGCTCCCGGGCAGGCCTATGACCTTCTCGTCGATGTCACGGGAGTCGACATCGGGGGTGGCCGGCCGATCCGCGTCTGGTATCAGCTGTGGTCGATGGGACACGGACGCCAGCTGCGCGTCGTCGCCGAGCTCCCACTGGAGAAGTTGGAGCTGCGCAGCGTCACGCCGCTCTGGGAGTCCGCCAACTGGATGGAGCGGGAGGTCTACGACATGTTCGGGGTCACCTTCCGAGGGCACCCCGATCTGCGGCGGATCCTCATGCCGGAGAACTACGAAGAGGGTTTTCCGCTCCGGAAGGACTTTCCCCTGCGCGGCCGCTTCAGCCGCTCGGAGCAGACACGCCGGGCCCTCTCGAGAGATCTGGAGGATGTATACGCCCGGGCCGAGCTCGAGATGGCGGGCGTGCCCCTGGACGAGCTCGGAATGCTCGACGTACCGCCGGACCGCCGACCGGAGGAGCTGGTCGGAGGCCAGGACGCCCTCGAGGGGAAGCCGATGCTGCTGAACATGGGGCCACAGCATCCCGCCACGCATGGCGTCCTTAGGCTCGTCCTGGAGCTGGATGGCGAGCGAATCCTCCGCTGCACCCCCCACATCGGCTACCTGCATACCGGGTTCGAGAAGACGTGCGAATACCGTGAGTGGAACCAGGTGGTCCCGTACACGGACCGGATGGACTACCTGGCGCCGATGCTCTACAACATCGGCTACGCCCTCGCCGTCGAAAGCCTGCTCGGCATCGAGGTGACGCCTCGCTGCCAGGTGGCCCGTGTCATCCTCTCGGAGCTGAACAGGCTCCTGGGCCACCTTCTGTGGATCGGCACGACCGCGATCGACCTCGGTGCATTCAGCGTCTTCCTGTACACCTTCCAGGAGCGCGAGCGGATCTACAACCTCCACGAAGCCTACACCGGCGCTCGAGTCACTACCTCGGTCACCCGCGTCGGGGGCATGCTCGCGGACTTCCCGCCCGGCTGGATGGACGCGGCGTGGGACTTCGTCCGGACGTTCCCCAACACGCTCGCGGAGGTCGACCGCCTGCTCACGCGAAACGCGATATGGATCTCGCGGCAGCAGGACATCGGCGCGATCGGACCGGAGGAGGCAGTGAGCTTCGGCCTGACCGGTCCGAACCTCCGCGCCAGTGGGGTCGCGTACGACGTGCGCAAGGCTCGGCCATACCTGGGTTACGAGGAGTACGACTTCGACGTGCCGGTGGGCGTGCACGGCGATACCTACGACCGTTTCCTCGTTCGGTTCGAGGAGATGCGACAGAGCCTGCGGATTCTCGAGCAGGCGCTCGACCGGCTGCCGGACGGACCGATCGACATCGAGGATTACTCGGTCGTCCTGCCGCCCAAGAGCGAGGCGATGGGATCGATCGACTCCATGATCGCCCACTTCAAGCTGGTCATGGAGGGAATCCAGGTGCCCGCGGGAGAGGTGTGGTATTCGATCGAGGCCTCCAAGGGCGAGCTGGGTGTCGGGCTCGTCTCGGATGGCGGGAGCAAGCCGGTTCGCTGCCGCTTCCGCGGTCCCTCCTTCATCAACCTCGCCGCGCTCCCCTTCATGGTCGAGGGAGAGCTCGTGGCCGACGTGCTGGCCGTCAACGCGAGCCTGGACATCGTGCTCGGGGAGATCGACCGATGAGCCGCCGCCTCCATCCCGCCGTGGCCGGCGCCCAGCCCTTCCAACTGGCGGAGCGCGATCCGGATGCGCCCCTGTTCGACAGCGAGGAGAGCCGCGAGCGGCTCGAGGCGATTCTCAGCCGTTATCCGAACAAGCGGGCGGCGCTTCTCCCTCTCCTTGGCTACGCTCAGGAGATCCACGGCTGGATCTCGACCGGGGACATGGAGGAGATCGCCGAAGTGCTCGAGCTCACTCCAGCCTACGTATGGTCGGTCGCCTCCTTCTACACGATGTACAACAAGCATCCCGCGGGTCGACACATGATCCAGGTGTGCACGAACATCTCCTGCCACCTGAACGGAGCGCCCCGGGTGCTGGAGGAGTTCCTCGAGCAGACCGGCACGGTCGAGGGAGAGACGACGCAGGACGGCCGCTTCACGGTGCTGGAAGCGGAATGCCTGGGCGCGTGCGGCTTCGCGACCGCGGTGCAGATCAACGACGAGTATCACGAGAACGTGACCCCGGAGAAAGTGGCGGAGATCCTCGCGTCGCTCGACGGGCCGCAGGGCGTCTGAGAGCCGGCGATGGCGTATCCCTACCGAGACGACCGCGAGACGACGACGATTCTCTCTCGGCACATGGGCGAGCCGGAGGCTCGCTCGTTGAACGGCTGGCTCGAGCGCGGCGGATACGAAGCGTTGCGCAAGGCGGTCGCGATGGAGCCGGACGAGATCACCGACGTCGTCAAGGAGTCGGGGCTGCGGGGGCGCGGAGGCGCCGGCTTCCCGACGGGGATGAAGTGGAGCTTCATGCCGAGCGAGCCGAGTGGCCCGCACTACCTGTGCGCCAACGCCGATGAGAGCGAGCCCGGGGCCTTCAAAGACCGGGAGATCATGCGGTGGACGCCCCACCTGCTCATCGAGGGCTGCATCATCGCGGCCCGGGCCATTCGCGCGCAGCACGTCTACATCTACGTGCGCGGCGAGTTCTTCCCGGTCATCAGGATCCTCAACCAGGCCGTCGTCGAAGCCTACGAAGCCGGTTACCTGGGCGAGAGCGTGTGCGAGAGCGGGTGGGGTTGCGACCTCACCGTCCACATCGGAGCGGGAGCGTACATCGCGGGTGAGGAGACCGGGCTGATGTCGTCCCTCATGGGCGGTCGCGCCGAGCCCTGGATGAAGCCGCCGTTTCCGGCGCAGCGCGGCGTGTTCGGTGCCCCGACCACCGTCAACAACGTCGAAACGCTGGCCTCCGTACCGGGCATCGTGATGAACGGCTCCGCCTGGTATAGGGGGTGGGGAAGCGAGAAGAGCCCGGGAACCAAGATGTGGTGCTGTTCCGGGAATCTGACCAAGCCCGGCAACTACGAGCTCGAGCTCGGCCTCCCGCTCCGCGAGATCATCGACGAGGTATGCGGCGGGCCGCCGGAGGGCCGGAAGGTCAAGGCGGTACTGCCGGGTGGCTCCTCGACCGCGTTTCTGACGGCCGACGAACTGGATTGCGTGACGACGTACGAGGGCTTGCAGGAGGCGGGAAGCGCGCTCGGCACCGCCTCGCCGATCGTGTTGGACGAAACCGCCGAGATCGTTCCCGCCATGCGGCGCATCGCACAGTTTTACGCCCACGAGTCGTGCGGACAGTGCGTTCAGTGCCGCGAGGGAACGGCATGGATCACCAAGATCCTGCGCCGAATCGAAGAGGGGGATGGAGAGCCGCGGGATCTGGAGACGCTCTACGATCTGTGCGATCAGCTCACCGGACGGACGATCTGCGTGCTGGCGGACAGCGTCGTCTTTCCGCTGCGTTCCTCGCTGGACAAGTTCCGCCACGAGTACGAAGCGCTCATGCGGCGTAGCCCCACAGTGGCCACCTAAGGCATCGAGCGGGAGCCCCGGATTGGAGTCGACGGAAGGATGACGACGGGCAGCGACCTGATCAGCCTGACGATCGACGGCATCGAGATCGCCGTCGAGCCAGGTACCCACGTCATCGACGCGGCCGAGCGAGCGGGCGCACTGATACCCCGCTATTGCTACCATCCGGGCATTCCCACCAGACCCGCCCAGTGCCGGGTCTGCCTCGTGGAGATCGAGGGGCAGCCGAAGCTCCAGCCGTCCTGCAAGATGACGGTCCAGGAGGGAATGGTCGTTCATACGGCCAGCGAGGAGGCCGAGGACGCCCGCCGAGCCGTGATCGAGCTCCTGCTCGTGAACCACCCCCTTGACTGCCCGATCTGCGACGCGGCGGGACAGTGCATGCTGCAGGACTACGCCCTCGAGACGGAGCAGCTACGAAGCCGCCTGCACGAGGAGAAGCTGGTGCAGGGGCGGGATCGCATCGCCGACGACATCCTCTACTTCGCGGACCGGTGCATCATCTGTACGCGCTGCGTTCGCTTCATGAGCGAGGTGGCGGGAGACGAGGCCCTCATCGTCGCTCAGCGCGGGCATCGAAACGTGATCGACACGTTTCCCGGGCGCGATCTGGACCACCCGTTCCAGGGCAATATCGTCGACGTCTGCCCGGTCGGCGCTCTCGTGCACGAGGACTTCCTGTTCAAGGCTCGATTCTGGGACATGGATCAGGCGGCCTCGATCTGCCCGGGCTGCTCGACGGGCTGCAACGTCACGATCGACGTCAAGGAGAATCAGATCGTCCGGCTGAAGCCGCGCCACAACCCCGAGGTCAACTCCTACTGGATGTGTGACCACGGTCGGAAGCACCTCATCATGTCGAACCGCGGAGAGCGAGCCGACGTCCCGTTGATCCGGCGTGACGATCGGCTCGTGGCGGCCGACTGGAGCGAGGCTCTGGCCTGGGTGGCGGATCGACTTGTGGAGGTGAAGGGTGGAGGCGCCGTGGTCTCGCCCGAAGCGGCCAACGAGAGCCTCTTCTTCATGAGGGAGCTGCTCGACCGACTCGGGATCGAAGGTGGCAGCTTCCGGGTCCCGACCGGAGAGGAGACGGCGCTCGCCGGCTTCCCCAAGCTCGCGCTGCGGGCCGAGCGCGCTCCGAACGCGACAGGCGCGGAGCTGTTCGGCTTCAAGCGGACCGACGAGCCGGCAGCCTCACCGACCTCGCCGACCGGAGCAGGACTGATCGTGCTGGAGGATTCGCTCGGGGACCACGAGCCCGAGTGGGGCGGGGAAGCCGGCTTCTTCCTCTACGTCGGGGGGAGGCTGTCGGGCGCCGCCCGAAACGCGCACGCCGTCCTCCCGGTCACCGGGTTCGCGGAGATGGAGGGCAGCTTCACGAACTTCGAGGGACGGGTGCAGCGATTCGACCAGGCCCTTCAGCCACCTGGCCTGGCGCGGCCCGCCTGGATGGTCCTGAGCCGACTGATAGCGGCGCTGGACCTGCGTCGCGGCACGAAGACCGGCGAGACACCACTTGAGGCCAGCCAGGCGTTCGCGGCCATGGCCGTCGGCACGCCCGAGTTCGGCGGTCTCGATTGGGACTCGATCGGACCGAAGGGCACCCGCCTCGTAGCGGCAGGTGACGCAGTCCCGGCCGACGCGACATGACGGAGATCTCTGGGGGCCCGTTCGTCGTCGCGACGATCCTGAAGGTGGTCGTCTTCTTCACTCTGCTGATCCTCAGCATCGCGCTCGGCACGTACATGGAGCGGCGGCTCGCCGCCTTCATCCAGGACCGCAGCGGCCCGAATCGGGTCGGGCCCATCGGGCTGCTGCAGGTCGTCGCCGATGGGCTCAAGAACCTGCTGAAGGAGGAGACCTGGCCCAGCGCCGCCTACAAGGGCTTTTTCCTCCTCGCTCCGGCGCTGGCACTGATCCCGGGCACGATCCTCTTCGCGGTCATCCCGTTCGCCTCTCCCGCCCCGACCCGTTGGGGATACGTGGACATGATCGTGGCGGACGTGCCGATCGGCGTGCTGTACATCCTCGCCATCGCGTCCCTGGGCGTGTACGGCGTGGTGATGGCCGGCTGGTCCTCCGGCAGCAAGTACGCCTTTCTCGGCGGGCTCAGGGGCTCGGCCCAGATGGTGAGCTACGAGGTCGGCCTCTCGCTGAGCCTCGTCCCGGTGCTCATGCTGGCCGGCGACGTGAGAGTTCCCGAGATCGTGACGCTGCAGCAGCACTATCCAGGGGACGCCACCACCCTCGGCGTGTGGCTCGTAGCGCCCCTCCTCGTAGGGACGTTCCTCTTCTACCTGACGGGCCTGGCGGAAACCAACCGGCTCCCCTTCGACCTTCCGGAGGCGGAGGCCGAGCTCGTCGGAGGGTACCACACCGAGTATTCCTCCATGAAGTTCGCCGTCTTCATGATGGGCGAATACGGGCACCTGATCACGACGGCCATGCTCGTCACGGTCTTCTTCTTCGGCGGCTGGGACATCCCCTTCTGGAGTGGCGACAACATCCGTGTGGCGGCGGACGGCTCCCTCATCGGCGAGCCGGCCTGGTGGAAGACGTTGCTCACATTGATCGCCTTCGTGATCAAGGGCGGTCTCGTGTTCGCCACGTTCATCTGGGTCCGCTGGACGCTGCCACGGTTCCGCTACGACCAGCTCATGGACCTGGGCTGGAAGTTCATCATCGAGTTCGTGACCATCTACATCATCGTCATCGCCGTGGCGATCTACGCGCTCGACCGCGCGGGCCTGGCGTTCGGGCCGGCGTACGCGGCCGCTCTGCTGGGCGTCAACGTCGTCCTCGCCGTGCTCCTCTTCTTCCTGTTCGACCGCGGGAGGCTCATCCGAGGCGCAGGCCGGGAGGCGGAGCGCGAGGCACGGCGGCGACTCCTGGAGGCGAGACGCCAGGTGCGTCAGCAGACCCTGTCGCACGCGCTGGGTGAAAGCGCCCGGCTGGCGACTACGGCGGACGACTCTTCCGAGGAAGGTAGATAGGCGATGGCGGGAGGCGTGAAGGTACTCGAGCGGCCCGGAGCGGAGGGATCGTATGTGCGGGCCGCCTCCAAGGGGCTCGGGGTCACACTCAAGCACATGATCCGTCCGATCAAGGTGACGCAGCAGTACCCGGACGAGAAGTGGGAGCTGGCGCCCCGTCTGCGCGGCACGCACCGCATGGCGGTGCACGAAGACGGGCGGGCGAAGTGCGTGGGCTGCGGCCTCTGCCCGACGGTCTGCCCCGTGAACTGCATCAAGCTGATCCCGGCCGAGGATGAAAACGGCGAGCGCTACGCGGCGATCTACGAGATCGACGAGTTCCGCTGCATCTTCTGCGGCTTCTGTCAGGAGGTCTGCCCGGTAGAGGCGATCCACCTCGGGGTCCACTACGAGAACGCGGAGTACAGCCGGGAGCGCTGGGTCTACGATCTGGAGCGGCTGACGGAGCTGGAGCACCCCTACACGGCGCTCTGGGATCCCGCGGATCCGACGTCCCAATGATCGAGTTCTTCTTCTTCCTCTTCGCGGCCATGGCGGTGCTCAGCGCCATATTCATGGTGACGCAGGTCAATCCCGTCGCCAGCGTGCTGTATCTGGTCGTTACCTTCTTCTCGCTCTCCGGGCTCTTCGTGATCCTGGATGCGCACTTCATCGCGGCGGTGCAGGTCATGGTATACGCCGGCGCGATCATGGTGCTCTTCCTCTTCGTGATCATGCTCTTGAACCTGGGCAGCACGGAGCTGAGCGACATCCGGCAGGGAATCGGACGGGTCCTGGCCGGCTCCGTGTCGGTGGCCCTGGTCGCCGTTTTCGCTCGCCTCTTCATGGCGGGCGGCGACGTCGACGGGTTGGGCGGCCCTTCCGCGCTCGACCCGCTGCTCGAATCGAGCGGAGCCGTGGCGGCGGTGGCCGAGCCGCTTTTCACGCGCTATCTGGTGGCCTTCGAGATCACCTCGATCCTCCTGGTCGTCGCCATCGTGGGCTCCGTCGTGCTCGCCCGGAGACGTGAGCCGTGAGCCAGGGCTACCTGGTCGACCTGGCTCTCGTCCTGAGCGCGTTCCTGTTCGCGATCGGGGTCGCGGGCGTGCTGCTGCGACGCAACGCGATCATTGTCTTCATGTGCGTGGAGCTGATGCTCAACGCCGTGAACCTCAGCTTCGTCGCCTTCTCACGCATGCACGGAATCGACGGCCAGATCGTCGTCCTCTTCGTGATCTCCGTGGCGGCGGCGGAGGCGGCGGTCGGGTTGGCGCTCATCCTGGCCATCTTCCGGCACTATGAGAGCGTGGATCTCGAGCTGTTCCGGAGGTTGAGGTGGTAGCCCGTATCTCCTGCCTCCGGCGCACGGAGGAACGATCGTGAGCGAGGCATACCACCCGATCCTCCCGGGCCTCATCCTGGGGCTGCCTCTGCTCGGCGCCGCGCTGAACGGAATCGGAGCCTTCGCCTGGCGGGAGAACAAGACGGTGCCGACGATCGTCGGTCCTCTGGCCGTGCTTGGGGCGTTCGTCGTTTGCCTCCTGAACTTCGCCGCCATGCGCGCCGCGGCTCCGCACGACCCGTCGCTGGTGCCGCTCTGGACCTGGATGAGCTCCGGCGATCTCGAGATCGGCGTGACCCTCCTCTTCGATCAGCTGTCCGTCCTCATGACGCTTATCGTGACCGGGGTGGGGGGGATCATCCACGTCTACAGCGTCGGCTATATGCGGGAAGACCCCGGATACTCCCGGTACTTCTCGTACCTCAACCTGTTCATCTTCTTCATGCTGATCCTCGTCCTGGGCGCGAACTACCCGGTCATGTTCGTGGGCTGGGAGGGAGTCGGCCTCTGCTCCTACCTGCTGATCGGCTTCTGGTACGAGAACCGCGAGTTCTCGGATGCGGGGAAGAAGGCGTTCATCGTCAACCGGATCGGCGACCTCGGTTTCCTCATCGCCATGTTCCTCATGTTCGGCGTGTTCGGGACGCTGGACATGCCGTCGATCTTCGAAGCGGCTCCGACGACGCTCCTCGCGGGCGGCGGGATCGCGACGGCGGTCACGCTCTTCCTCTTCCTCGGCTGCGTCGGCAAGTCGGCCCAGATACCGCTGTTCGTGTGGCTCCCCGATGCGATGGCCGGCCCGACGCCCGTGTCGGCATTGATCCACGCCGCCACGATGGTCACGGCGGGCGTCTATCTGGTCGCCCGCTCCGGAGTCCTCTTCGCTCTCGCGCCGTTCACGCAGGCCATCGTGGCCTCCGTGGGCGTGGGGACGGCCCTGTTCGCCGCCTCCATCGCGGTGCAGCAGTACGACATCAAGAAGGTCCTCGCCTACAGCACGATCTCCCAGCTGGGCTACATGTTCGTGGCCGTCGGCGTGGGCGCCTACACGGCGGGGATCTTCCACCTGATGACCCATGCGTTCTTCAAGGCGCTCCTCTTCCTCGGCGCCGGCGCGGTCATCCACGCGATGCACCACGCGTGGCACGAGACGGGCGATCACGGCGATCCCAACGACATGCGCAACTACGGCGGCCTGCGTCCGCTGATGCCGATCACGGCAGCCACGATGTGGATCGGTACGTTGGCCATATCGGGGGTCTTCCCGTTCGCCGGCTTCTTCTCCAAGGACGAGATCATCTGGGAGGCCGGTGTCCGGGGGTATGCGGTTCTGTGGGCCACGGCGCTCATCGTCGCTCTGCTGACCGCCGGTTACATGACGCGCCTCATGGTCATGACCTTCCATGGGGCCAACCGAAGCGGCGAGTCCGCCCGAGGCCATCTGCACGAGGTGCCGGCGGTGATGTGGATTCCGCTCGCGATCCTCGCGGTCCTCTCCACCGTGGGCGGGTGGGTACAGATCCCCGAGGTGCTTCCGCTGCCGGACGTCGACCTGCTCCACTCCTGGCTCGAGCCCGTTTTCGCACCGGCGATCGAGGTCGCCTCCGGTGGGGCGGTCGGAGGCGCCCACGGCGAGGGGTTGGCCCACGAAGCTCCCCTCGGGGGAGGGGAGACCTCATGGGCCGTTGGGGGGACGGGCCTGGCGCTCCTGACGGTCATCGTGGTGTTTTGGCGGCTCTCCCGCCGCCGGTACCTCCCGGCTGCCGAGTCCGCCGAGCCGAGCGGCGCGGCCTCGCTGCTCTACCACAAGTGGTACGTGGATGAGCTGTACGACCGACTGGTCGTCAGGCCACTGCTCGCTGTCTGGCGCGGCTGTTGGCGGATCGTGGACGACCGCCTGATCGACGGCACCGTGAACGGCCTGGGCGGCGTGGCCCGGGTGGTCGGTTGGACGGGCAGTCAGCTCCAGACGGGTCGGGTGAGCACCTATCTCCTCATCTTCATGATCGGGGCGCTGATTATCCTCGGAAGCCTGGCGTTCTGACGATGGAATCCCTCTACGGCAGCCACTGGATCCTGACGCTCCTTCTGGCGATTCCGTTCCTCGGCGCACTGGGATGCCTGGCCGGCCCGGAGAGCAGGGCCCGCTGGACCGCTCTGTTCGCCACGCTGCTCGCCCTCGCCCTGTCGCTGCCGCTCTTCTGGACCTTCCAGCTCGGCACGGCCGAGTTCCAGAACACGGCGTCCTTGCCATGGATCGAGCGCTGGGGGATCCGGTACGCGGTCGGCCTCGACGGCATATCGCTCCTCATGATCCTGCTCACGACGGTGATCATGCCGCTCTCCGTCGCCGGCTCGTTCTCGTACATCAGGAAGAGGGAGCGGGCCTTCTACGCCAGCATGCTCGTGTTGATGACCGGCATGCTGGGCGTCTTCGTGGCCCTGGATCTGTTCCTGTTCTACGTGTTCTGGGAGATCATGCTGATCCCGATGTACTTCATCATCGGGATCTGGGGAGGCGAGCGCCGCATCTACTCCGCGGTGAAGTTCTTCCTCTTCACGGCCACCGGATCGCTACTCATGCTGGTGGCTATCGTGGCTCTCGTCTACCAGCACCAACTGCAGTTCGGGGTCGTCTCCTTCGGGTACGAGGACCTCCTGCGGACCTCCATCGCGCCGGGCCTTCAACTCCTCCTCTTCTCGGCGTTCGGCCTGGCCTTCGCCATCAAGGTGCCCCTGTTCCCCGTACACACCTGGCTGCCCGACGCACACGTCGAGGCGCCGACGGCAGGCTCCGTGGTACTGGCCGGCATCCTCCTGAAGATGGGCGTGTACGGCTTCCTGAGGTTCGCCATGCCGCTCTTCCCCGTCGCGGCGACCAGCCCCACGGTCGTCGGCACGATCGTGCTGTTGGGTCTGATCGGGATCATCTATGCGGCCTGGGTGGCAGCGGTGCAGCCGGACGCGAAGAAGCTGATCGCCTACACGTCGGTGGCTCACCTGGGCTTCGTGATGGTAGGCGTCTTCGCCCTTACGAGGCAGTCCCTCGAGGGGGCGATTCTCCAGATGGTGAACCACGGCATCTCGACGGGCGCCCTCTTCCTTCTGATCGGGATGATCTACGAGCGACGGCACACCCGCATGATCGCCGACTTCGGCGGACTGGCGAAGGTGATGCCCTTCTTCGCTTTTTCGCTCACCGTCGTCGCGTTGAGCTCGATCGGACTCCCGGGCACCAACGGCTTCGTGGGAGAGTTTCTCATCCTCATCGGGACGTTCCAGAGGTTCCCGGTCGTCGCCATGCTGGCAACGACCGGCGTCATCTTCGCCGCCGCCTACATGCTTCCGATGGTGCAGCGAGTGATCCTCAACCCGCTGTCACGGGACGAGAACCGGGAGCTGAAGGATCTGAACAGGCGGGAGCGGTGGATCGTGGCGCCGCTGCTGGGCCTGATCCTGCTCATCGGCGTCTATCCGCAGCCGTTCCTGGACCGGATGTCGGCCTCCGTCGACGCCCTCATTGAACGGGTAGAGCTCGGGGCCCAGCCGATGCAGGCCTCGGAGTCGCCCGACCCGCGCCTGATCGCTGAACTCGACCCGGCGGGGCGGTTCGACGCCACACCGCCGTCGGAAGGGACCGCTACGGCCGAAGGGAGCGCCGGCCCGTGATCCTCGACTACTCCTCGCCGGGCCAATACCTGATCGCGCTCCTGCCGGAGACCGTGCTCACGCTCGGAGCTTTCGTGGTCCTGCTCACGGACGTCTTCATCCGGGGCCGGGAACCGGGGCCGAGCGGCGCGTGGACGGGGCGGGCCGCCGTCGCGAGCGTCGTAGCGGCCGCAGCGGCCAGCCTCTGGGTCGGTCTCACCGTCGAAGCCTCATCCGGCCTCGTCGCGGTCGACGGCTTTCGGCTGGCAGCAAGTCTCGTCTTGCTCGGAGGAACCCTTCTCGCGCTCCTGTTCGCCTTCGACTACGGCCGACGGGAAGGCCTCCACATCGGCGAGTTCTACGCGCTCGTTCTTCTGGCGACGGTCGGCATGCTGGTGCTCGTCGGCGCCCGCGACCTGGTCCTGGTCTTCCTGGGCCTGGAGCTGATGTCGATCGCCGTCTACGTCCTCACCGGATTCAACCGCAACGACCCCCGCTCTTCGGAGGCGGGCCTCAAGTACTTCCTCGTCGGCGCGTTCGCGAGCGCGTTCATCCTCTACGGCATCGCGCTGCTGTACGGGGCGACCGGAAGCACGAACATCCCGGACGTGATGGAGCGCGTCACCTCGAGTGTCGAGGAGGGCAGCGTTCTCTTCTTCTCGGGCGTTACGCTCCTGCTCATCGGCTTCGGCTACAAGATCGCCGCGGTTCCGTTTCACATGTGGACGCCCGATGCGTACGAGGGCGCCCCGACATCGGTAACCGGATACATGGCCGTCGGTGTCAAGGCGGCGGCGTTCATTGCTCTCCTCAGGGTGTTCACGGGTCAGCTCGCGCCAGCCGCGGAGTTCTGGACCGGAGTGGTGTGGTGGCTGGCGATGCTCACCATGATCGTTCCGAACCTCATCGCGCTGGTCCAAAACAACGTCAAGCGGATGCTGGCCTACTCCTCCGTCGCGCACGCGGGGTACCTGCTGGTCGGGGTGGCGGCCGGCACGGCGTTCGGACGGGCGGCGGCGCTCTTCTATCTGGCCGCCTACACGCTCATGACGCTGGGTGCGTTCGCCGTCGTCTACGCCGTGGCGGGGAAGGGAGACCGGCGCATGACGCTGGCCGACTTCAGAGGCCTCGGATGGCGACGCCCCGGGCTGGCCTTCGCCCTTCTGCTGTTCCTTCTGTCTCTGGCGGGGTTCCCTCCGACCGGAGGCTTCGTCGGCAAGCTGTACCTGCTGCGAGCCTCGATCGATGCGGGCCAGGTGGCGCTGGCCGTGACGCTCGTCCTCAGCAGCCTGATCTCCTATTACTACTATCTGCGCGTCGTGTGGAAGATGTACTTCGAAGAGGGAACGGAGCGCACTGTGGCCAAGGGCGGCTTCGCGTTCCGCTTCTCGACGGCGATCTGCGCCGGCGGCATCCTCGCCCTCGGCCTTCTCCCGGGACCGGCGTTGCGCGCCTTCGAACGAGCGGGCGCGGACTTGGAGTCGACGCCGGCGGCCGAATCCTCCGCGGCGGAGCTCTCCGACAGATCGATCCCGGGAGAGCGGACGAGCGCGGCAAGCACGGTAGGCCCATGAACGTTCCCAGGCAGGTCTTCCGCGAGTACGACATTCGGGGAATCGTCGGCAAGACGTTGGACCCGGACCTGGCTCGCGCGGTCGGGCGCGCCTACGGCAGCGAGATCGGATCCGGCAAGACGGTGGCCGTGGGTCACGACAACCGGCCGAGTTCTCCGGTTCTCTCCTCCGCCCTGATCGAGGGGCTCAACGCCTCCGGGGTCGACGTCGTGTTCGTACAGACGGTGCCGACTCCCGCCCTCTATTTCGCCACTTACGAGCTGGAGACCGACGGAGGAATCCAGATCACGGGCTCCCACAACCCGCCGGAGTACAACGGCATCAAGATGACCGTCGAGGGCCGTCCGCTCTACGGAGAGGCCATTCAGGCGCTTCGAGCGCGCATCGAGGCCGATGAGCTCATCTCGGGCGCCGGGTCGGTCCGAGAGGTCGACGTCCTGGACCGCTACGTGGAGGAGATCGGGAGACGAGCGCGCGTGGAGCCGTCAATCCGCTTCGTTCTCGACTGCGGTAACGGCGCCGGCAGCGTCGTCGCCGAGCGCGCTCTCCGCGCCGCCGGTGCCGAGGTGGATCCGCTCTACTGCGAATCCGACGGCACCTTTCCGAATCACCACCCCGACCCGACGGTCGACGAGAACGTGAAGGACCTCATCGCCCGTGTGGTCTCCACAGGTGCCGCTTTCGGGGTCGGCCTGGACGGAGATGCCGACCGTATCGGCGCGGTGACGGAGAAGGGCGTGATCGTCCGGGGAGACCACCTCCTGCTCCTGTTCGCTCTCGACGTTCTGAAGGACCACCCCGGAGCCGAGATCATCTTCGACGTCAAGTGCTCGAAGGCCCTGCCGGAGATGATCGAGCGAGCCGGTGGCGTTCCGATCATGTGGAAGACGGGCCATTCGCTCATCAAGGAGAGGATGCGCCAATCCGGATCTCCTGTTGCAGGTGAGATGAGCGGCCATATCTGTTTTGCTGACAGGTATTTCGGAACTGACGATGCCATTTATGACGCGGCCCGCCTCGCCGAGTTGGTGGCTCGTGACGGCCGGCCGCTCTCCGAGATCGTCGCTCACATCCCCGCATATCCATCCACGCCGGAGCTCCGCCTGGATTGTCCGGAAGAACTGAAGTTCGATCTCGTGAAGCGTGCGGTAGAGCACTACAAGCGGTCCCACGAGGTGATCGACATCGACGGAGCCCGGATTCTGTTCGACGGCGGTTGGGCGCTGATCCGAGCCAGCAACACGCAACCCGTCGTGGTGGCCCGGATCGAGGCCGACACGCCCGAGCTGCTGGACGAGATCCGCTCGCAGGTCGGCGAGTACCTGGCAGCCGAGGGTGTGTCCCTCCCGGAAGCCTGACGCCCACGCGGCGACTCCATCGTGACGAGCTCGAGCCAGGTAACGGGGCATAACGAGGAGCGCGTCGTCATCGCGATCGGCGGCAACGCACTCTCCCCGGCGGGCGGCCCGGCCGAGATACGGACCCAGTTTCAGCATACGCGCGAGAGCCTCGCTCCGATTCTGGAGTTCGCGAGGCACGGCTGGGGAATTGCCATCGTCCACGGGAACGGCCCGCAGGTGGGCGATGCGCTCCTTCGCAACGAGCGAGCGCGATCGATCGTCGATGAGCTTCCGCTCGGCGTGCTCGTGGCCGGTACGGCCGGTTGGATCGGCTACATGATCCAACAGTCTCTTCAGAACGCGTTGACCCAGGAGGGGATCGACCGGCGCGTCGTCACGGTGATCAACCAGGTGCTCGTGGATCCCGAGCACCCGACCACACACGAGCCCCGGAAGTTCGTGGGCCGGACAGTGGATCCCGAGGTCGGGAGGGAGCTCATCGCGGAGGGCGTGGACCTCCGGCCGGACCGGCGGGGAGAGCTTCGCCGCATCGTGCCGAGTCCCGAGCCGCTGGAGATCCTCGAATCGGACACCGTGCGCGAGCTTGTCCAGAGGGGCACCATCGTGGTTGCCTGCGGGGGTGGGGGCACCCCGGTGTACCGGGACCCGCTGCTGGGCCTCGAAGGGATGAATTCGGTCATAGACAAGGACCGGGCGGCCGCGATCCTGGGCAACGACATCGGCGCGACTCTCCTTCTGATCCTGACCAATGTGGAGGGTGTGTACAGGTCCTTCGGCTCGCCGGAACAGGAGCTCATCCCGCGGCTCACTCCGGCCGAGGGCTGGGCGCTCCTCGCGGAACAGGACCTCGGCGCGGGCAGCATGGGCCCCAAGCTCGAGGCGGCCATACACTTCGTCGAAGGGGGAGGGCGGCGATCGGTCATCGCGGAGCTGGGTCGCGGAGCGGCCGCTCTGCATGGTTCGACCGGCACGACGATCATCTCCGAACCTCCGTCCACGGCAAAGAACCGCTAACCACAGAGGACCATGAACATCCACGAGTATCAGGCGCGAGAGATCTTCCGATCCCATGGCCTTCCGGTTCCGGATTCCGTGCTCGCTGAAACCGCCGAGCAGGCCAGAGATGCCGCCGCGCGGTTCGGTGGGACGGTGGTGATCAAGGCGCAGGTGCATGCGGGCGGCCGCGGAAAGGCCGGCGGCGTCAAGCTCGCATCCGATCCCGCGGAGGCCGGCGAGGCAGCCGAAGCGATCCTCGGAATGGAGATCAAGGGCCTCGTCGTCGAGAAGGTCCTCGTCGCTCCGGCCGTGGAGATCGCGACGGAGGCGTACGTCGGGATCGTGATGGACCGTGCGTCACAGCGGCCGGTCATGATGGTCTCGCCGGAGGGGGGAGTGGATATCGAAGAGGTCGCCGCGACCAAGCCCGAGGCGATCTTCAAGGAGGCGATCGATCCGCGCTACGGCCTGATGCCGCACGAGGCGACCGGGCTCGCATACAGGCTCTTCTCCGACCCGGCGCTCGCTAAACAGGCGGTGCGCGCCCTGGCCGGACTATGGAACGCATACGACGGGGCCGACGCGACGCTCGCGGAGATAAACCCTCTCGTCTCCACGCCCGAAGGCGAGGTGCTGGCGATCGACGCCAAGATGAACATCGATGACAGCTCGCTCTTCCGGCAGCCGGAGATCGAGGCGATGCGGGACGAGGGAGCGGAAGCCCCCTCCGAACAACGAGCCAGGGAGGCGGGGCTCAGCTACATCAAGCTGGAGGGGGACGTCGGCTGCTGCGTGAACGGGGCCGGCCTGGCGATGGCGACGATGGATCTGGTGAAGTACTACGGCGGCAGCCCGGCGAACTTCCTCGACATCGGAGGGTCCTCCAGCCCCGAGAAGGTCGTCGCGGCCCTGGAGATCATCACGCAGGATCCGAGTGTCCGCTCAATCCTCTTCAATATCTTCGGCGGGATCACCCGCTGCGACGACGTGGCGAACGGCATCGTGGAAGCGACGGGCCGACTCGACCTGGACGTGCCGATCACGATCCGGCTCACGGGCACGAACGAGAAGGAAGGGGTGAGGATCCTGGAAGGGGCCGGATTCGAGGCAGACACGGACATGGATCGGGCCGTCCAGCGGGCCGTAGAGGTCGCTTCCTGACCGAGCGAAGCGCTGACGCCTGACGACACGGGAGACCCATGGCGATTTTCATAGGTGGACAGACGCGGCTGGTCGTGCAGGGCATCACCGGCAGGGATGGCTCCTTCCACACTCGCCAGATGATCGAGTACGGCACACGCGTCGTGGCCGGCGTGACGCCGGGGAAGGGCGGCCTGACGTTCGACGGAAGCGTCCCCGTGTACAACACGGTGGCCGAGGCGGTGGTCGAGCGGGGAGCCAACACCTCGGTCATCTACGTGCCGGCGCGGTTCGCCGGAGATGCCATCCTGGAGGCCGCCGACGCAGGGGTCGGACTGATCGTGTGCATCACGGAGGGAATCCCGGTCGCCGAGATGATGCGGGTGATGCCATTCGTTCAGGAGCGTGGAGCCCGCCTGATCGGACCCAACTGCCCCGGGCTGATCGTGCCAGGCGTGTGCAAGGTGGGAATCCTTCCCGGGCAGATCGTGCTGCCGGGACGGATCGGCATCGTCAGCCGGTCCGGCACCCTGACCTACGAGATCATCTTCCAGCTCACGAGCGCCGGGATCGGACAGTCGACCTCGATCGGGATCGGCGGGGATCCGATCATCGGAACGGACTTCGTGGACTGCCTCCGGGCCTTCGAAGCGGACGGCGACACCGACGCGGTCGTGATCATCGGCGAGATCGGCGGCACGGACGAGCAGACGGCGGCCCGCCTCGTCAAGGAGGAGATGAGTAAGCCCGTCGTCGGCTTCATCGCAGGACAGACAGCCCCTCCGGGCCGTCGGATGGGACACGCGGGCGCGATCATCTCCGGATCCGAGGGTACGGCAGCGGAGAAGGTTCGGGCGTTCCAGGAGAACGGCATCGCGGTGGCCGAGCGACCCGTCGAGATCGTCGACGCGTTGCGTGCTTCGCTGTGACGAAAGAGGGATCGGACGCACGCACGCTCGGCGATCTGCTGAGCGAACGCCGGATCGTTCTGCCGCTGCGTGCGGAAACGCTCATGCAGGCGCTCGACGCACTCGCCTCCACCGCGGTCGCGGACGGTCTCGCCGATCGGGACCGGCTGGATCAGGAGCTGGAGACGCTGGCCGAACACGATCTCATACCGATCGGCTCCCACGCCGTCATGGCACACATGCGAACCGAGGCCGCGCACGACTTGGCCATGATGATGGGGGTCGCCGAGGGAGCGCTCCCCTTCGCGCCGGCCACGGCTCCGGAGGCTCGAACCCTGGTGCTGCTGATCGCGCCGCTGAGCGGCGGCCCCCGTTATCTGCAGACAATGGCGGCTCTGGCCCGAGCCCTCGGAAGAGGGCGGGTTGAGGAGCGACTCGACTCCGCCGACACGGCCGCGGAGGTGATGGAGCTGGACGCTCTTCGCGAGCCGGTCCTCGGAGCGGCGATTCTGGTCCGCGACGTAATGACACGAAACTTCGTTAGCGTCGGTTCCGACACGCCGATGGCGGAGGTGGCCGAGGTTCTGATCCGGCGGAGGCTCCGGGCGATCCCGGTCGTCGGCGACGACGGGGAGGTGATCGGCATGGTGACGGACGCCGACATCATGGAGATGTTCCTTCCCCGGATCGGCGGAGAGGAGGGCGCCGGATCCGAGGAGGAAGAGCCCGGAGCCGGCAAGGAAGACCCCGGGGCGCGCTCGGTACGCGACGTCATGCAGCGGAGCGTCTTCTCCGCGCGCGCCGATGAGACGGTCGGAGCCGTCGCCGACAGGATGATCCGCAAGGAGATCGAGCGATTGCCGGTCGTCGAGGAAGGCCGGCTCGTCGGCTTCCTCACCCGAGGCGACATCATCAGGAGGCTGTTGCGAGGTCACCTTCGGGCGCGGTAAGGGCTGTCGAGCCCGGATCGCAGATCGCAGACCGTCGATAAAATCAACCACAGACGACCAACCGGAACGAGGCCATGAACGATATCAGAACTCTCGCGATCATCAAGCCGGACGCGTTTGGCGGCGGCAAGACGGGCAAGATCATCGACCATCTCGAATCGGCGGGTTTCGGGGTACTCGCTGCCCGGGTGGTTCACCTGAGCCGGGCGGGCGCCGAGACGTTCTACGACGTCCACCGCGGGAAACCTTTTTTCACGTCCCTGGTAGACTTCATGACTTCGGGCCCGGTGCTGGCGATGGTGTTGGAGAGGGAAGGCGCCGTCACTCGGCTGAGAGAGGTGATTGGTGCCACCGACCCTGCGGAGGCCGATCCGGGCACCGTCCGCGCCCTGTACGCGGAAAGCAAAGAGCGAAACGCGATTCACGCGTCCGACTCACCCGACAACGCCAGGGTGGAGGTCGCGTTTTTCTTTGCGGGGGTCGACCTGGCCTGAAAGCGTTGTGAGCGAGCAGATGCCGGACATCCTCACCATCGAGCTGCGCAGGATCGCGGAAGCCGCGATAGAGCGGTCCGAGCGCCTGCCGGCGGCCGGCCTCGTGACCGGGGACGAGGTCGCGTTCGTCGAGCCGCCCACGGTCTCCTTCGTGGCGCAGGCCGGCGCGAGCGGAGGGATCCACGTGCGCGGCGAGCTCGACGCTCACGTCCGGCTCACGTGCAGGCGCTGCCTCGCCGAGTACGAGGAGGGTCTCGTCGTTCCACTGGAGTTCAGGCTTGAGCCGGGTCTCGAGCCCGGTGCGGAGGACGAAGGAGTCTTCGCGCTTCAGCCGGATGGCGACGTCGTCGACATCGGGCCCATTGTCAGGGAGGAGCTCTTGCTAGCCCTGCCCGACTTTCCGGAGTGCCGGGCGGAGTGTCGGGGCCTTTGCCCCAGCTGTGGCATCAACCTCAACGAGGCGACCTGCGAGTGCGGGTCATCGGAACCGGACCCGAGATGGGAGACGCTGCGGAAGTTGCGCGTCTGAGCCGCCGATTGTCCATTCAGGCCGGCTGACAACGATACGCCCGACAACTCGAAACGCGTTTTTCAGGAGGATAGAGGATGGCCGTACCCAAGAGACGTACGTCCAAGCAGAGGAAGCGCAAGCGTCGTACGCACGACAAGGCTGCCGCCACGGCGATCCAGGAGTGCCCCCGGTGCGGAGACCCTCGTCGACCGCATCGCGTCTGCCCGAGCTGTGGACACTACGACGATCGCGAAGTCGTCGCCGTCGAAGAGTTCTGACCACCGGTCGGGGGGATCCGCGACTCGCGATCACGCCGCCCCCGTGGCGGCAGGAACCGGCCCTGGAATCCGTCTCACCATCGCGGTCGACGCGATGGGAGGAGACAAGGCACCCGAAGTGCCGGTGGCGGGAGCCCTCGCGGCGCTTTCCGAGCTACCCGAGCGGATCCGCATCGCGCTCGTCGGCGAGCCGGGGCGGATAGAGGCCGTCCTGCCGGCCGCCGCCCGACCACGGATCGAGGTCGTCGCGGCCACCGAGACGATCCAGATGGAGGAGCCGCCCGCACTCGCCGTCCGGCGCAAGCGGGACAGCTCGATCGTCGTCGGTCTTCAAATGGTTCGCTCGGGGATGGCCGACGCGTTCATATCGGCAGGATCCACGGGCGCCGTGATGGCGGCTTCCGTACTCGAGTTGGGAGCGCTGCCGGGAGTCGATCGGCCCGCAGTGGGGGCGATGTTTCCCACGATCTCCGGACCGACGCTGGTGCTCGACGTCGGCGCCAACGTGGACACCAAGGGTCACCTCCTTCATCAGTTCGCTCGCCTCGGCTCGGTCTATGTGCGCGACCTACGAGGGCTCGAGCGCCCGCGAGTCGGCCTGCTGAACGTGGGAGAGGAAGCAGAGAAGGGAGGTGAGGCGGTCGCTGTAGCGTACTCGCTGCTGGAGCAGGACCCCGAGATCGAGTTCGTGGGGAACGTGGAGGGTCACCGCATCATCGAGGGGGCCTGCGACGTGCTCGTGAGCGACGGTTTCGCGGGGAACGTGCTCCTCAAATTCTACGAATCGATCGCTGCCTTCGTCGTCGGGCTGCTGCAGCGGCCGACCCGGCGCTTCCGGCGGGGAGGAAGGGTCGGCCAGGTCGTGCGCGTGCTCGACTATGCGGAGTACGGAGGAGCACCGCTCCTGGGGGTGCAGGGCGTTTCGATCATCTGTCACGGCGGCTCGCCGCCGAGGGCGATCAAGAACGCGATTAGAGTGGCCGTTCAGAGCGTCGAGTCCGGAATGGTCGCGGACATGGCTGCCGCGCTCGACGGCCCTGGCGGCGGTTGACCTGATGAGCGGCCGGGTCGGGAATGCCTTCCTGCTTCCCGGGCAGGGCTCGCAGTACGTGGGCATGGGATCGGATCTGGTCGAGGGCCTGTCCGATGTACGGCGCATCTACGAACGAGCCGATGAGCTGTTGGACCTGCCCCTGAGCGAGATCTGCCGGGAGGGGCCGGATGACCGGCTACGGCGCACGGAGAACGCGCAGCCCGCCATCCTCGTGCACAGCTACGCGATCTGGCGAGCTCTGCCGGAGAAGTCGCGCCAGGGAGCGGCAATAGCGGCGGGACACTCGCTGGGCGAGTTCTCCGCGTATCTCATCGCCGATGCGATCTCGTTCGAGGATGCGCTGCGCATCGTACGCCGCCGTGGAGAGCTGATGGCCGAGGCGGGGCGGGAGCGGCCGGGCACGATGTCCGCCGTGATGGGCCTGGACGCGGAGCTCGTGGCCGATGTGTGTCGAGAGACGGCCGGGACCGTGGTCCCGGCCAACTACAACGCCCCAGGCCAGGTGGTCATCAGCGGTGAAGTCGAGGCTGTCGGGACCGCCGGCGAGGCGCTGCGTGAAGCCGGCGCTCGACGCGTCATCCCGTTAAACGTCAGCGGTGCTTTTCACTCACCTCTGATGGAGAGCGCCAGGCAGGAGCTGGAGGCGATGCTCGCCGAAACGGAGATTGCCGATCCCGCCTTTCCGGTGGTGGCCAACGTGTCGGCTGAGCCGGTGGAGACCGGTCCCCGCGCGCGCGAGCTGCTCGTGTCCCAACTGACCGGAGCCGTCCGCTGGTCGGATGGGATCCTGCGAATCGGTCGACTGGGCATCTCGAGCTTCATGGAGATCGGTCCCGGCTCGGTGCTGACCGGCCTCCTTCGCCGGATCGACAGAGGTATGCAGGGACGGGCCGTCGGAGACCTCGAGGCGCTCCACGCTCTGGCGGCCGAGTAGGGACCAGAAAAAGGAGAACGACGCATGCCGGAACTCGACGGACGCATCGCCATCGTGACGGGAGCGGCACGCGGCATCGGTCTCGCGATCGCCGCCGAGCTGACCGAGGGCGGAGCTCAGGTGGCTATCGTGGACCTTGACGAAGGCGAGGCCGCGAAGGCCTCGGCCGGGATCGGCGGCCCGGAGCTGGGCTTCGCCTGCAATGTCAGCGATCCGGGCGCGTGCGACGACTTGCTCGGCGAGGTGGAAGCGAAGTTGGGATCGCCGGACATCCTGGTGAACAACGCCGGGATCACGCGAGACAACCTCCTCCTGCGACTCGGGGATGAGGACTGGGAGCGCGTGCTCGACGTGAACCTGAGCGGGGCGTTCTACCTGACACGGCGAGTCGCCCGTGGAATGATGAAGCGCAGAGAGGGGCGGATCGTCAATATCGCCAGCGTCGTGGGCTTGACGGGTAATCGCGGTCAGGCCAACTATGCGGCGTCCAAAGCTGGACTTATCGGCTTCACGAAGTCCGTGGCCCAGGAGCTGGCGAGCCGCAACGTGCTCGCCAACGCGGTGGCTCCGGGCTTCATTCAGACGGAGATGACCGATGCCTTGGCCGAGGATACGAAGGAGGCCATAGCGAAGAACATACCTCTCGGCCGCATGGGAACACCGGCCGACGTGGCGGGTGTCGTCCGCTTCCTGGTGGGTCCGCTCGCCTCTTACGTGACCGGCCAGGTGATCGTCGTCGACGGCGGGATGGTGATGTAGATGATGGCAAAGGTCGGGCGGGTAGCCCGAAGAGAGCTGACACACCAATGAAAGGACGAACGTAATGTCTGCGATCAATGCGAGGGTGAAAGAGATCATCGCCAATGAGCTGGGAGTCGAGATCGAGAAAGTCACCGATGAGGCGTCTTTCGTCGATGATCTGGGAGCCGACTCGCTCGACACGGTCGAGCTCGTGATGGCCTTCGAGGAAGAGTTCGAGATCGAGATCCCGGATGAGGATGCCGAGCGGATGCAGACGGTCGGGGACGCGATCAAGTACCTGGAAGGAAAGCAGGACTGATCCGATGCCCATCACCCTGAGGTCGAACCCCGCCGTGGGCAGCTAACCGCCGTGCGTCGACGCGTTGTCGTCACGGGGCTCGGACTCGTCACGCCGCTGGGGAACGACGTGGAGTCCACGTGGTCCGGCCTGATCGAAGGCCGAAGCGGCGCGGGGCCGATCACTCTCTTCGACGCCGCGGATCAAGACGTCCGTTTCGCCTGTGAGGTGAAGGATTTCGACCCGTCGCCCTTCATGGACCCGAAGGAAGTCAAGCGGAGCGACCGGTTCGTCCAGTTTTCACTGGCCACCGCCGATCAGGCGGTGCATGCCGCCGACCTGCCGGAGGCGCTGAGCGGCCTCCCGAAGGAGCGATTCGGCGTCATCATCGGCAGCGGCATCGGCGGCCTGATGACCCTGGAGAACCAACACCTCAGAATGTTGGATCGAGGGCCCGGTCGGGTGTCGCCGTTCTTCATCCCGATGTTCATCGCCGACATGGCGGCGGGCCTTATCTCGATGCGTTACGGAGCCCGTGGGCCCAACTACGCGACCGTCTCCGCGTGTGCCTCCAGCGCGCACGCGCTCGGATTGGCCTACAGGTCGATAGGAACCGGCGAGGCGGACGTGATGATCGCCGGGGGAACGGAGGCTACGATTACGCCGCTCTGTACGGCCGGTTTCGCAGCGATGAAGGCACTGTCGACTCGCAACGACGACCCCGCTACGGCATCGCGGCCGTTCGACAAGTACCGTGACGGCTTCGTCCTGGGGGAGGGCGCTGCCACGCTCGTCCTCGAGTCGCTCGAACACGCCCGCGGGCGCGGCGCCTCCATCCTGGCGGAGCTCGTCGGATTCGGCCAGAGCGCGGACGCCCACCACATGACCGCACCGGCCCCGGAGGGAGCAGGCGCTCAGGTGGCGATCCGAAGCGCTCTCGCCGACGCCCAGGTCGACCTCGGCGAAGTGGACTACGTCAATGCGCACGGCACCTCGACCCCCCAGAACGATGCGACGGAGACGGCCGCCCTCAAACACGTATTCGGCGATCACGCCTACGATCTCGTCGTCGGCTCGACGAAGTCGATGACCGGCCACACGCTCGGAGCGGCGGGCGCCGTCGAAGGAGCCATCAGCGCTCTGGTGTGCCAACGCGGGATCATCCCGCCGACCATCAACTTCGAGGAGTTCGACCCGGAGTGTGATCTGGACTACGCCCATCAGGGACCCGTGGAGAGGGACGTGCGGGTTGCGATCACCAACTCGTTCGGGTTCGGAGGGCACAACGTCACCCTCGTGGTCCGTAAGTGGACGTAGGGAGCAGCTCGACCATTCCAAAGGTCTTGATTCTCATCGGCTCGGAATCCGATCGCCCCAAGATGCTGGGCGCCCTGGAGGTGTTGCAGGATGCCGGCGTCGAGGCGGAGCTCGTGGTGGCGAGCGCCCATAGGGAACCGGATCGAACCAGGGAGCTGGCGTCAGGAGCCCGGGAAGAGGGATGCTCGGTGTTGATCTGCGGGGCAGGACTGTCGGCCGCCCTGCCGGGTTTCGTGGCCGCGCACACCGACTTGCCGGTTATCGGCGTGCCGATCTCGGCCGGGAGCCTCGGCGGGCTGGACGCCCTGCTCTCGACGGTGCAGATGCCGCCCGGTGTGCCCGTGGCTGCCGTCGGGATCGACAACGCCAAGAACGCGGCACACCTCGCCCTTCGCATGCTCCGGATGACCGACCGGCTCTAGCGGCGACCTTGACCTCGGAGTCTCTCGGATGAGAGTCGGGCTGGGCTTCGATCGTCGCGACGCTTCCACGGGTGCGCTCGCCGGCGTCATCCACCGAGCCGTCGCTGAAGCGCTTCGCGGCGCCTCTGGTCTGGATGCCGCAACGCCGGAAACGTCCGAGGCCGACGCGCCGAATGTCCTCGAGACCAGCGCTGAAGGTGGGGAGGGGAACGCGGAGAGGGAGTTGCGGGAGGCGGTGCGCCTTATCGAGAGCCACAACCACCAGGTCGTCAACCTGGACATCACCGTCCTGGGCGACGTGTCGGACTCGGAAACGGCCCTGCCCGAGATCAGGGAGAGGGTGGCGGAGCTGGTTCACATCGCTCCTGCCAACGTGGCGACGAAGAAGTCCGAGATGAACCCGACTCCCTGGCTTGAAGCGGGTAACGGGGTCGCGGCGATCGCGATCACCCTGCTGGATCAGATCTCCGATCTGGACGCGCTGCACGCCAGCATCCGCTCCGGCGGCTAACTGGCAGCGGAGCGGGGTAGAGGTCCGACATGCCGGCCCAACTCGAGAGCTTCATTCGCTTTCTGGACGTCTTCCCGGTCGAGACCGTCTACCTCCTGGTCGCCCTCGGCACGGCAGTGGAGAACATCTTTCCGCCCATCCCATCCGATACCATCGTCCTGCTGGGTGGCGTCCTGGCGGATCATGGCGTCGTGCGAGCCGATCTCGTGTTCGCCTCGGCGTGGGGGGCCAACATCCTTCTCGCCATGTTCGTCTACTTCATGGGTCGGCGGTATGGGAGAGCGATCTTCCGGACCCGGTGGGGCCGTTGGCTCCTTCGCCCACACCAGCTGGACCGGCTCTCCGAGTTCTATGGACAATACGGAGCGGTCACCATCCTCGTGAGCCGCTTCTTTCCGGTCTTCCGTGTATTGATACCGGCGTTCGCCGGCATCAGCAGGCTCGGCTTCTGGAGGACGGCGATCCCGCTGGCACTGGCCTCCGCCCTCTGGTATGCGGTCCTCCTCTTCGCCGGCATGTTCGCATCGCGCAACCTCTCCAAGGTGGTTTCGGCCGTTTCAGCCGTGAACGCGGGCCTGGTGATCGCGGCCGTCGTGCTCCTGGCGGGACTCGGCGTCCTGTGGTGGATGAGTCGTCGGGAGCGGCAGGATCCCCCGTGAACTCGACACGGAGCGACCTGCGGAGGGAATTCCACCTCGAGGGTTTTTCCGATTTCCTTCTCTTCGAGCGCGGGCTCTCCGCGACCACGCACGATGCCTACATGGCCGACTGCGGGGAGCTCGTCGGATTCGCGGCAGTACACGGCGTGAAGGCTCCGGGTGAGGTGGACTACGGGCTGCTGCGCGAGCACGTGGCGAGCCTGGCCGAGCGGGGACTTGCCCCATCGACGATCGCTCGAAAGCTCTCCGCTTTGCGCGGCTACTTCGCCTACCTGCTTGCCGAGCGGATCGTGGAGAGCGATCCGACGGAGAGGCTGGAAGCTCCGCGCGCCGGGCGGCCGCTACCCGAGGCGCTGAGCTACGCCGAGGTCGAGCGCCTGCTCGCCTCCGTCCTTACAACCGACAGATACGGAATGCGGGATCTCGCCATGCTCGAGCTGTTGTACGGGGCCGGGCTCAGGGTGTCCGAGCTCACCAGCCTCACGCTCCGCAACGTCGACATGGATGAGGGCTTCGTTCAGGTGATGGGGAAAGGGGCCAAGGAACGGTTGGTCCCGCTGGGCGACCGTGCGCGGGATGCGCTCGACCGATACCTTCGCGAACTTAGGCCGCGCCTGGACCGCGGCCACGGAGGCGGCGCGGTCTTCCTGAACGGACACGGGCGACCCCTCGGACGGATGGGCGCATGGCAGATCGTCAGGCGTTGCGTCGATCGGGCGGGAATCGAGCGGCCGGTGTCGCCGCACACCCTGCGGCATACTTTCGCCACGCACCTCCTCGAGGGCGGAGCCGATCTGGCATCTGTCCAGGAGATGCTCGGGCACTCGGACATTTCGACTACACAGATCTACACGCATGTCGACCGCACGTATCTCCGCGATGTGCACCGGGCCTACCATCCTCGCGGCTGACCCGCCGCCGGAGTGGTCGTGAGCCGTGCATCGCGCGTTCTGAGCCTGGCCCGCAATCGCAGGCCGGTCAGCAGATTCGCGGACCGGCTCATCCCGCCCGACGTGCTCGAGTGCGTCATCGACTGTGGCCGCTACGCGCCGTCGGCCAAGGAAGACCAGCCCTGGCGCTTCGTGGTCGTCCAGGAGGCACTCACGCGGCAGCGCCTGGCGGGCAGCGCCTTCAACCACCCACACATCCGGACGGCTCCCGTTCTCATCGTCTGCTGCGCGCGCTTCCACACCCACGTCGCCGGGACGGGCCGCCCCAGCTATCCGATGGACGTGACGGCGGCCGCGCAGAGCATGGCAATCGCAGCCGCGGATCTAGGCCTTGCCTCGAGCTGGGTCACCGGATTCCGTGAGAGCGATCTGCACGCGATCCTCGAGGTCCCGGCGTCGGTTCCGGTGGTCGGAGTGTTGGCATTGGGATACCCGGACGGCTTCGCGAGCCTGGAGCCGCGTCGTTCCACGTCGGAGGTCCTCGCCTGGGAGCGCTGGCATCAGGCCATCGAGACGTCGAGCCGATCGTGAAGCCGAAGAGATCGCTTCTGGCCCTCGTCCCGTCCATCATCACCCTGGCCTCCGTCACCCCTGCCCCTCTGGTCGGCCAGGAACAGGACGTGGAGCCTGGCCAGCAGGAGCTTCGAGCTCCGGAAGTTCGATTCGAGCCGCGCTCCGGACAGGAGATCGACGAGCGCCTCTCGACCCTTCTCGACGGAGCCTACACGCTATGGACCCGGGACACGGTGCTCGCCGCGGACCAGACGATCGAAGGCGATCTCCTGATCCTGCAATCCGCCGTCCGGATCGAGGGAAGGGTGCGAGGGAGCGTCTATGTCGTCGACGGCGATCTCTTCCTGCGTCCCGGAGCCGATCTCGCGGCGGATATCATGGTCATCGGAGGCGGTTTCTACAGCTCGACGAAGGCGACGGTCGCCGGGGAAGTGGACTACCGGCCCGACCTCGCCTTCTCGGTGATGCCGGAGGACGGCGGTTTCCGGATCTTCCTTGCCGTGGAGCCTCTTCCTGTCTTCGAGTTTCACGGACTGTACGGCCTCGGGGTCCCGACCTACCAGCGCGTCGATGCGGTGACGCTCTCCTTGGGTGCGACGCTTCGCGTGAGCGGATGGGACTGGCGTCCCGATCTCTCGTTCGACGGGAGGTTCAGGACGGGACCCGCGAAGTTCGAGGGGACGGTCCGGCAGTTCTGGTATCCGAGCTCGAAGCTGCAGTTCGGCTGGGAGCTGGAGAGAGCGACCCTGAACAACGAGGAGTGGATCTGGGGTACGCTCATCAACACGCTCAGCTACTTCTTCGCCGGAGAGGACGTCCGAAACTACTACCAGGCGGACCGAGCGGCCCTGACCGTGGAGCGAACGCCGGGCCCGGGCCTCGCTCCATCGTTCACCGCCCAGTACGAGAGCTCTGACAGCCTTCAAGCGCGGGACTACTTCGTGCTCTTTCCCAACGACTCGGTGCGGCCCAATCCGGCGATCGACCCGGGTGAGATCTTCTCGGGCATTTTCTCGCTCACGCACCGGACCGAGAGCGGCGACCCGGGCGTGAACGCACGACTGCTCCTGGAGGGGGCTGCCGCGGATCTGGACTCGGCGGGAGACTTCGGCTTCCTGCTGGCCGAGCTGCGGGCGCGCTGGGATCAGCCGACGATCGCCGGCCAGGAGGTGAAGGTCTTCTTCCAGGCGCGCGGCGATCTGGCGGGCACCCTGCCGGAGCAGCGCTGGTCGGCCTTCGGTGGCGTCGGGACGCTACCCACCTTCGAGGCGGTCGAGTTCCGTGGACCGCGCCTCCTGTTCGGAGGCGTCTCCTATTTCGTGCCGCTGCTGCCCTGGGCGACCGAGTCCGCCGCCGTCAACTTCGTCGCGCACGCGAGAGGCGGCTCGGCCTGGGGAGAGGGGGAGTCCCCGACCTTCCAATCCAACCTGGTTTTCGGGCTTCGCGTCTTCTTCGCCGAAGCCGGCGTGGCGATCGATCCACGGAGTGGCAGGGTGGTGGCAGAGCTCGTGTTGGTTGGCGATCGAAAGGGCGGCATTGTCGTTCCATAGCTGTCTTTGACAGGGCCGGGCAGGCGCCCTTAACTTGCCGCGCGTGAGACACCTAAGTCTGACGAGCGTCAGCTAGGCTTCCATGCCTTTTCCGAGCCCTCCACACCAGGCTCGAAAGCCCGCGCAAGGCTCGAAGGCCCTCGACCCCGTGGCATGCCCTGGTCGAGAAGCGCGCGAGCCGGCGGCACGCCGTCTTCGTTTCCCGGTATTACGAATGTTACGCGCACAACCTGGAGAGGAATGCGTCCATGTCTGATGCTTCGCCGACACGATACATCTTCGTAACCGGAGGAGTTGTATCCTCGCTCGGCAAGGGCATTGCCGCGGCATCGATCGGCCGACTGCTGGTCGAGCGCGGATTCGACGTGACCATCCAGAAGTTCGACCCGTATATCAACGTCGATCCCGGCACGATGTCGCCATTCCAGCACGGCGAGGTGTACGTCACGGACGACGGCGCCGAGACGGACCTGGATCTCGGGCACTACGAAAGGTTCATCGGGGAATCGCTCTCCCAGTCCAACAACGTCACGACGGGCCGGATCTACCAGGACATCATCACCAAGGAGCGTCGCGGGGATTTCCTTGGTTCGACCGTGCAGGTCATCCCACACGTCACCGACCAGATAAAGGCATACCTCCGCCGCCTGGCTCCGAGCCACGACATCGTCATCACGGAGATCGGCGGAACCGTCGGTGACATCGAGTCGCTTCCGTTTCTCGAGGCGCTCCGGCAGTTCCGGCAGGATGTGGGCAAGGAGAACACGCTTTTCGTTCACCTCACGCTCATCCCGCACCTCGCGGCGGCCGGCGAGCTGAAGACCAAGCCGACCCAGCATTCCGTCCGCGAGCTCATGGAAACGGGGATTCAACCCGACATCCTGATCTGCCGCACCGAGCATCCGCTTACCGACGAGATCCGGCGGAAGATCGCACGGTTCTGCAACGTTGACGTGGGGCACGTCATCGAGTCACGCGACGTGGAGACGATCTACGAAGTGCCCCTCCGCTACCGGGAGCAACATCTGGATGACCACATTCTGGATCTGCTCAGCCTCGAGGCTCCCGAACCGGATCTTTCCGACTGGATTGCGATGGTCGACCGCATCAAGCGGCCAGAGAAGGGCAGTGTTCGGATCGCGGTCGTGGGCAAGTACACGGCTCTGGTCGATGCATACAAGTCCATTGCGGAAGCGCTCGGGCACGGCGGGATCGCGAACGATGTCGGGGTGGAGATCGACTGGGTTTCCTCGGAGGAGCTCGAGGATCGCGGACCGCGTTTCCTGGATGGGTACGGGGGAGTGCTCATCCCCGGAGGGTTTGGCGTGCGAGGGACGGAGGGCATGGTGGACGCGGTTCGGTTCGCCAGAGAGAGTGGCCTCCCGTTCCTGGGCATCTGCCTCGGTCTGCAATGCGCGATCATCGAGTTCGCGCGAAACGTCTGTGGCCTGGAGGAGTCGCACTCCCACGAGTTCAACAAGGAGACGACGGACCCGGTCATCTCTCTGATGGACGCTCAATACAACGTGACCGAGATGGGGGGCACGATGCGGTTGGGAGCCTACCCCTGCCGACTCCAAGAGGGATCGCACGCTCGCGAGCTCTACGAAGCCACGGAGGTCTCCGAACGGCACCGGCACCGCTACGAGGTCAACAACGAGTACCGCGATGATCTCGGACAGAACGGGATGAGGTTCAGCGGGCTCTCACCGGACGGCGGTCTTGTCGAGATCGTGGAGCTACCGGACCATCCCTTCTTCATCGCCACACAGTTCCACCCCGAGCTCCGTTCCCGTCCGATGTCGCCGCACCCCCTGTTCACCGCCTTCGTGGCGGCAGCCGACCAACGGATGCGGCAGCGGCAGGACGAAGCGCCGGCGACGCGGCAGGGAATCGACGTGTCCGAGGAGGCGGTCGGCGCGGCTCGCTGACCTCGCCGTCGTTGCGCTTCCACTCGTCCCGAGCGTCGCTCATCTCCGCCGGCGATTTCACGCGCCTCGGCTCCTTGCTCTCCAGGGGCGCACTGGCAGGCGTCCTGGCCGGTGGAATTGCCGCCTGCGGGGGAGAAGATGCGGCGGCGGTCGCCGGAGCGGAATTGCTGGAGCTGGGTGCCGAGCAGGTGGCGATCGACGTCCGTCACATCCTCACCTCGGACGGGGTACTCCGGGCCCAACTGTTGGCCGATACCGCCTTCTTTCTGAACGAGGAGTCGCTGGTCCGTTTCCGCGGAGTCCGGGTGCACTTCTTCGGGGACGTCGGGGAGGAGGTCTCCGTCCTCACCGCCGAAGAGGGCGTCGTGAACCTGCAGACCGAGGACATGGAAGCGAACGGACGGGTCGTCGTCGTGGATCGCGAGCAGTCCGAGCGGCTGGAAACAGAGACGCTCGAGTACCTCGCCGGGTCGAACCAGCTGAGCAGCGATGTCGACTTCACCTTCTACCGGGGCTCGAACACGATCCGCGGCCAGGGCTTCGTCTCTGATCCCGGCCTCGACACCGTGCGTGTGACGCGCCCGTCGGCGGTGTCGCCGCGCCGGAGCGAGGGGTCATGAGGCCGGCCAGGCTCCTAGCTCTCCTGGTCCTCGCCCTCCACCTCTGGCCAGGCTCCGCCGGCGCGCAACCCTCAACCCAGGGCTGCACTCTGGTCATGCAGCCGACGGGCCAGACCGAGAGCGTCAGCCTCCGGGTGAGTGAAGAGACAGACGCGTACATCACGCACGTTTGGGGAGGGATGCGCTGGACGTGCGGCACCGCCACGATGACCGCCGACAGCGCGGTACGGTACGACGTTGACCGGCGTGTCGAGATGTTCGGCTCCGTCCGCTACCGTGACTCGATCCGAACGATGGACTCCGATCGACTCGACTTCTACGAGATCGACGACCGCATGATCGCCAGGGAGGATGTCCTCCTTACGCGGCTCGCCTCCGGATCCACCCTTCGCGGTCCGCACGTCACCTTCCTCCGCGCCGTATCCGGCATCGCCGAGCGGACCACGGCCACCGGCCGCCCGCACATGATCCTCCTCCCGGAGCCAGGCCAGGAAGGGAAGCCCGTCGATGTCGACGCGGACCGGGTCGATATGTTCGGCGAGCGTCTCGCCTGGGCGTGGGGCAGCGTCGTTATCGAGCGATCGGACGTCTACGCGGAAGCGGACAGCGCGTTTTTCGACATGGATCTCGGCACCGGTGTCCTATACGGGTCCGCCTTCGCCAGGCAGCAGGACCTGGAGCTCGAGGGCGACACCATCCGCCTCCGCTTCACGGATGATGAGCTGGAGGAAGTTCGGGCCCTGGGCTCGGGCCGGGCGGTCGGCGAAGATTTCGAGATCCTCTCGGAGGAGATCCGGGCTCGACTCGTCGAGAGCGAGCTGGACCAGGTTTGGGCGTTCGGCTCCGGGCGATCGCTGGCGGCATCGGCGTCCTACGTCCTCGGCGCGGACTCGCTCCGCATCGGCGCTGCGGCCGGGCAGCTCGACTCCATCGTCGCCGTCGGACAGGGCACGGCGGTCGAGGTCGAGACCCCCGACCTGTCGCTCGGGGAGCCGGCCCGGACGGCGGAGGGGGGCAACTGGGTCGTCGGCGACACCTTGATCATCCTCTTCGCCAATGGAACCGCCGAGCCACCCGGCGTGGAGGAGGCCGACGCGCCGGTCGGTGCGGGCGTGGAGCCGCCCCCCGCGGCGCCCGGTGATTCAGCCGGCAAGCAGACGATCGAGCGGTTACTGGCCATCGGAGATGCACGCTCGCTCTACCTGGTGGAGGGTGAATCCGGACCGGGCGGACCGCTCTCGCGAAACTACCTCATCGGCGAAGAGATCGACGTGGAGTTCCTCGAGGGAAAGGCCCGACGGGTGAGCGCGCTGCGGGCGATCGGTGTCTACCTCGAGCCTGGTGCCCCCGGCACTGACACGGTCGACCCCGAGCTCGAGGACGATCCGGGCGTCGTGCCGGCCACGCAACCGGATTCGCTGCCGCCGGCATTCCGTGCCGGCCACGCAACCGGATTCGCTGCCGCCGGCAGAGCCGGACTCCGTGCCGGCCACGCAACCGGATTCGCTGCCGCCGGCAGAGCCGGACTCGTTGGCGCCGGCCCCGACGGATTCCATACCGGCGGGCCCGCCGGGCGGAGGGGACGCGTGACCTTCCCCTTCGACCCCTTCGCGCCACTCGATCCGGAGAGGCGTGGCGCATCCACGGAGGTCGCCGAACCACGACCTTTCCGGCCCGCGCTGTACGTCGCAACCGCCGAAGACGTGACCGCGCCTCCGAGACCGCGAATACGACTGCGGGAGCGGGACCTCGCGCCTCGACCGTCGCCACCCGACGCGGCGGCGCCGGAGGGCGCGCCAACGGCGGATCTACGAGCCGCCCAACGTGTGGCCGGGGCCAGCGTCCTCAGAGCCCAGGGCCTCGTCAAGGCATTCAAGCGCCGGCGCGTCGTGGACGACGTGGACCTTCGCCTCGAGCAAGGAGAGATCGTAGGCCTGTTGGGCCCGAACGGGGCAGGGAAGACGACAACGTTCTACATGATCGTCGGCCTCCTGTCGGCCGATGAGGGCAGGGTCTTCCTCGACGAGCGCGATATCACCTCGGTCCCGATGTACCGACGGGCACGGGACGGGATCGGCTACCTATCGCAGGAACCCTCCGTCTTTCGCCGGCTCTCCGTCCGCGACAACGTGATGGCGATCCTGGAGACGCTGGAGCTCGCGCCCGAGGAGGCGGAGCGCCGGCTGGAGCAGCTGCTGGACGAGCTCGGCCTCGCCCACCTGCGCGATCAGCAGGCCTATGCCCTCTCCGGCGGCGAGCGGCGGCGGCTCGAGATCACCAGGGCACTCGTCACGAACCCGAAGTTCATGCTACTCGACGAGCCGTTTGCGGGCGTGGATCCGATCGCGGTCGACGACATTCAGCGAATCGTCGCGGAGCTGCGTGCGAGGGGACTCGGCGTGCTGATCACCGATCACAACGTGAGGGAGACGCTCTCTATCACCGACCGCGCCTACATCATGTTCAACGGACAGATCCACATCGAGGGATCCGCCGAGCGGCTCGTCAACGATCCGAAGGCGAGACAGATGTACCTGGGCCAGGACTTCCGTCTCTAGCGACGCCGCAGCGACCTAACTTCCCGAACCTGCCAGAATCCATCCGACCCGCCCGTTTCGGCACCCGAATTGCGCTTGTTCGCGCCCGGCGCAGCAAGGGACGTGCCGCGGCGTGCGCAATGCCATATTTTCGTGCACAGAGCGGCAGTTGCAGCGGATCCGACCGGCGTTTCGAGCCGGAGCCAACAACCCAAGAAGGCGCCTTCGGCGCCATCGGGAGACCATGGCCGATCCCCGAATAGGTCTGAGCCAACTACCGCGCTTGCGACAGGAGATGAAGGTCAACCCTCGCCTCTACCAGGCGATGGATCTCCTGTACATGCCGCTCCTGGACCTTCAACAGCACCTGAAGCAGGAGCTCGAGAACAACCCCTTCCTGGATCTCACCGAGCCGGCGGACGAGGAGGAGCTGGAGGAGGAGGAAACCAAAGAAGAAGCCGATGACGAGATCGACTGGGAAGAGATCCTGCTCAACGGCTTCGAGGTCGGTGGCCGCCGCGCCGAGTACGAGGAGCGAGAGTTCTACCGGCCGACTCCCGCCAGCTCGCGTGACCTGTGGGACTTCCTCAGGGACCAGCTCCAGCTTCTTCCCTTGAGTCCGCGGGATCTGCTTCTCGGTGAGGAGATCATCGGCAATATCGACCGCGAAGGCTTCCTCACCTGCTCCCTCGAAGAGCTCGTCGAGTCGCTCAACGGCTATCTGTCGGAGTCCGAGGCGGACGAGATTGAGCAGACCGAGCCGTTCACGATCGAGGAGGTCGAGCGTCTGCTGGCGATGATCCAGCTGTTCGAGCCCAGCGGCGTGGGCGCGCGGAATCTGCGCGAGTGCCTGTTGTTGCAGCTGCGTGACCGGGATGAGATCGACAGCCTCGCGTTCCGCATCGTCTGCGACCATTTCGACGAGCTGGTGAACCACCGCTGGAGCGAGCTCTCCAAGGAGCACGGAATCTCGCCCAAGGCGGTCCAGACGGCCGCCGACGAGATCTCAAAGCTGGATCCCAAGCCAGGCCTCAAGCACGCCGAAGCGGGCGATGATTACATCACCCCCGACCTGGTCGTCGAGAAGATCGATGATCAGTACTACGTCTTCCACAACGACACGTCCCTTCCTCGCCTGAAGCTCTCCCGGTCATACCGCGAGGTGGCACGCGACAAGAACCAGTTCACGGGCGACAACAAGACCTTCATCGCCAAGAAGCTGAACAGCGCCCAGTGGATGATTCAGGCGATCGAGCAGCGCCGGCAGACGATGCTCAAGGTCATGAACTTCATCGTCGACCGGCAGCGCGAGTTCTTCGAGAAGGGGGTCGAGTACCTGAAGCCGCTGACCCTGCGAGAGGTGGCCGAGCACATCGACATGCACGAGTCAACCGTTTCGCGGGTGACGAACGGGAAGTACGTGCAGACGCCTCGCGGCGTCTATCCGCTCAAGTTCTTCTTCTCGAGCGGCCTCTCGACGGACTATGGCGAGGACGTTTCGGCCCGCGGCATCCGGGCCCGCATCAAGAAGTTGGTGGATGACGAAGACCCGAGGCGACCGCTGACGGACCAGGCGATCGTGGATATCCTCAAGAAGGAGGGTGTGCAGATCGCCCGCCGGACCGTGGCCAAATATCGGGATCAGCTGGGTATCCTCTCCGCACGCATGCGCAAGCGGGTGTGACAGAGCCTCAGACGGAAAAGAAAACCTCGGTGATCGTGCCCGCCTTCAACGAGGCGGACAACATGCCCGATCTGTTCTCCGAGCTCGCCTTCGCTTTGCGCGACGCCGATCTCGACGCGGAGGTCGTACTCGTCGACGACGGCTCGACCGATGGAACGCTGGAGGCGGCACGCCGAGCTGCCGCCGCGGCCGGCCTCACCGATGCCCGCTTCCTGTCGCACCGCTCGAACCGCGGAAAGACCGACGCGCTGCTGACCGGGGCGGAAGCCTCCACCGGCGACTACCTGGTGCTCTTCGATGCGGACCTCCAGCACGCGCCCGAGGAGATCGCGCGATTCGTGCGGGCCCTCGACGAGGGATCGGACCTGGTCACCGGCCGCAAGGTCGGCCGGTACGAGAAGCGCCTCGTGTCGGGAACCTACAACTGGCTCTCGCGTCTGATCTTCCGGGTCCCCGTGCACGATCTGAACTCCATGAAGGCGTTTCGCAGAAGCGTCATCGACGAAATGGAGCTGCGGGATGACTGGCATCGTTACCTGGTCGTGCTCGCTCACGATCGAGGCTTCCGGCTTCGGGAGATCGATGTCGAGCTTCATCCCCGCCGACATGGTGTCACGAAATACGGCGGCAGGCAGCGGATCCTGATCGGCACACTCGACCTCGTCGCCGTCTGGTTTCAGCTCGTCTTCGGCCGCAAGCCGCTGCTCTTCTTTGGGATGACCGGCCTCGCGCTGCTGGGGCTCGGTGCGATCACCGGCGCGATTGCCATCTACCTCCGGTTCGTGGTCGGCCAGGGCTACCGGCCACTGCTTACCCTCGTGCTGCTTCTCGTGCTCGTCGGTCTCGGGCTCTTCGTGCTCGGCTTCCTCGCCGAGCTGATCGCCGGCCTGAGGGCCGAGGTGGAGGCGCTGCGGCGGGACATGCGGAAGTGAGCTCGGCCGGTCGGCTGAGCGCGGACGCACGGATCGGGCTCGCGCTCGCGAGCCTGCACCTGTTCCTGGGCTTCCTGCTCTACGACCCGACGCTGTTTCCCGGTGGAGACAACGCCGGCTACATGATTCTCGGTGAGGCTCTGGCCTCGGGGCAGGGCTATCGGGATATCTACCTTCCCTTCGGGCCTCTGCACACCAAGTATCCACCGCTCTATCCGCTGCTCCTGGCCGTCTTCGCTCCTCTCGGGTCTCTTCAACTGCTCAAGCTGACCTCCCTCGTCCTGACGACTCTGGCGGTGTGGCTCACCTACCGTTTGGCCGACCGGCTGGTCGGGCGAGGCCCGGCCGTCGTCGCGGCCGCTCTGCTGGCCCTCTCACCGGTCCTGCTGGAGTACTCGCACTTCGTGCTCTCGGAGGCTCTCTTCGTCGTTCTGGTCGTGACGTCTCTGCTGTGGATCGAGCGGGCGGCGCAGGGATCGACGGCAGAGGAGGGGCGGCACGGGATCTCTCCCGCCTTGCTTCTCGGCCTCGCGGCGGCGGGGGCCGCCTTCCTTACCCGTACCGCGGGACTCCCGCTTCTCGCAGCCGCCGTCCTCTTCTTTGCGTTCGAGCGGAGGCCCCGGCGGTTTGCGTTGGCGACGGCGGTCGCTTTCGCCTCGGCGGGCGGCTGGTGGCTCTACCAGCGCTGGGCTTCCGCCGCCCCCGGCGCCGACGTCTCGCAGCCGACCTACCTGAAGGAGATGCTGCTGCGAAACCCGTACGACCCGGCTGCCGGATCCGCCGGCCCCGTCGACCTCGCGGTCCGCGCGATCGAGAACCTCTGGAGCTACATCTCGGACATCCTGCCGCGGTCGCTCGCCGGCGGATGGAGTTCCGTGCCGGGTGGCGAGGGTGTGCTGACGGCTCTCGGACTGGCGATAGCGGGGCTGGCGTTCGTGGGTTGGGTCCGGCGCTCGATGAGCCGGCTGGGCCCGGCGGAGCTCTTCACCGTGCTCTACGCCATCATGCTCGCTCTGTGGCCGCCCGTTTGGACGGACCAGAGATTCCTCCTCCCGCTTCTCCCCCTGCTTCTTGCCTATGCCGCCTCCGGTGCTTCGGAGCTCGGACGCCGGCTCACCGCGGGCAGGGAGGGCGCCCGAACCCCCGCTCTGGCGATGGGAGCTCTCGTCGCCGCGGTAGGCATCGGAGCGGCCATCACCGCGGTCGGCCGCACTCCGGAGGGCATCCGCTGCCTGGCGGATTACCGGGCCGGTGCTCCGTGCGACCCGCCGGAGTTCGCCAGCTTCTACGCCGCTGCCGAGTGGGCCGCGACGAACACGCCACCCGACGCCATCGCGGTCAGTCGAAAGCCGCGGATCTTCTTCCTGATCTCGGGGAGGCGCGGCGACCTCTACCCGTACTCGACGGACGCCCGGGTAGTCCTCGATGGGATGAAGCGGATCGGAGCGGACTACGTCGTGGTGGACGCGATCAGCGGCACGACGTCGCGCTACCTGGTCCCTGCGCTGCGGGAAAACCTGCCGATGTTCGAGATCGTCTACGAGGGAGGGGAACCCCCGACGTTCGTGCTGAGCTTCGAACCCGATCCGGTGGCGGCGGACTGATATGACTGACATGGATGAATCGAGACGGCCAGAGGGCCTCCGCGTCGTCCACATCGTCACGGCCTTCCAGCGCTACGAGGAAGACATCATCACGCCCTGGCTTTCGGCGCTCGTCTCCGCCCAGCGGGCGCGCGGAATGGACGCGTCGATTCTGGCGCCGTCCTATCGGGGGCTCGGGCCGCAGCGCATCGGCGGCATACCGGTCGAGCGCTTTCGCTATGCCCCCCGATCGTGGGAGACCCTCACTCACGACGAGACCGTGCCGGATCGCCTGAGACGATCGCCGGCATACGCGGCCCTCTTGCCCTCATACGTGGCCGGCGGGCTGCTGGCTTCCGCGCGTTCGGGACGGCGGCATCCCGATGTCGTGCACGTACACTGGCCGGTGCCTCACGCCCTGTTCGGCGCGGCCGCCCGTCTCGCGTCGGGAGGCCGGGCGGCCCTCGTCTGCACCTTCTACAGCGTCGAGATCAGCTGGGTGGAACGCCGCGCTCGCTGGCTACGCCCGCTCCTCGCCTGGAGCGCTCGAACCGCCGATGCCGTCACCGCCATCTCCTCCGCCACCGCCACCAGGGTACGGGCGCTGGCCGACCGCGACATCCAGGTGATCCCGTTCGGGGCCGGCCTTGCGATACCCGGGGGGGAAGGGCGCCCCGCGCTGACGGGCGAGGGACCGCTGCGCCTGCTGTTCGTCGGGCGTCTGGTCCAACGGAAGGGCGTAGAGCATCTGGTCGAAGCGCTCGCTCTCGTTCGCCAGGCCAGGTCCGCAGAGCTGACGATCGTGGGCGAGGGCGAGTGGAAGAGCACGATCCAGGAGGCGGCGAGGAGAGCGGGAGTTGAACGGGAGGTCCGCTTTGCCGGGCACGTTCCGGAGCCTGATCTTCGCGGATTCTACGAGGCGTGCGACATCTTCGTGCTGCCGGCGGTGATCGACGCGAAGGGAGACACCGAAGGTCTGGGTGTCGTGCTTCTCGAGGCCCTGGGCTTCGAGAGGCCGGCGATCGGGTCCGATGTGGGAGGCATCCCGGACATCGTCCGGCCCGGGGAAACGGGCTGGCTGGTCCCGCCCGCCAACCCGACAGCCCTGGCGGAGACCATCCTCGAGATCGCGGGCGACCCGGAGCGGGCACGCGACGTCGCCAGCCGCGGGCGCGCCACCGTTGAGAGTCGCTTCTCGCTCGATCGTATCACCGAGGAGCTCGAGACCGTATATCACGCAGGCCTCTCGAGGCGCTCGCGGGCACGCGCAGGAGGATCGTGAGTCGAGATCCGGTGGTGGGAGGCAACGGGGAGGGAGCCGGCGACTGGTACGAAGCGAGACTTCGCAGCGCCGCCTACCTCGAGAGTCGACGCCGGAAGGCGCGCGTGATCGCCGAGCTCTGCTCGAACGAGCTGGCCGCGGCCGAGCGAATCGCCGACCTCGGATCCGGGACGGGCATCATCAAGAATGTACTGGAAAACGCCATCGCTAAGCCTATTTTAGGTATAGAGATATCAGAAGATTCGATCGTCGAGCGCCGAGGCATGGTCCGTGGGGACATCCTTCGCCTTCCGATCGCCGACCAGGCCCTCGACTTCCTGATCATGAACCACGTGTACGAGCATGTCGGCGGTCACGCGCGCCTCTTCGCGGAGGCTCATCGAGTGCTCCGACCCGGCGGTCAGGCCTTCGTGTCGGCGGGCAACCGGTACGTCCTGATCGAGCCCCACTACCGGCTTCCGCTTCTGAGCTGGTTGCCGAGGGCCGCCGCCAACGCCTATCTGCGCGCGAGCGGAAGAGGACGAGAATACGATGACATCCGCTACCTTTCCTACAGACGCCTCCAGCAGGCGATGTCGGGTCCGGGTTTCCGCGTGCGCGACATTACGCGTCGGGCCATCGACGACCTGATCGCCACGACGTGGGGTCCGACCTGGGAGCGAACCTGGAGGTCGTTCCGCACTCTTCCGGCTTCGGTAGTCGACCGTGCTCTGCGTGCCCTCTCCCCCCAGTGGTTCTTCATGCTGGAAAGGCCCGCCCCATGACCGCCGACGACCGGCGTCCCGGCTGGTGGGGAACCGTAGGCTTCCTGCTCGCGGCGGCGGCCGCGACGGTCTTCCTCTACCGCGACTTCGTGTTTCACGGCGACCGAATGCTCTTCGGCACCGACATGCTGGATCAGGCCTACCAGTTGAGGAACTTTGCCGTGGAGGAGCTGAGGGCGGGGCGGGGCCTGCCCCTCTGGAACCCGTTCGTCTACGGAGGCCTCCCGTTCCTCGCCGTGCTCCCCGGGCCCGTGTTCTACCCGACGACCCTCCTCTACCTGGCGATGCCGCTATACCGCGCCATCGGTTGGACGTTCGTGGCCCACACCTTCCTCTCGGGCGCGTTCGGCTACTTCGCGGGACGCTCGTTCGGGCTGGGGCGGTGGGCCTCGGCGGTGACCGGCGTCTCCTTCATGTTTGGCGGCTACCTCCTCTCCACCCTGTACGGCGGCCACGACGGGCGTCTGTTCGCGATGGTTCTGATCCCGCTTGCGTTCGGCCTGCTGGAGCGCGGCATGCGGAGTGGGCGAGCAGCCTGGTTCCTGCTCCTCGGCCTCGTCGTCGGCGCGCAGATCTTCACGCCGCACGTGCAGGTGATGTACTTCTCCTCGCTGGCACTCTCGGCGTACGCCCTCTTCGCTCTCTGGATCAGATATCGGGAAGCCGGATCGCTGCGCCCGGTGCTGTCCAACGCCGGCCTTTACGCGCTCGCCTTCCTCATCGCCGCCCTCGTCGGCGCGGTGCAGCTATGGCCCACGGCCGGGCTGCTGGACATGGCCGTACGCGGCGTGCCAGGCCAGGAAGGGTACGCGTTCGCCAGCTCCTGGGCCTTGCCGCCTCAGGAGCTCTCGGCGCTCCTGCTTCCCGACCTGGTCGGTTCGCTCGATCTCTACTGGGGGACGAACCCCTTCAAGCTGCACACCGAGTACCTCGGAGTCCTGCCGCTCCTTCTGGCGGCGATCGGGCTGCTGAGCTCCCGGAGGGATCCCAGGCAGTGGTTCTTCGCCGCAGCGGCGGCGCTGGGCCTTCTCTTCGCCCTTGGAGCGGCGACGCCCCTCCACCGCCTGGCCTATGCGGTCGTCCCTTTGATCGGACGCTTTCGCGCCCCCTCCATGATGCTCGGTCCGGTGACGTTCGCGGTGGCAATGCTCGCCGGCTTCGGGTGGCAGGCTATCGCGGATTCCAGGGAGGGCGGGGGACTGCCCTGGCCGAGAATTCTCCTGGGCTCCAGCGTGCTGGCGCTTCCCCTGCTCGCGGCCGCACTCGCGCCGGAGGGCCTGATCCGCTGGGTCTTTCATGCCTGGTTCCCCGAGGGGTGGACGCGAGAGCCGCCCGCGGAGGTTCTGGAGAGGCTGCGTTTCGGGGCGAGACTCGGCCTCGTGGTGTGGGCCGCCACGCTGGGCGCCGCGCGTGCGGTGGAACGGCGCCGGGTAGGAGAGTGGATCTGTGCCGTGCTCCTGACCCTGGGCGCGCTGGACATGGGCCGGGTGGCCGGACGCTACCTGATCGCGCTCCCCGCGGAACAGCTGCTCCCGGAAGACCCCGCGCTGCGTGGCCTGGCCGCCGAGCTGGCACCCGGAGCACGGGCCTGGCCGCTGCCCGATTCCTACCGGCCCAACGAGCTCATGTACTTTTCGATTCCTGCGGTCACCGGCAGCCAGAACTTCAGGCTCAAGTGGTACGAGCGGTTGGTGGGCGGGCTGGAGTACGCCAATCTCGGAGGCCGCCGGGTCCTGTGGTCGCTGCTCGATCTCAAGTATCTCACCACGGCCGAGCAGATCAACCTACCCTTCCTCACGGAGGCGGCCGAGGGGATGAAGGGTCGGGTCTATCGCATCTCGGACACGACGCCGCACGCCTTCTTCCCGGCCAGCATCGTGACCGTCGAAGACTCGACGGCTGCGCTGGACGCCACCCTGGGGCTCATCGACCCGCTGGAACAGGCGGTGGTGGAGACGTGGGAGTACGCCGGCTCCTCCTCGAGATCACGCGCTGCTGGGGAGGACGCGGAGATCTCGGCCGGCAGCGGAGAGGCGAGCGTTCGATCCTACACGCCGAACGAGGTCGTCTTGTCGGTCTCCGCCGAAAGCCCCGGTCTTCTCTTCGTGAGTGAGATCTATCATCCGGACTGGGAGGCCCGGATCGACGGAGACCCGGTCCCGATCCACCGCACGAACGTCGCCTTTCGCGGTGTGCACGTGCCCGCAGGGGAGCACGAGTTGGTCTTCAGGTATCGTTCGACGTCTATCTTCGCCTCCGCCATCATCTCCGCCCTCACCGCGACCCTCACTCTGCTCGCCGCCGCCTGGCTGCTGCTCCGGCGGCGACCGGCATCCGACCAGGAATAGGCCACGGGGTCCGCTTGAGCGACCGGTGGAAGCGGTTCGGGCTCGCCGTCTTCCTGCTCGCGGCGCTTACCTTCGTCCTGCTCGCCCTCCGGGGCCAGTGGAGCGCTTTCGCCGAGCTCGGGGGATCGAGGGGCGGCGCCTGGACCGTCCGACCGGGGTGGCTTCTCGCGGCCCTCGCGCTCGGCACGGCGAACCTGCTCGGCATGGCGGCCCTGTGGACCTGGCTGGCTCGCCGATTGGGCGAGGACGTCCGGTATGCGGAGGGGGTGGCGGCCTGGGTAGGCTCCAACCTCGGACGGTACATCCCCGGCAAGATCTGGCAGCTGGCGGGGCTGGCAGCCTACATGCGGGGCACGGGCCGATCCGGTTCCGTGGCGCTCGTGGCGGCGCTCGTCTTCCAGATCGTGGTGCTGGTGAGCGGCATCGCCGCCGCTCTGCTCACGCTCGGGAATCGGATCGGAGATGCCTTCGGAGGCTCGATCCTGCTGCCGGTCGGCCTTGCCGTCGCGCTCGCCCTCACCCTTCACCCGACCGTCCTGCGTCGAGCCACCGCTGCACTCGCCAGGCTGCTGCGAGAGGACGGCCCGGCGGTCTCCTCGGTTATCGAGCGCGAGCGCCCGAAGGGCGGGGCCTCCTCCTGGATCCTGGGGGTGGCACTCCTGCTGGCCTGGTGGGTTTACGGGGCGGGGCTATGGTTCCTGGTCGCGGGGGTGTCCGAGGCGCCGGTGAGTGACATCCGGACGCTCGCCGGGGTCTTCGCGGCCAGCTACGTGGCGGGCTATCTGGCCATCGTGACGCCCGGCGGCCTCATCGTTCGGGAGGGTGCGATGGCCCTGCTGCTCACCGCCGTGACGCCGCTTCCGGCGGCCGCCGCGGTGGGGATCGCCTTGCTGGCGCGCCTCTGGACGATCGTTTCGGAGCTGGCGGCGTTCGGCATCGCCGTGCTTCTGCGCGGCGGCTTCGGTAAAGGAGAGACGCAACCGGACGATGCGTGATGCGACTTCGAACGATGCGGGCGACGAGCGGATGACTTCCTCGACGGGCGAGTCCCGCTCCGGGGAGTCGGGTCCCGACGAGCTCCGCACGAGGGCGAGCGGAGGGGGAAGAGGACTCGTGGTGCTCCCGACCTTCAACGAGCGGGAGAGCCTCGGGAAGATCGTGCCTCGAATCCTCGAGCAGGACGACCGGCTCGACGTGCTCGTCGTCGACGACGCCTCTCCGGACGGAACGGGGGACGTGGCCGAGGAGATGGCTGGGCGGAGCGACCGGATAACCGTCCTTCACCGCTCCGGCAAGCTGGGCCTCGGCTCTGCCTACCTGGCCGGCTTCAGCGAAGGCCTCGAGCGCGGATACGACGTCCTGTTCGAGATGGATTCCGATCTATCGCACGATCCCGCCTATCTGGTCGAATTCCTGGCCGCGATCGAGAGCCACGATCTTGTCGTGGGCTCCCGCTACCTGCGAGGCGTCAACGTCGTGAATTGGCCCATGTCCAGGCTCTTGCTGAGCTATGCCGCCAACAAGTACGCCAGGTGGGTCACCGGCCTCCGTCTCACGGACAGTACGGCCGGCTTCAAGTGCTTCCGGCGAGAGGTGCTCGAGGCGATCGACTTCGATCGTGTCGCCTCGACCGGATACGCCTTCCAGATCGAGATGAACTTCAGGGCCTGGAAGGGCGGCTTCGACATCGCCGAAATCCCGATCGTCTTCGTCGAGCGCGCCGAGGGAGAGAGCAAGATGTCCGGCGGGATCGTGCGCGAGGCGATCTGGCGGGTCTGGTGGCTTCGTCTCAAGAGTCTCTTCGGCCGTCTCTGAGCTTTAACTCACTACGCTCATAACTAACTAGCTCCCCCCGCTTCAGGTCACGCGAGAAGCTCAGGAGAGGGGGTACGACCCTCCCACAGGGAGGGGATCGGGTGGGCTCATCCGCCTACCCATGTTTACGGCGAGTTTACATAATGTACATTATGCGCCGTTGGCACACATACAGAGCCAGACAGAGACAGAGCCACCAGTGCGGAAGACCTCAAGGGGCTCAGTGAACAGGAAGAAAGCCCTCAGAAGACGTCAGGAGGGCAAAACCGGGATCCACGAGGGGGAGCCCAGGGCTCCGGAAGCATCGGGGCTTGAGAGAGGCGTGAAAAGCGTCGAAGCGTTGGGGACCGACTCGGCGGCCGACCGGGTCGTTCGGACTCGGGCCTAGCCTGAGCCTCCGGCCGACGCGGAATCGGCGGCGGGCTCCGAGTCGGGGGCGAATTCAGCGACGGAGTCGGGGGTGGATTCGGGGACGGATTCAGGAACCGAGTCCGCATCCTGTGTGGCCGTCGTGTCGACTACGGTACCTACCTCCGGCGCCGGGTCGGAGCCGGATTCCTCTGCACCCGGAATCAGAGCCTCGGCACCCTCTTCGGGGGGAGCCGGCGCGGGTGCCGAGAAGGTCGTCGGCAGAGGCGTCGCTCCGGAGGCGATCATCGCCTGGATCTCGCCGAGACGCACCCGATACAGATCATCGGTGGCGCTCTCGTCGTCCACGAGACGCTGATAGGCCAGCGCAGCCTCCTCCAGGCGACCGAGATCCGCAAGCAGCCTTCCCCGCTCCGCCAGCGCACGGTGCCGCTGGTAGGGCACGTAGGCGCCGTTGATGATCGCGTCCAACTGGTCGAGGGCTCGCTCGGGCTCCCCGGCGTTCTTGTAGGCTTCGGCGAGTAGGAGCTTTACGGCGTACCCGCTCGGGATATCCACCGGTTCCGAGGCGATCGGATCGAGGACGCCCAACGCCGCCTGAGGTTGACCGTTCTGAAGCTGGATCTTGGCCAGGAGCAACCGGCCGTCCGTCGCGGCGGGCGTGCCGTCGAATCGCGCCACGAAACCGGTCAGGCGTGGGACGGCGTCAGCGACCGTCAGCGTCGCCCGGAGCTGGTTCAGCTCGATCGCCGCCCGCGTGCGCAGGCTCTCTCGATAGCTCCGATAGTACAGGAATCCTCCGACAAGGAGGACGAGGCCCACGGAGATCAGGAGGACGGCACGCGTATGGGACTGCACCCACGCGCTTCCATCTTCGACGAACTGGAGGAAACGGTCCTCCTGCGACAGCTCGTCTTTCCGCTTCTTCTTGGCTACGGCTCCGGGCATCTATTCTAGTTCTCTAACAAGGTTAGATAAGTACTTATAAAGTAAGTAATGCAAATATATTATACGAGTCCATCGCTTCCCTTCCCGGGAGCGCTGCCAGCTCCACGAGCACCTGGAGCGCAGCCACCGCACCGCCGAGCTCCTCGATGAGCGAAGCGGTCGCCGCGGCGGTCCCTCCGGTCGCCAGGAGGTCGTCGATGATCAGCACGCGCTCTCCGGGCCTGACCGCATCGGCCTGGAGCTCGAGATGCGAGTTGCCGTACTCGAGCGCGTACTCGGCAGCGACCGTCTCGCCGGGAAGCTTGCCCTTCTTCCGCACGGCAATGAAGGGGAGCCCCAGCCGCAGCCCGACGGGAACCCCGAACAGAAAGCCGCGAGATTCTATGCCGGCGATCTTCTCCGCGCCGACCGCCGTGGCATGATCCGCCAGGACTTCGATCACGTCGGAGAACAGGACGTGATCCTGGAACAGGGGCATCACGTCGCGGAAGAGGATCCCCGGCCGCGGAAAGTCCGGATAGTCGCGCAGGCGCTGCCTGACGCGCTCTGCGACCTCCTCCGCCCGCGCGGGTGTGAACGCCGCCTCGGCCTCCTCGGCCACTGCCGGCGAGTGGCCGGCCGTCTCATTCTGGTCCATAGGCACAAGAAGCTACCCGCCGAAGGAAGGGAGCGTCAACGCGCGGAGAAGACTCCGAGCAGCACGAAGCCGCCGATCAGGAGCACGGTGAAGAGGAGAGTGAGAAGGTTGAAGTACCGCTCGATGAACTCACGAATCGGCTCGCCGAAGGCCCGAATCAGGCCCGCCACGAGAAAGAAGCGCATCCCCCGGCTCACCGCCGTGACCGCCACGAAGGGGAGAAACGGCACGTGGAAGCCGCCGGCCGCGATCGTGAACACCTTGAACGGAATCGGCGTGAAGCCCGCGGTACCCAGCGCGAGAACGAGGTTCTCCCGGTAGGCCCGGCCGATTGCCGCATACTTGTCGGTGTATCCGTAGAGCTCCATGATCGGCCGCGCGACGCTCTCGTAGAACCCGAGGCCGATAAGGTAGCCCAACATGGCGCCGAGCACCGACCCGAGGGTGCACAAGGCCGCGAAGCGGAGCGCGCGCCGAGGGTTTCCGAGACAGAGCGGAATAAGCAGGACGTCGGGCGGAATCGGAAAGATGAACGACTCGGCGGCCGATATTCCGAACAGCGCTGCGGGACCGCCGGGACGGTGTGCCCAATCCAGCACCCAGTGATAGAGCCGGCGAAAGGGGCCAGGCCGGTCCCTCGCCTCCCCTGCCCCGCCGCTCGAGCCCGCCGTGGTCACCAGCCTAGCTCACCGATGAGCGGCACGAAGCGCGCATGGTCTATCGTCTCCACGTCGAACGATCCCTCCCCGGCCCGGACACGGACCAACTCCTGGCGCTCCGGATCACCGACCGGCGCCAGCAGTCGACCGCCGGGTGCCAATTGCGGGTAGAGATGAACGGGAGGCTCGGGAGCGGCCGCCCCCACGAGTATCACGTCGAATGGCGCGGCCTCCGGCCACCCGCCGCTTCCATCTCCAATCGCCAGGTGCACGCCCTCCACACCCGCTTCCTGTAGCGCCCGACGGGCCGATTCGGCCAACTCCGGGATCCGTTCGATGCTGTATACCTCTCCTGCAACTAAAGATAGAAGCGCTGTCTGAAAGCCGGAGCCTGTCCCGATCTCGAGCACTCGCTCATCGCCGCCGAGCTCACAGAACGCCAGATGCAAGGCATGCACCCCAGGCCGGGAGATCGTCTGTCCGTGCCCGATGGGCAGGGCGGCGTCGGCATAGGCCCGGTGGCGAACCGCCTCCGGCACGAAGCGGTGGCGAGGAACGGAAGCGAAGGCGTGCAGGATCGCCAAATCTTCGATGCCGGACGCCTGCAATCGCTCGACGAGGCGGTGCCTATCCCTCTGGTAGGCCCCCGTCAGAGCTCGAGCGGCCAATCCCCCACCTCTTCGAGGAGACGGAAGTTCGTGAGATCGAGATGCAGCGGCGTTATCGAGACGTGCCCCGCATCCACGGCGCTGAAATCCGAATCGGTGTTCCGCTTCCATTCCGACGTGCCCCCCCCGATCCAGAAGAACTCGCGACCCGCCGGATCGAGGCTGCGGTTGATGGAATCCAGGTACCGGCGCCGACCGAGCACCGTCACGCGTGAGCCCTTGACCTCGTCCGCCGGAAGGTCCGGCAGGTTGATGTTCAAGAACGTCTCCTTGGGGAAGTCATCTCTCTTGACGAGCCCCTGCAGGAGGCGTTCCAGCAGATCGGCGTAGCCGGCGAGGCGGTCCTCATCCCGACCGGTGAACGAGACGGCGATCGACGGCACCTGGAGAATCGTCCCTTCCATGGCGGCGGCCACGGTGCCGGAGTAGAGAACGTCCTCGCCCATGTTGGGGCCGTGGTTCACGCCCGAGAGGACGAAATCCGGCCGATGCTCGCAGAGCTCGCTGATCGCGATGAGAACGCAGTCGGTCGGGGTGCCGTCCAGCGTAATCCGGCCCGCCGACACTTCCGTGGGCCTCACGGGGCTGTGGAGGGTCAGCGAGTGACTCGAGGCGCTCCGTTGCCGGTCGGGGGCGACCACGAACACTTCGCCGAGCTTCTCCGCAGCCTGGATGAGGAGCTCGAGTCCGGAGGCGTGAATCCCGTCGTCGTTCGTGCAGAGGAACCGCAGGGGGCGCGCGTCCTCTTCAGTGCCGCCTTCCGGCGGCAGGGCCTGGAGTGAGGTCAAACCGAGCCGAGCACCTCGACCAGCGAGTCCATTTCCCGGCGCACGTCGCGCACCGTCTCGGAGTCCAGGGCCACTCGAGAGGCTTTCGCCAGCTTGCCCTGCTTTCGCAGCTGATCCAGCTTCTGGCGGGCTCCCTCGATCGTGTACTTCTCGCCGTACAGTAGGTGCCGAAGGAGCTGGATGAGCTTGATCTCCCTGCGTCGGTATACCCTGTTTCCGGCCGCGTTCTTCGTCGGCTTGAGAACCGGAAACTGGCTCTCCCAGTAACGCAGGACGTGCGGCTTGAGATCGGTAATCTCGCACACCTCCCCGATCGAATAGTACTCCTTGGCTGCGATTCGGTCGTTCAACGTGATCAGCTCCAGCGTTCGGGTTTCGGATCCCGCGCCATCAGGTTCGTCAGCGCCTGTGCGGGCACGACATCCTCGTATAGTATCGAGTATACGGCGTTCGCGATCGGCATCTCCACGTCGTAACGGCCGGCGAGCTCCACCGCCGCCTTCGTGGTTCGGATTCCCTCGACCACGTTGTGCATCCCCGCCAGCACCTCGTCCAGTGAGCGCCCCGACCCGATCGCCAGGCCCACCGTGCGGTTGCGGCTCAGATCGCCGGTGCACGTCAGGATAAGATCCCCGATCCCCGCGAGGCCAGCCAGGGTATGCTCCTCGGCGCCGAGGCGCGTCGCCAGCCTGCTGATCTCCGCGAGCCCGCGGGTCATCAAGGCGGCTCGGGCATTGCTTCCCAATCGGAGCCCGTCACTGATCCCCGCGGCGAGCGCGATGACGTTCTTGAGCGATCCACCCAGCTCGGTCCCCACCACGTCGCCGAGCGTGTAGATGCGAAAGTGATCGTTCTGAAGCAGGCGCTGGACCTCGTGGCGGTTTGCCTCGGACAGGGAGGCGGCGGCGCAGGCCGTCGGCAGTCCCCGGACGAGCTCTTCCGCGAAGCTCGGACCCGATAGCACCACGCAGTCCGCCGCGGTGCCATCGCCGAGCACCTCCGAGAAAAGCTCGCTCATCCGCAGGTCGGTCCCGACCTCAATGCCCTTGGATGCACTCACCAGGATCGGCTCGCCGGTCAGATCCGGCCTCGCTCTAGCCAGCACCTCTCGCACATGGTGAGAGGGGACCACGCACACGATGACGCCTGCATCGGCCACCGCATCGGAGATCACGGTCGTAGCTACGAACGGCGCCAACTCGACCCCCGGCAGGTACTTCGTGTTGCGCCGGTCGCCGTTGATCTCCTCGGCAACGGCCTCGCTGTGAGCCCAGGTGGTGGTGTTCGCCCCGTTCCGGGCCAGCACGTGGGACAGCGCCGTGCCCCAGCTCCCGGCTCCCAGAACGCAAACGGGCCGGCTCACGGCTCCTCCCGTCCCGCGGGATCGCGCATCTTCTCTCGATCGGCCTTCCTCAATGGGCGCAGCGCCCGAAAACCGAGTTCCTCGCCGTGTACGAGACGAACCAGATTGGAGCGGTGCGTCCACCAGACGAAGCTCGCGATCCCCAGCGCGAAGGCGATCGTTTCGATCGGCGCGTCCTCGAAGTAGGCCAGAACGGGAACCAGCGCGGCGGCGATCAGTGATGCGACGGACACGAAGCCGGTGATGAGGACGAGGCCCACCCACACGAGCATCGCGATCGTGGCCGCGATCGGAGCCAGGGCCAGCATGACGCCGGCCGCCGTGGCCACCCCCTTGCCGCCGCGCAGGCGCAGGAAAACCGACCAGACATGTCCCGCCACAGCCGCGATTCCGTAGACGATCGCCAGGTAGGGCCACGCGTTCCCGTCCCACATCGGAAAGAGCCAGACGGGCAGGAAGCCCTTGAGCACGTCCAGCAGGATGACGGGCACCGCGCCCCACAGCCCGAGTGAGCGATAGACGTTCGTCGCCCCCGTGCTTCCGCTGCCGGTGGCCGTGAGATCGACGCGCGCCAGCCGGCCGGCGGCATAGCCGAACGGGATCGAACCCAGCAGATACGCGGCGATGATGAGTAGCGCGGGTCTCACCTGCGTGCCTCTTCCCGTCTCTTCAGGCGGAAGCGGATCGGCGTCCCGAGGAAGTCCCAGGTATCTCGGAAGCCGTTCTCGATGTACCTAAGATAGTGTGTGGCCAGATCCTTGGGTCGGTTCAGCCACAGCAAGAAGAACGGCGGCGCCGACGACACCTGGGTTCCGTACAGGATCTTGACCTCGCCTCGCGAGCTCTGCGGCGGCTGGAGGCGCCCCGCGAGCTCGCCGAGCACCCGGTTCACCTCGGCCGTCGGGATTCGCTGCTGACGCCGCTTCTGCACCTCGAGCGCCAGCTCCGCGGCCTTTCGGACACGGAGACCGGTCAAGGCCGAGGTCGTGACGATCGGCAACTTGCGGAGAAAAGGCGCGCGCTCTCGGAGATCGCGCTCGAACTGGGCGTGAACGGCGGGACCACGATCCTCCCCCAGGTCCCACTTGTTGGCCACGAGCACCAACCCGCATCCCGCCTCCCACGCCTGCTCCCCGATCCGGAAATCCTGGTTCGTCACGCCGGCTGCCGTATCGGCCATCAGGAGACAGACGTCCGATCGCTCGATCGCTCGGGCCGCACGAAGGCGACTGTAGAACTCGAGCTCGCCCTCCACCCTCGAGCGACGGCGGAGGCCCGCCGTGTCGACCAGACGGATCCTCACGCCCCCCAGATCGAGGTACGTGTCGATCGCGTCACGGGTCGTGCCCGCCTCCTCGGCCACGATCACGCGATCCTCGCCCAACAGCCGGTTCACGTAGCTGGATTTCCCAACGTTCGGCTTGCCGATGACCGCCACGCTCACATCGTACGCCTGCTCGGCCCCGGCCTCGCTCTCCGGGAGCAGTCGGATCAGCCGGTCGAGGAGGTCACCACTCTGCTTGCCGGAAAGCGCGGCCACCGGAGCGGGCTCGCCCAGCCCCAGCTCGTAGAAATCGACGTGAGCGAGCGATTCGAGGGGCTCGTCCACTTTGTTCACGGCCAACAGAACCGGCGTGCCCGAGCTCCGAAGAAGATCGGCGATATGCTGGTCGACGGGCGTTACGCTCTCCCGGCCGTCCACGACGAGAAGGATGACGTCCGCGTGATCGATCGCCGCGAGCACCTGGTGCCGGACTTCCGCATCGATCCCCCGACCAGGCGCATCCGTGACGCCACCGGTGTCGGCGAGCAGGAACGACCGGCCGCCCCACTCGGCCATGGCGAATTGGCGGTCGCGCGTCACGCCCGGCTCTTCGGCCACGATCGCCACCCGCCGGCCTACGATCCGATTGAACAGCGTCGACTTCCCGACGTTGGGCCGTCCGACGATCGCCACCGTGGGAAGCTCGGCCAGTCCGGCCTTCGGCGGGGCGGAGCTCAGTTCCATCTCAGCAGAACGTCCGTGACGTGGTCTCCCGCGCGAACCTCTGCTCCGGGCACGCCCGCCCGAACCTCGTCCAGCGAAACGTCGTCGAGGAAGAAGCCGCGCTCGTTGACCGCCGATCGGGAGAGAATCGCCAGATCATAGGACCCGCCGGCACGCAGCGCGTTCAGGTAGTCGGTCCCCGAGATCAACCCGGCGCTCGTCACCTGTGGCCCGTACATCGAGTTGGGCACAGCGACCGTCCTGACCTCCGCGCCGCACGCCGCCTGCAGCTCGAGGCCGAGCTCCGCGAGAGTCGGCTCCATCGCCGTGCCGGTAGCGAGGAGGATGGTGCGTCCGGCGAGGCTGGGGAGGTGCGGCAGATCGGCACGGACGGTCTCCCGGAGTCCCGAGATCGCCCCGACACCGTTGCCGACCAGTTCCTCGTTGTCGAAGTACTCCCGGCCGGGCACATCCAACCCGGCCGAGAGGAACATCTCATCGGATGCGTAACACCAGGCGTACCCACGTTCCGCGAGCGAGCGCCCGCGGATCGGTGCCGTTTGGCGAAGCGCGCGGGCGCACTCTTTCGGGGTCATGGGCCGGATGCCCGAATCCTGGTTGAACCGCGTCAGGCCCACCGGCACGACGGACAGCGACAACACCGAATCGCCGCGCTCGTACAGGTCGATGATCGTACGATCCAACACCGGACCGTCATTCACGCCGGGACAGAGCACCGCCTGGGCGTGAAACGCGATCCCGGCCGCCTCGAGCCTATCCAGCTGCTCGTTGATCTCCCGAGACTTCGGGTTCACGAGCATCTTCGCTCGCGCTTCCGGATCCGTCGCGTGAACGCTTACGAAGAGGGGCGACAGGCGCTGCTCCTCGATCCGTTCCCAGTCTTCCTCCCTCAGGTTCGTCAGCGTTACGTAATGCCCGTACATGAAGGAGAGCCGGTAGTCATCGTCCTTGATGTAGAGCGTGGTCCGCAGCTTCTCGCTCTTTGGATTCCCTTTGACGAAGCAGAAGGGGCATGCGTTCGTGCAGCGCCGGATCAGATCGGCTTCGGGCACCAACCCGAGAGATTCCGAGCCGTCCTTCTCGATCTCGTAAGTGATGTGCCGGCCGCCGGGCAGCTCCACCTCGAGTTCCACGAGCTCGGCGGCTTCCATGTACTGGAGATCGAGGCCGTCCCGCAGCTCCTCTCCATTGAGCCGGAGCAGGCTCGAGCCGGGCTGGATGTCGAGGTCGGCTCCGATGGAGCCCTTTCGGACCTGCGCGACCCGGATCATGCCGGAAAGCCACCGGCGGCGAGTCCGTGACTCGTCCTTCCGACCCGGCTCCGCATGCGAGGTTAGGAGGTCTCCGCGGCCAGAATCCGCTGAGCCTCTTGGAGCTGGAAGACCGGAACGAGCACTCTGACGAGGGCCAACGCACCGAATGCCACGACGTTGGCGTGGTCCTTCTGGGAGAATACCTGAACATCCACGTCCGCCACCCTCAGCCGGCCGGCCAGGACCTCGGCCTCGACCTCGTCCGTGCATCGGGCGGCCTCCGCCCACGCGGAGATCAGCCGCACATGCTCATGCTCCCCGCACAATGCCGTACGCCGCCCACCGCGGCGGCAGTCGGTGCACAGGTTAGACCCACAAACCGCGCACCGATGGAACGCCATGTTGTTCCGATGACTTGCGCAGACCTGTGGATGATCGAGCAGGCCGCACCAGGGACAGGAGGTCGATGCCTCGGGTCGGTCCCGTCCGCACGATTCGCATGGCGACGCCCCGTCGTGGCTGGACGCCGCACTGCGGGGCCGTCGCCCGGTGCCGGTCATCAGTCGCTGGACCTGAGGAGAAGCGTCGCCCCGACTAGCCGCTCGCGAGCTTCTGGAAGCGAAAGCCGGCGATCGGCACGCCGCTCGTCAACTCCACCTGGAAGATCTCGGTCTCGCCGTTGGCCGGGATGACGAGTTGAAGCTGCTCGGTGGCGGCCACCGCCCCTTGCTGGTCCAGAAACTCGATCGGCACGGTCACCTGACCGCCGGCCTCCTCGCTTCGCCCCATGACCAGGCCCTCCACCACGTACGCGTTCTCCCCGCGCTCCCGGAGCTGGACGTTCTCTAGACTGAAGTTCAGGCGGCCGCGCTCCTGAATGACCTGAAGGGCGAGGGGAGCGTTTTGCGCCTGGCTGGCCGTGTTGGCGAGCAGCGTGTAGGCGTCGAAGTCGTACGGATACCTCTCGACGAGCAGCCCGCTCAGCTCTGCCGCGAGCTCCACCTCACCGGCTTCGAGAGCCGAGGTCGCCAGATTGTTGAGCGCATCCCGATCGTACGGATTCAGGGTCCGGGCCTTCTGGAAAGCGGTGACCGCGTCCGCGAAAGACTCAGCCTCGTAGAGTCCCACTCCCACCTGGTTCCATTGGTCGAGCGTAAGATCGTCGCGTGCCAATAGTCTCGTGAACGTCGGCTGTGCCGCGGCCGCATCGCCCTCGATCGTGAGGGCCACGGCGTAGTTCATCTCGGCCATCACGTCGTTCTGGTGCGCCTCGGCAAACAGCCGCAGCATCTCGATCGCCTCGGCGCTCCGGCCGGCTGACCGCAGCGCCTCGGCCAGGTTGAGCGACGCGTCGCGA
>CAMYMV010000007.1:136538-182483 GCA_947259585.1 uncultured Gemmatimonadales bacterium | reverse complement strand
GAACGAGGGCGAGTGCGTAGTGGTGATGGGTCCGTCCGGCACGGGCAAGAGCGTCCTGCTCAAACACATCGTCGGGCTCTTCGACCCGGACGAGGGAGATGTGATGGTGGATGGTATCTCGGTGTCACGAGCGGATGGCCGGACCATCAAGCGGATTCGCTCCCGCATCAGCTACGTCTTTCAGAACTCGGCCCTCTTCGACTCGCTCACCGTCGAAGGCAACATCCTGCTGGGGCTGCCGGAGGATCACTGCAAGCGGCCGGATGTCGACTGCGGCAAGCTGGTGCTGGAGGCGCTCGAGCACGTCAACCTCGACCCGGAGGTGCTTCCGCTTCTCCCGGCCGCGCTCTCCGGTGGAATGCAGAAGCGCGTCGCACTGGCGCGAGCGGTCGTCGGACGCCAGCCGTACATCCTCTACGATGAGCCGACGACCGGGCTCGACCCGCTCAACGCCTCGAAGATCAACGAGCTCATCTCACGCCTCAAGAGCGAGATCGGGAGCACCAGCGTGATCGTCACCCACGACGTGGATTCCGCCTTTTTCCTCGCCGACCGGATCGCCGTGCTCTCGGATGGGGTGATTCAGGCGATCGGAACGCCGGAGGAGCTGAGGACGACATCCAATCTGCGCGTCCAGCGTTTTCTGGACCCGGCCGCAGCCTACGAGGGAGTGGTATGAGGGACCCGGGCCTTCGCTCCAACCGCGCGGTCGAGCTGCGGGTCGGCCTGCTGGTCCTCGGGTCGGCCGCTCTCCTGATCTGGGGCGTCTTCTGGCTCAGCGACAAGGACATCGGGGGGCGCGGCCTGGAGATCTACGCGATCGCCGCGGACGCCCAGCAGATCACCGACGGCGCGCGTGTTTACATGCGGGGGGTGGACGTGGGCGCGGTCCGCGAGGTGGATCTGCAGGAGGATCAGGTCGTCCTGGAACTGGAGGTTCGCTACACCGATCCGCTGCCGGATGACACCCGCGGTCTCATCCGGCCGGCGGGTTTTCTCGGTAACCAGATGATCGTGTTGCTGCCCGGCGCTTCCGGCAGCGTGCTGGCCAGCGGCGACTCGATCTCGCTCTCCGTGGGCGCTGAAATCTCGGCGATCGCCGGAGAGCTGGGCGACAAGGCGGACGATTTACTGATTCGAGCTGCCGCGATCTTCTCGGATCAGACGATTGCCGACATCCAGACCACTTCCTCCGCCGTCGCGGGCGCGATGACCGAGCTCCAGCGACTCATGGAGGATCAGAGCGGCACGATCGGGGAGCTGGTCGTCAATCTCAACGCCGTCTCCTCGCAGCTGAGATCGGCTACGGGGAGCACCGACTTGGAGGCGACCGTCGCGCGGATCGACTCCATCACCACCCGACTCGAGAGCGCCTCGGCCGGCCTCGATTCCACGAGCCACTCCCTCGCCTCGATCACTCGCAAGATGGACGAGGGCGAGGGCACGCTGGGATTGTTGGTCAACGACGAGGGGCTCTACCTGAAGATCTCCGCCGCCATGGAGAACATCCAGGCGGCCACCGAGGAGATTGCCCTCCTCACGAAGGACATCCGGCAGCGACCGGACCGCTATCTGAAGGGGCTCAAGTTCGAGGCTTTCTAGATCCGAAAAGGCCTCAGAGGCCGGTCGGGCGGTCCAGGAAGACGGACTCCAGATCGAACGCCTCGGCCAGCTTGGCCGCCAGAGCCTGCACTCCGAAGGTCTCCGTCGCGTAATGGCCGGCGAACACGACGTTGAGACCCAGCTCCATCGCCTCGTGATAGTGATGGTGTGAGCCTTCGCCCGTCACGAACGTGTCCAGACCCTTGTCGTGCGCCTGGCTAATCAGCGAGCCACCTCCCCCCGTCACGATGCCGAGTCGTCTCACGTGGCCGGGGCCGCCGGAGATGACGTGCGGATCCGTCCCGCAAACGGCACGCAGACGTTCGGTCAGCGTCGCGAGCGGGAGGTCCGCCGTAGCCCACACGCCAACGTCCAGCTCACGCTTCCAGGTGCCGAACCTGCCCTCGACGCTCAGACCCAGAGCCTCGGCCAGCAGGACGTTGTTCCCCACCTCCGGGTGGACGTCCAGCGGGAGATGGGCGCTGTAGACGGCCATGTCGGCGTCGAACAGGGCGCGCACCCGCCGGTACGTGACGCCGGTAAGCGGGAGAGGATCTCCCCAGAACAGGCCGTGATGGACGAGCAGAAGCTGCGCGTCGCCCTCCGCCGCGGCCTCGATGGTCTCGAGGGTAGCGTCGGTCGCACAGGCCAGCTTTTCTATCGGCGAGCGGCTTTCGGCCTGGAGGCCGTTGAAGGCGCCCGGATAGTCGGGAACGGCTTCGATCGCCAGGTAATCGTCGAGCCACTCGGCGATCTCTCGTAGGTCGGCCATGGACCCCGAACCCCCCCTTGTTTCAGACCGGCTTGCTTGTCACTCCCACTCGATCGTGGCGGGCGGCTTGGAGGAGACATCGTAGGCAACCCGGTTCACCCCCTCCACCTCGTTGATGATGCGGTTCGAGATCCGGCCGAGGACGTCGTGCGGAAACGGGAACCAGTCCGCCGTCATCCCGTCACGGCTCGTGACGGCGCGGAGAACGACGGCGTTCTCGTACGTTCGGGCATCGCCCATGACGCCGACCGAGCGCACCGGCAGGAAGACCGCAAAGGCCTGCCAGATGTCGTCGTAGAGCCCTGCCGCCCGGATCTCGTCCAAGTAGATGGCGTCCGCCTCGCGCAGGACCTCGAGGCGCTCCTCGCTGACGTCGCCGAGCACCCGGACGGCGAGGCCCGGTCCGGGGAATGGGTGACGGCCTACCATCTCCTCGGGGAGCCCCAGCTCACGTCCCACCTGCCGGACCTCGTCCTTGAACAGCTCGCGCAGCGGCTCGATGAGCTCGAACGGCATGTTTGGCCTGAGGCCGCCCACGTTGTGGTGGGACTTGATCGTTGCCGACGGCCCGCGCACGGAGGTCGACTCGATAACGTCCGGGTACAGGGTCCCCTGCACCAGGTATTTCGCGCCCCCCGCTCGCTGCGCGGCCTCCTCGAACACGTCGATGAACGTATGTCCGATCCTCACCCGCTTCTCCTCGGGATCGGTGATGCCGGCAAGGCGGGTGAGGAAGAGGTCGGCGGCATCCACGACCTCCAGGTGCATCCCGAAGTGCTCGCCGAAAACGCGCTCCACGGACACCCGCTCGCCCTTCCTCAGTAATCCGTTGTCGACGAAGATGCAGGTGAGCTGATCCCCGATCGCCCGGTGCACGAGGGCCGCCGCCACCGACGAATCGACCCCCCCGGAAAGACCGCAGATCACCCGATCATCGCCCGCCTGCCGCCTCACGCTCTCCACCTGGGATTCCACGATGCAGCCGGGGGTCCACTCCCCCGCGCAGCCGGCGACGCCGAAGACGAAGTTCTCGATGATCTCCTCGCCGCGTGCCGTGTGGGCCACCTCCGGGTGGAACTGGACCCCGTAGATCTGGTGCTCGGCCGAGCGAAAGGCCGCCACCGGCGAGCCGCTCGTGCGAGCCAGCACGTCGTATCCGGGCGGCGGCTCCGTCAGATGATCCCCATGGCTCATCCAAACGGTCGTTTTCTCGCCCGGCTCGAATCCCTCGAAAAGACCGTCGGCCGATGCGATCTCGAGGCTTGCCCGACCGTACTCACGCCGCCCCGCCCTCTCCACCCGCGCTCCCGCCAGCTGTCCCAGGAGCTGCATGCCGTAGCAGACCCCGAGGATCGGAACGTCGAGCTCCAGCAGCTCCGGCGTGGCGGTGGGCACGTCGTCGTCGTACACGCTGGCCGGCCCGCCCGAGAGGACGACACCGGCGGCCCCCCAGGCTCGAATCCAGTCGGGGGAGCGATCGGGAGGGTGGATCTCGCAATAGACGCGCTCCTCCCGAATGCGTCGAGCGATCAGCTGGGTGTACTGGCTGCCGTAATCGAGGATGAGGATGCGGTCGGACATCAATAGGCCTTGGCCCAGAGCGCCTCGTGGTCCGCCGACTCGCCGCAGCAGAGACAGCGCTCCGGTGGCTCCTCCGAGCGAAACTCCGGATCGGGAAGGACCCGGATCGTCGCTTTCGTATCCTGCTTCACCTTCTGCTCACACCTCTCATCGCCGCACCACCCGGCGTACACGAAGCCGCCCGACCCCTCCATTCTCGCCTTGAACTCTCCGTAGTCGGCCAGACCGCGCACCGAGTTCTCGGCCCGCCGGCGCTCCGCCTCTCGGCGAACCCCTGCCTGGAGGTCGATCAACATCTCGGGGATGGTCGCCAGCGCTTCGGCATCGCCCACGAATCGCTTGCGGTCCTCTGCGCTCGCCGTCCGGCTCACCAGCACGACCTGCGACTTCTCCACGTCCCGCGGACCTACCTCCATCCTCAACGGCACGCCTCGACGTTCCCAGTCGAAGTACTTGGCCCCGGGCGTCATGTTCTCGCGATCGTCGATGTGAACCCGCACTCCCCCGGCGAGGCCCGCCCGCAGGAGTTCCGCCTTCTCGAGAACGCTTTGGCGCTGCTCGTCGGACTTCCAGATCGGCACGATGACGAGCTGATAGGGCGCGAGTCGGGGTGGCAGCGAGAGTCCCTGGTCGTCCCCGTGCGTCATGATGAGCCCGCCTATCAGCCGGGTCGAGACCCCCCATGAGGTGTTCCACACGAACTCGTGCCGACCCTCCTCCGTCTGGTACTGGACCTCGAATGCACGGGCGAAGTTCTGGCCCAGATCGTGGCTGGTGCCGGCCTGGAGGGCCTTGTTGTCCTTCATGAGCGCCTCGCAGGCGAAGGTCCGCTCAGCGCCCGCGAAGCGCTCCGACGGGGTCTTCTCGCCGGTCACGACGGGCATGGCCATCCACTCCTCCATGAACTCCCGGTACACGGCGAGCATTCGCCGTGCCTCCTCCCGAGCCTCCTCGGCGATCGCATGGGCGGTGTGACCCTCCTGCCAGAGGAACTCGGTCGTTCGCAGGAAGGGTCGCGTGCGGAGCTCCCAGCGCACGACGTTCGCCCACTGGTTCAGGAGAACCGGCAGGTCGCGGTAGGACTGGATCCAGTTCGCCACCACCGGCCAGATAACCGCCTCGGAGGTGGGGCGCACGACGAGCGGCTCCTCCAGCTCCTCTCCGCCCGCATGGGTCACGACGGCCGTCTGCGGCGCGAAACCCTCCACGTGCTCCGCTTCGCGATCGAGCGCCGATTGGGGGAGGAACAGCGGGAAGTAGGCGTTCTGGTGCCCCGTCGCCTTGAATAGGCCGTCCAGCGCCGACTGCATGAGCTCCCAGATCGCGTAGCCGTAAGGCTTGATGACCATGCATCCGCGCACGGGAGAGTAATCGACCAGTCCGGCTGCCTGGACGACCTCGGTGTACCAGGCCGCGAAATCCTCCGACTGCGAAGTGAGACGTCTGTCCTTCGTCACGGACGTCTACGCTCCGTTTCCTGCCGAATCGGGCGCCGTGAGCTCGGCGAGCAATTCCTCGACGCCGATCGAACGCTCGTCGCCCGTGGACATGTCGCGAACGGAGGCTGTTCCGTCCCGCTGCTCATCGGGCCCGATGACGATCGCACGGGCGGCCCCCGCCTGGTCGGCCGCTCGGAACTGGCGTCCGACGCTGCGGCCCCGGTAATCCAAGCCGACGCTGCGGCCCTTCTCCCTGAGCCGGCGGACGAGAGCGATCGCGGCCGGCCGCTGCTCGGGCGTCACGCAGACGATGAAGTCATCGATCCGCGCCGAATCTCGAGGCACGAGCCCCTTCTCCTTCAGGAGCTCTCCGAGCACCACGTCCCCCAGACCGAAGCCGAGCGCCGGCAGGTCCGGCCCCCCCAGGGCCGCCAGCAGGTCATCGTAACGTCCGCCGCCACAGATGGCGCGGAGGCGACCGCTCTTCTCCCACAGCTCGAACACGAGGCCGGTGTAGTATGCCAGCCCCCGAACGAGACGCGGATCGAAGACCACGAACTCCGCCAGCCCCTGGTGGTCGATGAGCTCGAAGAAGGCGTCCAGTCGCTGAATCGCCTCGGAGACGCCGCTCGACCCGCCGTACTCGTTCGACAGATCCTCCAGGCTGTGCTCCCGGACCGCGAGGACCCGACGGACGCCGGCTTCGCCCAGGCCGAGCTCCGAGAGGCGCTCGGCCAACCACTCGTCACCCTGACGTTCGGAACGATCGAGGACACTGATCGCCTCGAGGACCTGCCCGCTCGGCACCCCGATCTCCTCCAGGATCAGCGTGATCAGCCGACGGTCCGAGACCCGAGCCACGAAGTCGTCCGCGCCGAGGCCGAAGTAGCGGAGCACGTCGACCGCCGCGGCAACGAGCTCGGCGTCGGCCATCACGTCCGTCTCGCCCACGATGTCGACGTTGAGCTGGAAGTGCTCGCGTAGCCGGCCCCGCTGCGGCCGCTCGTAGCGGAAGAGCTGCGGGATGGAGAACCACTTGATCGGCTTCGGAAGTCCCTGAGCCCGCGCGCCGACCATGCGGGCCAGCGTGGGCGTCATCTCCGGCCTGAGCGCCACCTCCCGATCTCCCCGGTCCACGAAGCTGTACAGCTGCCCCACGATCTCGGCGCCCGATTTCGCGGTATACAGCTCCAGAGCTTCGAGCGGGGGACCGTCGTACTCCACGAACCCGTAGCGCCTCGCCACCTCGCGCCAGCCCGAGAAGATGTGGCGCCGGAGGACGAAGTCTTCCGGGTAAGAGTCCCGGAAGCCGGGAAGGCTCGAGGCGGTCATGCGGCGGCGGAGAAGCTCATGAGCGGCCAGTGTATGCTGGCTCTCGATCCGGCTACGCGGGAGCCGCGCAGTAACGATCGAACGCCGCCTTCATCTCATCGGCGATCGCATCGGCACTTCTACCTTCGATCTGATGCCGCTCGAGCATGAACACCAGCTCGCCATCCTGCAGCAAAGCGATCGAGGGCGATGAGGGACGATATCCCGTCAGGAATTCGCGAGCGCGAGCGCTGGCCTCGGCGTCCTGGCCGGCGAACACGGTCACCATCGCATCGGGCCGCGTCGGGTGTTGCGTGGCCATCGCCACGGCCGGCCGAGCGTTCCGGGCGGCGCAGCCGCACACGGAGTTCACGACCAACAGCACGGTCCCCGAGCCGGGACTCAGAGCCTCATCCACCTCCTCGGAGGTGACGAGCTCCCGGACTCCAAGGCGGACCAGTTCCTCCCGCATCGGCTGAACGAGCACCGGATCGTAGAGCATCTCTTGGCTTCTCCTGTTTCTCCATGTCGGCGATTCGAGTCGCATCCGCTATACGGCCCGCCCCGGTTCGAGGACGCCTTCTGCCTCGAGGGCATCCCTGACATCCCCAACCAGGTAGCACGAGCCGGCTACTACTACCGTCCCCCCCTCCGCGAGTTCGCTCGCACGGCTCATCGCCTTTGCCAGCTCGGTCGAGAACTCGACCGCGAGAGGGCGCCCCCCTCCTCCGCTCCCGATCTCGGGGCGCTCGAGGTAGGCCTGAACCTCAGTCAAGTCCCAGCCCGCTCCCTCCGGATGGGAGTCCGCGATCGTCAGAACCATCGCGTCGGCAGGCTCCCGCAGGAGATCGAGAATGCCCGGCCATGCCTTCCGTGCGAGCATCGCCGTGAGCATGACGAGGGGCCGGCGCGGCCTCAGCGCCTCGAGCGTCACCGCCAGAGCCGAGGCGCCGGCGGGATTGTGGGCCACATCCAGGATCCAAGTGATCCGTTGGCCCTCCAGCATCTCGACCCTGCCCGGCCAACGAACGCGTGCCATGAGATCCGGAAGACCGGAGGCGGGCGGGAGCCTGCCCACTCGTTCCAGGAGGAGCAGGGCGACGGCCGCGTTGTGAGCCTGGTGCGCGCCCGGCAGCGGAACCTCCAGGGCGATGCCATCGGGCCAGGCCGTCGAGCTGTAGGTGAATTCCGTCCCGGTCGAACGGACCCTCACGTCCCCGACGCGGGACGCTCGACCCAGACAATAGAGCGGCGCCCCGACCTCGTGCGCCTTCGCCTCGACGACGCGGAAAGCCTCCGGCGGGAGCTCTCCGAGAACCGTCGGCACCCCACGCTTGAGGATGCCGGCTTTCTCGGCCGCCACCTCGCCGAGCGACTGACCCAGATACTCGCAGTGATCGAGGCCGACGCTGACGATCGCGCACCCTTCGGGGCGAAGCACGTTCGTCGCGTCCAGCCTGCCGCCCAGTCCCACCTCCACGACGGCCAGCTCGATTCCCGCCTCCGCGAAGGCGAGGAACGCCAGGGCGGTCGCCGCCTCGAAGTAGGTCGCTCCCTCTCTCTCGGCCAGCGGCCCCACGCGGGCCGCGCAGCGCTCCAGGAGCTCCGATTCCGCATCTGCCCCGTCGATACGGATCCGCTCCGCGAAACAAGAGAGGTGTGGCGACGTGTAGAGCCCCACCGACCGCTCGGCGCCCGCGATCGCTCCGGCGATGGCGCACACGGATCCCTTTCCGTTCGTGCCGCCGATGTGAAGCGAATCATAGGCGAGGTGCGGATCGCCGAGATCTTCCAGGATTCGGGATATCCGGTCGAGGCCCCAGCGAATGTGTCCCATCGGACGATCGAGGAGGCGGTCGAGCTCCGACTCGGAGGCGCCTTCGTGCCCTCCCGCCACCCGGGGTGTCGGAGAGCTCAGCACATGTGGTGAAGGAGCGTCGAGAGAACCGGCTTCATCTCCACGCGGGGCACGATCCGGTCGACCATGCCGTGAGCGAGGAGGAACTCGGCACGCTGGAAGCCATCCGGAAGATCCTGCCGGATCGTCTCCTTGATCACCCTGGGGCCGGCGAACCCGATGAGCGCCTCCGGCTCCGAGAGGATCACGTCACCCAGCATCGCGTAGCTGGCCGTGACGCCACCGGTGGTCGGGTGCGTGAGAATGCTGATGTAGGGGTTTCCATCCTCGGCCAGCCGCTCGAGCGCGGCCGCGGTCTTCGCCATCTGCATCAGCGAGAAGATCCCCTCCTGCATCCTCGCGCCACCCGACGCGGAGATGAGGATCAGGGGGCTGCCTTCTTCCGTGGCCCGATCCGCCAACCTGCGGATCTTCTCGCCGACCACCGATCCCATCGATCCCCCGATAAAACCGAAGTCCATGGCGCCCAGATACACATCCCTATCGTCCAGGCGCCCCCTTCCCGTCCGGATCGCATCGGCCGGCCCCATCTTCTCGATCGCTGCGTCTACCCGCTCGGTGTATGGCTTCGAGTCCACGAAGCCCAGCGGATCGGCGGAGCGGAGGTTCGTGTCGAACTCCTCGAGGAAGCCGTCGTCCAGTAGCAACGCGATGTACTCGCCGGCGGGGATGCGGAAGTGGTGCCCGCACTCCGGGCAGACGTGCGCGTTCTCACCCAGGCGGCGCTCGTAGAGTATCTCCCCGCACCCGTCGCACTTCACCCAGACGTCTGCCGCCAGCTCACGTTTCTGCGACACGAGCTTCTGCTTGGGCTTCTTGAACCAGGTCATGAGAGCTCCTCGGAAATCGGCGCCCGAAAATATACCCGGTCCGGTGCGGAGCGGCGAAGTCGGTGGGATCCTGTGTGCCGTCTCAGAACTCCGGTTGGCACCGAGGGGGCCAGTCGTCAGCTCAGGCTCCGGACTCCGCGGAGGCCCGCGCCACGATCGCCAGCCCCACGAACAGCATGAGCAGGAAGCTGCCTCCGTAGCTCAAGAACGGAAGCGGCAGCCCGGTGATCGGCATCAGCCCCACCGTCATGCCGACGTTGATGATCAAGTGCGAGAACCAAACGGCGAAGAGGCAGAACACGGTGATGCTGGCGAAGGAGTCCTCGGTCGACCTCGCCACGCCCAGCACCCGGTGCAGGAAAAGCCCGAGCAGCACCAGCAGTAGCGCGACGCCGAGGAAGCCCAGCTCCTCACCGATGACGGAGAAGATGAAGTCGGTATGCTGCTCCGGCAGGAACGCGAGGCGTTTCTGCGGCCCGGCGGCGAATCCGTGACCGAACCACCCCCCGGATCCTATCGCCACCTTGGACTGGATCAGGTGCCAGCCGGCTCCGCGGGGATCGACGCCTGGATCGAGAAACACGACGAGGCGGTTTTGCTGGTAGGGAGCCAGGCTGCGCCAGAACGGAAGCGTGAGCGCGCCCGCCGCCACGTTGGCTAGCAGCACGAGGATTCCTTCGGCGGCGAACGGGCGATAGAGGTACAGAAAGACGGCGAGCGCGAGGAACCAGATGCCCCACACGACGGGAGAGAATCCGAGAAGCAGGCTGATGCCGGGACTGACCAGCATGAACAGGGTGGCCATCGGGACGCCGGCCCAGAAGAGCGCCGCGATCAGGATCGCACCGAAGACGAGGGCGCTCCCCAGATCGGGCTGGAGCGCCACCAGGCCCACCGGAATCAGGACGATGAGAACAGGGCGAACCAGCTGCGCCAGCCGGCCCAGCTCGCCTCGGTACGAGGAGAAGGTGCGTGCCAGGAGCAGGATGGTGGCGAGCTTGGCTAGCTCCGCCGGCTGCATGCCCACCGGCCCGATGTAGAGCCAGCTTCGGGTGCTCGGACCCGTGCCGAATAGCAGGACGACGACCAGCAGCACCACGGAGGCCACGTAAAACCACACCGCGGCCCAATCCAACCAGCGGAGCGGTATCCGACTGACCGTAAAGAACGCGATGAGCGCGAGCACGAGCCATATCAGCTGCCGGCGCCAGGCACCGGTGGCGACTGACGGCACCTCGACCTGCCCGGCCGAATAGATCATCGCGGCTCCCGCGAAGGTGAGCAGGATCGCCAGCCCGAAGAGCTTGAGATCGCCGGGAGGCCGAAGCGCCCGTACAGCCGCGATCATCGAGCCTCCTCCTCTGCGACCGGCCGCCCCTCCGGTATATCGGTGACTTCGGCCGTAGCGGGTGGCGCGAGAAGCTCGGGGTGAAGCGTGTCCAGGTACCGTTCGACAACTCGAATCGCGAACGGCACCGCCTGGGAGACCTGGTAGTCGGGGTGACCGAACTCGACGATCGCCGCGATCACGATCTCGGGGTCGTCGACCGGTGCGAACCCGACGAACCATGAATGCGGCGCTCCGTGCGGGTTCTGGGCGGTCCCCGTCTTGCCCGCCATCTCCCACCGATCGGAGCGATACGCGTAAGCAGTCCCGTCGGGGTGATTCACGACGGCGCGCATTGCCTCCACGAGCTGGCCTCGCTGGGCCTCCGAGAGGCCCAGCTCCCAGCTGGCCCGACGGTCGGCGAGTCCCTCGCTCCTCGCGATATGCGGGACGATCGGGGGCTTGCCCGTGGCGAGCGCCGTGTAGAACTGGGCCATTCGCAGCAGGGACTGCTGGTTCTCGCCCTGACCGATCGAGAGGTTGAGCACGACGGACTCCGTCCAGCCCCTCTCTCCGTAGCGCTCGTCATACCATTCTCGCGATGGCGGAAACGCGCCGGGCGTCTCGTACGGCAGATCAATGCCCGTTGGTCGGTCGAAGCTGTAGCGCGCGGCGCCCTCCAGAAGCGCATCCAGGCCAAGGCGCATTCCGGCCTGGTAGAAGTAGACGTTGCAGCTCTCGGTGATCGCACCGGAGAGGTTGAGCGGGCCGTGCCCCCCCGCCTTCCAGCAGCGGAAGCGGCGGTTCCCGTAGCCGAGTGACCCCAAGCACGAGGTCGACATGTAGCTTCCGATGGAGAGTTGCTCGCGCCTCATGCCGGTGCTCGCTATGGCCAGCTTGAAAGTGGAGCCGGGAGGATAGGCAGAGGTCGCCACGCGATTGAGGAGAGGCTTGGCCGGGTCGTCCTGCAGCGACCGCCACAGCGAGAGGTCGATCCCTCCGATGAACTCGTTGGGGTCGAACGTCGGATGGCTGTACAGGACGAGGACCTCTCCCGTACGCGGGTCCAAGGCAACGACTCCGCCCCGCATCTCTTCGGGGAAGATCGAGTCCGCGAACTGCTGCAGGGCCAGGTCCAACCCCAACGTGAGATCTGTGCCGGGCTGGACCTCGACGGCGGGGCGCGGACCGAAGTCGCGAACGATGGAGCCGAGCGCGCTCACCTCCACGAAACGGACACCGGGCACCCCGCTCAGGGATCCCTCGTACTGGCGCTCGAGCCCGTCCTTGCCGACGATCCGGCCCGGCTCGTACTCGGCGTAAACCTCGCGCTCCAGCTCCGCCTCGCTGATCTCGCCGACGTAGCCGGCGAGGTGGGCGATAGCGCGACCGGCGGGATAGTGGCGTCGAGGCCGCATCTCCACCACGGTGCGCGGGAAGTCCGGACGCCGCTCCTCGATCGCGGACACCTCAGCGAAGCTCGCGTCATCACGAACGACCAGCGGCTGGTTCGGAAAGCGGCGGTACTTCGCCAGCAGGCCCTGAATCCTCTCCTCGCCCAGGTCCAGGTACGGCGCGAGTCGATTCAGCGTCGCCCTCAGCGTATCCGGGCTTCCGGGTAGCAGCGAGATCGAGTAGCCGGGGACGTTCTCGGCGACGACTCGGCCGTGGCGATCGTAGATCGTCCCTCTGGGGGCGGGCACGGTGATCGCGCGCAGGCGGTTCTCCTGCGAGCGGAGGAGGAACTCGCTGCTCCCGATCACCTGGAGGCGGAAGAAGGCCGCGAGGAGCAGCAGCATGGCCCCCAGCAGAAGCAGGTCCGCGGCTGCCGCTCTCTTCCGTCGCTTCCCGTTCTGATTCGCTTCCGTCGTTCCGCTCCCTCGTCAGCGCGACGCCCGTGCGATCAGGAGCTCCCCGAGCCCTCCCGCGATGGTGGTCAACGCGGCGTCGATCGGCGCGATCACCAGGCCCGTTGTTACGTCGAGTGAGCCGGTAAGTGCCGCGATCGACGCGTGGATGGCCCAGGTTCCGAGGAAAAGATACAGCGGCACGAAGAGGCGTGAATCCGCGAAGATGAGATCTCGAAACCGCGCACCCAGGTAGGCGGCCAGCGTGTACAGGAGGGCCGTCCATCCCCCTCCCAACGCCATCGCATCCTCCAGGATGCCAAGTGAGAAGCCCAGGATGGCGGCACTTCCCGCCCGCAGGAAGAGCCCTCCGAGAAGCACCGCGGCGGTGAGCAGGTCGGGAGCCACCAGCCAGTCGACGAACAGGGGACGCAACGAGAAGTGGAGAAGGGTGAATCCCACGACGAGAACGACTGTCCTCGTCTCCGACCTCTCCATCCGATCTACCGGGGCAGCAGGGAGACTACTCGGGCGCGGGCGGCCGGCGCCATACGAGGACGACGTTCGCCTCGTCCGGCCGTACGGACGGCTCGACCAGGTAGCTCTTCGCCCAGCCGGCGTAGACCTCCGACACGGCCCGGACGGTACCGACGGGAATCCCCGTGGGATAGAGGCTGGACACCCCGGAGGTCACGAGCTGGGAGCCCAGGGGCACATCCTCCTGGTATGGCGTGCCCTCCAGCTCCATCACCATCCGGCCGTCGTCCTCCAGCCGTGGCCGCACGATTCCGACGGCGCTGCCCGACTCCGTTCGAACGCTCACCCGGAACTCCGGATGGGTCCAGAAGTGACCGGTCGAGGTCGTGCCTCTGGCCGACCGGATAACCCCGACCACCCCATCTCCGGCCAATACGCCGACCGGTGATTCCACGCCGTCGAGCCGGCCCTTGGCTAATAGGAAAGCGTGCGAATCGCCGATGTGCGGCCGGCCGGGAACGATGTCCGCGAGGATAAAGCCGCCAGGGTTCAGCCCGCCGAGCCCGAGCAGCCGTCGCAATTGGCCCACATCGGCGGCCACCCGGCGAGCCGAGGCGAGCGCGGCGGCCAGAGAGTCTCGCTGGCCCGCCAGCTGCTTGGTGCTGCTTACCGTCACCGCGTGCTCCTCGAAGGCACGGTGAAGCATGAGAAACGGGTAGAGGGCAGTCGCTCTAATATACTGCGATACAACTATTTGGCGTTCCTGTTCGATCGTCGCGAAGCCGAGCGCCATCGTCACGAGTGCCACGAGGATCGCGAAATCCCGACCCCGCGAAGGGCGATCTGTGGGGACATATCGCAGGGGCCGCGTCATCTCGCTTCGTCGGATGAGGTCAGGTTACGAGCACGCCCCGGTAGCGTGAGAGGTCGTCCAGGATTCTCCCCGTGCCGCGCACCACGCAGGTGAGCGGCTCTTCGTCTACGTGGATCGGCAGGCCGGTTTCCTCCCGGAGAAGAATGTCCAACCCGCGAACCAGGGCCCCCCCACCGGTCATGACGATCCCCCGGTCGACGATGTCCGACGCGAGCTCCGGGGGAGTGATCTCGAGCGCTCTGCGAACGGCGCCGACGATCGCCTGGATCGGCTCCTGCATGCACTCTCGAATCTCAGCCGAATGGACGCGCACCGTCTTCGGGATTCCCGAGACGAGATCGCGTCCCTTCACCACCATCTCGCGCTCTTCGTCCGTGGGATAGGCGGAGCCGATCTGGATCTTGATCGCCTCGGCCGTCGGCTCTCCGATGAGGAGGTTGTAGTTCTTGCGCAGGAACGTGACGATCGCCGAGTCCAGCTCGTCGCCCCCCACGCGGATGGAGGTATCTGCTACAGAGCCCGACAGAGCTATCACCGCGATCTCCGTCGTGCCTCCACCGACGTCGATCACCATGTTCCCCGTTGGCGTCTCGACCGGCAGGCCCACACCGATGGCCGCCGCCATCGGCTCCGAGCACATGTACACCTCCTTGGCACCCGCCGCGTGCGCGCTCGACCTCACGGCGCGGCGCTCCAGCTCCGTGATGCCGGAGGGCACTCCCACGACGACGCGAGGCCGGATCTTGAAGAAGCGGTTGGAGGTGACCGCCTTGAGGAAGTGGCGGAGCATGTCTTCGGTCACGTCCACGTCAGCGATGACGCCGTCCTTCAGGGGTCGGACGGCCTCGATGCCCCCAGGCGTCCGTCCTAGCATGCGCTTGGCCTCGAGCCCGAACTCCTTCGGCGTGCCGGTGCTCTTGTCCACCGCGACGACGGACGGCTCGTTCAGCACGATCCCCTCGCCCTTCACGTAGACGAGGGTGTTCGCGGTGCCCAGGTCCACACCGATGTCGTTGATCGGCAGCAGGCTGCCTTTGCTGAACCACTTGATCATGCTGAATACCAATCAGGACGAGGGACGCCGGCAGGGCGCGATCCGCGGCCTCCACGGCACGCACCCGGGTGTGCGGCCGCCGCCAATGTAGACGTAGGCGTTACGGGACGAAAGGTGAAAAACGGAGCGCTCAGAGCACCTCATCCAGTGGCGTGTACTCCAGCCCGAATGCGTCCGCCACGGCGGCGTAGGTGCACTTCCGCTCCACCACGTTGACGCCCCACGAGAGGCTCTCGTTCTCCCGCACGGCCTTATGCCAGCCGCTCTCGGCCAGCTGAAGGGCGTAGGGAAAGGTCGCGTTCGTCAGCGCCAGCGTGGAGGTGCGAGGCACCGCACCCGGCATGTTGGCCACCCCGTAATGGACGACGCCATCCACCACGTAGACCGGGTCGGCATGCGTGGTCGGCCGGACCGTCTCTACGCAGCCGCCCTGGTCCACCGCCACATCCACGACCACCGAGCCGTCCTTCATCAGCTTCAGGTCTTCACGCAAGACGAGCTTGGGGGCCACCGCACCGGTCACCAAGACGGCTCCGACGAGGAGGTCCGCCTTCCGTAGCTGCTCGAGCACCGTGTGGCGATTGGAGAAGAGCGTATCCACGTTGGCCGGCATCACATCGGCCAGGTAGCGCAGCCGATCGAGGTTGACGTCCAGGATGGTGACGTGAGCGCCGAAGCCCGCGGCGATCCGCGCGGCGTTGTTGCCGACGACCCCGCCTCCCAGGATCACGACCTCTGCGGGACTAACTCCCGGAACGCCGCCTAGGAGGATTCCGCTGCCGCCGCTCGCCCTCTCCAGGTACTTGGCGCCTTCCTGAACGGCCATCCGCCCCGCGACCTCCGACATCGGAGTTAGCAGGGGGAGCTCCCCGTCCGGGAGCTGCACGGTCTCGTAGGCGATCGCCACCGCTCCGCTGTCAATGATCGCTCGAGTGAGCTCTTCGTCCGCCGCGAAGTGGAAGTAGGTGAAGATCGACTGGCCGTCCCTGATGCGTCCGAACTCCTCCGGAATCGGCTCCTTCACCTTGAGGATCATCTCGGCCTCCGCCCACACCGGATCCGGGCCCTCCGCCGTCCGGGCGCCGACAGCCACGTACGCCTCGTCGGCAAAGCCGCTACCCTTCCCGGCCCCGGCCTCGATCAGCACGTCGTGGCCGTGGCTCACCAGGGTCTCGGCACCGGCCGGCACGAGCGCGACCCGGTTCTCGTTGGCTTTTATCTCCTTCGGGACACCGACGATCATGAGGTTCCTCCGAAAGTTCTTCAGGCCGGACGCAACTCCAAGACATCCTGTCGATCGGGGGTGAAGAACGCCCCGGCCTCGTGGATCTCCTCGAGGCTGACGCGGTCGATCCGCTCGGCCAATTCGTCCAGGGTAACGTACGGCTCCCGATACAGCGACAGGCCTGCGAGACGTTGCGTCCGAGACACCGTGGACTCGAGGCCGAGCAGGAGCTGGCCCTTCAGCTGCAGCTTCGTGCTCTCGATCTCTGCCGGCGTGAGGCCGTTCTCGGCCACATCCCGGAACTCCGCCAACAGCTCGTCCCTGGCCTGCTCGACGGCGTCCGGCCGCGTTCCCACATAGGCGCCCACGTGACCAGCGGCGCGGTAGAAGGCGTGAAAGCTGTACACGGTGTAGGCCAGGCCGAGCTCTTCCCTGATCCGTTGGAAGAGCCGCGAGCTCATCCCGGCTCCCAGCGCCGTCTCGACGAGGATCAGAGCGTAGCGGAGCGGGTGTGAATGCGGGATCGAGACCGATCCCACCAGAAGATGTGACTGCCGGCCGCCCGGTCTCTCCACGACTCGAGTCGTCGAGGAGCTAGGTTCGGGTGGCGAGAGCTCCGCTCGGGGCGGAACGCTCGGTCGAGGCAGGTGCCGCTGGAGGGATTCCAGAAGCTGATCGCTCTCGAGTCTGCCGGCGGCGGCGACCACGCAGTTGCCGGGTACGTAGGCGGATCCGTGCAGCCCTCGCAGCCGCTCTATGTCGACTCGAGCCACCGTGTCCGCCGCCCCCAGGATCGAACGGCCGTAGGGGTGGGATCCGTACAGCTGCTCCCCGTGGAGCTCGAAGGCCAGCTGCTCGGGTGCATCCTCGACCGCCGCCAACTCCTCCAGGATCACCGGGCGCTCGAGCTCCAGATCCTCCCCAAGGAGGGTCGGCCGGTAGACCAGGTCGGTGAGCATGTCGATCGCCAGGTCGAGGTGCTCGTGCGGAACCCTGGCCAGGTAGCCGGTGTGGTCGTGGCTCGTGTAGGCGTCCAACGAGCCTCCTACACGCTCGATCTCGAGAGCGATCTGCCTGGCGGATCGAGCCTGGGTGCCCTTGAACACCAGATGCTCCAGAAGATGGGCGAGGCCCTGCTCCGACTCGCCGTCGTGGGCGCCCCCGTGCTCGACCCAGATGCCCAGCGTCACCGAGCGCACCGTCTCCATCTTCTCAGTGACGACGCGGAGACCGTCGGCCCTTCTCCAGGACCAGACGTTTTCGTCGAGCCGGTCGGGCAGCTCGACCACCTGGGTAGCTCCGATGTTGCCGGCCTTTGCCGTCGGCGACCTGGGCAGTTTGGCTGCCTAGTTGCCGTTCATGGCGGCCCGCCGTGAGAGCTTCAGCCGACCGCGCTCGTCGACCGCGAGCAGCTTCACCTGCACCACATCGCCCGGCTGGACCACATCCTCCGTGCGCTCGGTGCGACCTTCCTCCAACTCGGAGATATGGCAGAGGCCCTCGACGCCGGGAATGATCTCCACGAAGGCACCGAACGTGGTGGTGTTCTTCACCACGCCCTCGTAGATGCGACCGACCTCCGGCTCCTCCACGATGGCTTCCACCATCTCTCTCGCAGCCCGCCCCACGTCGCCAGAAACCGCGGAGATCGTGACGACCCCGGTGTCCTCGATGTTGAGCTTGGCCCCCGTCTTCTCCTCGATTCCGCGGATCGTCTTCCCCTTCGGGCCGATGATCTCGCCGATCTTCTCGGGGTTGATCTGGATGGTGACGATCCGCGGCGCGTAATCCGACATCTCCTCGCGCGCGCTGGAGAGCGTCCGGCTCATCACCTCGAGGATGCTCAGCCGTGCCTTCCTCGCTCGCTCGAGCGCTTCGTGCATCGTCTCGACGCTGAGGCCCCTCGCCTTGATGTCCATCTGAATGGAGGTGATGCCCCGCTCCGTGCCCGCGACCTTGAAGTCCATGTCGCCCAGAGCATCCTCCACCCCGAGGATGTCGGTCAGGACAGCCACGTCCTCGCCTTCCTTCACGAGACCCATGGCGATTCCGGCCACCGGACCACGCAGCGGGACACCCGCATCCATCAGGGCGAGTGAGCCGCCGCAAACCGTGGCCATGGAGCTGGAGCCGTTTGACTCGAGGATGTCGGAGACGATCCGAATCGTGTACGGGAAGTCGTCGTAAGGTGGCAGGAGGGATTGGAGCGCCCGCTCGGCCAGCATCCCGTGGCCGATCTCGCGTCGGCCCGGCCCCCGGAACATGCGCACCTCTCCCACCGAGAACGGCGGGAAGTTGTAGTGGAGCATGAACGACTTCGACGTCTCTCCCGGCAGGTCGATCGAATCGATCCGCTGTTCGTCGTTGATCGTGCCGAGCGTGGTGACGCACAGCGCCTGCGTCTGGCCGCGCGTGAAGAGGGCCGATCCGTGCGTGCGAGGGAGCACTCCGACGTCGACGCTGATCTCGCGGATGTCATCCAGCCCGCGCCCATCTACGCGAACGCTCTCCTCCAGGATCTGACGCCGCAGTTCTTTCTTCTCGAGGTCGCGAACGATCCCGCGCACGCGACCCACCTCCTCGCCGTACTCCTCCTCGAGCGCTGCGACGATCTCTTCGCGCAGCTCCGAGAGCCTGGTCTCTCGCTCTGCCTTGTCGGCGATCCGCAGAGCTTCCTTGACTTGAGCGGCGGCCCTGTTCGCGACGGCCTCCTCCAGCCCTTCCGGCGGATTCGAGGCCTCGTACTCGAACTTCTCTCGCGGGCCTCCGGCCATGTCTACGAGCTCACGCTGGAATCCGATCAGCTGTTTGATGGCGGGGTGCGCGACGTTCAGAACCTCGACGAACTCCTCCTCGCTTATCTCCAGAGCGGCACCCTCGACCATGACGATCGATTCCTCCGAGCCGGCCACGACGATGTCCATGTCGGAGAAGTCGAGCTCTTCGAAGGTGGGGTTGACGATCCACTCGTCCTCCACTCGGCCGACCCGCACGCCGGCGATCGGCCCATCCCAGGGGATCGACGACAGCGAGAGGGCCGTGGATGCGCCGAGCATGCCCAGAACGTCCGCATCGTTCTCCTGATCCGCGGAGATCACGAAGCAGGCGACCTGCGTCTCGTTACGGTAGTCGTCGGGGAAAAGGGGCCGGAGCGGTCGATCGATCTGCCGCGCCGACACCGTTTCCTTGTCGCCGGGCCTCGTCTCCCTCTTGATGAAGCCACCGGGAAACTTCCCGGCCGCGTACGTCTTCTCCCGGTACTCGATGGTGAGCGGAAAGAACGGAAGGTGGCTGCGCTTTCGCTCCGCGACCGCTGTCACCAGCACCGCCGAATCACCGAACTGGATGTAGACCGCCGCGTCCGCGTTTCTGGCCATCCGGCCGGTCTCCATGATCAGCGTCCGCCCGGCAAATTCTTTCTCTAATCTGTGCACGTTATTCCTCTTCGTTGTCTGCGTTACTTGTGCAATCTGAGTGCGTTACCAGCAAGATCCGAAACAGAATCCGAACGTGACCGCCGCGACACGAGATGTCCGCGTCTGCGGATCACGAAACCGTTCTCCCCTAGCGCCTGAGCCCCAGTTCCTCGATCAGGCTCCGGTAGCGCTCCAGGTCATTACGTCTCAGGTAAGTCAGGAGACGACGACGCCGTCCAACGAGCTTCAGGAGACCGCGTCGGCTGTGGTGATCCTTGGGGTGCTGCTGAAAGTGCTCGGTGAGCTCTTCGATCCGCGCCGTGACCAGCGCGATCTGGACGGAAGTGGATCCGCAGTCGTTCTCATGCTCTCCGAATTTCTCTACGATGCTGGTCGTATTCGTTTTTCCAGACGCCATGTTTCGCTTTCGTCCTTCTCTGTCGCTGTGTTCTCCAAGATGCAAAGCCCGAAAAGTTACCGAGATCGGGCGGTTCTGTAAACATCAGCGATCGCGGCCGTCTTCATCATCTCCGTCCTCCCGGTCGTCGCCGTCCCGGCGCGCCCGCTCGGCGAAGAAGTGCATTGCCTGCTCCCGATCGACACGCATCTGTCGCACGAGCTCCTCCGCCGACGCGAACGGGCGAACATCCCGGAGGCGCGAGAGAAAGTCGACGCGCACGCTCTCGCCGTAGATATCGTCCTCGAAATCGAGCAAATAGAGCTCGATCGAAGGAGGCGATCCCGCGAACGTCGGCCTCGGGCCCAGATGGAGCAGCCCGTCGCAGATCCTCCAACCGAGGCTCGCGCGTACGGCGTAGATCCCCGATCCCGGAACCAGCTTCCCCCCTTCCGGGGCCTGCAGGTTGGCCGTCGGGAAGCCGAGCTGCCGGCCTCGGCCGAGACCATGCACCACGACACCGCGAAGCGAGTAGGGACGGCCCAACGCCCGAGCGGCCCGTTCGACCTCTCCTCGCCTGACGAGCTCCCTGATTCTCGTGGACTTGACTCGAGCGCCGTTTGCAGTGACCGGCGACACCACATCCACGTCAAAGCCGAGCTCCGTCCCCAGCCTGCGAAGCGTCTTTCGATCACCCGTCCGGTCCCGCCCGAAACCGTGATCGTATCCGACGACCAGCTCCTTTACGCGGAACCGGTCAACCAGGACGAGACGCACGAACTCCTCCGGCTGGTAGAACGAGAGCGTCCGATCGAAGGCGAGGAACGCGACGTAATCGAGCGAGGAGAGGGCCAGGATCTCCTTTTTCTCGTCGGGAGAAGTCAGGATCGGCGGAGCCGCCTCCGGTCGCACGACGGTCAGGGGATGACGGTCGAACGTGACGAGCACGCTCGTCAATCGACGGCGCCGTGCCCGCGCTCCGATCTCGCACAGGACGGCCCAATGCCCGCGGTGCACGCCATCGAACGTCCCTACGGTCACGACGGTGCCGGGCACATCGGGCGGCAGGCCGCCGGCTCCCCCCGCAGCGGCATGCTCAGTCAAGGAACACCTTCCTTGGCTGGATGTGTTCATCCCTGAGCTCCGCGATCGCCACGAGCCGGTCTCGGTAGAGAAGCCGGACGGGACCCAGATCATCGGCCGGAGTGCCCGTCCCGCCGCCGGGAGCCCCTGGCGCATCGACGCGGTAGCCCTCGTCCGACTCCATCTCCAGCGACCTCCCGGTCCTCAAGAGCGGGATCTCCTTCTCGGTCACGCGGCGCGAAGCCAGCCAGGAGAGGGCCATCCCCGGCTCGAGCCACGATCCTCCCCCGAGGATCCGCTCAGCGGTCCCCTCATCATCCCGCAGCTCCGCATCCGGGATGGCGTCGGCCGTGCTCAGGTCCGCGATCGCCGTCCGCCGAAGGAGCGTGAGGTGTGCGCCACAACCGAGCTCCCGGCCAAGATCACGAGCGAGCGATCTGATGTAGGTCCCCGTCGAGACGCGTGCTGCCAGCCGGAGGACCGGAGGATCGAAGCGCAGAATCCTCAGCGAGTGAATCGTCACCCGATTGGGAGAAAGCCGTACCTCGGTGCCCTGGCGAACAAGAGCATGGGCCCTCGACCCCTCGATCCGCTTGGCCGAAAGGGCCGGTGGCCGCTGCTCGATAACGCCCTCGAAGCCCCGCAAAACGTCGCCGACCCGGTTCAGCGTCAGCCCGCGCCACGCCCTCGACTCCGCCACGACCTCCCCTTCCGGATCGTGAGACGATGTTTCCCGACCCAGCAGAAGCTCCGCCTCGTAACGTTTGTCGGGAAGGTGGAAGTACTCGCTCAGTCGGGTCGCGCGGCCCACGCAGAGAACCAGAAGACCGCTGGCGAAGGGGTCGAGCGTTCCGGTGTGGCCGATCCGGCGGGTGCGCAGCGCGTGCCTCGCCGCCTCGACCACGTCATGGGAGGTGGGGCCGGGTGACTTGTCGACGAGCAGAACTCCGTTGAGCGAGGGCACGGCGCCGACCGTCATTCCCTCTCCCTTTTCCCCTCGACCTCTTCGGTCGGCGACAGCTCTCGATCTGACCCCTGTTCCTTCTCGAGATCGGGACGCACCTGCCGGAGAAGAGACTCTATCCGGTGCGCATGCTCCAGGGTGCGATCCGCCTCGAAGCTCATCTCGGGAATCCTCCGGAGATGGAGCCGCCTGCCGAGCTCCCGTCGCAGATACCCCTCGGCGCTCTCGAGGCCCATGAGGGCCTCGGCGAGAGCCTCCTCGTCGCCGCCGGCGCGCACGTAGACCGTCGCGTACTTCAGGTCGGACGTCGCCTTGACGGCCATGATGGACACGGGGGCCAACCTCGGGTCCTTCGCCGAACGGAGGATCAGAGCCGCCAGCTCCTCGCGGAGCAGGTGATTCACGCGCTCGATCCTTCTGCTCGTCATGCTAAGGCCTTTCAGTGTTCGCTCGAGAAGTTCCTCGTCGAGAGGAGAAGGCGGAGGAGCTCAATAGAGGGTCGTTTCTCTCTCGACGACGAGTGCCCGAGGATCCGAGCCGACGTGCTGATCAAGCCGAGCCAGCAGGGCCTGGGCAACGGACGGATCCGAGGCCACGAGAGCCACACAGATCTCCGCCTTCTGCCATTTGTCCTGGAAGTCGGTCTCGGCGGCGGAGACGCGAAAGCGCACCTGGAGCCGGTCGCGCAGGCCGCGCACGATCCGTCGCTTCGCCTTGAGCGACGTGCAGCCGGGCAGGTGGAGCACCCAGCGGCCGACGCCGATTACAGGGGCCATCCTCTCCTGGCGACTCGTCCCACCGGTCGGAGAGGTCCTAGGTAGTGGCGGTTTCCGTCGCCGCCGCGCTCTCGGCCAGGGTGCGGGCGATTTCGTCGATGCGATACGACTCGATCAGATCGCCTTCCTTGATGTCGTTGTAGCCTTCGATCGAGATGCCGCACTCGTATCCCTCGCGCACCTCGCGCACATCGTCCTTGAAACGCTTCAGACTGTCGATCTTGCCGCTGTAGATGCGAACCTGATCGCGGATGAGGTGAACCGGCAGGTTGCGCTGGATAACCCCGTCGGCCACGTAGCAGCCCGCCACGGTACCCACCTTGGGAACTCGGAAGAGCTTTCTGACCTCGGCGGCCCCGACGATAACCTCGCGTTCCTCCGGCTTGAGGAGTCCCTCGAGGGCGAGTCGCATGTCTTCGACGGCCTCGTAGATCACATCGTAGCTGCGTATCTCGATCCCTTCGCGTTGCGAGAGATCGCGCGCCCCCGCATCCGGACGCACATGGAAGCCGATGATCGCCGCCGAGCTGGTCAAAGCGAGCAGCACGTCGGACTCGTTGATCGCCCCGACCCCACGGTGAATCACCTCCACCATGACCTCTCCCGTGCTCAGCCGCTCGAGGGAGTCGGAAAGAGCCTGCACCGAACCGTCGGTGTCCGCCTTGATGACGAGGTTGAGGAACGCTCCCTCACCGGCCTGGACGGTGTCGTCGAAGACATCCGCGAGCCGCGTGCCCTTCTGCCGCCGGCGCATGTCTTTCTCGCGCTCCAGCTGCTGGCGACGCCCGGAGATCTCCTTGGCCCGCTCGGCTTCCGCCACCATCAGGGAATCCCCGGCCTGAGGCACCCCCTCCAATCCGAGCACGCGCACAGGCATTGAAGGCCCGGCTTCCTCCACGTTCTTGTCTCGCTCATCGAGAAGCGCGCGCACGCGACCACCGAAGAGGCCGCAGATGAAGTTGTCCCCGACCTTCAACGTGCCGCTCTGCACGAGGACGGTAGCGACCGGCCCCATGCCGCGATCCAGCTGGGCCTCGACGACGGTGCCCCCTGCCGGCCGGCTCGGATTGGCCTTGAGCTCGAGCAGCTCCGCCTGAAGCAGGACCTTCTCCAGCAACTCGTCGACACCCTGCCCCGTCTTGGCCGATACCGCTGCGGACAGCACGTCGCCGCCGAACTCCTCGAGCACGACATCGTGGCTGAGCAGGTCCTGCTGCACCTTCGGCACGTCGGCCGCCGGCAGATCCACCTTGTTGATCGCCACGATGATCGGCACCCCGGCGTTCTTGGCGTGGCTGATCGCCTCGATCGTCTGCGGCATGACCGCGTCGTCGGCGGCGACGACCAACACGACGACGTCGGTGATCTCCGCGCCGCGGGCGCGCATGGCGGTGAAGGCCTCGTGTCCGGGCGTGTCGAGGAAGGTGACCGACCTCCCTCCATCGAGCTCGAGACGATAGGCGCCGATGTGCTGCGTGATTCCGCCGGCCTCGCCCGCGATGACGTTGGTCTGACGGAGGTGGTCGAGCAACGACGTCTTCCCGTGATCCACGTGTCCCATCACGGTCACGACGGGCGCCCGCGGAAGAAGCTCCTCTTCCGTATCCACCTCCTCCGTCAAGTCCTGGAGGTCGGCCTCGTACGCCTCCTCGCGGACCGCCTCGAACCCGAACTCCTCGCAGATCAATTCGATCTGATCGAAATCGAGACGCTGGTTGATCGTCACCATGAGGCCGAGGTTCTTGAACGCCGACGTGATGATCTCTTGAGGCGGCACCTCGATCAGGTCGGCGAACTCGGAGACCGTCAGGAACTCGTTGACGCGGATGCGGGTCTTCTCGGCCTCGGCCTCGAGCGCCTGGCGCTCGATCTCGGCCTCCTGCTCGGCGGACGGCGCTTCACGCTTGCGCTTCCGGGCTCCGGTTCCACTCTCGATGGCGGCCAGCGTGCGCTTGACGTTCTCCTGCACCGCGTCCTGGTCGACCCTGCGTTGGCGGCGACGCTGCTCGGGGCGTGGCTTGCGCCGGCCGTCGACCGTGTATCCCTCGGCCTGGATGCGCACCGTGCCGCCAGGCGCGGCGGACGCTGTCGGCTCAGCAGACGCTGTCGGCGCGGAAGACGCTGTCGGCGTCGACGGCATGCCGCGACGGACGGGCTTGGGCTTGCGCTTTCGCCGCTTCGGCGCCTCTCCCTCCGGCTCCACCGCTTCCGGGACCACGCCCGGCTCCTGAGTCGCCTCGGCCGCCGGCTCCAGGATCTCCTCGTCGACGGCTTCCAGGACCTCCACTTCCTGTGGCTCTTCGGGCTCCGCTTCGGCCGGCGGCGACGCATCGACCTCCAACTCCACCTCGGGCTCTGCCTCCGCTTCCGGCGCGACCTCGAGCTCGGCTTCGGCCTCTTCGAGCACCTCGACTTCGGCCACCTCGGCCTCTGCGGCCGACTCCTCCAACGCTTCCGCAGCGGCTTCGGCCTCCATCTCCTCTTCCGCCTCGAGCCAGGCGGGGACTTCCTCGATCTCCTCTTCCGCCGGAGCATCCTCGAGCATGAGCTCGATCGGCTCGGGCTTCACCCGACGGCGCCGTCGACGGCGTGAGGAGGCTTCCGAGCGCGAGGCGGGAGCGGCCGAGCCGGTGCGTCTCTCCCGCTCGAGCCTCGCGTGCAGGCGTGCGATCTGCCCTTCATCCACGACCGACATATGACTGCGCACCGGCACTTCCATCTCGCGCAGGATGCCGATCAGCTGAGAGGACTCTACGCCCAGCTCCTCAGCGACCTCATAAACGCGGAACGTCGACAAACTCACGCCTCCAAGATTGAGACAGGGTCCAACACGGATCCCACACGCGCCGGCTGCAACGCCTCGAGCACCAGCTCGGCCAAGCCCGGTTCCGTGATGCCGAGCGCGGCGACGGGGCCGCGGCCCACCGCCCTGCCCAAGTCGCCGCGGTCGCCGCACGCCACGAGCTCGGCGCCCGTGTTCAGCCGAACGCGCTCGAAGCGCTCGCGTACGCTCTCGCTGGCGTCCCGAGCCACGAGGATCGCCGCCAGACGGCCCTCCCGGCCGGCCTGACGCACGGCTCGAGTGCCTATCTCGACGCGTCCTGCCCTCCGCGCTACACCAACCGCCCGCAGCGCCGAAGCTTCCAGCCCGAGGTCGGTCTTCACGAACCGCGCTCCTCAGCCACGAGCTCCTCCTCGACCGAGTCTTCCTCGGCCGGCTCCTGCTGTTCCTCGTGCTCCGGCTCGACCTCGGCTTCGGCCTCGGGCGCTTCCGCGCCGTCCTCGAGCGGGCCATCGGCCTGCCCCTCGAGCTCCTCGGCTTCGGCCTCGGGGGCTTCGAGCTCGCCGGTAGGCTCCTCGGCCCCGGCCTCGGCAGCCTCTTCGGCTCCCTCAGCCGTCGCCTGAGCCTCGCTCTCGTCGACGACCGTGAGCTCGTCAATGAGTCCCATGAGAGAGTCCGCTTCCTCCTCACCGATACCCGGCACCTGGAGGAAATCCTGCCGGTCCTTGTCCAGCACATCGAAGAACGAGCTGGTCCCGGTCGCCTCCAGGGCGGCGAGCGTGGCAGGACTGATCCCATCCAGCTCGGAGAGGGGGAAATCCGCCACCTCGTACTCATCGTCGGCGCCGAACAGGACCGACTCCGCACCTCGCTCCATCCAGTCGCGGCTGGAGTAGAGATCGAGCTGCCAGCCGATCAGCTGCGAGGCGAGACGGACGTTTTGGCCGTTGCGTCCGATAGCGAGCGAAAGCTGGTCGTCATCCACGATCGCCGTGATCACCCTTCGCGACGCGTCCGAGATCACCTTTGCGACGCGAGCCGGCGCCAGGGCACGACGAGCGAAGATCTCCGGGTCGGGATGCCAGGGCACGATGTCGATCCGCTCTCCGCCCAGCTCCGAGACGACCGCCTGGACCCGAGAGCCCTTGACGCCGACGCAGGCACCGACCGGATCTACGGACTCGTCCCGGGAAGAGACCGCCACCTTGGTGCGGCCACCCGCCTCGCGGACGATCTCCTTGATGTCGATCAGCCCCTGGTAGATCTCGGGCACCTCGAGTGCGAACAGCGCCGCGACGAAGAGCGGGTCCGCACGCGAGAGGATCAGGCGTGGGCCTCGGGGGGTCTCCTCCAGCTTCTTGAGCACGGCGCGAATCGACTCGCCCTGACGGAAGCGCTCGCGGGGATTCTGCTCTCGCCACGGGATGATCGCCTCGGCCTCGCGCGCCCGGTTGAGCAGGACGACCAGCGTGCCACGCTGGATCGACTGGACCTCGCCGGAGACCAGTTCCCCGACCCGGTCGTTGAACTCCTCGCGGATCTTGTCTCGCTCACCCTCGCGCACCCTCTGGATGATGCGCTGCTTGGCAGCCATCACCGCCCCGCGACCGAAGTCCCGGAAGTCCACCGGGATCTCCATCAGATCGCCCACCTGGAAGTCGGGATCGTCCCAGCGTGCCTCCTCGAGCCGGATCTCTCGCGCGGGATCCTCGACGACCTCGACGACCTCCTTCAGAACGACGATCCGTATGTCACCATCGGCCTGCACCTCGATCTCTGCGTCGACCGGCCCATCGAATCGTCGGGCGAGCGCGGCATGGATGCCGTCACGGATGAGATCGTGCAACTCCGCTTCTGACAACGACTTGTTCGCCGTCATCACGCGGAACGCCTCTACGATAGGTATCTGTTCGCTCATATCTCCGATCCGATTCCCTCGCCGCGTCAACCTCTCAGATCCGCTTCCCAGTCATAGACCAGGTTCGCACGCGAGATCGCCGTTACGGGCACCCGGAGGCGCTCGCCCTCGACGTCTACCTCGACCACGTCCCCCGAGCCCTCGACCAAACCGAGGAGAAGCCCCTCGATCCTCTTCTGCCGACCTACCAGCGGCGCGAACCCCTGGATCAGTACCTGTCGACCCGCGAACCTCGCGTAGTCGGCCGGCTTGACGAGCGGTCGCTCCAAGCCGGGCGAAGAGACCTCTACAATGCTTCGCTCCGGCAGCTCGGCCCGCTCATCCAGATAGCGCTCCAGCTTCCGGCTCACCCGGGCACAGTCGTCCACCGTAACGCCCGTCTCATCCGGCGGATCGCCGACACGGCCGACACGATCGATTCGCACCCTCAGCAGAGGTCGTCGACTCCCACCCGCGCGCTCGAACGTCACGAGCTCGAACCCGAGGTCCGACAAGAGTCCCGAGATCTCTTGCTCCAGACTGCTCATTCGTCTTCCGGGCGACCCCGCACGACCGGCCCATACCTCCAACAAAAAAGTGGGGTCTGCACTGCTTCCCCACTTCCAACACGGTCTGAAGACCGCGAGCCGACCGGCAGAACGCCAGCCTTTCCTGTCCGCGCAAAACGTAGGGGGCAGCCGCTCCTACGGCAACCTGATCTAGCCGCCTGCCTGACCCCCGCCGGACCCGTTTGCGGGGTCCCGCCAACCCAAAAAGGCCGCCATGCGACCCGCTGCGCCCTGACTACCCCTATGGGAGTGGAATCGATCCCGGTGGCAGCTCGTACACCACGTAGAGCGGGAGATCTGGGCGCCCGGAACGCCGAGCTCCAGCGCCTGCCCGAGGAGCTCGTCGCGCAGATCCAGTCGGCCCGCCTCTCCTGTCGCGTCTCCGAACGACTCCAGCACCTCGCGGCCGACCTCGTAGCATCGCCCGCAGATCGCCGGGCCGAAGTGGACTTGCAGATCGCGCGGCTGGCAGCCGTAGGCGGCGCACAGCGCTTCCACGCCGCGAGGCAGGATGCCGGCTGAAGCCCCTCTCCAGCCGGCGTGCAGGAGAGCCATGGCACGTCGTTTCGGGGCCAGGACATAGACCGGGACGCAATCGGCCACGGTGATGACGAGAAGCGCCCCCGCGCGACCCGTGAGGAGGCCGTCGGCCTCGCCGGGTGACGTGAAGCCCTCCGGCAGGTCATCCGCGCGTCGCACCTCGACTCCGTGTACCTGGCGCGCCCAGGCGGCCGCCGAAAAACCCAGCTGCGAGGAGAGGCTCTCGACCCGCTCGAGGAAGGTCCACGCGGAGGTGCCGGAGGCTCCGAAATCGGCATCTTCCCGCGCTTCGGTGACGCCGCAGATCACGCCCGGAAAAGCACCCTCCCAACTCTGCAGCCGATATTGCGGGAATGGTCCTCCGCGGTGCCGTCGCTCGCTCTCCTCAGCGAGGGCCTCCGGTGCGGCGCGAACCGTCGTCATCCCGGCACGCGCTCGATCGAGGCTCCGAGCGCACGAAGCCTCTCATCGACTCTCTCGTATCCGCGCTCGACCTGCTCGATGTTGTGGATCTCACTCTCCCCCTCTGCCGCGAGTGCCGCGATCACGAGGGCCATTCCGGCCCGGATGTCCGGGCTTTGCAGGCGGGCGCCGCGGAGGCGCGATGGTCCGACGACCACGGCACGATGCGGGTCGCAGAGCACGATCCGGCCACCCATGGAGATGAGCTTGTCGACGAAGAACATGCGCGACTCGAACATCTTCTCGTGCACGAGCACGGTTCCCCTGCACTGCGTCGCGACGACGATGGCGATGCTGATCAGGTCCGCGGGGAAGGCCGGCCAAGGCCCATCATCGATCTTGGGTATCTGCTCTCCGAAGTCGGCCTCCACCTCCATCTGCTGATCGGCAGGGACGTGGATCCCGCCGTCAACTCCCTCCCAATCCAGTCCGAGCCGAGCGAAGCCGAGGCGGAGCGTATCCTGGACCTCCGGACACACATCCTCGATCGTCACGGCCGAGCCCGTTGCCGCCGCGAGGCCGATGACGCTGCCCACCTCCACGTGGTCGGGACCGATTCGGTGACTGCCACCCGTGAGCCGGTCCACGCCCTCGATCTCCAGGATGTGGGTGCCGATGCCCTCGATCCCGGCGCCCAGACCGTTCAGGAACCGACACAGATCCTGTACGTGCGGCTCGGCCGCAGCGTTGCGTATCCGGGTCTCCCCCTTCGCCGTCACCGCGGCGAGGACCGCGTTCTCCGTGCCGGTCACGGACGGTTCATCCAGGAAGATCTCGGCGCCCGAGAGGTCGGGAGCTCTCAAGTAATACGAGCCGTTCGCCTCGATCTCGGCACCGAGCCGGCTCAGGGCGAGAAAATGCGTGTCGAGCCGACGTCGTCCGATCACGTCGCCGCCCGGCGGCGGAAGCTCGACCTCCGATCCCCTGGCGAGGAGGGGACCGGCTACGAGGACCGAAGCCCGGATGCGCGAAGCCAGGTCGGGATCGACCTTGCGGGCCGCGCGATCGGCAGCCTGCACGACGATCTCGTTCGGCCCCTCCCAGCTGACCTCGGCCCCGAGCGAAGCCACGAGATCGGCCATCGTGCGGACATCCCGGATGTCGGGGACGTTGGTCAGGCGCACGGGCTCATCGGTGAGCAGGCAGCCGGCGAGAATCGGCAAAGCGGCGTTCTTGTTTCCCGCCGGGGTGAACACGCCGGCCAGCTCGCCCCCGCCTTCGATTCGGAAGTAGCTCATGGAGCAACCTAGAGAACCAGCGAGCGGGGCGGCAACGAATAGACGATTGGTTGAGACAGCCGGCGGCCGGGCCTAGATTCCGATGAGCGACAGGCTACGGCCGTCGCGACCTTCGGCGAAGCCGCAGGCGCGCCATGAGACGCCGCCGCGGTCCGCCAAACCCTCGGCTCGAGAGTGCAGCGGTGAACCTCCAGACCCTTCAGGCCATCGCCACGGTCATGTCGATCGTGCTGTACGTCGCAGTGATCGCGCTCGTCCTGTACGCCATCCCGGCCTTCAAGGAGCTTCGCCTGTGGTTGAGAGGCTCCGATACGCTCCACTCCCTGGTGAAGGAGCTGCGGCCGACGGTCGAGAGCACGGCGGAGAACCTCAACTACCTTAGCGCCGCTTTCCGGACCGATGCGGACGAAGTCGGAAGGACGGTTCGCAACGCGACGGACACGGCCAACTCGATCATCGACTCGGCACGCGACCGAAGCGCGGAGATCAACGGGTTCCTGGAGGTCGTGCAGGAGGAAGCCGAGAGCACCTTCCTGAACACCGCCTCTCTGCTCCGAGGAGTACGCGCCACGCGTCCCCGGCGGGTCGTGGAAGACACGGACGACTCCAGAAGGCGTCGGCGGTCGGGCTGAATCGGCCGCTATCCCGCGGGACGCAGACCCGCGTGCGCGACGAGTAGCGTCTTGGGACCCTCCAGATCGAACTCGATGCTGGCCTTCGCGGTTCGCCCATCTCCCATGATGGAAAGCACCGTGCCGGGCCCGAATCTCGGATGAACGATCCGGGTGCCGCAGGCGAGCTCGAAGGTCTCCTGGCTGTCCGAGTAGTCGTAGACCGGTCCGTCATCACGCGTCGCCGCGGGATCGTACCTCCAGTCGAAGCTCCGGTCCCGATCGCTCGAGCCGGCCCAGGCCGACCGGCTCTCGTGGCTCGTTCCGTGAGCTGTGAACCGGCTGCCGCCGGAACGCCATCCGGGCGACCCCGACATCCGGCGATCGATCGCCTCATCCGGCAGGTCGTCCAGAAAGCTGGATGGAAAGCACGGCATCGAGGTGCCCGCCCTGAACCGGCGGGAGACGTGAGTGACATGGAGGTGGTCCATCGCTCGCGTCAGCCCCACGTAGAACAGCCGGCGTTCCTCCTCGAGCTCCTCGATCGTCTCGGCCGAGCGGCCGAGCGGCAGCAGCCCCTCTTCGGCACCTCCGATGAACACGACCGGGAACTCCATCCCCTTGGCGTTGTGGAGGGTCATCAAGGAGACCGCTCCCTCCTCCGGATCGTACTGATCGATGTCGCTGAGTAGCGAGACGTGCTGAAGGAAGAGGCCGAGCTCGCTTCCCGCCGACTCCTCCTCGACGCCCCGCCGATCCGCGGCGAACGCGACCATGCCCGCGATGAGCTCGTCGACGTTGGCCAACCGATCCTCGCCGTCCTCCTCCGCCTCCAGAGCACTCCGGAGACCGAACGTGCGCACGCACTCCTCGGCCACCTCGGCAGAGGAGGCCACCGGCACGAGGTCGGCGAGGGCGCCGATGTCCTTCGCGAACAGGGCCAGGGCGCGAGCGGCGCCAGCCGGCAGGCCTTCTACCTGGCGGGCCGCCGCCGCGACATCGAGGAGACTGCCGTCCGACCGGGACCGAGCCGTCTCCAGCCGCTCGAGCGTCACCGCTCCGACGCCGCGGCGGGGCCACCCGATCGCCCGAAAGAACGCGGTGTCATCCGCCGGATTCACGAGTAGCTGCAGATAGGCCAGAACGTCCTTGACCTCCCGCCGCTCGTAGAACCGGATGCCGCCGACGACGCGGTACGGCATCCCCACTCCGCGGAGCGCGTCCTCGTACGCGCGCGACTGGGCGTTCGTGCGATAAAGGACGCCCACCTCTCCCAGCGTGTAGCGGTCCCGGTGGGATTCGACCTGACGGACGGTCCAGGAGGCCTCCGCCCTCTCATCCCGGAGAGCCGCAACCACGACTCGCGCACCATGTGACCGCTCCGTGCGCAGTCGCTTCTCCTTTCGCGCGCGGTTACGGGCTATCACGGCGTTGGCCACGTTCAGGATGGCACCCGTGGAGCGGTAGTTCTGCTCCAGCCGAACGACGGCCGTGCCCGGGAAATCCCGCTCGAAATCCAGGATGTTCCGAAGATCGGCACCGCGCCAACCGTAGATCGACTGGTCGTCGTCGCCGACCACGCAGACGTTCCCGTGGACCGATGCCCAAGCGCGCACGAGGCGATACTGGGCGTGGTTGGTGTCCTGGTACTCGTCCACGAGCACGTGCGCGAACCGACCGCCGTAATGCTCGCGCACCTCGTCATCCTCCTCGAGCAGGCGAACGGCTCGCAGCAGCAGGTCGTCGAAGTCGTACGCGTTGCAACGGGCGAGCAGCCGTTCGTAGGCCGGGTACACCGTGCCGGTCACGCGCGAGAGCGGGTCGAAGGCCGCGGCGGCGAACTCCTCCGGCCTCACCATCGCGTTCTTCGCGTCGGAGATCCGGGCGCGGACGCCCTTCGCGGACCAGCGGCGCGGATCCACGTCCACGTCCTCCATGGCGCGCTTCACCGCTCGCTGGGAATCGCTCTCGTCGTAGATGGTGAAGCCTCGGGTGCGGTCGGTGCGGTCCGCCTCGATGCGGAGTATCCGAGCGCACACTGAGTGGAAGGTGCCCGCCCAGAGGCCGTCGGGTTCGTGGCCGACGAGGCCGGCGATCCTGTGGCGCATCACGTCGGCGGCCTTGTTCGTGAATGTGACGGCCAGGATCCGGTAGGGCGGGAGTCCATCCTCCATCAAGCGGGCGATGCGGGCAGTGAGGACTCGCGTCTTGCCGGAGCCGGCCCCTGCGAGCACGAGCAAGGGGCCATCTCCATGCTGAACGGCCGCGTGCTGCTCGGGATTGAGCGAGATCCTCAGAGCGCGCTCCTCTCCGCTATCGGCAGCTCCATGCGAAAGCTCGCGCCCGAGTCCGAGTGCTCCAGCAGTATCGTGCCGTCGTGCATCTCCTGGATGATGCGCCGGGTGAGCGACAGCCCGACGCCCCAACCGCTCTCCTTCGTGGAGAAGCCGATGTCGAAGATCTGCTTGCGATGGCCGGCGGGCACGCCGGGACCCGTGTCGAACACCCTGAAGGCCGCCCGTTCGGAGTGCTCCCCGTCGTATTCGATGACAACCGTCCCCTCGCGCCCCGCCAACGCGTCGAGCGCGTTCTTGATGAGGTTCTCGAACGCCCACTCGAGGAGCGTCTCGTTGCCGATCACCAGGGGAGCCTCCGGGGGCACCTCGACGATCAGCGACACACGACTCCCGAGGCTCGGAAGCCGGGCCTGGAAGTATCGCTGAAGGCGCCTCGCCACATCCGCGATGTCCACTTCATCCAGCCGCGGATGCTGGCCTATGAGCTCGAAGCGGCGTGACACCTTGAGCAAACGATCCGTGTCCGCCTTCATCTCGAGGATCAGCTCCGGCGGCGCCGTCGGCACCGCCGTCGCCGCCGTCGGCGCCGTGGGAGAGCGGCCGTCTCCGGCCGCAGCCTCAGGCTCCATCCCCACTTCGAGCTGCTCCAGCCAGCCGACCAGCGAGCTGAGAGGCGTTCCCATCTGATGGGCCGACTCCCGAGCCATCGCCGACCAGATTCGCTCCCGCTCGCCGCGCACGGAGGCGAGCACGGCCCACGCGCCCGCGGCCATCAGCATGAGCAGGATCGAAGACTGAAGCCACGGGATCCACTTCAGGCGCCCGAGGAAGATCGGCTCTCCGAAATGGATCTGGAGATCGTGCGCCGTCACGGGCGGCATTCGGTCATCCAGCTCGGCCACGTAGGCACGGATGCGCTCCGCACCTTCCGGGTCTCTCCGATCCGCATCGAACGGGAGGTTCGCCACCGACGTCGGGTTTCCGTCCGCATCGGTGACCACGACCGGGATCTCCAGGCGGTTCATCTCACCCAGCACCTCGAACAGCACGCGGTCGGTGAGGCGCTGCTGCTCTTCCGGATCCTGCGCACCCGTCGCCTGGAAGGTGAGCGCGTAAATGCGGCTGAACACGGCGGCGTCCATGCGCAGCGCGTTCGCCATCTGCTGCGTGTAGACGAGAAAAGAGACGATGACGGCCGCGAAGGCGACCGCGATCGCGTAGGGAAACACCCTTCGGGTCACGACTCGAGCCGATCCACTCCCATGTAGGGACGAAGTGCGGCCGGCAGGTCAACGCTGCCGTCCGGACGCTGGTGGTTTTCCAGAAGCGCCACGATGATCCGCGCGAGCGCCAGCCCGGACCCGTTGAGCGTGTGCGCGTACAGCGGCTTCTCGGCAGCCTCGGGTCGAAAACGGATGTTCGCTCGCCGCGCCTGATAGTCGCCGTAGTTCGAGCAGCTGGAAACTTCCAGCCAGGCCTCCACTCCGGGAGCCCAGGCCTCGAGATCGTAGGTCATCGCGTTGGCGAAGCCCAGGTCGCCACCCGGCAGGAGGATCCTCCGATAGGGTAGCTCCAGCAACTCCAACACCCTTTCGGCATGCCCCGTCAGAACCTCCAGCTCTTCTTCGGATCGGGCCGGCTCCACGAAGCGGACCAGCTCGACCTTGTCGAACTGGTGCACGCGCAGCAGACCCCGCGTGTCCTTCCCCGCCGCCCCGGCCTCCCGTCGGAAGCAGGGCGTATAGGCGACATAGGTGAGCGGCAGGGCCTCTCCCTCCAGGATCTCGCCACGGTAGAGGTTCGTGACCGGGACCTCTGCCGTCGGGACCAGGAACAGGTCGTCCGGGTCGGTCCGGTAGGCGTCGTCCTCGAACTTGGGGAGATGTGCGGTCGCGGTCATCGAATCCCGGTTCACCAAATACGGCGGCGCGAGCTCCGTATAGCCATGCTCGGAGACGTGGGTATCCAGCATCAACTGGATGAGCGCGCGCTGGAGTCGGGCACCCTGCCCCACGAAGAGGGGGAAACCGGAGCCGGTCAGCTTCGCACCCCGTTCCAGGTCCAGGAGACCCAGTCGCTCGCCGATCACCCAATGGGCCTCGAACCGGTCGTCGGGCGTGGAGGGATCCCCCCACGTCCGCACGACCTCACCCTCTCCCTCCCGACCCGGCGGAACACGCGGATCGGGCAGGTTCGGAATCAGAAGAAGCAGCGAATCCAGCTCCTCCCTCGCGTCCGTCAGCTCGGAATCCAGGGCGCGGATCCGAGCCGCGACCTTCTGCATCTCCGCGAGGATATCATCCGCATCGGCACCCTCCCGCTTCCGCTCGCCGATCTCGCGAGAGCGGGCGTTCCTCTCCGCTTTGAGCCCCTCGACCTCGCCGATGAGCTCACGCCGCACCCGATCGGCTTCGATCGCACGATCGATCAGATCGGGAAGCGACGGGTCGCCCCGGACGGCCAGCCGCTCCAGGCATTCATCGCGGTGCTCACGGATGTATCGGATATCGAGCATGAACGCGCCGGCTCAGATCTCTCCGGCCTCGCCGGGTACCAGGTTGGGGTTCTCGCAGTTCGGATTCGCCAGCTGCTTGAACGTCAGCTGTCCACGGATGAGATCGATGTCCAGGATCTCGAGCTTGCCGAACCGAACGAAGTTCAGCGACCCGCACTGCCGGCGGCTCACAGCCGCCAGGACGTCGCCCACCTGGACCGTGACGGGCTCGTCCGTGATGTACCCGCTCTCGGGCGCCCGAGCGAGATTATCGAACGACACGGGAACGATCTGGAGGCCCGCCGTGGACGGCTGCTCGAGCACCGAGCCGCGCGGAAAGAGCTGCGCCGTGGTGTCCGCCTCGAGCGCGAAGGCGAAGTCCCACTCGCTCGACTGATCGGTCCTTATCGTCGAGAGGACGATCCAGCTGAAGGCGGAGGGCTCGACCAGCGGCCCCGTGCGAAAGTCCGCCAGCGTGGCCTCTCCCGGCTCGTCGGGAACCGGCACGCCGACCGGGGAGTCCCCGCAGCCCGGCAGCGACATCGCCATCATCGCCATCCACGTGGCGGCCAAGAGCCGCGACACACCTCTCAAAGAACCTCCTCTTCAGCGGCCAGCCAAAGCCCTGAGTAACGCTCGCCAGAAGATCCTGGCCCTCCCGAAGATGCTCGGAGTGCACTGGCCGGGTCAAGTAAGCTAAGTCGCTGATACACTTGATATTTCCGGACTGATTGGTTGACTCCCGATGCGGGTCGCCGGTACGTTGCCACGCCGTACGCATGCTTCGGCCCGCATCTCCGAGCGCAGCCACCTCGGCGCAGCGCTCGTTCCGAGGACGAACGCGGCCGTGCAACCGATACTCGGAGCCTGTGAATACGGACATCCTGTGAGTCAGTTCCAGCGTCCGTTCGCCGTCGTCCTGGCGGGCGGCGTGGGGTCGAGGTTCTGGCCGGCCTCCCGCCCCGAACGCCCGAAGCAGCTTCTCCCCCTGGGCAGCGATCGTCCCCTGATCGTCGACACGGTGGAGCGGGCCATACACCTGGCCGGGCCCGCGCGGACCCTGATCGTGACGGGAAACCACCTGGTGGAGCCCTTCCGCGATGCGCTGCCGGAGCTGACTTCCGACAGCTTCCTGGTCGAGCCACGACCCCGGGGGACCGGGCCGGCCCTCGCCTGGGCCGCACACGAGATCGTGCGCCGGGAGCCGCAGGCGGTCATGGTCTCTCTTCACGCCGACCACGTGATCGAGCCGCTGGATGATTTCCTGGACACCCTCCGGCGTGGCGTGGCGGCCGCGCGCGGCGAGCGCCTCTTCTGCCTGGGAATCGTGCCGAGCCGACCCGAAACCGGCTATGGCTACGTCCGTCTTGGTAACGAGATCGAGCCCGGAGTCTACGAGGCCGCGGAGTTCGTGGAGAAGCCATCGCTCGAAAAGGCCCGTGCCTATCTGGACTCGGGGGGATACGTGTGGAACAGCGGGATCTTCGTCTGGCGGGCGGTCGATCTGCTCGAGGCGGTTAGACGGCACGCACCGGAGATTCGGCTCGACCTCCTCGAGGCCGGCGACGTCAGTGGCTTCTTCGAGCGTTCGGAGCCGATCGCCGTGGACGTCGGGGTGATGGAAAGAAGCGAGCGAGTGGGGGTGGTGGCGGCCAGTTTCCGCTGGGATGATGTCGGCGGGTGGAACGCCCTTCACCGGACCCGACGCCCCGATGGCGAGGACAACGTGATCCTCGGGCCGGGCAGCGTCGTCGAAGGCTCGGGCAACGTGGTGTGGTCGGAAGACGGAGACGTGACGCTCTTCCGGGTCAGGGATCTCGTCGTCGTCCACAGCGGAGGCCACACCTTTGTCACGACGCGCGACGCCGCCCCGGAGATGAAACGAATCTTCGATCGCCTCGAAAAGGGCGAGAACGAGACCGTCGATCGGCGGGCCCGGTCGTGAAGCTGTACGTCTTCGATGACCGCCGGGCCGGCGATTGGCGACCGTACGCGCTGAGCCGGCCGTGTGCGGAGCTATGGTTCGGCACCGATTCGCTCCGGGGGCGACTCGAAAGGTTCACCGGAACCGCCGCGAGCGGAACCCTCACGCGCTCCTGGCTCGGCTCGTTCTCCGAAGACGGCGCCCCGCCCGTCCTCGGAGCAGAGGCTCTGGGGGATGACGAGGACCGTCTCTTCCTCTGCTGTCGTGCCGTGCCCGATCCCGCCGCCAGGTTCGACGTCCCGGATGGTCCGGCCGCGTTGGAAATGGAGGGCGAGATCGTCGGCGCCTATCTGCCATCCGGCTCGAAGGGTCCGGGAGACGACTGGTTCGCCGATCCAACGCCGCTCGGGGGAGCCCGGCTCGTCGTCGAGGGAGGTGTCCTCCAGCACGTATGGGAGCTGGTAGAGCGCTCGGCGGACCGCACGGCCGCGGATCTGGAAACCGGGCTCCCGGGCGTTCCCGAGGCATCGACGTCCGGTGGGTGGGAGCGGCTCGGAGACGCTCCGCTGCAGTTGGCGCCGGACGTACGTATCGAGCCCGGCGTGCTGTTCGATCTCCGGGATGGGCCGATCTGCCTCGACCGAGAGGTCGAGGTACTCGCCGGAACACGCCTCGCCGGACCTCTCTACGCCGGCCCGTCGAGCCGGCTCCTTGGCGGGTCCATATCCCGACTCTCGGCGGGCCCGCTCAGCTACGTGCGGGGCGAGATCGAAGAGTCGGTCGTCCTCGGGTACGCGAACAAAGCACACGATGGGTTTCTCGGACACGCCTACCTGGGACGTTGGGTCAACCTCGGGGCACTCACCACCAACAGCGACCTCAAGAACACGTACGGAACCGTCCGACTCGCGGGCCCGGCCGGTGAGGTCGACACTGGGTTGATGAAGTTCGGCTGCCTGATCGGAGACCACGTCAAGACGGCCATCGGAACGCTGATCCCGACGGGAGGCGTGATCGGTTGTGGCGCGAACGTGCTCTCGCGTCTGCCGGAAAAGTGGGTGCCTCCGTTCAGTTGGGGCGGGCCGGAGACCGTGCACCGGAAAGACGGGTTCCTGCGGACCGCCGAGGTGTCGGCGGGCCGGCGCGGCGTTCGGTTCGGTGACGAGGAGCGGGCGTGGCTCTCCGAGGTGTGGGAGAGGGCTACGGCCGCGCGCCGGTGAGCCGCCGGACATGCGCGTAGCCGCGCTGGGAAGCGGAAGCCGCGGGAACTCGCTCCTGATAGAGGCCGGGAGCACTCGTCTTCTTGTCGATGCGGGCCTCAGCGGGCGCCAGATCCAGCGGCGACTCGCGGCGCTCGAGATCGAGCCCGCGAGCGTGGCCGCCATCATCGTCACTCACGAGCACCGCGATCACACGAGCGGCATCGGCGTGGCGGCCCGTCGCTGGGGTTGGCCCCTCTACATGAGCCGCCGCACGGCCACCGCTTGCCGGAGCCTGCTCTCGGGCGAGGAAGAGGTTCGAGTCTTCGAGCGCGAAGCCACCTTTCGGATCGGAGGGGTGGAGGTGCACGCGTTTCTCACCAGCCACGATGCGGCGGATCCGCTCGCGGTCACGCTGACGGATTCGGAATCCGGCCTCAAGATCGGCGTCGCCACCGACCTCGGCCGGCCCACCGGTCCGGTGCGAAACGCGCTCCGCGCTTGTCATTTTCTCGTCCTCGAGGCGAATCACGACGACCTCCTGCTTCGTGACGGCCCGTACCCGTGGTCGGTCAAGGAGCGCATCGGCGGAAGCCGGGGACACCTCTCCAACCGGATGGCGGCCGAGCTGGCAGCGGAGCTTCACCACCCCGAGCTGGGCGGCGTTCTGCTGGCGCACATGAGCGAGGAATGCAACGACGGGCCACTCGCGCTGCGCACGGTCGCGGAGGCGCTGTCCGGAATGGATTACAGGGGTTTGATCGATGTGGCGACACAGGAGCGTCCGACGCCCCTCTACGACGTCGCGGCGCTACGGTCGCGCGTCATGGATGGGGAACAACTCCACCTGTTCGCCGGCGGGAGCGGACGAACCTAGTGTACCGTCTCAGAAGTCACGCTAGAGCAGCCTCAAGACGTCGTTGGTGATCACCCAGACCATCAGCCCCACGATGAGGACGAGTCCCACCTGAGTGAGCCGGATCCGCTGCTCCACGCTGAGGGCCTTCCCTCGAACCGCCTCGAAGGCCAGGAAGGTCAGATGACCGCCGTCCAGGACCGGAACCGGTAGCAGATTCAGAATGGCGAGGTTGACGCTGATGATCCCCATGAAGGAGAGCAACGCCCAGATGCCGGCGCGCGCTGCCCGCCCGGACAGCTGACCGATCAGGATCGGGCCGCCTACCTCCTTCGCGCTACTCTGGCCACTCACGAGCTGGCCCAGAAACTCCAGCGTCGTCCTTACCCAGTACCAGCTCCTGAAAGAGCCCTCGGGTATCGCTTCGGCCCAGCTGAGCGTGCGATAGCCGCCTTCGGGATCGGAGGTGACCCCGATCTGACCGATGGCGACGGTGTCGCGGATCACGTCGCTATAGACGCTGACCCGTCGTGGAACGACGGTGAGGCTCAGGCGCTCTCGGTCCCGTTCGACCCCGACGCGGATCGACTCCTCGGGTCTCTGCTGCACCAACAGCGCGAGCTCTTCGAAGGCCCTGACTCGCTGGCCCTCCACGCTCACGATGTGGTCACCGGCCTGGAAGCCGGCTTCAGCCGCCGGCGAGTCCTCCTGGACCTCGCCGATCAGCGCCAGCTGGACCCCCTGCGCCTTGGCGACGACGATAAAGGCCGCAATGGCGAAGAGAAGGTTCATGAGGACGCCGGCCGAGATCACGAGCGTGCGCGCCGGCAGTGACTTCGCGTCGAAATCGCGAGGTGAGGGCTCCCGGCCTCCGGCCGCGCCGCCCTCCAGCATGCCGATCCCTTCTTCCTCCGCCATTCCCGCCATCTTCACGTAGCCACCCAGAGGGAACCAGGAGATCACGTACTCCGTTTCGCCCTTCCGGAAACCGAACATCTTCGGCCCGAGCCCCAACGAAAAGCGCTGCACCTCGATATCGACGGCCTTGGCCGCGAGGAAGTGGCCGAGCTCGTGCACGAAGATCAGCACACCGAGCACGACGACGGTGGCCAGAACAGTCACCATTGCATCCATGAGCAGCTTTCACCCCAGGTGGCGGTTTTCAGTTCCGATAGAGGGCCCGCCCCATCGCGGGCGGCGGCCGTCGCTCGCGACCGGGCGGGCGAGACTGATTGCAGGATCGGTGCCCGGGGAACGCCCGTCCCACGTCGCTCCACGGGCCTCCTCAAAGACCCACCGCGGTGAAGAAGAGGAAAGCCCCGGGAATGGTCCAGAGAAGCGAATCGAGCCGATCGAGAAAGCCCCCGTGTCCCGGGAGCAGGGCGGACGAGTCCTTCTGGCCGCACTCCCGCTTCAGGGCGGATTCCACCAGATCGCCGACGATCGCGAGTATCGCGATGAGAAGGCCGAAAAGCAGGGCCTGGCCGGCGCTTCCAGCGGAGGGGAGGACCCAAAGACCGTACAGGACGGCTGCGACGGTCCCGGCCAGGATGCCCGCGAGGCCTCCCTCGACCGTCTTGTTGGGGCTGATGGTCGGGGACATCTGTCGGCGCCCAAACAACTTACCGCCGGTGTACGCGCCGGTGTCGGTCGACCACGTGACGACGACCGGATAGAAAAAAAGTAGCGTACCCTCCACTCGATCGGGGAGGAACCATTCCCGAAGAGGCACCCCGAAGCACAGGAGGCCGCCGAGGTACAGAGCCCCGAAAACCGTCACCGCGGCGTTGGAGAGTGGACGCTCGGGGGGCGGCAGGCGGAACGTGGCTACGGCCGCGCTCATCGCGATGGCGACCACGGCCACCACCCACGCCAACGGGAATCCCAGGCCCAGCACGGAGAGCGGGAGAGCCACGGCGGTCAGAACACCGACGCCCATCAGAGGACGGTGTCCGATCTCGCGCATCATCGTCGCGTACTCCCAGTAGCCGACCGCCCCGAGAAAGCCCAGGCCGAGCGCGAGGAATATCCCGCCGGCATAGACCACGATAATGGAGGCCGGAATGCCGACCGCGGCGACCACGAGCCGGCGGCGCAGGTTCCTCACGGGCGCGCCTCCCCTCCCGCCGCCTTGAAGATCCATCTGAAGGCGTGGTCAGCGTTCCGGGAGTGGGGGCTCAAACCTCTACGCGGCCGTATCGGCGCTCACGCCGCTGATAATCAAGGATCGCCTCGAAGAAATGAGCTCGATCGAAGTCAGGCCACAGGACGGGCGTGACGAGGAGCTCGGCGTAGGCGACCTGCCAGAGGAGGAAGTTCGAGAGGCGTTGTTCTCCGGATGTGCGGACCAGAAGGTCCGGATCGGGCGACCCGGCCGTGTAGAGCTCTTGCTCGAAGCGCTCCGCGTCCACCTCCTCGGGCTTCAGACGGCCGGCCAGCGCCGCGGCCACCAGCCGACGCGCCGCCCGAGCGATCTCCGAACGCGACCCGTAGCTGAGGGCCAGGTTTAGCGAGAGCACGGACCCCGACCCCGTCGCCGCTCCCAAGCGCTTGACCGCCTCACGCGCTTCGGGCGACAGCCGCTCTAGATCGCCGAAGACGTTTACGCGGACGCCACGCTCCCTGAGCTCGCTCTCCTCGCTGTTCGCGTACTCGACCAGAAGATCCATGAGGGCGGAGATCTCGGAGGAGGGCCGAAGCCAATTCTCGTTCGAGAAGGCGTACAGCGTGAGGTGGCGCACACCCAGCTCGAGACAGGCGATCACGGCCTCGCGAACGGCCTTGGCTCCTTCCCGGTGGCCCTCCCAGCGGGGAAGCCCACGCGCCTCGGCCCAACGGCCGTTGCCATCCATGATGATGGCCACGTGGGTCGGAACCTCGCCCTGCAGCGTCTCGGCGAGTAAGCGCTCTCTGATCTTTGTCTGCTCGGTGTCAGGCATGGCGCCGCATTTTGACACCCTCGGCCGAGAGTGTCAAAGCGACCGGCCACCAGCCGGTCGACGCCTCCGGATCAACGCGGCTCATCGGTCGACGTCGCGATGACCGATTCCGCGTGGCGGCGCAGCCTCCGCACACCCCCTTGAAAGCTGTAGGCCTCGTACCCTTTGGACTGCATGCGCTCGGCGAGGTGGGCGGTAAGGATCCCTTCGGAGCAATAGAGCACGTAGGTGCGATCGCGGGCCAATCCTGCGAACTCCCGCGTCAACTCATCGTACTCCCGGTGCTCGGCTCCCGGCCAGTGCCATGCGAGGAAGGCCTCGGCATCTCGGGAGTCGATCACGATCGCGTCGGCGGGGATCTCGCTCACGAACAGGTGCGAGCCGATAAGCTCCGCGGTGTCCAGGTCTCTAAGCCGGAGCACCTGCCGATCGGCGGCGGCTTTCTTCAGGACAGCCGGGTCGATGTTCTCCTCCAGGGCAGCCACCCTCTCCGGGCGCGCCGCCGTGACGGGACGGTCCGGAACGATGGCGCAGTATTCCCTCACCCTGGCCGACAGCTCATACGTACCGAGCAGCCTGGCTCGATCGAGTATCTCCTCCTTGTCGAAGCCGAGCAGCGGGCGAAGCACGGGAAGCGGCGCGACCGCATCGATCGCCCTCAGGTTCGCGAGCGTCTGCGAGGACACCTGCCCGATCGACTCTCCGGTTACGATCGCATCCGCGCCTGCCTCCGCCGCCACCTCCGCGGCCGCCAGGTACATCATCCGCTTGAGGGTCACCTGCCAGTAGGATGGTTTGACGGTTCGCTGAAACTCGGCCATCACCGACGCGAAGTCGACGACGTGGAGCTTCGGGTGCGTGCCGTAGCTCCACGCGTCCGCCAGGACCTTCACGACCTCGATCGTGAGCCGCTTGTACGCCGCTCCACCCAGATTGCAGAACAGGTACTCGGCCTCGACGCCGCGTCTGAGGACCATCCAGGCCGCCACGGCCGAATCGAACCCGCCGGAGATCAGCACGACGGCCTTCCCCTGCACCCCCAACGGGAGACCCGCCGCACCGCGGATGGGTTCTCCCACGAAGTAGGCCTCCCGGTCCCGCACCTCGACGCGAACCTCGACCTCGGGGTCGGTGAGATCGACGGTCGCCCCAGGATTGAGCGCGGAGCCCAGCTCGCGCTGAACGTCGTAGGAGCTGAAGTCGTGCTGGCCGCTGCGGCGTGCACGTACGGCGTATCGCCGTCCCCTGACGGCATCGGCGTACAGGCGCCGACCGAGACCCACGATCTGGTCCAGCGAGGCGTCGCAGCGCCCCTCGACGAGAGAATAGGAGCTGATCCCGAAGACGCGCCTCAACAGATCGAGGATTCCCGGATCGGGCGAGAAGACGTGCAGGCGGCTCCAACCGCGGGTCACTCGACAGCGGAGCCCGTGCGAGTGGCAGGCGTCCCGGATGTTCCTGGCCAGGCGCGCCTCGAATCGAGTTCGGGTGCGCTTCGCCTTAGTGCTCAGCTCCCCGCTGAACCGGACGAGAACCTCGATCGGTTCGGCCGATTCGGTCACTGCGAGACCCTCATTCGAGCCACCTCCAATGCGCCATACCTCCGGGACTCTCATGGCGGAGATCGAGCCACACACACCGTAACAGGAAAGCCGCAAAGCGAAAGCCCCGCCGCGGAACGGCGGGGCTTGGCGTGCAGATGGCAGGGGCGGGATTTGAACCCGCGACCCAGGGCTTATGAGTCCCTTGCTCTACCAGGCTGAGCTACCCTGCCCACAACCCCCAAAAAAACGCGGCCGGAGAAGGCTCCGGCCAGTTGAACACCGCACCCGAATAGCGGGGGCGGGATTCGAACCCGCGACCTTCGGGTTATGAGCCCGACGAGCTACCAGACTGCTCCACCCCGCAGTGTAAGTAGCAATTTAAGAAGCGGGTTGCCTACCGGTCAACCCGGCGGCCGGCCCCGGTATCGACCTCGATGAAGCGAAATAGGAGCTCGCCATCGCGGATGAATCCGTACCGTTCGCGGGCGACTTTTTCGATCACGCTCGGCTCGGATTCCAGGCTGTCGGCCCACACCTCCAGAGAGTCGGTGACTGCCGCCAGAGAGTCGACGCGCGCACCCAGCGTCCGCCGCTCCTGGCGCAGCGACCGGAGATCGAGGGACGAGTACTCGCCGCCCAGGAAGAGGTAGTATCCTCCGGCCAGCCAAAGCGCCGCGACGAGCGCTCGCTGGCCGAGTCTTCTCAGCCTCTCAGACATGAGCCTCTGTACATGAGGCGATGGGCGGGACCCCTTAGGATCGCCCCATGTAAACGTCGGCGCCAGGGTACGTGGCCGCCGAGGCCAGCTCGCGCTCGATCCGCAGCAGCCGATTGTATTTGGCGACCCTCTCGGAGCGGCACGGGGCCCCCGTCTTGATCTGACCCGCTCCGGTAGCCACGGCCAGGTCCGCGATGAACGTGTCCTCCGTCTCTCCGGAGCGGTGCGAGATCACGACGCCGAAGCCAGCCGCCTGGGCCAGGCGGACGGCGTCCAGCGTCTCGCTGACGGTACCGATCTGGTTCAGCTTGATCAGGATCGCGTTGCCGGCGCTCTCCTCGATCCCCCGGCGCAGACGATCCTCGTTCGTGACGAAGAGGTCGTCACCGACGATCTGGATCGCCTCCCCGAGCCGAGACGTCATCTGCCTCCAGCCCTCCCAATCGTCCTCGGCCAGGCCGTCCTCTACGCTCACGATCGGGTACTCCTCCGTCCAGGCGGCATAGAGGTCGATCAGCTCCGTGGCGATCAGTTCGCCGGATTCCCCTGCGCTCTCGAGCCGATACCTTTCGGTGGCCGGATCCCAGAGCTCCGTAGCGGCTACATCGAGAGCCAGCGCCACATCCTGCCCCGGCTCGTATCCCGCGTCCCGGATGGCGGAGAGTATGAGATCCAGGGCCTGACGATTCGATTCGAGATCGGGAGCCACTCCCCCCTCATCGCCTACGGCCGTCGAGCGCCCGTCGGCCGCGAGTCGGCTGCGTAACGCGTGGAACACCTCGGTGCCTGCTCTGAGGCCTTCGGCAAAATCGGCGGCCCCCACCGGAACGACCATGAACTCCTGGATGTCCACGTTGTTGTCGGCGTGCGCGCCTCCGTTCAGGATGTTCAGCATCGGAACGGGAAGGACGCCGAGCGCTTCCGGCGCCGGACCGCTCTCACCCGCTCCGGGGCCGACGGCTGACCGGCTGGCCGTCGCCAG
>CAMYMV010000007.1:71928-136522 GCA_947259585.1 uncultured Gemmatimonadales bacterium | reverse complement strand
TCGTACAGCGGCTCGGACCGTTCCGCCGCCGTGGCTCGCGCGTATGCCATCGAGACCGCCAGCAGCGCGTTGGCACCCAGGCGACCCTTGTTCGGCGTGCCGTCGAGCTCGATCAGGCGCTCGTCCAGGTCGCGTTGATCCTGGATGGCAACCCCCGAGACGCCCGCGCTGATCTCACCGGCAACGAAGGACACTGCCTGCAGCGCCCCCTTGCCGCCATAGCGCGACGGATCGGCATCACGAAGCTCCACGGCCTCGTGTCGGCCGGTCGACGCGCCGCTCGGAACGGCCGCTTGACCCGACGCTCCTCCCTCCAGCCGGACCTCGGCCTCGACGGTCGGATTGCCTCTCGAATCCAGGATCTCCAGTGCGGTGATACTCTCGATGATCGACATTCATCTCCTCTGCTTTGGACAGCTTTCGACGTTGGACGCGTGCCGAGCCAAGTTGTACGTGGCGGAAGCAGGCTACAAGGCTCGACCCTCCGAAGGCGGCGCTGGCGAGCCTGGGTTCTGCGGCGGTCCGGGGCTACGTTGATGTCTTGATACTGAACCGGTCCAGCAAGGAGGAAACGGATGAGCACTCCGATCAGGAGATCCCGTCTTGACTTGAGGAAGACCTTCCGGGGTGCGGGCGCGATAGGCGCCGGAGTCCTGGTGCTTCTCGTAGCGATGCTGCTTCTGTTCGGCTTCAATCGAGTCGACGACTTCGAGGTGGCCGTGAAGCGCAACCCGGTAACCGGTGCGGTAGACCCGATACCGTACCGACAGGGCCTCTATCACTCGATCCTGCGCTCGTGGACGAACTACGATCGGCGCGAGATCGAGTACCCCCCCTCCGGGCAGAGCGAGCGTCTGGCCGCGCTGACGGCCGACCAGCTCTCGATCGAGATCGACGCGGCCTATCGGTACCGGCTGAACCCCGACTCGGTGGTCCACCTGTTTCTCACCGTGGGAGACAAACGCGCGATCCACAACTTCGTGTACAACACCTACCGCTCGGCGGTGCGAGATGCGGTTTCCGAGCTTCTCGCGGCCGACATCCTATCTCGCGAGCGCACCGGCATCGGTGGCCGGATCGAAGAGCTCATGTCCGAGGAGCTCGTTCCGCGAGGGATCGTGATGACTCAGTTCTTCGTGCGCGAGATCGAGCCACCGGAGGCGCTTCGCCTGGCGATCGAGCAGAAGCTGGCCCGGGAGCAGCAGGTGCAGGCCGAGGGCTATCAGACCCAGGTCGTGGAGGAGCAGGCCAACCAGAAGCGTGCCGAAGCCGCCGGCATCCGGGACGCCCAGGAGATCATAGCCACGAGCCTGACCGGGACCGCCGGCCAGCGCTACCTCTACTGGCGCTACCTCGAGATGCTCGGGGAGGTCGCAGAGGGCACCAACAACATGGTGATCGCGCCAACGGAGGGGGGCATCCCGCTCTTCTTCACGCCGGGCGGCTAGACGGCGGGGGAGCTTTCCGCTCGAAGAGGCCGCACGCGTCGCGCCTCTTCGAGCATCTCGCCGATCTCGGCCCGCGAGCGGGCGAGTAGATCGTCCCGGTCCCCGGCATCGAGTCCGCTCAGGTCGATCGGGGCGCCGCAGTACATGAGGAGAGGACGCGGCCTGAGCCGAAAGCCGTCGGGCATGATCTCGGCACCGCCATCGACGACGATAGGCACCAACGTGGTCCGGGTCTCGATCGCGAGGGCGAAGCTCCCCTTCTTGAAGGCGCCCAGCGATCCGTCCCTGGACCGTGTGCCCTCGGGAAACAGACCCAGCGACAGACCCTCCGCCTGCATCCGCTGGCCGGCCCGGCGCATCGCTTCGGCAGCCTGGGCCCTGTCCGTCCGGTCTATGAAGACGTGACCCGCGTGCCGCATGGCATGCGCGAAGACCGGTATCCGGGACAGCTCCTTCTTCGCGATAAAGCGCAGCGAGACGGGCAGCGTCGCGAACATCGCCCAGATGTCGAACATGGACTGGTGGTTGCTGACGAAGATCTGGGCGCCGTCGGCCTGCACGTGCTCCAGGCCGGTCACCTCAACCGTCACGCCGGCTGCCCGCAGCACGCCCCGGGACCAGTTCCGATGGACCCAGTCGTGGGCTCCTTTCTTCGCTTTCAGCAGACCGGCGACGATGGAGACCAGCGAGAAGAAGATCGTCGAGACCAGGACGACGACGCCGAACGCCAGCGTGCGAATCACCGCGTCCTCCCGGGAGCGAAGTGGTCGAATCCGTCCAGACCGGCCGGGACGCTCTCTCCGGAAGCGGATGTCCAGGCCACGCCCTCCCCTTCCTCGACAACGCCCACCCTCGTCAGCCCGATCTGGAAGCGCCGCTCGAACTCCGCCCTTACGGGATCGAGGCTTCCTTCCCTGCTGCACAAGAGCAGCTCGTAGTCCTCGCCACCTGCCAACGCCAGGCTCAACGCCGCCTCCCGCGTCACGTACTCGGAAAGAGGCGGAGCCAGCGGAACCGCGTCGAGATCCATCCGAAGGCTCGCCTCGGAGGCGGCAGCGATCTGCCGTGCGTCACCGGCAAGCCCGTCCGAGAGGTCGATGAGCGCGGTCAGATCGGCGTGCTCGGCCAGCCAGATAGCCTCGGCGATCCTCGCCGTCGGCCTCTCGAACGCCAACCTGGCGCGGGGATCCGGTTCCAACGAGCGTCCCCAAGCCTGGACGGCCGCGGCGGCTCCGCCGACGGCTCCGGTGAGCCAGATCTCATCACCCTCGGTCGCTCCCCCGCGGCTTATCGGGTTGCGGGCGGCGCCGACGGCGCAGAGATCGATTGCCACGACGCTCGGAGAGTGGGCAAGGTCGCCTCCCAGCAATCCGGCCCCGTGCCGCCGGAGGCATTCGCCGACTCCCTCGCCGAGTGCCCCGAGCATGCTCTCCTCCGTCTCCGGAGGGACCATCAGCGAGATCAGGACTCCGGCGGGACGCGCAGCCATTGCGGCCAGATCGGACAGCGCCGCTGCCGTGGCCCGATACCCAACGGCCTCCCACCGCACCCAGGCCCGCTCGAAATGAACGCCCTCGACGAAGGCATCCGAGCTCAGGACCACTGATTCCTCGCTCGGCCAGCGGATGACCGCCGCGTCATCTCCGGGCGGAATCTCCACTGATGCCGACGTGGCGCGGACGGCGGCGATGAAGGCCCGAATGCGATCGAACTCCGGGCCGGGCTTCATCCGCCCAGGCTTCAAGACCACTCCCCTGCCTCGGATGCGCGCGTCTATCCGGCCGAAGCCGGAGGCGAGCCGCGCGGTGCCGGAAGAACGAAGAGGTACGGATGGGCGACGGGCGACGATCCCAGGATCAGGGCTCGCGCCTCGGGGATCCGGTCGGGCAGCTCAGAGGCCGAGTGGCCCACCGGCTCGGGCGCCAGCAGGGCCGAGACGCCGGAGAGGTGAAGCGCGGCCGATGCCGCGTCGGCCGCTGTCAGCCCGACGGCAAGCTGCGCGCCGATGAGACCGGTCAGCACATCGCCGACGCCTCCGGTGGCCAGAGCGGCATCACCGCTCGTGCTCACTCGCACCGGTGCCTGGCCGTCGGCCACCCAGGAAGGCGCGCCCTTCAACAGAACCGCGCAGCGGAGAGCCCGTGAGGCCTCACTCGCCGCCATCGGCCCCTCGGCCACGATCTCTTCGATCGACTTGCCGATCAGCCGGCTCAGCTCGCCGGGGTGCGGCGTGACCAACGATCCCGGCGGGAGCCGGTCGGCCAGCTCATCAGCGGCTCCGGCCCAGGCGTTCAACCCGTCGGCGTCCACCACGGCCGGCTTCTCCCCTCGCGCCGCCTCCTCCAGCGCCGCCTGCACGAGATCGCGCCTCCCGCCCCCCAGGCCCGGGCCGACGGCGAGCGCGTGAGCCCAGGTCACCGCCTCCCGCACGGCCGATTCATCGTCCCATTCCACGAAGATGGTCTCGGGCGCGGCCTTTTGGACGATGTCGCGATTGGCCGGGTCGCCCACGACCCGAACGATCCCGGCTCCGCCGCGCACGGCGCCGCGGGCGGCGAGCACCGCCGCACCGGCCATGCCGCGCTGCCCGGCGATGATCGTCAGGTAGCCGGCATGGCCCTTGTGAGCGTTCGCCGGACGGGGAAGGAGGAGACGCGACACCCAACCATCGGTGATGGCGCGGAAGCTCATGGGCTTCACGGTCGGCGGAAAGCCGATCTCCACGGCCACCAGGTCGCCGCAGTAGCCGCGCGCCGGATAGCGTACGAGACCGACGTTCGGCCACCCGAGGCACACCGTGGTCCGCGCCTTGATGCATTCGCCCGCCACGGCCCCGGTCGTGAAGTCCGCCCCGCTCGGTCCGTCCACTGCCACGATCGGCAGGCCGGAGGCGTTCGCCGAGCGGATGATGCCCGCGATCGGTTCCCGCGGGGCTCCGGTAACGCCGGTTCCCAGCAGGCCGTCCAACACCACCGTCTCGCCGGTCAGCAGCCCTTCCAGCCGCTCCGGCCCCTCTAGCTCGAGCGACCAACCGACCAACACGTTTGGCTCCTGTGGTTGGGAGACGCAGCGCACGGCGCGAACCTCGCGCCCCCAGGCGGCCAGAGTGCGACTCGCCACGAGAGCGTCAGCGCCGTTGTGCCCGCTCCCCGCCAGGGCGAGAATCCGGCCGCTCGGGAACTCGCGCTGCACGGCGTGCGCGATCTCGCGGCCGGCCGATTCGATGAGGGCCCGTTCCGGGATCGCTCCCGACTCCGTGGCGCTGCGATCCAGCTCCGCCATCTCGTCAGCCGTGGGAAGCCACACGAACTCGGCGCCGATAGGCAGCGATGGAGCGGCGGCGGGTTCAGCTGTCATGACGTATCGGCCGGTTTCGCGGATCGTCCCGACGAAGGGGCGGTTTGATCGGGAAAGATAACGCGCCCGCCTCGGGAACGGAGGCGGACGATCGCGGCACGCTCTCGAGCCGTCGGCCTCCGCCGACGGCCCGGCTCCGCAGAAGCTACTTGAAGGACTGGGTCAGAGCGCGGCCGAAGCTGATCTCGCCGTTGTCGATCCGGATGTTGTAGCCGCACTCCGGGTTGGAGCACACCCATGCCTTGTACCGAATGGGTGCTCCGTCCCTGCCGTAATCGGACAGCGGGATCAGAACGCCTTCTCCGCATTTCATGCAGTCGGGAAATTGCGCCGAGTTCTCCACGCGATCACCCCTCCCAGTGGTTGGCGGCCGGCTTGGCACCGCTCTTTTTCGCCGAGCGGCTTACCGACGGCTTACGCTGCTCACCCTCCCCACGGATAGCCGGTTTCGAAGGCCTCCTCGAAGCTGAACAGATCTTCGAAGTCCTCCGGAGTATCCGTCGGCTCTTTGATGAGTACGCCCGACTCCACGAGCAGGAACACGACGTTGCCCATGTCCGATGTGGAGTGGATTCCCCAGTGCTGGAGCACCGTGCGTGCGAGGGGCCCGAAGCGCCCCAACGCAAGGTCCCGAACCGACTCCGCCAGCTCGGCGCCCGTCAGGTGCCGCGGACTCTCGAGCTGCAGAAGACGGTGATGAAGCGCCTCGAGCACGAAAAGATACGCCGCCTCCGCATAGCGCGGGTTCCGCTGGGCCAGGCGGCCCAGCACATCGATCGTCGGAGACGAGTTCATCTTCGCTTCTCTCGCGTCCATCCCGTGCGTCGAAGATCAGCCTGTGTACAGCGACGCGCGATGAATGCAACCTCAAGCGCCGCACCGCACAACGGGCTTCCACAACACCGAAGCCGAATCTGACGGACAGGACTTGGAAGGTCAAGTGCGGGCCACCCCCATGCTCCACGAGCCGTGGGCCGCCGGGTCCGCCGCATCAGGCCGGCAGGAGAAGCGACTCGTCGCCGCCGGCTATCCTGATCCTGCCAGCGGTCGAGTCCCTCAGAACGGACCTCAGGCCGGCCTCGGCGGTACGCGGCACCCCGATCTCGAGCTCGGTGGAGTCGGAGAAGGTCTCCTTCAATCGAACGGCATCCGCAGCGTCGAGCGCACGCATGACGGCTCCCGTGTCGTCATAGTCGAAGCGGAGGCAGAGCCTGACCCCGCGCACCAGTCTTCGCCGCTTCGTCGAGGCCAAGGCCTGCGCTGCGGCGGTGGCGTATGCCCGAGCGAGCGGCCCCGTGCCGAGCTTCGTTCCGCCGAAGTAGCGCGTCACCACCACGGCCGCATCGGTGAGCCCGCTGCCGGCGAGGGTGTCCAGCACCGGACGGCCGCCCGTACCCGCGGGCTCGCCATCGTCGTCCAGTAGCTCGGTCCCCGCAGCCAGGCGGGCGGCGAGCACGTGGTGGGTCGCGTCGTGAAACCGTCGACGAACCTCCGCGCGAAAATCGCCGGCTTCGCTCTCAGACGAGACGGGCCGCACGAAGGCGATGAACCTGGAACCGCGCTCGCGATGCTCGGCGCTCGCGGCATCGGCGGGCACCTCGATCAGCTCCGACGAGGGCGCCTCGGGAGGAGTCAGCTCGCGGAGCCGGCTCCGGCCGACTCGTACAGCGGGAATGCCTCGCACATCTCCAGCACCTCACTGCGAACCGCCTCGACCACGGAATCCGACCCACTGGACCGGAGCACGCGGTCTATCATGGCGGCGATCGCGCCCATCTCCGCATCCGCCATCCCGCGGGTGGTGACGGCCGAGGTGCCGATTCGGATACCGGAGGTCACGAAGGGCGAGCGGGTCTCGAACGGCACCGTGTTCTTGTTCACCGTGATCCCCGCACGCTCGAGCATCTCCTCGGCGTCCTTCCCCGTCAGGTCGGTGTTGCGAAGGTCGACCAGGAGAAGGTGGGTGTCCGTCCCGCCCGCCACGAGCTGATACTCTCGCTCGCCGAGCGCCTCGCCGAGCGCCTTGGCGTTACGGACGATCTGGGCCGCATAGGCACGAAAACCCTTGCTCTGGGCCTCCCGAAGAGCGACCGCTTTGGCCGCGATCACGTGCATCAACGGTCCGCCCTGCATCCCCGGAAAGACCGACTTGTCGATCGCCTTCGCGTGCTCCTCGCGGCAGAGGATGAGCCCACCTCGCGGTCCGCGGAGCGTCTTGTGGGTGGTCGTCGTGACCACGTCGGAATGAGGAATCGGGGAGGGGTGCACGCCCGCCGCGATGAGACCGGCGATGTGCGCCATGTCCACCATCAGGACGGCACCCACCTCTCGCGCCACCTCCGCGAACTCCTCGAACGGCAGGGTGCGCGGGTACGCGCTCGCACCCGCCACAATCATGTCGGGGTTCTCGCGCCTGGCAGTCTCGCGGACGGCATCCATGTCGACGCAGCCGTCGTCCTGGCGCACCCCGTAGTCGACGACCCTGTACAGCTTCCCGCTGAAGTTCACCGGAGAGCCGTGGGTGAGATGTCCGCCGTGCGACAGGTTCATCCCGAGAATCGTGTCCCCGGGACTCAGGAAGGCGAAGTAGGCGGCGATGTTGGCCTGCGACCCGCTGTGCGGCTGCACGTTCGCGTGATCGGCTTCGAACAGCTCCCTGGCGCGCTCGCGGGCGAGGCTCTCGACCCGATCCACGTACTCGCATCCGCCGTAGTAGCGCTTCCCGGGATAACCCTCCGCATACTTGTTGGTGAGCACCGAGCCCATCGCCTCCAGCACGGCGGGCGAAACGAAGTTCTCGCTCGCGATGAGCTCGAGGCCGCGACGTTGCCGGTCCGATTCATCGCGGATGGCCTCGTAGATCTCCGGATCGGTCTCGGCCAGCATGCCTTCCGGCGTGGGCCACGACGGTGCCGTGGTCGCCGTTCCGTATCGTGGCTCGCTCATCATCGCTCGCTAGGCAGGGGTGTCGGGCTCGCTTCAGACGTGGGACCGGTGGAGCTTCGCGACCTGCTCGACGCGCCGCATTGCCAATCGATCCGCGGCGTCGGCGCTCGTGATCCCCTCGTCTTCGGCCAGCTCGAAGATGCGCGAGAGGACGCCGTAGATCTCGCCGGCCTTTCGCTTCGAGCGATCCAACGTCCACCCGACGAGCTCCGAGTACACGTTGATCAGGCCGCCCGCGTTGATCACGTAGTCGGGCGCGTAGAGGATGCCGCGCTCGCGAAGGCGGTCGTCGTCCTCTTCCGTCTCCAGCTGGTTGTTGGCCGCGCCGGCGATGATATCCCCCTGAAGCCGGGGAATCGTCCGACTGTTCAGAACGGCCCCGAGGGCGCAGGGGGCGAAGATGTCCGCCTCCACGTCGTAGATCTCATCCGGCTCCACGACGACGGCGCCGAGCTCATCGGCCGCTAGATCGACCCGGTTCTGGTCGATGTCGGTCACGAACAGCTTCGCTCCCTCCTCGGCCAGATTGCGGGCCAGATAGTAGCCGACGTGGCCTACGCCCTGGATCGCGACCGTTTTCTTGCCCAGGTCGTCGTCACCGTACTTCCTCAGGGCGCACGCCTTCATCCCGCGGTAGGTCCCGAACGCGGTGACGGGCGACGGATCGCCGGAGCGTCCCATGATCCCAACGACGTACTCGGTCTCCGTGTGCACGTAGTCCATGTCCGAGACCGAGGTGCCCACGTCCTCCGCCGTGATGTATCGGCCACCCAGACTTTCGACCACGCGGCCGTGGGCTCGCATGATCATCTCGCGATAATGGGTCTTGTTGTCGCCGATGATCACGGCCTTCCCGCCGCCGAGGTTGAGCCCCGCGATCGCCGCCTTGAAGGTCATCCCGCGGGAGAGGCGGAGGACGTCGATGAGAGCGTCGAAGTCGGTCGCGTACTCCCAGAACCGGGTGCCGCCCAGAGCCGGCCCGAGCGTCGTGTCGTGGATGGCCACGATCCCCCTGTAGCCGCAGGAGGGCTCGTAGCTGAACACGACCTGCTCGTGGCCGTGCTCGGCGAAGAGGTCGAATAGCTGGGGCTTGTCCATGCCGGTCGCCTCGACCAATTCGTCGATCTGTACGTCCGTCTGAGTCACTGGGCTCCGTCCCTTTCTCTGTATAACTGTCCGGCGATGATCCACCGGTGGATCTCGCTCGTGCCCTCGTAAATCTCCGTGATCTTCGAGTCACGGAACAGTCGTTCCACCGGGTATTCCCGGCTGTAGCCGTAACCACCGAACACCTGCACGGCCTGCCGGCTGATCCAGACCGCCGCCTCGCTCCCCACGAGCTTCGCCGACGACGAGAGCCGCCGGCTGCGGGGATCGCCAGCCGAATAGGCCCGTCCCGCTCGTTCGAGCATCGCCAGAGACGCCTCGTATCGCGCCGCCATGTCCGCGAGCTTGAACTGGATACCCTGGAAGGCACGGATCTCGGAGCCGAACTGGCTGCGCTCCTCTCCGTAGTCGAGGGCGTGCTCGAGCGCCGCCTTCGATATGCCGACCGCCTGCGCCGCGATGCCGAGGCGTCCGCCTTCGAGCGCCGCGAGCGCGTAACGGAACCCGCGATCCGGCTCGCCGATCAGGTGCTCGGGACCGAGACGCAGACCCTCCAAGGCAACCTCCACCGTCTCCGAACCGCGCAGGCCCAGCTTGCGCTCCTTCTTGCTCGGGCGGTATCCGGCCGCGTCCGTCGGGACGATAAAGGCACCGATACCGCGGGACCCGAGACGTTCTTCCGGCGTGTCCGTGCGGGCGAACAGGAGGACGGCGTCGGCGGAGGCACCGTTCGTCACCCAGGTCTTGGAGCCGTTCAGGACCCACTCGTCTCCCTCTCGCGTCGCCTGCGAGGTGAGCGCGGCCGCGTCGCTGCCGGCTCCGGCCTCGGATAGGGAGAACGCGCCGAGTAGCTCGCCGCGGGCCATCGGCCTCAGCCATCGCTCCTTCTGCTCCTCGGTTCCATGCCGGAGGAGGATCTGGGTGGGAAGCGAGTTGTGCACGCTCATGGAGACGGCTACCGAGGGATCGCCCCACGCGACCTCGACCAGCGAGTAGAGGTAGGTGAGCATGTCCAGGCCCAGCCCATCGTATTCCTCGGGCACCAACATGCCCAGAAATCCCAGCTCGCCCAGCTTGTCCACCACCGCCCGATCGAAGCGATCCTCCTCCTCGTCCCTCAGCTCGGCCATCGGCCGGAGCTCGGACTCGGCGAAGGAGCGCGCCAGCTCGCAGATCTGACGTTGCTCCTCCGTTAGATCGATCCCCAGGGGTGCGTGCAGCATCGGCCCGCGTCAGCCCTCGCCGTACGAGTAGAATCCACGGCCGCTCTTTCGGCCCAGCCACCCGGCGGCCACGTACTTCTTGAGGAGTGGACACGGCCGGTACTTGTCGTCGCCAAGGTCACGCTGCAGCACTTCGCAGATCGAGAGGCAGGTGTCCAGGCCGATCAGGTCCGCCAGCTGCAGCGGCCCCATCGGGTGGTTCATACCCAGCTTCATCACCGTGTCGATCGCCTCCGGCTCGGCCACTCCCTCCATGAGGCAGAACACCGCCTCGTTGATCATCGGCATGAGGATACGGTTGGAGACGAATCCAGGGAAATCGTTGACCTCCACCGGGGTCTTTCCGAGCCGCTCGCAGAGCGCGACCGTGACTCCCGTCGTGGCGTCGCTCGTCTCCAGCCCACGGATCACCTCGACGAGCTTCATGACCGGCACGGGGTTCATGAAGTGCATGCCGATGACGCGTTCCGGGCTCTCCACGCCCGAGGCGATCTCCGTGATCGAGATGGAGCTCGTGTTCGTGGCCAGGATCGTCTCGGGCCCGCTCACCTCTCCGAGCCTCGCGAAGATGTCATGCTTCAGCTCGGTCCGCTCCGGCACCGCCTCTACCACGAACTGGGCGTCGCTCAGCTCGGCAGGATCCGTCGCTGTTCGGATGCGTGCCACGGCGCCCTCCGCGTCCGCGGCGGAGATCTTCTCCTTCTTCACCTGTCGCTGGAGGTTGCGCTCGATCGTCCCGATGGCGCCTTCCAAGGCTCCCGCCTCGACGTCGACCATCAGCACATCGAGGCCGGCCATCGAGCAAACGTGGGCGATCCCGTTCCCCATCGTACCCGCGCCGACAACACCGACTCTCTGTATGGTTCGTCCCTCTGACACCTCTCAGCTCCTATCGTTGATCGCTCGGACCGGGCCGAGCGAAGCCTCGACTTCCTTTGAACTCATCCGTTCTGCATCCGTCACGATGCCTCACGCACCCGATGCCGGCGCGGGGATCGCCTCGCGGCCGGCGGCCTAAGCGCGAGCACGCGCAGGGCGGGGCCTCGCCGCCTTCGGGTCAGCACCCAGGCGATACCGGCAAGCGTCACTGCGGTCACAACCCAGCTGGCTTCAGGCCCGAAAGACCCACCGGTGAGCGAGCTCGATCCACTCAAGACCGCCTCGATGCCGGGGGTGTCCAGCGAGAAACCGGGAACGGCGTCGTCCACACCGCTCACCGGAAGATCCGCGGCGACGCCCATCACCCAGTTCCAGCCGAAATGAACACCCGTCACAAACCACAGGCTCATCGTCCGCCACAGCGCGGCGCCCAACAGGATCCCCGCCAGGGCGATGTTGACCAGAGCGAGAGGTGAGACGTGTGGGTTCAGGGCGTGAAGACCGGCGAACACAACGGCGGTCAGCAGGACCGACGCCGGGCCGCCGAGGGCTTCCGCGATCACCTGCAGAGGATACCCCCTGAGCAGCAGTTCCTCGGCGAAGGCCGCCACCGCCAGGAAGGCGCTGAGCTCGAGGATCGCGCCGACAGCGCGTCCGGCGACGGCAGGCTCTCTCGCCCACGAGAGAGCCCCTGACACGACCATGACCAGGACCACCAGGCCCATGAGCGAGATGCCGAGCAGCGCGCCCCGGCCGAACGAGGAGGGGAGGAGGCGGTCCACGGGCAGGCCGAGCGCGGCCAGGGGCTTCCCCTCAACGCCCTCCATCATGAACCAGCTCGCGATGCCCGCCGCCGCCAGCGGTACCAGAAAGACCCAGCGCTCCGGCCAGGCACCGGTGAGCCACGGCGCACCCAGCCACTCCGCCAGCTGGTTGAGAGCGAGCAGAAGGGTCAGGAATGCCAAGACGAAGAGGCCGAGCCGCCAACCAGCGCGTAGGCGACCCTCCGACCCGCGCAGGATCACCGGACTCTCTCCGAGCTCGGGCGGCTAACGGAGAGCGCCGCGAAGACGAGCGCGCAGCCGTCCGCCGATGAGGACGGCGAGCGCGATCTTCAGAACATCCCCCGGTAGAAACGGAAGCACACCCGCCCGGAACACCGCCGATCCACCCCCGAGCGCGGCCAGCCATGAGAGGCCGGCCAGGTGGATGAATGCGACACCCAGAACCGCCCCAGCGATCATGGGAAGCACACCCCTGGATCTGCCGCCCACCCAACCGGCGATCGCCGCCGCGATGGGAAAGGCCAGCAGATAGCCCCCCGTAGGCCCGAGCAGGTACGCCAGGCCTCCTCCGGCCATGAAAACCGGAAGGCCGGCGACGCCGGCCCCCAGGTACAACAACTGGCTGGACGCGCCGAGGCGCGGCCCGAGAGCGATGCCGCTCAACAGGACCGCGAAGACCTGCAGCGTGAACGGCACCGCCGTGCCCGGCAGCGGCACCGCCAGCTTCGCTCCGATCGCCGTCAGCGCCGCGAAGACCACGACCGCCAGCGCTCGCGAGAGACTCCGCTCGATGCGAGCGGCACGTGTTCCAGATGATATTGTTTTGTTTGCAGTTATCATAGTTAGTATCAAGCGCGTTCTATGCTCATGGCGACCGCGTTGCCGCCGCCCAGGCAGAGCGTTGCGAGGCCTTTGTCGACGTCCCGATCCCGCATCGCATGCACGAGTGTCGTGAGGATCCGTGCACCCGAAGCACCGATCGGGTGCCCGAGCGCCACGGCACCGCCCCGGACGTTGACGCGGTCCCAATCCACTCCCAGCTGACGGCCGTCGGCCAGGACCTGAACGGAGAACGCCTCGTTCATCTCGTAGAGCCCGTAATCATCCGCCGTGGTGCCCTCGGCCTCCATCAGCTTCCGCACGGCCACGACCGGTGCGAAGAAGAGGTCGCGGGGAGCCGTAGCGCCGACCGAATATGCCGAGATTCGCGCGAGGATGTCCAGGCCGTTCGCCGCGGCAAACGCCTCCGAGGTGATGACCATGGCCGCGGCCCCATCGTTGAGGCCCGGGGCGTTGCCCGCCGTGACGCTGAGCTCCTGAACCTCCGGGGGAGCATCGGCACCGAACGCGGGCCTCAGCTTCGCCATGGCCTCTATCGACGTGTCACGCCGCGGCGGCTCATCGGTGTCGACGACCACGGACCCCTTCCGGCCCGGCACTTCGACGGGAACGATCTCGGCTTCGAACTCACCGGCATCGATGGCCCGCACGGCCTTCTGGTGGCTGGAGACGGCGAACTCGTCCTGGTCTTCCCGACTGATCTCGGCCTTCATGGCCGTGTACTCCGCGTACCCGCCCATGTGACACTCGCCGAAGGAACACCAGAGCCCGTCGTTGATCAGCCCATCGATCACCTGGCGATCGCCGAACTTGACGCCCGTTCGATACCCGCGGACGAGATAGGGGGCGTTCGACATCGACTCCATGCCTCCGGCGACGATCACCTGGTTGTCCCCGGCCCGAATGGCCTGGGCGGCCAGCATCGCGGCCTTGAGACCGGATCCGCACACCTTGTTGATCGTGACGGCCGGAACCGTTTCGGGAATCCCGCCCATGATGGCCGCCTGGCGGGCCGGCGCCTGTCCGACGCCCGCCTGGATCACGTTCCCCATGATCACGTCCTGGATCTCCCCCACCGGCACACCCGACCTCTCGACCGCGGCCTCGATCGCCTTCGCACCCAGCGCCGGAGCCGTCAGAGGAGCGAGCCCGCCCAGGAATCGGCCCGTTGGCAGACGAACCGCGCCGACTATGACCGCTGTATGCTCCTTGTCCATTATCTTCACCGTCCTCTCGGGTTCGATCTTCGCACTCATACTACCCGCGCGCTACTCGCCGTCGTAGCGCACGTCCGTCAGCTCGCAGCCACCGCCGTCGCGGGGCCGCGCCACACCCGTGGCCACCCTCGGATCGTGGCAGAGGACGATGTGCCAGTCCTCCGCTCCGGCCCGGGTCAGCCACGTGCGCTTGCTCTCCAGCGTGACCAGCGGCTCCACGTCGTATCCCATGATCCAGGGAAGCCGGAGGTGGGCGCTGGTCGGGGCGAGGTCCGCGGGGTAGAAGACCGTGTGTCCTCCCGAGCGCACGATCACCGACTGGTGGTAGGGCGTGTGGCCCGGCGTGCGCACGACGGTGATCCCCGGCATCACCTCGACGTTCTCGTCCACGAGCTCCAGCATGCCCGCCTCCGCCAGAGGCGCGAAGCTCCCTGGCAGGTAGCTGGCTCTTACCCGCTCATTCGCCTCGTGGGCAAACTCCCATTCGCCTCGTCGAACCACGTAGCGGGCCCGGCTGAACGAGGGACGAATCTCGCCGTCATCGCACAGCGTGGTGCTCCCGCCGGCATGGTCGAAGTGAAGGTGGGTGCAGATGACGAGGTCCACGTCTTCGGGTTCGACGCCGGCGTCTCTGAGCGAATCTTCCAGCCTCGTAGGCCGGCCCGCATTGCGAATCCCGTAGATCTCCTGGAACTTGTCATCCTCCTTGTTGCCCAGGCCCGTATCCACCAGCACCACCTTTCCGCCGGTCTCTACGAGAAGACAGCGCATTGCCAGCGGTATCCGGTTGTGCTCGTCCGCCGGAATCCGGCGCGTCCACAGCGGCTTCGGAACGACCCCGAACATCGCGCCACCATCCAGCTTGAGCCGCCCGGCATCCACCGTGCGAACACGCACCCCACCGTCCTCGCAGACGATCATCCGAGCCCCCGCCGTCGCCGCCGGCGCTTCGGACGCGCGGACAACCAGCTCTGCAGCTCCATCCAGTGCTCCACACCCCCCCGCTCGGCCTCGGCCAGCAGCCGGATGAGCACGAGCGCGGTCGCCCTGGCATCTCCCCACGCGCGATGACGGCCGTCGATCTCGATTCCGTAGTACCTCGCGAGGGAGTCCAGGCCACGACGGTGCAGGCCCGGCAGCGCTTTTCTGGCCAGCCGGACGGTGCAGAGACGCGGTCCGTTCGGAATCATCATCCGGGCTCGCTGAATCTCGGCACTCAGGTATGCCCAATCGTAGGCCGCATTGTGCGCCACGAACACGCGGCCCTCCAGCCTCTCTCTGAGATCGTCGCAGATATCCCGGAACCTCGGCGCATCGGCCACCATCTCACCGGAGATGCCCGTGAGCCCCGAGACCCAGCGCGGCACGGGACGATCAGGGTTCACGAGCGTGGTGAACTCGTCCCGGATCACCCCGCCCCGTACCTCGGCCAGCGCGATCTCTATGATTCGGCCACCCTTCGAGACCGGTATGCCGGTCGTCTCGACATCCACGACCGCGAAGGTCACCGCATCCAGGCGTCGCTCTGCGCTCGAGGGTGCCGACGCGAGCCGCCAGACGCCGTCGCCGTCGACTTCCACCCGGTGATCTTCGGCCAGCAGCTCGAACACGAGACGCGCCGCCAACCCGGGAGGCCCGTTGCTCAGGCCGAAGACGCGGCCGGCGATCTTGGAGGTGTGCCGCGGTTTTTCCTCGATCAGGCTGAGCGCATGCGAGACGAGCGACGAGCTCTCCGAGAAGCGCAGGCCCGGATCACTCACCTAGCCGCGCTCATGCGTGGGAGCGCTCCCCGTCGCGCGAGGAGGTGAGCGCGAACGTAAGCCCCTCGAGCTCCAGCGCGAGGTCCATTGTCCGTATCACCATCCCCTCGTTCCCACCGATCTTCACCGGCGCGAAGTTCAGAATGGCCGACACTCCGGCCCTGGTCAGTCGGTCGGCCACATCCGGCGCGGCCTCGGGCGGAGTCGTGATGATCCCGATCTCCACCTCTCGCTCGCGGATGACGCGCTCGAGCGAATCGATGTCGCTCACGTCGAGCCCACCCAGCTTCTCCCCCACTTTGCGCGCATCGACGTCGAAGGCGGCCACCACATCGAAACCGCGTTGACTGAGCTCCCGATAACCCAGCAGCGCCGAACCCAGCTTGCCGACCCCGACGATGGCGACCCGCCAACGTCTACCCAGCCCCAGAATCCCCTCCAGGGTCTCGATCAGGTCGTCGACCTCGTACCCCCGACCTCTCTGGCCGAAGGATCCGAACAGGCTCAGATCCTTGCGGACCTGGGCAGAGGTGGCCCCGCTCCGCTCGGCGAGCTCCTGGCTCGAGATCAGCTCCTGCTTTCCGGCGACGACCCTGAGCAGACGGAGGTATAGAGAAAGGCGGCGAACGGCCGACTCGGAGATCTTTTTCACGCTCCCAGGACGCTTGTGAAATCCTTCACAAGCAAGATATGGACGCTACTTCCGCTTCTCAACATGACCGATCAGGCCGAGGGCAAGCGCACGCAGTTCCTGAGGATGGAGCTTCTCGGGCCGGTCGCGGGGATCGAAGCCCAGGCTCGCCGCGAGCTGCTCGACCTCCTGCTGGGACAGACGGTATTCCGGGGCGCTTCGCAGGATCTTCTGCAGCTGCTTGCGCCGCCGGCCGAAGACCACTCGAGTCAGCCTGCGCAGCGCCGCCTCCTCCTCGCCGGATGGCGCCGCCGGATCGGGATCGATCACGACGACGGCCGAGTCCACCGCGGGCACGGGGCGGAACGCGTTCCTGCCGATGCGAAAGGCGACCCGGGGCGCTCCTCGAACCTGCACGCCGACGCTCAGCGCGCCGTACGTCTTCGACCCCGGCTCGGCCACGATCCGCTCAGCCACCTCCCGCTGCACCGTAACCACGACCCGTTCCGAGGGAGGACGCATATCCAGAATGCGAAACAGCAGCGGGGTCGTGATCGCGTAGGGAAGATTGGAGAGCACCCGGTAGGCCCGGCCGTCCGGAATCAGCGCCGAGAGGTCGACGTCGAGCGCGTCATTGTGTACCACCCGCACGCCCTCGTCAGCAGCGAACCTGTCGCGCAGCTCCGGGGCCAAATCATCGTCTTTCTCGACGAGGACGACCTCCGCCACCTTGCCGGCGAGGCGACCGCCCAGCTCCCCGTGGCCCGCTCCTATCTCGAGTACGACATCCTCGGAAACCGCACCCAGCTCCCGAAGGATCTTCTCCTGCAGGTTACGATCGACCAGGAAGTTCTGGCTGAGCGACCGTTTGGCACGCCGATGTCCAGGCGCTTCGGCTCTCATCGCTTCTCGGCCGGCTCCTTCGCGGCCGGCCCTCAGGCGGCCATGAGCGCGGTGATGCAGGCGACGTAGACGATGTCCTCCACGACCGCGCCTCTGGAAAGGTCGTTGAGCGGGCGCCACAATCCCTGAAGGACCGGTCCAAGCGCTTCGGCTCCGGCCAGCCTCTGCACGAGCTTGTACGCGATGTTCGCCGCGTCCAGATCGGGGAATACGAGCACGTTGGCGTCGCCTCCCAGGGGAGAGTCGGGGGCCTTGCGCACCGCGATCTCCGGAATCAGGGCCGCGTCCACCTGCAGCTCTCCGTCCGCGACCACTCCGGGACAGCGTCCCCGAAAGAGCCGCAACGCCTCGCGAACACGTTCGACGGATGGTCCCCCCGCAGACCCGTGTGTGGAGTAGGAGAGGAAGGCGACACGAGGCTCGTCTCCCACGATCGCGCGGCGTGCCCGCGCCGCTTGCTCGGCTATCTCCGCGAGCTGGCCTGGAGTCGGATCCGGAAGCACGCCGGCGTCGGTGAACGTCAGCACCGAGTCTCCGGCGGGCGCCGGCTCGCGCAGCAGCATGTAGAAGGCGCTGGATACGATCTGCGTGCCGGGAGCCATGCCGATGCACCGGAGGCCCGCTCGGATCACCGCCGCCGTCTCGATGCCCACGCCGGCCACGGCTCCGTCCAGCCAGCCGGCGCGTACGAGGGCCGCGGAGACGTGAAGCGGCGATGTCGCATCACATCCTTCGATCCCTGTTATGCCGTGGGCGTCGGGAGGTGGGGAGGCGACGTCCACGCACTCGACTTCCGGCAGTTTCTCGCGCAGGCGACGCAACTCCGAATCCGAGCCCACGGCCACGGGATGTACGAGGCCCTCGGTCGCCAGCGCGCGCATCGCCTCCACCACTCGCTCCTCCCCGAGCTCGGGGAAGCCGATCCGGCGTGAGATCGCGGCCGCCCGCACGGCCAGAGAGCTGAGGAATTCGGCAGGACCGCTCAACGACGGGGCTTCCACGCGCGCGGGCCTCATCCGCCGGCGACACTCGGACCGATGCGAGCCACCATCGCTTCCAGGACGATGGGAGGAACGAAGGCCGTCACGTCGCCCTTGAGGCGGGCCACTTCGCGCACGAGGGAGGAGCTCAGAAAGGTGTACCTGTTGTCCGGCGTCATGAAGATCACCTCGATCTGCGGCCAGAGGGATCGGTTCATGAGCGCCATCTGGAACTCGTACTCGAAGTCGCTCACGGCCCGGAGGCCGCGAATGATGATCGGAGCGGCGGACGTGCGGGCGAAGTCCACGAGAAGTCCCTCGAACGACGAGATCGTGACTCTCGGCTCGTCTTCGTAAACACGCTCCAGGATCGCGACCCTCTCTTCGAGGTCGAAGAGCGACGATTTCGATTGGCTCGCCGTCTCGGCCACGGCGACGATCACCCGGTCCACGAGCTTCAGGCTCCGGCGGACGATGTCGTCGTGCCCCAGTGTGATGGGGTCGAAAGAGCCCGGATACACCGCGGTCTTCTCCGCTCTGCTCACTGATCCGTCTCCCTTTCTGAGCCGGTCTCCCTGGCTGTCAGGAACGTCAGCTCGACATCGCCGTAACGGCGCGTCCACGAGGTCTCGCGCTCGCCGTCCAGGGCTCCGGGCTCGTGCTCGACGCAAAGGACGTCGGCGAACGGTCGCTCTCGGAACAGGTCGACCAGGCGGTTCGCCAGTCCCTTACGATACGGCGGGTCGGCCAACGCCACATCCCACCGGCGACCCCGGTTCGACTCCAGGAACGCGAACACATCCCCGCACCGCACACGTCCGCCGTCGCTCACTCCCAGCCCCTCGAGGTTCGACCTCAGAGCAGCGACCAGTCGGCGGTCCGTCTCCACGAAATCGACCCGGGCCGCTCCCCGCGAGAGCGCCTCGATCCCCAGGGCGCCCGACCCGGCGAACAGGTCGACCACGGCCGCCCCCTCGAGGCGAGCGCCGAGCGCGCTGAACCACGCCTCTCGCACTCGATCGGCCGTCGCGCGGAGCTCGGGCCGCCGGGGGACGAGGATCACGCGGCCGCCGAGCTCTCCGGCGACGATACGAAGTTTCAAGCGCCGCGGGCATCCAGCAGGCGAGCCTGGGTACGGCGCCGGCCCCGCCAGTGGTCCTCGACCAGCTCGAAGGCGAGCTCCCAGCTGCCATCGCGCAGCTCGGCGACTCGATCGCCCATCCCGAAGCCGATCACAGGAAGCCTCCCTCCCTCCTCGCCGAGGGCGGAAGCCCTGAGGTGGGATCCGTCGGCGCCTACTCGGGCGAGATCCTCGAAGCGCACATCCCTCGCGAGAAGCACGGGTCGCGGGTTCCCGAAACCGAAGGGCTCCAGGTGACGCAGCCAGATGGGCATCGGGTCTTCCGCCTCGGTGAGCGAAACCTGCAGGTCAATCTCCAGCTCCTGCAGATCGCCCCCCACGGGCCTCTCCCCGACCGAACCGTCGACCGGAGCGTCGATTGCGGCCACGTCGGCCGACTGGGCCGAAACGGCGCTCAGGAAGCGCCGTCTGAACTCCTCCAGGGCCTCGCGCCGGAGATCCAGCCCCGCCGCCTCACGGTGCCCTCCGTGCCGCTCGAGCAGAGCCGAACACTCATCGAGGACGGCGATCAGGTTCGCGCCCGCGGCGGAGCGGGCCGAGCCCCGTCCAAGGTCGCCGTCGAAGCTGATGATGACCGTGGGTCGGCCAAAACGTTCGGCGATCCGCGACGCGACGATGCCGAGCACCCCGGGGTGCCAATCGTCGCTCCACAACACGAACGCCGAATCGCGCTCCGGATCGTAGCTCTCCCTCAGCTGCGCCTCCGCTTCCTCCGTCACCTGCTTGTCCGTGGCCCGACGCCGTCGATTGTGGTCCTCGAGCTTCCACGCCAGCGCCTCGGCCTCCGCCGCATCCTCGGTGACCAGCAAGCGGAGGCCCTCCTCGGCGGCTCCTACGCGCCCCGCCGCATTCAGGCGCGGAGCCAGCTGGAAGGCCACGTCCTCCGCGGGGACTCGGTCGTCGAACGGCGTGACCCGCGCCGCCGCCATCAGGGCCCGTAGACCACGGTTCCGGGTACGGGCCAGCACACGCAGCCCGGCCCGCACCAGGATCCGATTCTCACCGACGAGTGGACCCCGATCGGCGATCGTTCCGATCGCCACGAGGTCGAGGTGACGATTCAGCGCGCCTGCCGGCAGGCCGGCCCTGCGGTGGAGCGCCGCAAGCAGCTTGAACGCCACGCCGACTCCGGTGAGGCCGTCGAACGGGTACTCGCTGTCGGCACGGTGCGGGTTCACGATGGCGAGCGCCGCCGGGAGTCGAAGACCCGGCCTGTGGTGATCGGTCACGATGACGTCGAGCCCGGCTTCGTTCGCCGCATCGACCGTCTCCACGGCCGTCATCCCGCAGTCTGCCGTGAGGATGAGTCGCGCACCCACCTCCTCCGCCCTGGCCAGGCCGGCGGCTCCGAGATCGTATCCGTCCCGCAAGCGGTGCGGGACGAAGGCGTCCACCCGTGCGCCGAGCTCCCGCAGGCCCCGGTCCAACAAGGCCGCTGCGCTCATGCCATCCACATCGTAGTCGCCATGCACGAGGATCTTCTCCTCCGCAGCGATCGCCTCCTCGATGCGGTCGACGGCGACCGTCAGGTCCGGAAGCGAATCCGGCGGCGAGAGAGTCTCGAGATGGGGGCGAAGGTAGGCACGAGCCGCGTCGGGATCCCGGCAGCCGCGGCGAACCAGGAGCTGGCAGAGGAGGGGGGGAAGCTGGAGGGATTCTCGGAGCGCCTCTACGTCGGCGGGGGAGACCGGCCTCGGCTCGATCCAGCGACGACGAGGTCGAACGGCCTCTGTCACCCGCAGCTCACTCGACCGGAAGGAGGATGATCCCGCAGCCCTCGCAGAGGTGAAGCCGGCTTCGCGAGCGAATCTCGGCCTGACGCTGCTTCGGAATGAAGGTGTAGCAGTGACCGCAGACGCCGTCGGGGGTGAGGGCGGCCAACACCTGGCGGGTCTTCCCGCCCCGAACCGATTCGTAGAGGCGAAGCGCGTCCACATCGAGCCTCAGCTCACGGTTCGCACGGCGATCCCGCTCCACCAGGATCTCGGACTCCAGCTCCGCTCGCCGCGCACTCGTCTCGCTCTTCAGCCTCTCGTAGGCCGCCCGCTCCTCCGTGAGCTGGCCCTTCAGAACGGAGAGCTCCGCCTTTGCCTCCTCGACCTCCTGCATCCCCTGCAGCTGCTCGTCCTCGGCAGCCTCCAGATTCCGCCGGGCCGCATCAGTTTCGGCTCGCACGGCCGTGTGCTGCTTGAGGTTTTGCACTTCCTGCCCTCGTTGCTGAAGGCGTTTCAGGGTCTCCCGTCCCGCCTTCGTGGCGCGCTCCGATTTGCGGAGGCGGCTCTCGGCCCTTTCCGCGCGCTTCGCGACGGCCTCGGCCCGCACCTCCAATTCGGCCATCCGACGCTCCGACTCGAAGAGCTCGGGCGAGAGAGCCTCCAGCTGCGCCGTGATTCCGGCTATGTTCCGGTCGATCTCCTCGAGGCTCCGAAGCGCCTCGAAAATGCCTAAGGCCGTCGTATCATCCATTTCCTCGCCACTCTTCGAAGTCGGAAGGCTCGGGACGTTCCAGCCAATCCAGGACGAGCGCCAGCCTCGCCTTCTCGGATTCCGGCAGATCGGCCCGTATCTTCATCTGTTCCCGTAGGAGCTCTTTCTTCTGGGCCTCGTCGGCCATCTTCATCTCACGTCGAATCTCCCTCAAGCGCCGCTCGGCCGGCCGGCAGATGAGCCGCTCTACGGACGCCGCGTAGATCTCCTCCGGATGCGTGAGCTCGGTGGCGTCACCGAGCAGCCCTTCGACGAGCCCCCGGAGATCGCTCGGGACCGCTTCGACGAGCAACGCGGCGTCCGCCTCCTCGCCCTTCCGGTACCGGTCACTCAGGGCACCGAACAGCGCGCGATACGCCGGATCCTGAAAGTGCTCGGTTCTTACGCCATCATCCAGGGCACGGCAAATCCACGCACGCTCCACCGCACCCTCGGTCAGCAAGGCATCTCTCACCAGAAGCAGGAGAAGGCTCTTCTCGGCCCCCGCCTCGCTGTCGCCGCGGGTAGTCCCGGAGCCGCGCCGGGGCGGCTGCGGCGGACGCGAGCGCGGGGCGAGGCGCTTCAGTTGCCTGGCTACTTCGTGTACGATCGTCTCGCGGCGCACTCCGGTCGCCTCGGCGGCCCGGCCGATATAGATGTCACGAAGCGCGGGATCGTTCACGGCCCGCAGAGTGCTCAGGAGATGATCCAGCGCCGCGCGCCGTCCCTCGGCAGAGTCGAAATAGCCGCGCTCCCCGAGCATCCGAAGCTTCAGCTCCAGCGCATCCATCGCGTCGTCCAGCAAGAGGGAGAACCGCTCCCTGCCCAGCCGGCGAACGAGTGAATCGGGATCTTCCCCCTGAGGAAGCGTGACGATGAGCGGATGGACGCCGGCCTCGAGCAGCGTGTCCGCCGCACGAAAGCTCGCCTTGCGGCCGGGCGTGTCGGAATCGTAGACCAGGAATGCCTGCGGCGCGTATCGGCCGATCAGCTCCGCCTGTGGCCTGGCCAGCGCGGTCCCGAGCGGCGCCACGACGTTCTCGAAGCCGTGGCGGTGCACCGTCACGGCGTCCATGAAACCCTCGACGACCACGGCGGCCTTCGAGCGGCGCATCGCGTGGCGTGCCGCGTTCAACTGGTAGAGAGAGCGGCCCTTCTCGAAGATCGGTGAATCCGGCGAGTTGATGTACTTGGGCGCCTCCCGGTCCTCGGGCCCGAGCATCCGTCCCCCGAAGCCCATCGGGCGGTCCTGCAGATCCCGGATGGAGAAGATGAGGCGGTTTCTGAAGCGATCGTAGGGGTCGGTGGCGCGCTCGCTCGTGGCCAGCAGTCCCACCTCGAGAAGGGCCTCTTCGTCGACGCCGCGCTCGCGCGCCGCATCCCTGAGCCCTCGCCACCCCTCCGGGGCGAATCCGATCGCGAAGCGATCCGCCGTCTCGTCGTCGATGCCGCGGCCCGCCAGGTAGTCCCGCGCGGCTCGACCTGCTTCGCTCCGGCGGCGAGCCAGAAACCACTCCTCCGCGAAAGCCGTGACCTCGCGGAGACCGGCGTACGGGTCGGGTCCGCGGTCCCTTTCATCCGGAATCACCACGCCCACCCGCTCGGCCACGTGCCGGACCGCTTCCGGAAAATCGAGGCCGAGGCGCTGCATGACGAAGGAGAAGACGTCCCCGCCCTCCCCGCAGACGAAGCACTTGTAGATCCCTCGATCCGCGTCGATCGAGAAATTCGGGCCCTCCCCGCCGTGGAGCGGACAGGGGCCGCGATAACTCTTTCCGACGCGCTTGAGCGGGACGTGCTCGCCGCAGATCTCGACGAGGTCGGCGCGGGCGCGAACCTCTTCGACAAGGGCGTCGCTTACCACGAACGTTCTTCCTGCGGGGTCTTCAACCGGGCTCCGACAAGTCCACGACGGTCACGCCGCTTCCACCCTCTCGATGCGTGCCGAGGCGAAAGCTAGGAATTCGCCGATCGCCGGCCAACAGCTCCTGCACGCGTCGGCGGAGCGCTCCCGTCCCCTTTCCATGTATGATGCGCAGCGACGGAAGGTCCGCCTGGATCGCCGCGTCGAGCGCGGGCAGCAGGACGGCTTCGATCTCGTCGACCCGAAGGCCGCGGAGACTCACCTCCTGGCTCGCTTCCAGCACCGGCGCCGTGAGCGTCCCTCGGCGCGCCGGCTTTTCCTCTCCCCCCTCCTGCAACCGGAGGACGTGAGGGGCCACGGTGATGCGCACGCCGCCCAGCTCGACGATGGCCCGGTCGTCACCGAGCTCCAGGAGCCGGCCGACCCCGCCGAGCGAAGCGACCCGCACGGCATCTCCCACCTGCAGAGAGACCGGAGAGGCGACCTCGGAGGGCTCTGGGGCGCCAACCCTCAAGTCGCCGATCGCGCGCTCCACCGCCCGGCGCGCCTCGGTTGCGGCCGCCCCGGACGCCTCGCTCGCGCGGCTCCGCTGCTCGGGGGCAGCGGAGCGGAGGTCCTCCATCACCTCCTCCATTCCTGCCGTCAGCCCCGCGATGGCGTCCTCGACCTCTTTCCTCGCGTCGAGCAGGAAGCGCTCGGCACTCTGACGCGCCTCCCGCTCGAGCGCCCGCTCGCGACGCTCCAACTCGGCCTGGAGGCGCTCCGCTTCCGCCACCTGCCCCGCCAGGTGGTCCTGCTGCCTCTCCAGCTCGCGCCGCGCCCCCTCCAAGCTCCTCCTGAGGGTCTCCGCCTCCTCCTCGCGCTCCTCCAGCTCCGAGAGGACGACTTCCAAGGCGCGGGATTCGTCGGTCAGTCGGCTTCTGGCCGCCGCCAGCACGTCTTCCGGTATGCCGAGCCGCTCGGATATCTCCAGAGCGTAGCTGCGGCCCGGCCGATCGCGTGAGAGCCGGTAGGTCGGCCTCAGTGTGCCCGGATCGAACTGGAGAGAGGCGTTCACGATCCGCGGATCCTCTCCGGCCAACGTCTTCAGATCGCCGAGATGGGTGCTCACCGCCGTGAGCGCTGCCTGTCCAGCCAGGCGCAGGAGCATCGCGGCCGCAAGGGCGGCGCCCTCCTCGGGATCCGTGTTGCTGCCGATCTCGTCGACGAGAACGAGCGACCGGTCGTCGCTCCTGTCGAGGATCTCCCGAAGGATGCCGATCTGCGCACCGAAGGTCGACAACGAGGCTTCGATCGATTGCTCGTCGCCGATGATCGCGAAGAAGCTCCGAAAGACGGGCAGGCGCGTCCCCTCACCCACCGGCGGCACGATGCCGCTCTGAGTCATCGCCGATATCAGCCCGAGAGCCTTCAGGAGGACGGTCTTCCCGCCAGCGTTCGGCCCGCTCACCAGCAGCACGCTCTCGGACGGCTCGAGCTCGAGGTCGAAGGAGACGGCCCCTTCCTCGACTGCACGAAGGATCGGATGGTAGCCCTGCCGCACGCGGTACGGACCCCGCTCGACCTCGCCGCCGACGGCCGGACGCGAGCCGCCGTGCTCCAACGCATAGCACGCGCCGGCGAAGAGCGAATCGAGCTCCGACAGCACCTCCAGGCTCTCTCTCAGCTCGGCGGCGAAAGGCCGAAGGTCATCCGTCATCTCCGCAAGCACTCTCTGCACCTCACGGCGTTCAGCGAGCTCGAGCTCTCGAATCCGGTTCATCGGCTCGATAACCGACGTGGGTTCGATGAACAGGGTTTGTGAGCTCGCCGACTCGTCGTGGACGATCCCGCCGACCCGCGATCGCCCTTCCCTTCGGATCGGCACGCAGTACCGTCCGTTCCGCACGGTGACCGAGGCGTCGGAGACGCGAAACCGGTCCGGCAGCTCGGCCGAGAACCGTTCGAGCCGGCTCACGAGTGAGCTCCGCTCGCCTCTCATCTGCCGTCGCAGCCTGCCCAGCGCCGGAGAGGCGCCATCGGTGACCTCGCCGGCGGGGTCGATCGAGCGCTCCAGCCGCTCCTCCTCCTTCGTTCGCTCCAGGAGACGCCCGCCCAGAGCTGCCAGGCGGCGGGAGTCATCCGATCGGCGGACGAGGTCTCGGCGGGCCCGCCGAGACGACGAGAGCAGTATCGCCACGTCTCTCAGCGCCGCTTCGTCCAGCACGGAGCCATCGACCCCCAGACGCCTGAGCGCTCCTCGAGCATCCGGGATGGGGGGAGGCGCCCACTCGGAGGTGCGGAGGAGAAAGGTGACCATCTCATCGGAGGTGGCCAGCGCCTCTTCCACATCGTCCCGATGGGAGAGCGGGCGGAGGGCCCTGACTCGCTCGGCGCCCAGCGAGCTGCCCGCGCGATCGGCCACGAGCTCCAGAGCACGCGGAAACTCGAGGAGCCGAAGGGCGTGGTCGCGAGCGCTCTCGGCCGCAGCCGAGACGGCCGGGCCTTCGTTCATCTCAACCGGGCGGCCAACGCAGCTTGCGCCCTCCGAGCAGGTGGAGGTGCAGGTGAGGCACGGTCTGTCCGCCATCCGCCCCGGTGTTCGCAACGACCCGATATCCGGTCTCCAGGCCTTCCTGACGCGCCATGGAGGCCGCCGCCCTGATCAACTCGCCCGCCAGCTCGGTTCGTGACTCTTCGAGCGCCGCGAGATTCTCTATGTGCTCGCGGGGCACGACGAGCACGTGAGTCGGCGCCTGAGGGTTGGTGTCGCGAAAGGCGATCCAACGCGCCCCTTCGCCGATCACCTCGGCCTCCACCTCTCCGTTCGCGATCCCGCAGAAGATGCAGCTCATGAAGCCACCTCGGCGTCCCTCTCTCCGGGGCGCCCGCGCCGGGTCGGCGGCGTGGGCGGCCCGGCCAGCAGACTGACAGCGGAGACGGCCGCGATCGCCGCCGTCTCGAACCGCAGAACCCTCTCGCCGAGCTTCGCGAAGCTAAAGCCCGCGTCCCGGCAAGCGGTCTGCTCCGCCGGCGTCACCCCTCCCTCTGGCCCGACCAGTAGGTGAATCCAGCCGTTGGGCGGGGGCCGGCTCGCCAGCAGCTCCGGCAGCGAATACTCCCCCTGCTGCTCCAGAGCGACGCGCAGATCGTCTTGCTCCGACGTCATACCCAGCAGGTAATCCTCCAGAGAACGAGGCGCCCCCACGGTCGGGAGCCGGGAGCCTCCGCACTGCGTGAGGGCGGCCGCTGCCCTGCGCCTCGCCTTCCCCCAGAACACGGGCGCCCTGGCCGCATCCGATACGGAGCTGGAGCGGCGGAACTCGACCGGCTGCAAGCCCCGGACGCCGAGCTCCACGGCCTTTTCGACGAGCCAGAGCGTTCGCTGCTTCGAGCCGATACCGAACGCCAACTCCACCTTCAGGTCGGGCGGCGGTGAGATGATCTCCAGAAGCACGCACCGGGCACGATTCCCGGTGAGCGAGTCCAGCCGGGCCGCCCACAAGCTGCCCTCCCCGTCCGTAAGACGGAGCTCAGCGCCGGGCCGGAGCCGAGCGGCGCGGATGTGCCGGACCTCATCGCCGTCGACGGTTACCGGTGCTCCGGGATGCGCCGGAAGACCGGGCGCGAAGAGGGTCGTCGAGCCGCTCACGGAGCTTCGTTGCCTTGCATGAGGTGAAGCTAGGCCTCGGCCGCTACGAGCGTAAAGGCGCCGGCCCACCATCCTTCGTCGGTGTTCGTGTCCTCGACCTCGAGACCCGCCAGTATGGCCGCATGCCGAACGGCGGCTGCCTCCTCTTCCAGGATCCCGGCCACGATAAGCTCGCCGCCCTCCCTCATGAGTGACGCGAACGCCGGTAGCAGGGGCTCCGTGAAGCTTCGCTCCACGTTCACGAGGATCAGGTCGAACACGACCCCGCGCAGGAGCTCGAGGACGCCGCGGGTGATCCGGAGATGCACGACCCGAACCCGGGTATCGACGCCGTTTCGCCGCAGATTGCTCTCCGCCGTGCGCACGGCTTCCCCATCCGCCTCGATGGCCAGCACCTCGGCGCCGAGCTTGGCCGCGACGATCGAGAGGATCCCGCTGCCCGCGCCGACGTCCAGGACCTTTTTCCCGGTTCTCGCCGTGTTGGCTAGGAGGCGGATCGCCGTCCGCGTGCTCCCATGCTCGCCCGTCCCGAACGCCATCTCCGGATCCAGCTCGACGAGAAGTCCCGGGGGTTCGACGGCCGCTGCCGCCCAGGATGGTGCGACGACCACTCGATCGCCGACCGTTCGAGGACCGAGACCCCGACGCCACACCCGCAGCCAATCCTCCTCGGGGGCAAGGGAGCAGGCGATTCGAAGGGAGTCGCCGAAGCGCATGCCGAGCTCCTCGCGCACCCGTCGTTCCGCCGATGCGGGCTGCTCGGCGAGCCGGAGCCACGTCGCCCACCCTCCGTCCGGCAGCTCCTGGACGCTGCTTCCGCCCAACTCGAGCAGGGCGTTCGCCACCACATGACCGGGCTCGTGGCCGGATACGGTGACGATCATCCACTCCCCGGCGCTCATTGGACGCCGCTGATCGAGGTCGTCTTTATTCCTTGAATGCGCGGGCATAGCTTAGGGCGACTCCTGGCCCAACCATGGTGGCTAACCAATCAATGACGGACAAGCGACGTGTCTCCACGCTACGAGCGTAGACTGCGGTTTGTCTCGGCGGAGTCGAGCCGGACCCCCGGCTCGCGCATCGATGTGCGCGTCACGCTCGCGCTCCAAGATCCCCGCGAAGGCTCCGACGAATCGGAGAGCCGGTACGTCGGCGAGGCGAGCGGCGTGGGCGATGTCATTCTGGAACCGCGGCTGGCGGTCGAGGCCACGCTCGCCGCGATCGCCGAGGCGACCAGCGACCCCGAGTACTTTCGCCTCGTCGGTATCAAGGTCGTGCATGCGTTCGACACTCGTGTGGTCCTCGTCTGCCTGCGCACCTCGGACGACCGGTCCGGGCAAGTCGTGGGCGCCGTTCCCCTCCGCGGAGCGATGGCACGGACGGCGGCGACGGCGGCGCTCGACGCGACGAACCGGCTCGTCGCCATTCTGCTCGACCAGGTGGAGGACGACGCGGAAGGCGAGACGGAGGACGATACGGCTGGCTCGATATGAGCGGCGGACCGTGAGCACGAGCGCCGGCCGAAGGGCAGGCTGAGACCCGAGCAGATGGGAGAGCGAGTGACCGAGCGCGAGAAGGAAGCCGAAGCGGAGACGGGGGGTGCGACGGGGGTGCTGGTCGACCGCGACGCAGATGTCGACTTGCAGGACGTGCCGATCGAGGAGCTCTCGATCAATACCATCCGCACGCTCGCCATGGACGCGGTGCAGCAGGCGAACTCCGGTCACCCCGGCGCCCCGATGGCGCTGGCGCCGATCGCCTACACGCTGTACGCCCGACAGATGCGCTACAACCCGGTCGATCCGGACTGGTTCGATCGAGATCGCTTCGTCCTCTCGGCAGGGCACGCCTCGATGCTCCTCTATGCCACCCTCCACCTGGCCGGATTCGACCTTCCGCTGGAGGAACTGCAGAGCTTCCGGCAGTGGGGGAGCCGCACGCCGGGCCACCCCGAGGCCTTCCATACGCCCGGCGTGGAGACGACGACCGGGCCGCTGGGGCAGGGGTTGATCACGTCGGTCGGCATGGCCCTGGCGGAAGCCCATCTCGCGGCGGTCTTCAACCGCCCGGGCCATCGTATCGTGGACCATCACACCTACGTCATCTGCTCGGACGGAGACATGATGGAGGGGGCCTCTCACGAAGCCGCTTCGTTGGCGGGCCACCTCGGTCTCGGCAAGCTGATCTGGCTGTACGACGACAACCACATCACGATCGAAGGGAGCACGGATCTCGCGCTCTCCGACGACGTCGAGCGCCGCTTTGAAGGATACGGTTGGCACGTCCAGAACATCGGCGATCGAGCCAACGACCTCGACGCGCTGGACGGCGCCATCGCGTCGGCCCGGGAGGAGAGCGCTCGCCCCTCGCTCATCGTCGTGCGCTCCCACATCGCCTACGGATCTCCCCACAAGCAGGACACGGCCGACGCCCACGGCGCTCCGCTCGGTGAGGAGGAGATCCGCCTGACCAAGCGCGCGTACGGCTGGCCGGAAGACGCCAAGTTCCTCGTCCCGTCCAGGGTCGCCGACCACATGGACTTCGGGGAGCGCGGCCGGGAGCTTCAGGGTGAGTGGGAGACACGGCTCGCCGCCTACGCCGCCGAGTACCCGGAGGAGGCCGCCGCGCTTGAGCTCGCCATCGTGGGCGTCCCTCCCGACGGCTGGGACGGCGAGATCCCACGCTTCGCGCCCGAGGACGGACCGATCGCCACGCGCGCCGCCTCCGGGTTGGTCCTGAACGGCCTGGCCGACCGGATCCCGTGGCTCATCGGAGGAAGCGCGGACCTGGCCGGCTCGACGAAAACGATCATCGCGAGCTCCCGGAGCCTGTCTGCGGAATCACCCGGAGAGCGCAACCTCCACTGGGGTGTTCGCGAGCACGGCATGGCCGGGGCGTGCAACGGCATGGCGCTTCACGGCGGTGTCCGCCCATACGCCGCCACGTTCTTCGTCTTCACCGACTACGCCCGCCCCGCCATCCGGCTCTCCGCCATGATGGGCCTGCCCGTCATCTACGTGATGACACACGACTCGATCGGGCTCGGGGAGGACGGTCCGACGCATCAACCGATCGAGCACCTCGCCTCTCTGCGCGCCATGCCGGGCTTGCAGCTGATCAGGCCCGCCGACGCCACCGAGGTCGCCTGCGCCTGGCGGGCGGCGATCGAGCGCCTGGATGGCCCGACGATGCTGGTCCTGTCGCGCCAGAAGCTTCCGATCCTCGATCGTTCGGTGCTCGGCGGGGCGGCCGGCCTCAGAAGGGGAGCCTACGTGCTCAAGCGAGAGGCCGGAGAGCGGCCCGACATCATCCTGATCGCGAGCGGATCCGAGGTGCCGCTGGCCCTGGAGGCGGGTGAAGCGTTGGCAACGGACGGCGTGGATGCTCGGATCGTCAGCATGCCGAGCTGGGAGCTGTTCCGGGAACAGGCGTCCGAGTACCGGGACACCGTGCTCCCCCCGGAGATCGAGAAACGTCTGGCGATCGAGGCGGGCGCCACCCAGGGCTGGCTGGAGTGGGTCGGAGACTCGGGAGCGGTGATCGGCATCGACCGGTTCGGGGCCAGCGCTCCCTCGCCGGAGTTGTTCCGTCGGTTCGGCTTCACCGTTGAGAACGTGCTCGAGCACGCCCGACGGGTGCTCGGGGTCGCCTGACAGGTCGCTGAAGGAGTCGCCCATGCGCATCTCGATCGGCTCGGACCACGCCGGCTTCCGCTACAAGGAGAACCTTGCCCGACTGATGCGGGACGAGGGCCACGACGTTACGGATGTGGGCACGTACGACACGGCATCGGCGGACTACCCGGACTACGCCGAGAAGGTGGCCCTCGCGATCCGGAACGGTGAGGCCGACCGCGGAGTTCTTGTCTGTGGGAGCGCGGTGGGTGTCTGCGTGGCGGCGAACAAGGTCCCCGGAGTGCGCGCCGGCGTGTCCCACGACACCTACTCGGCCCACCAGGGGGTCGAGCATGACGACATGAACGTGTTGTGCATGGGAGAGCGGGTCATCGGCATCGAGCTGGCCCGAGAGATCCTGCGCACGTTCCTGAGTGCCCGCTACGAGGCGAAGGAAAGGTGCCAGCGCCGGCTGGACAAGGTGCTGGCCATCGAGAAGAACTGGCTGAAATGAACCCACTTCACGAGCTGCTGAGCCACGGCCAGAGCTACTGGCTGGACAACCTGACGCGCGGGATGATCCGCTCCGGAGAGCTCGAGCGACGCGTCCGGGAGGACGGATTGCGGGGCATGACGTCCAACCCGGCGATCTTCAACAAGGCGATCTCCAAGGGGCACGACTACGACGCCCAGATCTCGGAGCTCGTGACCGAGGGACGATCGGTGCGCGAGATCTACGAGGAGCTGGTCGTCAGTGACATCCAGGACGCGTGCGACGTCCTGCGGCCGGTGTGGGACGACTCCGAGGGCGTCGATGGCTACGTGAGCCTCGAGGTCTCCCCCTACCTGGCACATGACACGGACGCGACCATCGAGGAAGCCTGCCGGCTGTACGCCTGGGTGGACCGTCCCAACGTCCTCATCAAGATCCCGGGGACCGCCGCCGGCGTACCCGCGATCGAGGAGTGCATCTACCGCGGTGTCAGCGTGAACGTCACCCTGCTGTTCTCCATCGACAGCTACGAGGCGATCGCTCTGGCCTACGTCCAGGGTTTGGAGCGCCGCCTCCGGGAGGGACGGCCGGTCGACGACGTGGCGTCGGTGGCCAGTTTCTTCCTCAGCCGGATCGACTCCCTGACGGACCGCCTCCTCGGGGCGCGTATCTCCCCGGGAGCGGACCGGGAGCCGCGGCCGGAGCGTCTGCTCGGAAAAGCCGCCGTGGCGAACGCCAAGCTGGCGTATCAAAGGTTCCTCGAGATCACGGCGAGCGACAGGTGGCAGGCGCTCGCGGGCGCGGGAGCTCGAGTGCAGCGGATGCTGTGGGCGTCGACGAGCACGAAGAACCCGCTGTACGACGACGTCCGCTACGTGGAGCCGCTGATCGGCCCCGACACCGTGAACACGTTGCCGGATTCCACGATCGAGGCGTTCGCCGACCACGGCAGGGTTGGAGACACGGTCGCTCGCGATCTCGAGGAAGCCGAGCGGGTCCTGGAGGAGCTCGCGGGAACCGGCATCGACTTCGCTCGCGTCACGTGGGAGCTCGAGAACGAAGGCGTTCAGAAGTTCATCGAGCCCTTCGACAAGCTCATGATCACCATCGTGGACCGGATGCGCGAAGCGCTCGCGGAGTCGCTGACGGTCGTTCGGTCCGACCTCGCCGGCGCCGAGAGCGCCGTCGAGGCGACCCTGGCGGCGCTGCAGGGTGCTCAGTTCGGAAGACGGGTATACGCCCGGGATGCGTCCGTCTGGGGCGCCTGGGATCCGGGGGCCGCGAGGGAGATCAGCGGACGGCTCGGCTGGCTCGACGCCCCCGAGCTCTTCTCCGAGCGAGCACGGGAGCTCGCCGACTTCGCCGCCCGGACACGGGATGAAGGCACGAGCGCCGTCGTCCTTCTCGGAATGGGCGGCAGCAGCCTGGCCGCGGAGGTGGCTCGCCGCACGTTCGGCGCGCGGGATGGCTGGCCCCGGCTGCTCGTGCTCGACAGCACCGACCCCGAGGCCGTCAGCCGGATCGAGAGCCGGATCGACCTCGCTTCCACCCTCTTTATCGTCGCCAGCAAGTCCGGGACGACGTTGGAGACGATGAGCTTCTACCGATACTTCCGGGACCGCTTCGAGGAGACGGTGGGTGCCGCGGGCGACCGCTTCGTGGCCATCACGGATCCCGGGACGCCGCTCGCCGAGGAAGCGGCCGCGCGTGGGTTCCGGGCCTGCTTCGAGAACCCGCCGGACATCGGCGGGCGATACTCCGCGCTCTCGTACTTCGGCCTCGTCCCGATGGCTCTTTGCGGCGTCCCGACGGAAGAGCTGCTGGGGCGGGCACGAGCGATGCGGGCGCTCTGCGGCCCGGTCGTTCCGGCAAGCCACAATCCGGGCGAGAGGCTCGGGGCGGAGCTGGCGACCCTCGCCCTCCAGGGCCGCGACAAGGTGACCTTCACCGCGACCGGTGCCCTGGGCTCCTTCGGCCTCTGGGCCGAGCAGCTGATCGCGGAGAGCACGGGCAAGGACGGACGTGGACTGGTGCCGATCGCCGATGAGCCGCTGGGTAATCCGTCGGAGTACGGGCCGGATCGCGTTTTTGTCTGGCTGGGCCTCGAGGACGAAGCCGAGGATGCAGCCGCCGACCTGGACCGGTTGGAGGCGCAGCACCCGGTTCTCCGTTTCCAGCTGCCGGACCGCCTGGCACTCGGAGGCGAGCTCTTTCGCTGGGAGCTCGCGGTCGCGACCGCCGGCGCGCTCCTCCATATCAACCCCTTCGACCAGCCGAACGTGGAGGAGAGCAAACGCCACGCCCGCGAGGTGCTGTCCGAGTGGCGGGACGAGGAGGAGCCGGTCGAGCAAGCTCCGGTGGCCGCCGATGGGGATCTCGCCGTCTACTGGGGTGGCGGGAACTCGCTGCCCGCCTCCAACGGCTCTCCCACCGAGGCGATCGACTCCATCACCAGCCTGGCGACCAGCGGCGATTACGTCGCGATCCTGCCCTATTTTGCCGAGACGGCCGAGCGGGACGGAGCTCTCGAGGCGCTGCGCGCCCGTCTGCGATCCGAACATCGGGTCGCCACGACGCTCGGCTATGGGCCGCGCTACCTGCACTCCACGGGCCAGCTCCACAAAGGCGGGCCCGCGACGGGGATCTTCCTCCTCCTGACGGCGAATCCGCCCGTCGAGGTAGATATCCCGGGCCAGGATGGGGGATTCGGCCGCCTGATGCTCGCCCAGGCGCTGGGAGACTTCCGATCGCTGGCCGCACGCGGCCGCCGGGTCGCCCGTATCCACCTCGGCGCCGACATCGAGGAAGCGCTGGCTCGTCTGGCGAGCGACTCCTAGCAGCCCTCAGAAGGGGAGCCGGCTTCTGCCGGCCCCTGTTTCACGGATCTGCAACTCTGCAACGCGCGAGGTAGGCATGAAGCTGGGTCTGATCGGCCTCGGTAGGATGGGCTCCAACATGGCGCGACGTCTCATCGGGGACGGCATCCCGGTCTGCGGGTTCGATCTCTCGGAGGACAACTCCGCGGCGGCCGCCTCGCACGGGGTCGAGACGCTGGCGTCGCTCGACGCGCTGGTCGCGGCACTCCCCTCACCGCGCACCGTCTGGGTGATGGTCCCGCACGGCAGCCCGACGACGGAGACGATCACGTCTTTGCTGGACGCGCTGGATCCGGGCGATCTCATCGTGGACGGCGGGAACTCCTGGTACGTGGAGTCGCTCGAGCACGCACGGCTGTGCGCCGAGCGTGAGGTGCTGTTTCTGGACATAGGCGTCAGCGGCGGCGTGTGGGGACTGGAAATCGGCTACAACCTGATGATCGGCGGCCCGGACGAAGCGGTCGAGCGGCTCGAACCGGTCTTTCGCTCGCTCGCGCCCGAGAACGGGTTCCTGCACGTAGGCCCGAGCGGGGCCGGCCATTTCGTGAAGATGATCCACAACGCGATCGAGTATGCCATGCTCGAGGCGCTGGGAGAGGGCTTCGAGTGCCTGCGACGGTCGGACTTCGACCTCGATCTGCGCGGCGTGGCCCAGCTGTGGGGCAACGGCTCTGTAATCCGCTGCTGGCTGCTCGAGCTTCTGGCCGACGCGTTCGGGGCGGAAGGCAACGAGCTCGAGCGGATCGGGCCGTGGATCGACGACTCGGGCACGGGGAGATGGACGGTGGACTACGCCCTGGAGAAGGCCATTCCGCTCCCCACGATCACCCAATCCCTCTACGAGCGGTTCGATTCGCGCACGGAGTCGCGCTTCGCCCACCAGGTCATCGCGGCCCTGAGGAACCAGTTCGGCGGTCACGCGGTGCGAGAGGGCTGACGTGGCCGGCGAGCGCAGCGCACGGGTTCTTCAGGTCTCCGACGGAGGCCTGACGCCAGGCGCCCCCGCGGACCCGTGCGTGATGGTGATCTTCGGCGCGACCGGGGACCTGGCCAGCACGGAGCTCCTCCCCTCCCTGTTCGAGCTCTACTGCAAGCGGCTCCTGCCCGAACCGTTTGCCGTCGTCGGGTTCGCTCGACGGGAATGGAGCTCCGAGCACTTCAGGCAGGTCGCTCGGCAGGCGATCGAAGAGGAGTGCGCGTGGGAGCCGGAGGCGTGGAACGATTTCGCCCGTCGGCTGAGCTACGTGCAGGGCGACGCCACCGGACCACCCGAAGAAGGCTACGCCGATCTGAAGGCCGGGGTGGAAGCGGCGGCAGCCGACTTCGGCATCCCGGACAACGTCTTCTTCCACCTCGCCATGCCGCCCTCCACCTTCGGCGCCATCGCCCAGCGGCTCGCCGAGTCGGGGCTCGCGGCGAGCGAAGATGGCTGGCGGCGCCTCGTCATCGAGAAGCCCTTCGGCGTGGACCTGGCGAGCGCGCTCGAGCTCGACCGACAGTTGAGGCTCTCGTTCCGGGAGGATCAGATCTACCGAATCGATCATTTCCTCGGTAAGGAGACGGTCCAGAACATGCTGGTCTTCCGGTTCGCCAATCCGGCCTTCGAGCCGATCTGGAACCGGAACTACATCGATCACGTGCAGATCACGGTGGCCGAGCAGATCGGCATCGGCACCCGCGCAGCCTTCTACGAGAAGACGGGCGTGGTCCGGGACATGGTCCAGAACCACCTGCTGCAGCTGCTGTGCATGGCCGCGATCGAGCCGCCGGTGAACTTCGACGGTTCGTCCCTGCGCGACGAGACGGTCAAGATCCTCGAGGCGGTGAACTGCAAGCCCGTTGATGTCGAGCGGGAGGCCGTACGCGGACAGTACGGCCCCGGCGACGCTGGAAGCGGCCCGGCCCTCGGCTATCGAGAGGAGGAGGGCGTGGATCCCGGCTCGACGACCCCGACCTTCACGGCTATCCGCCTCGGGCTGGACAACTGGAGGTGGGCGGGCGTGCCCTTCTACCTGCGGACCGGCAAACGGTTGGCGCGAAAGCTCACCGAGGTGGCCATTCAGTTCAAGCCCACGCCGCACGTCATGTTCGCCCGGGCGGAGTCGGACACGGCGCCGAACGTTCTGGCCTTCCAGCTGCAGCCGGAGGAGGGGATCGTTCAACGGTTCATCGCCAAGCAGCCCGGACCGGACCTCACGTTGAGCGACGTGACGATGGACTTTCGGTACGCCGATGCTTTCGGGGTGGAACGGCCGCCGCGAGCCTACGCCTGGCTTCTTCTGGATGTCATGCAGGGCGATCAAACGCTGTTTGCACGTGCCGACTGGATCAACGAGGCCTGGCGGACGGTGGACCCGATCGTCGAGCGCTGGGAAAACGAGCCTCCCGGAGACTTTCCGAACTACCCGGCGGGCTCCTGGGGCCCGGCGGCGGCCGAGGATCTCATGCGACGAGACGGCCGCGCCTGGCGCAACGGCTAGCGTGAAGCGGCGGCCGGAAGCAGCCCCCGAGCAGCTCCGCATCGGGAGAACGGAACTCCACCTGGTCCCCCCGGCGTCCTTCGCCGACGCGGGCGCCGAGGTGCTGGCAGCGGTCCTCCGCGGATTCGGGGCGCGCGATCTTTCGCTCGCGCTCTCCGGCGGCTCCACCCCCGGCCCCATCTACGAGGCGTTGGCGGGACTCCCGGGCATCCCGTGGGAGCGGATCCGAGTCTACTTCGCCGACGAACGCGCCGTCCCGCCGGAGGATCCCGCCAGCAACTACCGCCTCGCCCGGGACGCTCTCTTCGACCGCGTCCCGATCCCGGCGGAGTCCGTCCACCGCATGGAGGCCGAGCGTCCCGATCTGGACGATGCGGCCCGAAGATACGACCGCGGACTGCCGTCGCGCCTTGACGTCCTCGTGCTCGGAATCGGAGAAGACGGACACACGGCATCGCTCTTTCCAGGATCGCACAACCTGCGGGAAACCGCGCGGCGGGTAGCGCCGGCCCGGAGCCCCTCTCCGCCGACCGGGCGCCTGACGATCACCCCCCCCGTCGTTCGCTCGGCCGGCCGGATCCTCGTCTTCGCCCGCGGCCGGGCGAAGGCCGACGTGGTACGAGAAGCGCTCCAGGGAAAGGCCGACGTTTCGCGCTGTCCGGCCCGATTGGCCCGGGGTGGAACGTGGGTGGTGGATACGGAGGCGGCGGCCCGACTCAGGCGCTGAACGCCTGCTTCACGCGCTCCCAGAAGCCGGGCTCCTTCGTGTCGGGTGCCGGAGGAGCGTCCTCGAGGGGAGCCAATCCCTCGAGCGCCTCGCGCTGAGCCGATGAGAGCCGGGTCGGCGTCCAAACCAACACACGCACGATCAGATCGCCCCTGCCCTGGCCGCGCAGGCGAGGCATGCCCCGACCACGCAGTCGCAGGGCCTGGCCGCTCTGAATGCCCGCCGGGATCTCGAGCTCCGACACCCCATCGATCGTCGGGACGGCAATCTCGTCGCCGAGCGCCGCCTGCGAGAAGGTGACCGCGAGGTTGTGGATCAGGTCATCCCCGTGACGCTCGAACCTGGGATCCTCCTCGACCTCGATCGCCACCAACAGGTCGCCCGGTGGTCCGCCCTTCGGTCCGGCATTGCCCCGGCCCGAGAGCCGCAGAAAGTCATCCGACGACACGCCGGCCGGAGCCTCGATCGAGACCTTCCGTTCGCGCTGCAGTCGTCCCTGGCCGTCGCACTCATCGCAGCGGTTCTCGATGATCCGGCCATCGCCACCACACTCCTGGCAGGGACGCACGCTGACGAACTGACCGAGCAGAGAGCGCTGTACCGATCTGACTTCGCCGGCTCCACCGCAAACGCTGCACGTGACCGGAGTCGTGCCGGGCTCGGCGCCGTTCCCTTCGCAGCGCTCGCAGCGGTCGAGGAGCCGCACGCGGAGCGTCTTCTTCACCCCCGTCGCGGCCTCGGCGAGCGTGATTCGGAGCCGCACTCTGACATCGCTGCCGCGTCGAGGTCCCGTGCGCCGTCGCTGCTGGAAGAGATCTCCGAAGGCGCTTCCGCCGCCAAACTCGCGCATGAAGACGTCGAAGGCGTCGGCGAAATTGAACCCTCCCATCCCGGCACCCGTACCGGCGCCGCGTCGGATACCGGCTTCGCCGTACCGATCGTAGAGATCCCGCTGCTGCGGATCGCGCAGCACTTCATATGCCTGGGTGACGGTCTTGAACTTGGCCTCGGCATCGGGCGAGTCGTTGCGGTCGGGATGATACCGCATCGCCAGCTTCCGATAGGCCTTCTTGATCTCCTCGGAGCCCGCCTGCCGGGAGACTCCCAACACGTCGTAGTAGTCCGCCATCTATCGTCCGCTGAGGCCGTCTCGAGCCGGGTTCAATGCTGCATCAATCGGGAGACGAGGGAGGACGTGCAGTCTACGACGGCCACGACCTTGTCGTAGGGCATCCGGGTCGGCCCGATCACTCCCACCACCCCGTGGAGATGGCCCACCTCGTAGCCGGCGGTCACCACGGTCAGGTCGAGGAGCTCGGGAGCTTCATGCTCCGTTCCGATGGTGATCTGAGGTCCGCTCTCCAGCGCCCGCTTACCGAGCACGGAAGCGAGAAACTCTCGCTGTTCGGTGAGCTCGATGAGCTGCCGCAGGCCCTCCTGGGTGGTGAACTCCGGCTGGTCGGCCAGCGAGGATGCGGTACCGAGGTGCACCTGTCGGTTCGTCGCGACCCAGTCGAAGATCTCGGGACCCGACTCCACGAAGATGTTGATCAGGTTGCCCGCCTCCTTCATGTCGATGTCGCGAAGCCGCTCGCCGAGCGTCGCCTTGATGTCACTGAGCGTGCTGCCCGCCAACCGCTCGTTCAGGACCGTAGCCAAACCGGAGAGCGTCTGCCGAGGCAGCCCGCTCCTCAGGTCCACGTAGACCGTCCGGACTACGCCCGATTCGAGGGTGAACACGAGGAGGACCTTTTCCGAGTCGACAGGGACAAGGTCCATTCGTTGCAGCACGGCCGTCGAGAGCATCGGCCCGATCGCCAGGCCCAGCTCACCGGTCAGGAGGCTCAACACCGAGGCGGCCCGAGAGATGAGCTCTTCGATCGCGCTAGCCTGGCCGCTGGTCAGCTCCCGCTCGATCCGCACCTGTTGGACGGTCGAGAGTGGGCGCAGCCCCATGAGCTCGTCGACGTAGTAGCGGTACGCCAGATCGGTGGGCACACGCCCGGCCGATGTATGGGGGTGGGTGAGAAAACCCTTCGTCTCGAGGTCGGCCATCGTGTTCCGTACCGTCGCCGGGGAGACACCCAGCTCGTATTGCTTGGCGATGGTCCGCGAGCCCGCGGGCTCCGCCGACTCGATGTAGCTCTCGAGAACGGCGATCAGGACGGCTTTCTCTCGATCGGTCAGACTCTGCAACATGGACTCACTGCTCGGTTATCCTAGCTTCCGCCACCCAGAACGGCGGAGCGACGTCAAAGATCGCCCTTCGATACGCGTTCAGGTCGGAAAGCGTTCCAGCTCGCGCTCGCCCGCACGACGATCACGTGACGGTAAGACGTACCTGCCGTCACCCTGCCGCTGCAAGATCCCCTCCAGCTCCAGGCTTCCAAGCATGGCGAGGGCCTCGGGAACGGGCCGGGCCGACGCCCTGACGAGCTCGTCGGCGTTGGCGGGTCCGGTCGAGAGCCTCTCGAGGACCTGGCGGACCGATACTCCGTGGCGCAGCTCCGGCTCCAGCTCGCGCTCGCCGCCCCTGCCGTGCTCCGGTTGCCCGGAGACCGCACCGCCGGCCGGCCACTCGACCTGCTCCAGCACGTCCGCGGCGCAGGTGGCGACCGACGCTCCCTCTCCCAGCAGACCATGCGTGCCGACGCTCGGCTCGAGGCCGACGGGACCCGGGACGGCCAGAACGTCCCTGCCGAGATCGAGGGCGTGATCGGCCGTGATCAGGGCTCCGCTGCGCGCGGGCGCCTGCACCACGACCACCGCCTTGGCGAGCGCCGCGATGATCCGGTTCCGGCGGGGGAACAGGCCGGGTGCCGGAGGCGTGGACGGGGCGAATTCGCTGACCAGAAGGCCGTCTCGGGCCATCCGCCGGTAGAGCTGCCGATGGACCGCCGGGTAGGTGAAATCCAGGCCGGATCCGAGAACTCCGATCGTCGCGCCTCCGGCATCCAACGCGGCGGCGTGCGCCTCTCCATCGATTCCCCGAGCCATCCCGCTGACGACGGCCCAGCCGGCTTCCGCCAGGCCCGCGGCGATCTCACGTGCCATGCGTCGGCCATACGGGGTGGCGCGTCGGGTACCGACGATGGCGACGATCCCCCGGGTGCGTCGGTCCACGAGATCCATTGACCCACGGAGGTAGAGGAGCAGGGGTGGATCGTAGAGGTGCTCGAGACGCTCGGGATACCCGTCCGAACCGTAGGCCAGAAGCCGGATCCCGCGGTTCGCCAGCTTTCGGACCTGTTCCAGCGGGGCCGGCCGGACGCCGGCCAGGCGTCGCCGGACGGTCGGGGCAAGGGGAGGCCCCGAGCCTCGCGCTCGGCGCAGGAGCTCCCGGGCCGAGCCGGATTCATCGATCTGCTCGCGCAGGCGAACCGGACCCAGCCGAGGCACTTCGGCGAGCGCCAGCGCCGCGGCCAGTTCCTGCAGGCCGGCATCCGTTTCCCGGCCCCCGCTGCCGCGGCCGCCGTGGCTCGGAGCTCCCGATGCCGGAGCTACGGTGTCCACTCCTCGAGCTCCGGAAAGCGCTCCTCATCCCCACCGTTCCGGTCGTCCTTTTCCTCGGCGACACGCGCCCAGAGCGCCTCCAACGCGTCCGGAAGGCCCTCGTGCGTGACCGACGAGATCCGGAAGACGCCCCAGGCGCCGGGGGCCTCCAGCTCCACCTTCCGGGGGACGGGGACGAGATCGACCTTCGTGATCAAGACGCAGAACGGTATCCCCGCGAGAGCCGCGTCGTGGGAGAGGAGCTCGTGCCTCAGGAGGTCGTACGCTCCCTGGAGGTCTCCGGCGTCGATCGGTATCAGCATCGCGAGCGTTCGCGTGCGCTCGATGTGCCGAAGGAACTGCGTGCCCAGCCCCTTCCCTTCGTGAGCCCCTTCGATGAGTCCGGGAATGTCGGCAACCACGAAACGCCGTGCATCGGACAGCTGTACCACGCCCAGATTGGGCTCGAGAGTCGTGAACGGGTATGCCGCAACCTTCGGACGGGCAGCCGAGACCGCCGCGAGAAGGGTCGATTTGCCGGCGTTCGGTTCGCCGACGAGCCCGACGTCGGCGATCAGCTTCAGCTCCAGCACGAGGCTTCGCTCTTCGCCCCATTCACCGGGCTCCCAGTGCCGCGGCGCCTGACGCGTCGCCGTGGCAAACGCGGCGTTTCCGCGGCCGCCCCGCCCACCTCGTGCGGCCACGAGCCGATCACCGGCTTCCAGGAGCTCCCCCAGTCGCTCCCCTGTCTCTGCGTCCTTTACCACGGTGCCCAACGGCACGGGCAGGACAAGCTCCTCTCCGTCCGCACCGTGGCGATTGGAGCCTTCGCCGTGCCCGGCCCGCCCGGCCTTGTAGTGTTGCCGATAGCTGTAGTCGAGAAGCGTGTGAAGCTGAGGATCGGCCGCGAGCACCACGTCGCCTCCCTCACCCCCATCACCTCCGCTCGGTCCCCCGAACGGTACGCCCTTCTCGCGACGAAAGGCCATCGCACCGGCGCCGCCGGCCCCGCCCTTGACGTGGATCGTGGCCTGGTCAACGAACATGGCGCCCCAATATCTCCTGCCAGAGCGTCCGTGCCCGTTGGCTCCACTCCTCGGTCGGGGCGTAGCGCAGACCGGCCTCGAGAGCCGCCTCGGCCTCGGCCGGCTCGGCGCCGGCGTTGAGGGCCCCTCGCAGGTGCGAGTGCAGCTGCGGCTCCCAACCAGTCACGGCGAGCAAGGCGACGATGCAAAGCTCGCGCGTCGGAAGATCGATGGTCGGCCGGCTCAGGACCTTGCCGTATCCCTCCAGGATCATCCAGCGGTCGAGCTCGGGATGCAGGGCCTGGACGTTCCTTCTGAGCTTCTCGTAGTTAGAGGAGTAGACTCGGGTGCACACGGCCTCACCCGCTCGCTCCCAGGCCGAGGCGAGATCGCTCGCGTCCTCGCCCGCTTCCGGGGTGAGCTGGTCATGGTCGTCGGGCTCCGCGCGGCGACGGCCGGGCGCGAGCGAGCGCCAGATGCCGAAGGCCCATATCGCCGCCGGGAAGCCGAGGAACAGATAGGCCTGAAGGAGCACCTCCTCGATCGGTCCCGGGCCCGCCGTCGCCGCGGCCTCGAGCAGAGCCGCGCGCAACACCGCTTCGTCGCGAGAAGCGTGCGCGGCCGAGACGAGCACGAGCACCTCCCTCTCCGAGGGAGCGCCGCCGGCCACCGGCGTCGACCCCTTCATCTCCCGGTCGCTCAGAGAGGCGCTGTCTCAGGAACCAGCCGGGGAGACATATCGGCCTGGATTTCGCCCACCTTCCTGCCCAGCCTGTTCTTGACCAGCGGTACCCGCATGTCACTCAACCTCTCGGACTCTTCGTCGCTGAGGAGGTCCAGCTCCTCCAGCATTCCGATGACGGCGGGCCCGGCCGCCCTGGCGTTCCCATCACCGAGCTTCATCGCGAGTCCCCACCCCAGATCGGGGGACGCCGCACAGAACACTCCCTCGGCGCCCTCCTTGCCTACGATCCGACCCTCCGTGTCCTGCATCAGCCGCGTGGCGAGGTTCCCCTCGCCCGAAATAAGCTCCGGATGCGTCGTCATCGCGCTTACAACCTCCGCCGAGCCCCTCTCGCCTGCGGCGGCGGCTCGACCCAGGCGCGCGTAGGCACGCGCCATCTGTCGAAGAGAGAGGTAGGGAGTCGGCACGCTGCACCCGTCAACCGTCCAGCGAAGGATCTCGGGATCCACATCGAGCCACTCCTCGAGCTCGCGACGGATCCGCTGCTGCACGGCGTGCTCGCGCTCCGTGTATCCCTGGAGCGGCCAGCCTCGATGCAGAGCGAGCGCCAACATGCCGGCGTGCTTGCCCGAACAGTTGTTGTGGAGCGGCGTGAAGTGGCCGCCGGAGCGAATCACCGCGTCCGCCGAGGGCCTGTCGTACGGCGGGTGGACCCCACAGGCGAGCTGGCCTGAGAACAGGCCCAGGCGAGCCAGCATCGCGCTGACGATCTCGATCTGAGCGGGCGTGCCGTCGTGGGAGGCGCAGCACATCGCGAGCTCAGTGGAGCCGAAGCCGTATGTCCCGGTAACCCCATCGGTGACGAGCGGAAGAGCCTGAAACGGCTTCATCGCCGAGCGCCAGAAGGCGAGGAGCTCCGAGTCTCCGAACTGGGCTTCCTCGTCCGACTCGAGACCGCATACGATGCCGTGAGCGCGGTGCCGGGACTCGAGCTCCGTACCGCGCGTCACACGTACCGTGTTCTTTATCACTCGTACCGCCGTTATCCGTTGTTGGTGATCGGGGACGCCGGGGTCGGCGACCTTCGCCCCTGCTCGCGCACGAGCATCGCCATGCCGATCAGGATCGCGATGCCCCCGGTTACCGTGTTCATCGAAGGCCGCTCGGCAGCGCCGAGCACGAGGACGGCCAGCACGGTGGCTCCGACGGGCTCAAGCAGCAAGACAAGGCTGACAACATATGCGCGCACATGGCGCAGCGCCCAGTTGAAGGACGTGTGGCCGAGAAGCATGGGTCCGATCGCCATCCCCGCGAAGAGGGCCCATGTGGTGGGGGAATAACCGGTCATGGGCACTCCCCGCACCCACATGGAGGTGCCGGTGACGAGCGCCGCGAGCAGGTAGACCGGCGCCACGTAGCTCCACAGGCCGAGGCGCAGCCGCAGCCTGCGGCCGGCAATGAAGTAGAGGGCGGCGAAGAAGGCGGCCAGTGCCGCCAGCAGGTCGCCGATGAACGCACCCTCGCCGAGCCGGAAATCGCCCCATCCGATCCACACAGCGCCCGAGGTGGCGACCAGGATGGCCACCCACTCGAGCCTCGACGGCGGCTCGCGCAACCAGAGCGTCGAGAGCAGCCCCACGTAAAGGGGATGGGCCGTCACGAGCACGGTGGAGCTCGCCACGCTCGTGTAGTCCAGCGAGAGAAACCAGGTCATGAAGTGGAGGGCCAGAGCACCGCCCGACAGGGCGACCCAGCGCCACTCCGAGCGACTCAAGGAGGCGACCTCTCGCCACTGGCCGGACATGCCGAGAAGCGGGAGGATGAGGAGCAGGGACAGCGTGAGCCGCCAGAAGGCTATGGCGCTGACCGGCGCCTCGGCCAGACGAACCAACACGGCCGAGATCGAGACCCCGGCCAGGCCAAGAACAAGAACCGGTGCGGCACGAAGACTACCTCGGATCGTTCCCCGTCCCTCTCAGGCCGCGACCTGTTTCATCGCGGGCAGCCAGCCGCGCCAACGCCTGGGCGGTTCGGCTGTCTGCGTCGGCATCCCGGCCGAGCCGCGGCAGGTCCGATGGATCGTCCACATCGTACCACTCCGGCAGCTCCACGTGACGAAGTCCCAGGCTCCGGGTCCGCTCGCGGGTCGCGGAGAGCACCCCCGGCGTCGACCAGGGTACCCCGGCGAAGAGACCGCCGGCCTTCGGCCACGCGCTGCGACGCAGGCCGATGAGATAGTACCCCCCATCGGCCGACGGGCCAACGACGACCTCGGTCTCGGTCAGGGCTGTGAAAGAACCCCTCAGGTACCGAATCGGCAGCGTCGGATGGTCGCTTCCGGTGACCACCACGTCGTCACAACCCTCCTTGAAGGCTGTCTCGAACGCGCTGCGCAGGCGAGTTCCCAGATCGGGTCCCAATTGATATCTGAGTCGTAGGCCCGGATGACGTCCCTGGAAGTAGGCCGCACTCCCTCTCTCGTCGTCCGGCGCCGACTCACCGCCGGCCGCCCAAACTTCGAGGTCGACCTCTCTTACGCCTTGGCAGAGGGCGATCGTGTCGTCCAGGAAGGCCTCGTAGAGGAGTGCTGCGCCATCCGGTCCCAGCTTCGGGATGAGCCGCGTCTTGACGCGCCCGGGCTCGGGCAGCTTGGCGAAGATGAGAAGCCGGCGGCGTGGCACCGGATCGCCGCGGTGAAGACCTGTCGACGCTAGCCTTGGCACGGAGCCGGGCGGCACCCGGCTCCGGTGCGTCTGCTAGTTGGGGGTCGGCGCCGGTCCCGCGTCCACCCCCTGCATGGCCGCCCTCTCGCTCGCCGCCAGCGCGATCAAATCCTGGGGCGTGTCCGTCTGTCTCAGCAGCGCGATCGCCTTGGTGACCTGCGGCTGCCGGCGGAGTGTGCGCTTCAGGGAAGCCTCCTCGCCAAACGCCGATTGAGCGATGCGGATTCCCAACTCCCAGTCGATCCAACCGGCGGCGTCGTCGAACAGGTCTCGGTCGATCTCGATCCCCTTCTCCTCGACGATGAAGTTGTAAAACGCATCTCGAACGACCGGCGTGATCTCGAAGTCCTCGCGAAGATCCGGGTGGTCGTGAACCCATTGGACCGAGAAGCGGAACGTGGCATCCCGCAAGGCCAGCTCGTTCGCGGCGAGCTCCTCACGGAAGACCTGTTCGGTCGACGTGAGCGTGTCCGGCATCACCGTCATGTCGGGCGTGATCCCACCGCCCCCGTAGACGATGCGCCCGGCGTCCGTGTAGAAGGTCTCCCGGTCAGCCACGTCGACGACGTGAACCGGGTCGCCCTCCATCGAAATGGCCTCTCCGGCGAGCGCAGCGAAGTCGGTCCGGAAGGGCTTCTGGATCGAGCGTCCGCTCGGCGTGAACCAGCGGGCGGTCGTCATCTTCAGGTAGTTGCCCCCTGAGAGGGGGTACAGCGTCTGAACCAGGCCCTTGCCGAACGTCGTCGTCCCGATGATGAGCGCCCGATCGTGATCCTGCAGGGCTCCGGCGACGATCTCGGAGGCGCTGGCCGAATAGGGATTGACGAGCACGACCAATGGGAGGCCGGGATACTGCTCGGTGGACGGCGCGCCATACGCCTGGTTCTCGTTCTTGTTTCTGGACCTGGTCTCCACGACCTCCACCCCGCGCGGAAGGAATAGGTCGGCGACCGCGATCCCCTCCTCCAGGAGCCCGCCGGGGTTCGAGCGCAGATCGAGAATGAACGACTCGGCTCCCTCGGAAAGCAGCTGGTCGATGGCGGATTGAAGCTCTCCCCGCGCCGCCCGGCTGAACTGCTCGAGCCGGACGAAGCCGACATCGTCGTCGACCATGAAGGACTTGACCGAGACGACGTGGATCTCGTCGCGCTCGATCTCTACCTCGATCGGACGATCGACTCCGGGTCGCATGACGAGGAGCTGTACCGCGCTTCCCTTGGGTCCGCGGAGAACCTGGACCGCATCGTTGGTGCTCCACCCCTCGGCCGGCTCGCCATCGACCTCGACGATCCGATCGCCGGTGATCAGCCCTCGCTTCTCGGCAGGAGTGTTCGGCAGGACGGCTACCACCGTGATCCAGCCGTCCTGCTCGTCGATCCGGATCCCGAGGCCCCCGTAGTTCCCCGTGGTGCTGAGCTGCAGGTCCTTCCACTCATCGCGGTCGAGAAAGTCCGTGTACGGATCACCGAGCTCCGTCATGAGGCCGTCGATCGCCATACGATAGAGCTCCGCCGGCTCCGTCTCCTCTACGTAGCGTTCGGCAACGAGGCGGAGGACTTCGTCGAGCAGCTTCGACTGCGTGTAGGCATCTTCGGTGGCGGTGCCCTGCTGTAGCAGCCATCCACCACTCACCAACGCGATCAACGCCACGGCCAGCGGAGATAGCCACGTTCGCCTGAGCCTCATTCAGCCTCCGTATCCCTGGGCGACCACCGTCCGACCCGAGCTCGATGTCCGGACCCGTGAAACCGCGAGTTCTTGATTGCTAACGCTTTAGCACTTCAAATGTTCCAGGCCAACGCCCGACCAGTTCGGCGATCACGCGCTCCTCGATCTCCTCGGGCGATCCCTGCCCGTCGACGGCCACTATTCTCGAATCCGTGGAGGCAAGCAAGTCGTAGGCCTCCGCCACCTGGCGGAAGAACTCTCCGGACTCGCGCTCCAACCGGTCCGGTTCCTCTTCCTTCCGGTCGCGGCCGGCCGATGGCTCTATCCGAAGCAGGATCACCGCATCCGGCTCGAGCCCTCCGGTAGCCCACGAGTTGAGCCCGCGCACCTTCTCCAGCCCCAGTCCGCGGCCGATGCCCTGGTAGGCGAGCGTCGAGAACTCGTACCTGTCAGCCACGACGATCCGCCCCTCGTCGAGAGCCGGGCGCACGATCCGCCGGACGAACTCGGCCCTCGACGCGAGGTAGAGCAGCGTTTCCGCCTCCGGGCCGAGATCGAGGCCCGGATCCAGCACGACGTCACGAATCCGCTCGCCGCCCTGCGTGCCTCCCGGCTCCCGGGCCATGAGGCAGGATACGCCGGCCGCCTCGAGACGCCGCGTAAGGCGACGGGCCTGAGTCGTCTTTCCGGCCCCTTCCACCCCCTCGAAGACGAGGAAGAACCCGCGGCCGGAAGGCCCTTCGGCCTGCCTACTTGTAGTCAGCGTAATACTCGGTCCCCAGGTGGGTGATCTGCTCCTCACCCATCAGCCAGCGCAACGTGTTCTTCAGCTTCCAGTGCTGAATGAAGATGTCGTGCTCGGGATAGAGCCCCGCGGCCACCTGAGGGCTCTTGAAGTAGAAAGAAAGCCACTCCTGGATCCCGTGGAGACCCGCTCGAACCGCCAGGTCCATGAAGAGCGCCAGATCCAAAACTATCGGAGCGGCGAGAATCGAGTCCCGGCACAGGAAGTCGATCTTGATCTGCATCGGGTAGCCCATCCAGCCGAACAGATCGATGTTGTCCCACCCCTCCTTGTTGTCGCCGCGGGGAGGGTAGTAGTTGATCCGCACCTTGTGGTAGATATTGTCGTAGAGCTCGGGATACATCTCCGGCTGGAGAATGTGCTCCAGCACCCCGAGCTTCGACTCCTCCTTCGTCTTGAAGGCCTCCGGATCGTCCAGCACCTCGCCGTCGCGGTTGCCGAGGATGTTTGTGGAGAACCAGCCGTTCAGGCCGAGCATACGGGCCTTGAGGCCGGGCGCGAGGATCGTCTTCATCAACGTCTGGCCCGTCTTGAAGTCCTTCCCGCAGATCGGCATCCCGGTCTCGTCGGCGAGCTCGAGCATCGCCGGAATGTCCACGGTGAGGTTCGGAGCACCGTTGGCGAACGGCACGCCCTCCTTCAGGGCCGCGTACGCGTAGATCATCGAGGGCGCGATCGCGTCGTGGTTCTCGGCCATGGCCTTCTCGAACGAGGCCAGAGTGTCATGCACATCCTCCGGCTGCATGAACACCTCCGTGGAGGCGGCCCAGACCACCACCAGCCGGTCGCAACCCTTCTCCTCCTTGAAGCGCCGAATGTCCTCCCGCAACTGCTCCGCCAGCTCGAGCTTGTTCTCCGCGCTCTTCACGTTCGTGCCGTCCAACTTCTTCACGTAGCGCTTGTCGAACACGGCCGGCATGGGCCGGATGCTCTGAAGGAAGTCGGCGAGCGGCTCCACGTCCTCCGGCTTCAGCACGCCACAGACCCTGGCGGAGTCGTAAGCGTCATCCGGGATCGGATCCCACGCGGCGAACTCGAGATCTTCCAGCGCCGCCAGCGAGACGAAGTCCCTGACCAGGGGCGACCTGTCGTCCGTCCGCTTGCCGAGCCGGATCGTGCTCATCTGGGTGATCGAACCGATGGGCCGGCTCAGGCCCCGCCGAAAGCTCTCGACTCCCGCGATGAAGGTCGTCGATACCGCTCCCAACCCGACCAGCATGACGCCGAGCTTGCCCTGGGCGGGAGTGATCTCGGTTCCGGTTTCCGCGCTGCTTCCCTGTAGATCGTTCATACTCTCCCCGCTAAGGTCGTTTTGGGTGAAGTGCTCGAGTCCCGTCAGGCGTCGGGTGGACCGGCGAAGTGGGACTCGTCGGCCGGCGGGCGTACCGCGGCGTCCGGCTCGGGTCGCCCGTGGGGGCGGGAATGCTGGTACACCCAGATGATTCGTTGTAGCACGGTGATGTTGGTGAGGATGGCGAGACCTATGATCACGATGCGAAGGGCCAGGCCCTGCACGCCCATCAGCGTTGCTTCGCCGAAGATCAGCGCCGCGAACCCGATCAGGATCACTCTCTCGGCGCGCTGCATGATGCCGACGTCGCAGCGCACGCCCAGGCCCTCCGCCCTTGCCCGCGTGTAGCTGATCATCAGCGAACCGGCCATCGCCAACATGACCCAATAGATCATGCCGACGTCGCCCAGCTCGAGTCGATAGTCGTTGTACAGCGACAGCAGCCCGAGATAGACGATGATCTCGGAGAGGCGATCCAGTGTCGAGTCGTAGAAGGCCCCGAACGGCGACGCGAGCCCCGTCCGACGGGCTACCGTGCCATCAAAGATGTCGAACACGCCCCCCAGGAGGATCAGGAAGCCGGCCGTTCGAACGTGGTGCTGGTGGAAGAAGAAACCGGAGCTGCACGTGATCAGGAATCCCGCGGTCGACAGGATGTTGGGGTGGACGCGGCGGTTCGTCAGCCAGGATACGATCGGCTCGACGGTCGCGCGCAGGCCCTTCTCCAGTACACCGCGGATGCGGTTCATGAGGGCATGATGATCCGGCTCTCTTGCCCCTTCTTGATCCCCTCGCCGATGGAGTGGTGCACCTTGTCCATCAGCTTGTCGAAGTTGAGCTGGGAGGAGATAAGGGACTGGTAGCGGCTGCTCGTCTGTACCTTTTCCTGGAAATCCGCGTACTCCTGCTGGAGCTCCGCAGGCGGATCCTCGCCGCGCGAGATGTGGCCGAGCAACCGCTCCTGCAGCGCCCTCATCTCGTTGAGCGTCTCCGTGGCCTCCCGGTCATCGGCCAGGTCCCGGTTGGCGGCGTTCAGGTAGCTGTATTCCGCACTCTGTGAGATCAGGCGGCCGAGCTCCTCCGCTTTCTCCATGATTCCCGCACGCGGGTCGTCGGTAGCCATTGAAATCCGCTCGTCCAAGGGATGCCGCGCGTCGGCGGACGTCGCCTTCACGCAAGGAGGTTCAGATCAAGCCGGTAGTATAACGCGGCCATAATCGGGGCGCGACCGCGCCCTTCTTGCCTCGGTGGCAGGCTCACCGGCGCTCTGCGAACGCGAACCTCACCCTCCCGGCCAGATCTTTCTGGATCGCCGTTCTGGCCCAGTCACCGGTCTCCCTCAGGAGCTCTTCGACCCGTTCTCCCTGCCCTTCTCCGATCTCCAGGAACAGCGCCCCGCCAGGCCTCAGGTGATCCCAGGCGCCGGCCAGGATCTCGCGGATTAGGTCGAGCCCATCCTCGCCCGCCACGAGCGCCTCCGAGGGATCGTGCCGCACCTCGGGGGGGAGGCGCTCCATCTCGGTGGTCGAAACGTACGGTGGGTTGGAGACGATGAGATCGAAGCGCTCCCCTTCGCCCACGGCCCCCCAGAGCGTGCCCTCCACGAGCCGGAACTCGACGCTCGCCTCGGTTTGGCCGACCCCGCGCCGGTTCTCCGTCGCCTGCTCCAGCGCCTGATGAGATCGGTCGAGAGCGACGATTCTCGAGGCGACGTGCTCGTCGGCCAGGGTCAGCGCGATCGCTCCCGATCCGGTGCCGACATCCAGCGCCGCGTCGACGTACGCTCGTTCGGCAGGTCGAGAGACGACCCTCACCCCCTCCGCGTCGACGGGCCGCGCCTCGGCCCGGGCGCGCAGAGCTTGTTGCCGCTCTCGCGCCCACTCGAGGACCCGGTCGAGCAGCTGCTCCGTCTCGGGTCGTGGAACGAAGGCACGCCGATCGGCGGCGAGCACGAGGTCCCGGAATTCGACGCTGCCCTCGATGTGCTGAAGGGGTTCTCCGGCCAACCGGCGGCGAACGGCGTCGGCCAGAGTGCGGGCGTCCCCCGCCGAAAGCTCGGATTCCAGCGAGAGCTGGAGGTCTGCTCTCGAGATCCCGACCGCCAGCGAGAGGAGCCGTTCGGCCTCGACCCTCGCCGAGTCGATACCGGCCGCCGCAAGCTCGCGAGCGATGCCGTCCAGCGCCTGGCGACGACTGGGACCGCCCGGCCTTCGGGCTCCGGGGAGATCCCTCCCCTCGGCGTCCCCGCGGTTCACGCCTCGGCGACCGCCTCCATGCGCTCCTCCGCTCCGGCGACCCGCAGCGCCTCGACGAGCTCGTCGAGATCGCCGCCCAGGGTCGCCTCGAGTCGGTGAAGCGTGAGGTGGATTCGATGATCGGTGACGCGGTTCTGCGGGAAGTTGTAGGTGCGGATCTTGGCGGACCGGTCTCCGGTTCCCACCTGCGTCCGCCGCTCCCGGGCGCGGTCCGCTTCCTGCTCGGCGACCTTCAGGTCCAGAAGGCGGCTCCTGAGGACCTTGAGCGCCTTTGCCTTGTTCTTGTGCTGTGATTTCTCGTCCTGGCAGGTCACGACCAGGCCGGTCGGCTCGTGGGTGATTCGTACCGCCGAATCGGTCGTGTTCACGGACTGCCCGCCGGGACCGGAGGACCGGAAGACGTCCACCTTCAGATCCGCCGGATCGATCTCGATATCCACCTCTTCGGCCTCGGGCAGAACCGCGACGGTCGCCGCCGATGTGTGGATCCGACCCGAGCTCTCGGTCTCCGGAACCCGTTGCACCCGGTGCACGCCCGACTCGTACCGAAGGTGGCCATAGGCGTCACGACCGCGGACCACGAAGATGACCTCCTTGAGGCCCTCCAGCGCTCCCTCCGTAGAGGAGATCATCTCCACGTTCCAGTCGTGCTGGGCAGCGTAGCGGCTGTACATGCGGAAGAGGTCGGCCGCGAACAGGCCGGCCTCATCGCCTCCCGTCCCGGCACGGATCTCCAGCACCGCCGGCCGATCGTCCAGCGGGTCCTTGGGGACGAGCAGCTGGTGGAGGCTCTCCTCGAGCTGCTCCTTGCGGGTAGACAGCTCCTCCGACTCGGCCTGGGCGAGCTCGACCAGCTCCGGATCCTCCGAGCCCGCCGCCAGCTCCTCGGCTTGCTGCAGCTGGTCCAACACTGCCAGGTATTCGGCGCCGACCTCGACGATGGGCGCGAGCTCCGCGTGCTCGCGCGCGAGGTCCCGCAGCTTCGCCACGTCGCCGATGACGGCCGGATCGGCCATGAGCTCGGCGAGCTCGCGATGCCGGGCGCTCCGCTCCTGAACCTGCCTGGTGAGAAGTGCGGCGTTGTCACTCATGGGAATCGTGGCTCGCGCGGCGATGGCGCCCTACGATGCGCGGATGCCCGCCGAGGGGCGCCGGCGGACGGGGATGCGGGTCGACGCTCAGCTCTTCTCGGCTTCCGCTTCGTCTGGCTCGGCGGATTCCTCCGGCTCGTTCGCAGCCGGGGTCTCCGGCTCGTCGGTGGCTGTGGCCTCGACGGCTTCCACTACTTCAGCCTCCGGCTCCGCCTCAGAGGCGACCTCCGGCTCGTCCGCCGGCTCCTCCACCTCCAGGGCGGCCTCGGGCTCCTCGACGGCAACGGCAGCCTCCGCTTCGGGCTCCCCCCGATCCTCCGCCGCGGCGGGCACCCGCCCACTGCCGGCGCCGTACTTGGCTCGGAAGCGCTCCACGCGGCCCGCCGTATCCACCAGCTTCTGCCGGCCGGTGAAGAACGGATGGCAGTGGGAGCAGATCTCCACGTGGAGCTCGTCCACCGTCGCTTGCGTCTCCGAGACCCTCCCGCAGGCGCAGGTGATCAGGGTCTTCTTGTACTCCGGATGTATACCTGTTCGCATCGTGTTTTCCGTCTGTCTGTTCGTTGGAAAAACAGCAGGAGAATATAGGCGGCTCAAAATCCTCCCACAACGTCGGCGAAGATCTTCTCCCCGTCGAAGCGGCCGTTCTCGATGAAGACCTCGGACGTCTTGTGGCCGTGTGTGATGCTGCCGGCCATGTAGACGCCCGGAACGTTCGTCTCCAGGGTCGCCATGTCGATCGCCGGGACGCAGCTGTCGGGGTCCAGCTCGATTCCGACGCGGCGAAACAGGTCGAAGTCCGGGTGGAACCCGGTCAGTGCGTACACCCTGTCGCACGGAAGATCCTCGGCCTGCCCATCGGCGTTCCGGATCGTGACGGCCGCCGGGGTTATCCCGAGGATCTCCGCCCCGAACCTCGCCTCGATCTCTCCGGCCGCGATTCGGTTCTCAACGTCCGGAACGAGCCAGTACTTGACCGTCGGCCTGAACTCGGCATGCCGGTTCACGAGCGTGACGTGTGCCCCGGCGCGATAGAGCTCGAGCGCCGCCTCCACCGCGGAGTTCTTGCCTCCGATGATGACGACCCTTTGCCCGAAGCTCCGGTGCGCCTCGTCGAAGTAGTGGCTGACGTGCGGAAGGTCTTCGCCTTCAACGCCGACCAGGTTCGGGTGGTCGTAGTAGCCCGTCGCCAACACCAGCCTCGAACAACGGATCGACTCGGGACCCGACCGCGTCTCCAGGCGGCATTCGATGCCGTCCTCGTCTCGGACCGCCGAGGCGACTTTGGCGTAGGTCCGGACTCGGAGTCCCTCGCTCCGCACGACCCCGCGGTAGTACTTCAGCCCCTCCTCACGGGTGGGCTTCTGACCGGCGCAGGTCAGGGGATGCCCACCGATCTCCATCCGTTCCGGCGTCGTGAAAAAGGTCATTCCGATGGGGTAGCGCACGATGGAATCGCACACCGAACCCTGATCCAGCACGAGCGGATCCAGACCTCTTCGCTTGGCGGATACCGCGCAGGCCAGTCCGACCGGCCCCGAGCCGACGATGATCGCGTCTTCCATTTGTCTCCTCTTCCGGGGCTCAGATACGAAGGAGGCATGGATCCTGTTCCAATTGACCGATACCGAACAAACCCCGAACATACCGTCGTCGGACGTGTAGGCGATTGAATGAAGCCGCTTCCGATCCGCGGACGAGGAGCCGCCGAGGACCCGCCAAACCGCTTCGTGCCGATCTTCGTGGAGCGCGATGCCAGGAGGCCGGACGATGCCCTGCCCCGGACCCGGTTCTTCCGCGACGCCTCCCGGTCGATCATCGCCTACAACGACAGCCCGGACGTCGGCTTCAACGCGAGCATCAATCCCTACAGAGGTTGCGAGCATGGGTGTGCCTACTGCTATTCGCGTCCCACTCACGAATACCTGGGCCTCTCCGCCGGGCTCGACTTCGAGACCAGGATCTTCGTCAAGGAGGATGCGCCGGAGCTGCTTCGTCGTGAGCTCTCGTCAAAGCGGTGGAAGCCGCAGCTGGTAGCGCTCAGCGGCGTGACGGACCCCTACCAGCCGGTCGAGCGCAGCCTGCGCATCACGCGCCGCTGTCTGGAGGTCCTCGCCGAGTCCAGGAATCCGACAGCCATCATCACGAAGAACCACCTCGTGACCCGGGACATCGACCTCCTCGCACAGCTAAGAGAGTACGGGGCAGTCGCCGTCAGCCTCTCCGTGACGAGCCTGGACCGGGAGCTCCAGCGGGTCATGGAGCCGCGCACGTCTACGCCCGAGCGCAGGCTGGACGCGATTCGAAAGCTGGCCTCTGCCGGAATCCCGGCCGGAGTCATGGTGGCGCCCGTCATCCCCGGCCTCACCGATCACGAAATGCCTGACATCCTGGCCGCGGCCGCCGAAGCGGGCGCGACCCGGGCAGCGTTCATCATGCTGAGGCTGCCCTGGAGCGTGGCCCCACTCTTCGAAGCCTGGTTGGAGAGACACTTCCCGGAGAGGAAGGAGAAGGTCCTGAACCGGCTTCGGGATCTGAGCGACGGGAAGCTCTACGAGCCGCAGTTCGGCCGCCGGCAGCGGGGGGAGGGACCGTTCGCCGAGCAGCTTCAGCAGATGTTCGAGATCGGTTGCAACCGGTTCGGGCTGGCCAGGAGCCCACCGCCACTCTCCACCACCCACTTCCGGCGGCCGTCACTGGGCGGTCAGCTCGGCCTGTTCGACGTCGGCTGAACGCGGCGGGCTGCGGCTGTCGATCGCAGGGTGAGTCGCGTGCCCACTGCTTGATGTGCCGGGACGAGACCCCGAGCTTGAACCGGTCTACTCTAGACTCGGAGCACTCGACCGCAGCGGAAGGCCGATCGATGCCTGCCTACGTGATCGTCGATATCGATGTGAAGGACCGAGATGGATTCGCCCGTTACGTCCAGGAGGTCGCTCCCATGCTGTCGCGATGGGGCGCCCGCTACCTGGTGCGCGGAGGAGGCGTTGAGGTCCTGGAGGGAGAGTGGGACCACCACACGGTGGTGATCCTGGAGTTTCCATCCCGCGCGGTGGCGGAGGAGTTCTACGCCTCCGAGGAGTACGCGCCGTTGCTGGAGCTGCGGCTCGATTCCACGGACTCCATGCTGGCGATCCTGGAGGGATACGATGCCGGATAGCCGCTCCGGCCGCCCGCATGCCGGTGTGGTCGCGGGCGAGCCGTAATGGCATCGATGTGACCTTACGTCATGGAGCCTAACTCGCTGCAGTTGTGAAGCGTGGACTATCCGCCTCTGCCGGATTCCAGGTGTAGCTCTCGAGGACCGTCACGTCGCTGAAGCCGACTTCACCGAGCAGATCGGCGAACTCCTCCTGCGTATACCAGCGCAGCCGCTGCTCATTCTCCTCGACGTCGATCACCTCTCCGGCAAGCACGACCTCGAAGCGGAGCTTTACGTCCTGAACCTGCCGCTCGAAGTCGAAGGTCGTGTTCTCGAAGCAGCGCACGACAGCGTCATCCTCCGGACGGGTAGCCACCCGGCGGAGGCGCCATTCGCCAGGCGTCGCGGGCTCGACGCCGACGTCGCGCAGCCACGGCAGGTGGAGCGGAATCAGGACGCGGCCTCCCACCTCGAGGTGCGCACGGAAACAGCTCAGAGCCCGCCGCGCCTTGTCGAGGTCGTCGAGCAGCATGAACGATCCGAAGGGAACGAAGATCGTCCGGAATTGGCGGTCGAGGGCGAACTCCTCCATCGCCGCCCGGTGGAGCGTGACAGGGACACCGGCCTCTTCGGCCTTCCGCCGGCAGATGCCCAGCATCTCTGCCGATAGATCGAGCCCCTCGACATCCAGGCCTTCACGGGCGAAGGGGACCAGGAGCCGGCCCGTGCCGCAGGCCACCTCGAGCGCCGGCTCGCCGCCATCTCGGATGGCGTCGCGGAAGAACTCGACGTCCTCGAAACCCTCGTCGCCGAACCAGAGATCGTACGAGGCCGCCGAGAGCCCGGTATAGCTCTTCAGCGTCATGAGGGAGAATATACGGGGGTAGGATCAGGATAATGAGAAGGGGCTGGCGCGGGCCGCGTCCCTTGAGCGGGGAGGTTCCATTATGCGACCGCGCGCTCAGCCCCCAAGCACACCCACCTGAGGGGTAGACGACGTCACGGCGCGGGAGGTTACAGGGCGGCTGGGACGAGGGTGCTCGGAGGCGTGCCGAGCGTTCGATGGCCCGGGATGCTGCGGGCCTGGCACCGGCGATCCGGTGCCAGGGCTCGACCAGAGAAAACCTAGGGGTCGACTAGCTCTTGAACTTCTTGTAGAGCCAGAGGAGCAGCAGCGCGCCCGCCACCGCGATGATGAGGCTTCCGAAGTTGAAGCCCGAAACGCTCCCGATCCCGATGAACGAGGCGAGGAAGCCACCGACCATCGCGCCAGCGATTCCGAGAAGCGTCGTGATGAAGATCCCGCCGGGGTCTTTGCCCGGCATGATCCACTTGGCGAGTGCTCCGACGATCAGGCCGAAGATCAGCCAGGAAAGGATGCCCATTTGGATTCCTCCTTGTGACGTCCGATACGGAGCCGGACGTTCATGACAGGACTATTCGGAATCCACTACGGGGTGGCAAGCGCTCCGGTTTCGGCGCGCGGGTCATTAGCGTGTCGTTGGAAGAGGGATCGAACGTTGCCGTGGCGTCTTCGGCTAACCCGGCCTGGCAGCCGTGGAGTCTTTCCTCGAGCCGGCTAGCCACAGATCTTTCGGACGCTGGACTCTCAACTGGAACCCCTCGAGGAACAGAGCTTCATGCACGAAGCGCGACGTTACCAACCGCCCGAGCAGATCCGCTGGTCAGAGATCGGCGACTCCGTGGTCATCCTCGACCAGACGGAGCTGCCCGCCCGCCGGGTAGAGAAGGAGCTGCGCACGGTCGCCGACGTGGAGGAGGCGATCCAGAGCTTACGGGTCCGCGGTGCGCCGCTGATCGGGATCACGGCCGCGATGGGGATCGGCGCCCTGGCGCGACAGGCCGTGCTGCAGGCCGAGGCCGCGAGCCACGCGCTCGACGCCGGGGAGCTTCGGGAGCGTCTCCTCGGCTGGTGCGACCGACTCGAGCAGGCGCGACCCACCGCGGTGAACCTCGTGTGGGCGATCGAGCGTCTCCGCCGTGCCGCCGGGATCGCGGAGGATCCTGACGGAGCTGCGGCTGCCGGCTTCACCGAGGCGCCCGGCATCTCCGCCAGCGAGTCGGCCGCCGAGCTGGCCGACCGACTCCGCGCCGAGGCGAACGAGATCCTCGAAGAGGACCGAAGGATGTGCCGCGGGATCGGGGAGCACGCCGCCGAGCTGCTCAGGGATGGAAGCACCGTCATCACCCACTGCAACGCGGGGGCGCTGGCCACCGGCGGGATCGGCACGGCGTTGGCTCCTGTCTACGTGGCCACCGAACAGGGAAAGAAGATCAGCGTCTACGCCGACGAGACCCGGCCCCTGCTCCAGGGGAGCCGCATCACGGCATGGGAGCTCGGCGAGGCGGGGGTGGACGTCACGGTGATCGCCGACAACATGGCCGCGGCCCTCTTCGCGACCGATCCGCCGGACATCGTCTTCGTGGGCTCCGACCGGATCGCGGCGAACGGCGATGTGGCGAACAAGATCGGCACCTACAGCCTGGCGGTGCTCGCCAAGCATCACGGGGTCCCGTTCTACGTGCTGGCCCCTACCTCTACCGTCGACCTCGGCACCGCCACGGGCGCCGACATCCCCATCGAGCAACGGAGTGCGGACGAGATCCGGCTGGGCTTCGGAAAGCTCACCGCCCCGGCGGATGCTCCGGTCTGGAGCCCGGCCTTCGATGTGACGCCGAACGGTCTGGTGGCCGGGATCGTGACCGAGCAGGGCATCCACCGGCCTCCCTACGTTGACTCCCTCGCAGAAGCCGTTGCGACGGCCGAGGGTGAGCGCGCGGAGCGCGGCAGCGCCTCGGGGATCGCGGCCAAAACGGCGGAGGAGGGACGATGAGCCGCGGCAACGGATTCACCAACGGCTCGGGCAACGGGTTCTTCGACCCTTACGCTCACGACCTTCCGGATTTCGCAGAGCCATCCGCCAGCATCGAGGAGGGTCCGGCGATCGAAACCGATGAGATGCAGATCACGGTGCGGACCGAGTACGCGGAGAGTCAGTCCAACCCTCATCGCTGGCGCTACGTGTTCGTCTACCACATCCGGGTCGAGAACGTGGGGAAGGAGCCGGCGCAGCTCTTCTGGCGCCACTGGCACATTCACGACCCGGTCGCCGGGGAACACGAGGTTGAAGGCGAAGGCGTCATCGGCGAGACGCCACTGCTGGATCCCGGCGACGTGTTCGAGTACAACAGCTTCTGCGTGCTGCACGGACCGATGGGTCACATGGAGGGCTTCTACCACTTCCGACGGCGGGACGGCTCCGTCTTTCGCGCCCCGATCCCCCGGTTCTTCATGCAGGCGCCGCCGGGAGCCGGCTCTCACCTGGCCTGAATCGGCCTGAGCCGGCTGAGCCCCTCTCAGTCCCGGTCCCGCTGGCTCGCCTGCTCGAGCAAGGCCAAAAGGCCGAGGGCCGGCTGTTTGACCTGCGCGTGGCGGAGAAGGTCCCAGTGCTCCTCGATGTAGTCGCGCAGGAAGGAGATGACGTGCCCCAGCGAGATCGCCTTGAACCCCCGGACCTTCTTCGGATCGATCACGGAGCCGAAGGCGAGCATTCGGATTCTCGGCCCCGAGGGGATGTCGGCACTTCCCTTCCTCCGCAGCCGATCGACAGCCTTCGAGAGATGCGCCTCCGGACAGAATCCCCATCGACGTAGGACGGCATCGAGAACCTCGCGGCTGCGCGCTCCCGGGTTCAGCTCTGCCCTTCCCTCCTTCACCTCGATGATCAGGAGATCGGGTCGCTTGTCCTGTGTCTCGAGCGCCGGATCGGGCTCGAATCCCTCGTCGATCTCCTCGTCCCTGATCGGCCGCGGCCCGCCGGCATGCGGGAGGCGCAGTGCCAGCAGGTCGATGTCCGTCGCGGTCTTGTACCCACCTTCGCTCAGCGCCTCGAGCACCTGGTACTCGGTCACCGTGAAGTATCCGTTGATGTGCAGATAGGCCTGCACGAGGGCTACGGCGTGATCCACTGCGTCTCCGCGTCGTTGTCTGGCTGCGAGTTTTCGCTGTCTGGCTGCAAGTCGGGACCCCGAGTGGTGGAATGTATGCGTCCGGAGGCGTCTCGCTTCAATGCGATGAGATGGTTCCGAGTCCGGTACCATCCCCTGGAACCGCCCGCGACCCTCACCCTCGCTCTCCCGAAAGCCGGCCTCCGGCCGGCGGCCGACTGCGCCGGCGAGCCTCATCTGGCCCACATCGGCGTCCGAGCCGACCCTGGGACTCGAGGTGGGCCCGATATTCGCCCGTCAGGAGATCCTCCGGCTCTGATCCCTGCCGGCCATGTGACCGCGGGCGCATAGGGGAAGTCAACACTAAGGGATGGCGCGTTCAAGCGTGCCCTATGAGCGGGGATCAGATCGACGGGAGGAGTCCATGTCGGAGGGGCCCAGACACCTCGGACCTCACCTTCGCCGCGCGGGGACAGGACTGCTGGCGCTGTTGGCGCTCGCTGCGGTCGTCCAATCCTGGAACTACTTAAGTGCCGGGGCGGTGCCACGCAGCAACGTGGCTCGTCGCGTGGCTGACCTCGCAGACGTTGACGCTCCGGCATCCGGGCCGAGGCTGGCCCTGGCGGAGGCGGATCTCGCGTCGCTCGAGTTCACCGACGTGCGCGTCGCCGAAGCCGACGCGGTCCCCGAGAGCAGACCTTCTCCTCCCGCGGAACAGACCTCCAGCGAAGAGGCCTCGGTGGATATCGAGCCCACGCCGGAGCTGTCGATGGCACAAGCCGCGCCCGAGATGGAGGTCAGCCCCGTTGACCCGGGAGAGTCGGACATCGGGTCGGCCGTGGACGACCCACGACCTGAGGGAGAGGGGCCCTCCGGAACTCTGGCCGGCACACAGGGAGATGGCAGCCAAGGACCGCTTAGCGGTATAGGCGGCGGCCTCGGGCCGCTGATCGGAATCATCGGCGGCATCGCCCTCGGAGGCGGCTCGGGACCCGGCCCGTTCATCGTCCTGGGTGGAGGTAGCGGTTGCGAGGGCACCACGGGCATCCCGGGCTTCCAGCTGCCCGGACCGATCGCGGCGGGGCCGCGCAGGGGCGAGTTCATCGAGGAAGGCCGGGGGCCGCTGGGAGACAACCCGACCGCAGGGGCGCCGACGATAAGGGTCCCGACGACCGTGCCCGCCGATCCGTCGGGCATCATCGCTTCCGGCGGACGCGGCTTTGTCCCCGAAACTCCGGACCTTGGCCGGACGAACGACAGCAACTTCGGCAGCGGCGGGACATCGGGGTTTGTGACCGGTCGATCAGCCGGGACCGCGCCGGCCACCGGCGCCGCCATCACCCGCGCCATCGAAGAGGCGTCACGTTCGTTCGGCACGCAGCGCAGTCGAAGCTCCTTCAGCAGTCCCGCCCAGCGGCAGCTTCAGCGCTCCAGCGCCACCGCAGCGAAGCCGGCGCCTGCCACGATGCGCGAGAGGGTGCAGCGGGCCCTGGTGCGGCCGACCCCATCGAGAGCAGCGCGACCGACGGCGACGCGACCGACGGCGACGCGACCGACGGCGACCCCTCAGGTGCGGCCGTCCGTGAGGACGATGCCCACGCGTTCTACGTCGCGGGCGGCTCAGGTGCGGCCGAGCGCCCCCAACCGAGCGCGGGTGGCCAGGCCGCCTGCTGCACAGACCCGGCCGACTCGCGCAAGCGGGACGGCATCCTCGGCGGCTCGCCGAGCGGTTCAAGCGCGGACTTCAGCCGCGGCGAGACCGACGCGAGCGATGCCGAGCCGGCAGTCACAGCAGTAGAGCCGCAGACCAGGGCCGGGCCAGCGGTTAGCCGGCCCGGCCCTGGCATCGGGCGTCGGGAACTGGCATCGCGAGGCTCGGTTACTTAGTGTGACGCAACTGGGTGTTCCTTCGTCAGAGTAGTGTTGCTGGCGCCGAGCGGGGAAACGCCTTGTATGGAGGAAGTGGCTGATGAGTGATGGGGCTGGATACGACCGGGTCTACCGGCGTGTGCTCGGGATCGGACTTCTCGTCTCCCTTGTGGTGCACGGGGCGATCCTGGCATGGGGCCGGCTGAACGTGACACCCGCCGCGTCGGACGACGCAGAGCCCACGACGCAACTCGCGCTGGCTTATGTGGATGAAGAGCCCGTCGAGCTCATCGACGTGCGCGTAGCCGAGGCCGACGTGGCGGCCGAAACGGCGCCGCTGCCGGAAAGCGAGACGTCGACGGTAGAGGCCGCTCTGGACCTCGAGCCGCCAAAGCTCGCCATGGCGCAGGAAGGCTCGATGATCGCGATCAACCTCGTCGAGGCCGACGATTCGGACGTCGGGGACGCCATCGAGTACGACCGTCTCGGCGCTGCCGTCGCGGCGGCGAATCGTGGCGGAAACGACCACGACTTCGAGCGCTTGGGCGGATTCCGTATTCCCGAGGGCTCGGGTGGACGAGGCCCGCTGATCATCGGTGGAGGCGGAAGCGGCTGTCAGGGACCGAACGTGCGGCTGCCCGGCACCAGAATCGGCGGTAGCAGTTACGGGATCGGATCGCCCTACACCGTGCCCTAGCCTCGAGTCTCATCGCCTTTGCGGCCCCGGGATCTTCGGCATGACGCCGTCGACCGGGGCCGTTTTGCATCTACCACTCCGCGGACTCCATCGGCTCTGCGAACTTCCATCGGCCCTGCGGACTCCATCGCCCCCTGACGGCGGTCAGCGGTGAGCCCCCAGGCTCTCGAGCAGCCCCGACACCTCTCTCTCGATTCGATCGCGCACCTCCCTGAACCCCGCAAGCGGCATCTCCTTGGGATCGGGGATCTCCCATTCCTCACGGCGGCGAGCGGGAACGACAGGACAGTCATCTCCGCACCCCATCGACACGACGACGTCGAACGATCCCGCGGGCACCTCCCCGACGGCCTTCGACCGGTGACTGGCGAGATCGTACCCGACCTCGCCCATGACACGGATCGCGGTCGGGTTGACCACGCCGGAGGGCCGCGAGCCGGCGCTGAACGCTTCGGTACCCGGAGCGCCGTGGGCGCGCGCGAACGCCTCGGCCATCTGGCTGCGGCAGGAGTTCTCGAAGCATATGAACAGCAGCCGGACCGGATCACCCTCCTCTCGGGCATCTTTCATCATTCGGCTTCCCCACTCCTCGAGTTGCCCGGGCCGGCACCGACGCTTCCAGCAGGAGCCGTCAAGCTCTAGCTTCCAGACGCGCCAGTAGACGCGCGAGGTCCAGGTGAAACCACGCAGTCTGCCCGGGTAACGTTAAATGTCGCTCATCAAGCACATTGTCCAGCTGGGAGCTGTCGTCCTCGTCTTTGCTGCGACGTTCTACTTCCTCCTTCCCAAGACCAGGATCTATCCCGGCTCCTGGACGCCGGCGGCGGCCCCCGCCTACGAAGGAGCCTACGCACCGAACGATCAACTGGCCTCGATCGAACGACTGGGATCCGGTGCGGGGATAGGGCCGGAAGACGTGGCGGTGGATGGCCGTGGACGAATCTACGGCGGCATGCGCGACGGACGCATCGTGAGGACGGACCCCGACGGCACCGGTGCGGAGGACTTTGCCGATACGGTGGGACGGCCGCTGGGTCTGGATTTCGACCGCGCCGGCAACCTCATCGTCGCCGACGCGTACCAGGGCCTCTTGTCCATCTCTCCGGACGGCACGATCAGCCGCCTCGCCAGGGGACACGGCGGGCGGCCGTTTCGCCTCACGGACGATGTCGACGTGGCGCCCGACGGGACGATCTACTTCACCGACGCCTCCGACCGGTTCTTCCTGAACGACTACGTGCTCGATCTTCTGGAGCACCAGCCCAACGGCCGCCTTCTCTCATACGATCCCCGCGCGGACAGCGTCTCGGTCGTTCTTTACCCGCTCTACTTCGCCAACGGCGTGGCCGTGAGCCCGAAGGGAGATTTCGTGCTCGTCGTCGAGACCGGACGCTACCGCGTCATGCGCCACTGGCTGAAGGGCCCACGCCAGGGCGAAAGCGAGATCTTCATCGACAACCTCCCGGGCTTTCCCGACGGGATATCGTCGGATGGCCGGGGCACCTACTGGTTGGCGCTCGTATCGCCGCGCAACCAGACCATCGACTACCTCCTCCCCCGACCGTCGGCGCGGAAGCTGCTGGCGCGTCTGCCGCGCAAGCTGCAGCCGGCGCCGAAGCGCTATTCGTTCGTCCTCGGGCTGGACGGCGACGGCAACGTGGTCCACAACCTCCAGGACCCGACTGGCGGCTTCGCGGAGATCTCCAGCGTTGAGCGGTACGGCGACGACCTCTACTTCGGGAGCCTCGCCGAGGACGCCATGGGGCGGCTTCCGGCTCCGTAACCCCTCGCGGACCCTCCTCCCGCAGGCCTGTTTCGCGGGAGCCCTTGAGTCGAGGGCGAAACCCTGCCATAACAGTGGGCCACCTGCCACGACCGTGGCCCCTTCAGCAACGTGAGGAGCGGTTGAAAGAGGAACGAGCCGTTCGGCTCCGGGAGTACGGGCTGACGATCGGAACCATGGGCTCGAACGCGGCCCAGACCCTCATCATCGCCCTGCTTCCCGTGCTCCTCGGCCGGTATACGTCCTCAGCCGCCCTCATCGGCGCGGTGATCGGCGTCGAAGGACTGTTGGCGATCCTCGTGCCGTACTGGATCGGCTACATGAGCGACCATCTCCCGAACGCCCTGGCCCGCCGGTTCGGGAGGCGCGCCTTGTTCCTCTGGATATCCGCACCGCTGATGACGGCCACGCTCGTGGCCGTTCCGTTCCTCCACGGTTTCTGGCCCCTGGCCGCGGCCGGGATCCTCTTCTTCACGGCGCTTCAGGGGTTCGTCACCCCGCTGTGGGCGTTGCTGATCGACGCCGTCCCGGACGAGCGTCGGGCGAGAGTCCAGGGGGTCCGCGGCGCCTTTCAGGCCCTGGGACTCGCCTTCGGGCTGATCGTGGGTGGGCTGCTATTCGAGCTCTGGGAGCCGCTGCCCTTCGTGGTGGCCGGCTTCGTCCTCCTCCTCTCGACCTGGTTCACGGTGTTGTCGGTTCCGAGCGACCGGGGCCACGAGCAGCCTGCGCAA
>CAMYMV010000007.1:47949-71883 GCA_947259585.1 uncultured Gemmatimonadales bacterium | reverse complement strand
CGGCCGGAGATCCGCTGGTTCCTCATCGCGAACGGGCTGTGGAACGGAGCGATCGACGGAATTCGGCCCTACATCTTTCTCTACGCCGGGGCGGTGTTCGGCATCTCGGTGGGTGGCACGTCCGGGCTCCTCGTCTTCCTGCTCCTGGGCGTCGGGTTCGGCGCCGTGGCGGTGGGCAGGTTGAGCGACGCCGTGGGCCGGGCCCGGCTGCTGGGGATATCGGCCAGCCTGTGCGGCATCGCGATGCTCGTGGCGTATTTCCCGCGTACCTCTTCCGACATCATCTGGCTGCTGGCCGCCGCGGGCCTGGCCGCCGCCTCCTTCATCGCCCTACCGTTCCCTCTCTTCGCCAGGCTGGCCGGCGACGAGGCGCCAGGCAGGCAGACCGCGCTCTTCATCGTCTCCGTCGGGGTCTCGCGGGTGGTGGCCCCCATCGTCATCGGAGCCGTGATCGATTTCGCCGCCCGATTCGATCCCGAGCTCAGGGGCTATCCCTTCATGTGGGTCGCCGCGGGATCGATGGCCCTGCTCAGCGTGCCGGCGCTCTACAAGGCCGTGTCGGCGGCCCGAGCCCACGAGCGAGCAGCCGTTCGCCTTGCCCCGGATCCTCCGGCCGCTTCCCCGTGATCCGCCTCCCCGCCGGCCGGGACGATGCCCGTCAAATCCTGGTCAGATCCGGGAGGCCTATCGGGCGTCTCGCCTGCACCCGCGCCGCCAGCCCGAGAGCCGTGGCTTCCCCGAAGGGACGCGCCGCGATCTGAAGGCCGACCGGCAACCCCTCGGGATCCAGCCCGGCCGGCACCGACGCCGCCGGGTGCCCGGAGAGGCTCAAGAGGAACGTGGGCGCGATCCAGTCGATGTAGCTCGCCATCTCCCGTCCGCCGATGGTGCCGGGGTAGTTCTCCTCCACCGGGAAGGGCGGCACGGCAGCGCAGGGCGTGAGCAGGGCGTCGAAGCGCTCGAAGAACTCCCCCATCCGCTCCCACAGCCGGGAACGGGCGCGCTCGGCGGCCCCGAGCCGCTCCGGCGAAAGCTCGAGGCCGGCACGGATGTTACCGGCCAGGTTCTCGCCCAGCAGATCGAGCCGATCAAGCAGTGCGTGGTGGTGCGCCACCATCCAGGAGCCTCGCAGCGTCAGAAACGCCTCGCGGGCGAACGAGAGGTCCAACTCGACCTCGTCCACGCTGACCCTCTCGTCGCCCAGCTCGAAGGCGGCGGCCCTGCACGTCTCCTCGACCGCAGCGTCGACTCCGATCGCCGCGATGTCGGGACAGTAGGCGAGCCGGAGCTCGGCGGAGCCCGCGGCCATGCGGCTCACGGCGTCGAGCAATCCTGTGGCCGAGTCGGGCTGGTTGATCGGCGTGCGCTCGCTCGGTCCACTCACCGCCTCCATCATCAGAGCCAGGTCTTCGGCGGTTCGAGCCATGCCTCCGGTGGACTGCAGAGTGTCCCACTGGTGCTGGCTGGGGTATGTGGGCACGAAGCCGATCGACGGCCGCAGGCCGACGACCCCGCAGAAGGCCGCGGGCACGCGCAGTGAGCCGCCCAGGTCCGTTCCCTCCGCCAGCGCCACCATGCCGCTCGCCAGGGCTGCCGCTCCACCTCCCGTCGAGCCGCCCGCACTGAGGGCGGGATCCCACGGGTTCCGCGTCGGGCCGAAGACCGGGTTGAAGGTGTTCGCCCCGGCGGCAAACTCGGGGGTGTTGGTCTTGCCCAGAACGATCGCGCCGGCCCGCTTGAGCCGGCGGACGACCAGGGCGTCAGCCTCGGCGATGTGGTCGGCGAAGAGCGGCGAGCCGTACGTCGTGCGCATCCCCGCGACGGGTGTCACATCCTTGATGCCAACGGGAAGGCCGAATAGAAGACCGGTGGGGTCGCCGCGAGCGAGGGACGTCTCGGCATCGCGAGCCTCGTCCACGGCCTTCTCGTTCAGGGTAACGACGGCGTTCAGCCGCTCTCCGTACGCCTCGACCCGCTCGAGGCATGCCTCAACGACGTCGACCGGCGAGACCTCCCGCCGGTCGATCCTCCTTCTCAGCTCGCACGCCGACAGATCGGCAATCCCGGAAGCCGTCGTCTTTACCCCCAGCGCGGCTGCTCGTCCAGGTCGAGGCCGAGGTGCGCCTTGGCCATGATCTCCCTGGTCAGGTGTGCGTTGGCGGGGTGGAGGCGGCCGAGGCGCGCGTCGCGGAACAGCCGCTCGAGATTCGAGGCCGGGAAGATCCCGAACCCTCCCGTCACCTCGAAGGCCTTGTCGACCACGCTCCAGGCGCTCTCGACGGCGCAGTACTTGGCCGCCACGATCCGCGGACCCCACGCCGGCCCGTAGTCGACGCCGTCCGCGTACTCCTGCGCTACGACGTCCAGGTGCGGCCCGATGCGCTCCAGCTCGAGCGCCATGTCCGCGATGTCGTGCTGCGCCTCCGCGTGGTGAACCATGCCGCGGGGCAGTGGATACGAGCTCTTCCCCTTGAGCTGGGCGACGACGATGTCGAAGACCCGCTGCGCCAGGCCGTAGTAGATGTTGCCGAAGGCGATCAGCGCCCAGGCGAAGATCCCGAGCACGAACTCGTCGATCCCGGCGAATCCTGTCGGGACGACGCGGGCTATCTGTTCGTCCGGCACGAAGACCCCATCCAGGATCGTGTCGTCCGAGCGGGTGGCCCGCATGCCGAGCACGCCATCCCAGGTCGACTTGTACGACATGCCTTCCGCCCCGCGGGGGACGAAGGCGTGAACGACCTTCGGGCCATTGGCCGCGTCCGTGTCCATCCCGTGGATCCCCAGCCAGGTCCAGGCCGGGCCCATGCTGCCGAACGACTTGCGGCCCGTGAACCGGTAGCCGCCGTCGACCCGCTCGGCCTTGGTGCTGGAGTAGAGCGTGGGGACGTCGTTCCCTGTCTCCGCGTGACCGGCCGCATAGATCTCACCCTCAGCGGCGCCTTTCAACAGCCACTCGAGCGAGGTGTCCCCGGCCCGCCAGATGTCCGCGATCAGGCCGGTCCAATAGAGGTGCATGTTGCTGGCGAGCGCGGTGGCGGGCGCGTAATAGGCCAGCCGGCGCTGTTCCTGGCAGACCTCGGCCAGGTTCATGCCCAGACCGCCCAGCTCCGCCGGGACGGCCATCACGTAGTAGCCGGCTTCCCTCAGCTCATCGAAATCTTCCTGGAAGAAGCGGTTCTCCCGGTCGTATACGGGAGCACGCTCCCAGAACCGCTCCAACATGTCGTCGGTGAGAACGCTACTCGCGGGCGTCTTGGCTATCAGGGGCATCGATCCTCCTTTACGGCTCTACTCCTCCGCGAAGGCGATCACGCGGCAGAACGCTGCCTCGCCTCCCTTGAACTTCCACGGAAACACGCCGATCGTCAGACGGCGGTCCTGCAGCTCCGGCGCGCCGATCTCGCCACCCAGGTTCTCCGCGTGCATGCACTCGTGCGGGAAGAGGGCGTTGTGGGTCAGCTGGTAGTGCTCCTCCGGGAACAGCTCGTCGAGCCTCTCCCTCCCTCCGAACTTGCGCTCGCAGAGGGCCCGGACGCGGTCGCAGTGCCCGAACGTGCCCCTCCCGAGGAAGCGCCCTATGGGGAGGTTCATCGGATGGTCCGTCGAGACGGCGTCGACCGACCAGATCTTGATCTCCTTCTCGATCAGCCAGGGGACCATGTCGGGGTGGGCGCCCGGATGCAGGTGGATGTAGCGCTCCTCGTTGGGCGTCTCTCCGAACTGGGCGAACCGGTGCCAGCCGGTGTTCAGAACGAGGAGATCGCCGTTCCTGACCTCGACCCGCTCCTCGATCATCTCGGGCGTGTACGCCCCACAATCGTCCATCTCGTCACTCAGATCCACGATCACCCCGGGCCCGTGAAGCCACTCGAGCGGGATCTGATCGATCGTCATCCCGCCGGTCACGAAATGCCTCGGCGCATCGAGGTGGGTGCCTATGTGGTTCGACGTCATGATGTACTGCGCGTTCACGCCGTGCTCGGACTTCCGCTTTATGTACTTGACCTCGAAGGGCGGATAATAGGGCCAGAAAGAGACGTCCGCGTTCAGCGGTTGCGACAGGTCGTATGGCTTCATTCTCCCTCCTCTATATCGTTGCGCGGTTGGCTTTTACTCATTCCCATCTGAAGTCACATCGTGGTAGGTGGCTCGAGTCCGGCGAACAGGTTGTTCAGCGATTCGGCGAGTGTCGGGTGAGCGAAGATCGCGTCCCGCAGCGCGGTGAACGGGAGGTCGCCCATCATCGCGATCTGTATCATCGACATGAGCTCGCCGCCCTCCATCCCCACGATGGCGCACCCGAGGATCCGGCCGCTCTCCGCCTCCACGATGGCCTTCATGAAGCCTCGACTCTCGTCGGACTCGAGCGCCCGCGCCACGTGCGCCATCGGCATCTTGGCGACGAGAACATCCAGACCTTGGTCCAGCGCCTCTCTCTCCGTGATGCCCACGCGGCCGAACTGGGGGTCCGTGTACAGAGTGAACGGGACCGGCCGTCCCCGCGTCGTCATATCCGCCCCGTCGAGAAGGTTCGCCGCGAGTATCCGGTAGTCGTCGTAGGAGATGTGGGTAAAGGCCGGGCCGCCGGTCACGTCGCCCATCGCATAGATGCCCGGCACATCGGTCTCGAGTCGCTCGTTCACCGGGATGTAGCCGCGCGAGCCCGCTTCCAGGCCCGCCCTCTCGAGCCCCAGGCTCTCCGTGTTCGGACGGCGTCCCGCGGCCAGCAGCAGGTGGGAGCCCGAAAGCGTGCGCGCGCTCTCGCCATCTCGGACGTCGAGCTCGATGGTCCCGTCGACGGATCGGACTGCTTCGAGCTTCGAGCCCAGGGAAAGCGCCACGCCATCCTCCTGCAGGAAGCCGGCGATCGCCTCCGACACGTCTTCATCCTCACGGTGCAGCAAACGATCGTTGCGGTCGATCACCGTCACCCGGGCTCCGAAGCGGCCGAACATCTGGCCGAACTCGAGCCCGATGTAGCCTCCGCCCACGACGAGGAGGTGCTCCGGCACCTCATCCAGCTCCATGATGCTCGTGGAGTCCAGGTAGTCGATCGACTCCACCCCCGGGACGCCCGGGATCGCCGGCCGGAGGCCGGTGTTGATGAAGATCCGATCCGCGGCGAGCCGCGCCGTGCGCCCATCCTGAAGCCGGACGTCCAGCTCGTTCGGAGACGCGAAGCTCGCTTCTCCCAGGATGAGGTCCAAGCCCTTCGTTCGCTCCAGGCCGCGCCGGTTCCCCTCACTGAAGCTGTCGGCGATCTGCCGCTTACGCTCACGCACCACCGCCTGGTCGACCGAGACGGGGCCGGTCAGCACCCCGTAGTCGGCCGCCCGGCGCGCCAGATACGCGACGCGCGCGCTCGCCACCATCGTCTTCGTGGGCGAGCACCCGACGTTCACGCAGCTGCCTCCGACGCGATCGCGCTCGATGATGGCCACCGATCGGCCGGCTCGAGCGAGCGCCTGGGCGAGTGGCTTGCCGCCCTGCCCCGTGCCGATGACCACCGCATCGTACCGCTCAGCCTCCGGCATCTCCCGGTCCTTTCGAGACGAACATCTGTTGCACCTCGGGCTTGGTCAGCTTTCCCATCGCGTTCCGCGGCAACTCCTCGACGAGGATGAGGTCGCGCGGCACCTTGTAGGAGGCGAGCCGATCCTTCGCCCAGGCCTTCAGCTCCTCCAGCAGGGCGCCCTGCTCGGCCTCGGCGGACGCCGGGACGACGGCCACGCAGACGCGCTCGCCCCACTCGAGATCCGGCACGCCGACGACCGCACAGTCCGAGATCGCCCGGTGTCCCCGAAGCACGTTCTCGATCTCGAGAGCGGAGACCTTGTAGCCCCCGGTCTTGATGATGTCCACGGACGTCCGCCCGAGGATTCGGTAGTAGCCGTTCTCGACCACGGCCTCGTCACCGGTGTCGAACCACGCATCCTGGTAGGCGGCTCGCGTGTCCTCGAGGCGCTTCCAGTACTCGAGGAACAGGCCCGGCCCCCGAACCTGGATCCGTCCCGGCTTTTCCTCCCCGGTGATGCGCTGACCCCCCTCATCGACGAGCCGGACTCTGACGCCGGACAGCGGCACCCCCACGTAGCCCGGCCGCCGCTCGCCGTCGAGAGGATTGGAGATCGCCATTCCTATCTCTGTCATGCCGTACCGCTCGAGCAGCTCGTGGCCCGTGATATCCAGCCATCTCTCGAATACGTGCGTCGTCAAAGGCGCCGATCCGGAGACCATGAGACGGAGGTCAGCGGATCCCCTCGACAGTGCCGCCCTCTCGGTCGCCGTGGCATTCTCCCACTCGGCGACCAGCTTCACGTAGATGGTCGGCACGGCCATGAAGAGGGTCACCTCACCCGAGGAGAGGCGCTCCCACACGACGGCGGGATCGAAGCGCGGCAGCATCTCGCAGGTAGCGCCGGACCACAGGGCGCAGAGCAGCGCGTTCACGATCCCGTGCGTGTGGTGGAGCGGCAGGGCATGGAGGATCCGGTCTTCGGAGGTCCAGCCCCACGCCTCGACCAGCGTCTCGATCTGGGCCGTGAGGATCCCGTGCGTGCTCACGACGCCCTTGGGGCGACCGGTGGTTCCGCTGGTGTAGAGGATGAGTGCGCGCCGGAAGGGCTCAACGTCGGGGAGCCTGCGGCGTCCCGCAGCGCTCCCTCGCTTGGCCTGTTTGGTGGGTAGGAGGCGGGCTCCCGTCGCCTCCGCGGCGGGCCCCAGGGTCTCTCCGAAGAGGGCATCAAACACGACCGTGCGGGCTCCGCTGTCCCGGATCACGTGCTCGAGCTCCGGAGCCGGATGTTCCGGACAAAGCGGCACCGCGATGCCCCCCGCCCGCCAAATGCCCCACAGAACCGAAACGTAATCGACGCCCGGCTGGACCATGAAGGCGACCGGCTCCTCCAGAAGATCCGGCCGCTCGCCGAGCAGAGCGTTCGCCATCCTGGAAGAGGCACCCAGCAGATCCCCGAACGGGTGAGCACCGTGACGGTCGACGATGGCGACCCGGCCTTCGAACCTTGCCGCACCCCGGACAATCGCCAGGCTCGACGCCGTGTAAAGGCTCTCTTTCATCCAGCTTCTCCCCTCGAGCTCTCTGGCGCGTGAACGCCCCCCGAGCCAGCGCGCTGCAGTCCCAGATAGACGAGAAACGACACGCTCGCGGCTGAGAACCACGCTCCCTGGAAGAGGAAGGCAAGACGCTCATCGAGGGTTCCGATCAGAGCGACGCCGATCCCTGCGACGAGGGCTATGATCGCCGATCGGTTGATCCCCCGCCTATACCAGTAAGGCCCCGCCTTCCGGTAGAGGCCGGCCAGGTCGAGCCTTGTCCTCCGGACCAGGAGATAATCGCACACGACCACGCCCCCTACGGCGCCGAGCAATCCGGAATAGCTGATGAGCCACGTCTGGTACATTTCCAGAAGCTTCCAGGGAACGATGACGATCCCGATGAGCCCCGCGATCGTTCCGCCTATCCGGAAGCTTATCCGGCGCGGTGCCAGGTTGGCAAAGCTGTTGGCGGGTGCCACGACGTTGGCGGCGATGTTCGTGCTCAGCGTAGCGACGACGAGGAAGAACATCGCTCCGAGCCCGAGAAGCGGGCTGTTGGCTTCGGCCGTCACTCGAGCCAGCAGGTCGATCGGGTTCCAGATCGCTTCGCCGTAGATGACCAGGGTCGCGCTCGTCACGGAGACCCCCACGAAGGCGAAGAGCGGCATAGTCGTGAGAAGACCAAGCGCCTGTCCCGAGAACTGGTCTTTTTGGCTCTTCGCATAGCGCGTGAAGTCCGGGATGTTCAGCGACAGCGTCGCCCAATACCCGACCATCGCGGTGAGCCAGGGCAGGAAGAGCACGAGCAGGAAACGAGAGGTGGGGAGCGCTTCTTCCGCACGGATCAGCGCGTTCGACTCTCGCAGGATCGTGCCCAGATCCCCGACCCGGCTCACCGCCCAGACGAAGAGCGCGGCGCCCATCAACAGCAGGACCGGCGCCGACAGCGCCTCCAACCACTTGATGGACTCCGTCCCCGCCCAGACGAAGTACATGTTGATGAGCCAGAAGATCAGGAAGCTCAGATAGTGCGGGAAGCCGTAACCCATGAGCTCCCACGAGCCTCCCATCCGGGCCCACGTCGGCCACAGAGTCGACAGAAGGACGTGTATCGCCAGCCCGCCGATCCACGTCTGGATGCCGAACCAGCCGCACGCCACGACCGAGCGCAGCAGCGAGGGCACGTGCGCGCCTCTCAACCCGAAGGCGGCCCGTGCGTACACCGGGAACGGGATCCCGTACCGGGTCCCCGCGTGGCCGTTGATCGCCAGCGGAACGAGCACGATGGCGTTGCCGAGCAGGATCGTCATCAGGCTCTGCCACCAGTTCATCCCGCTCTCGATCATGCTGGCCGCGAGCATGTAGGTCGGGATGCACACGCTCATGGCGACCCAGAGCGAAGCCAGGTTCCACCGGCTCCAGGAGCGCTCCGTAATCCGCGTCGGGGCCAGATCGGCGTTGCTGAAGGGACCGGGAGGCAGTTCGCCCTCGAGCTCGACGAGACCCGCCCGTTCGACCTCGCCGAGGCGGCTCAACCGGAGCCGGAGGCTCTCTCCGCAGCCGTCGCCAGGGCCTCGCGCGTGAGGATCTCGACGAGCCGGCTGCGATAGGCCGCCGACGCGTGCATGTCCTCCATCGGCTCGAGCTCTCCCGCAGCCGTACGTGCGGCGTCCTCGACGACCGTGGCGGTGGGCTTCTCTCCGATCAGGACGGCGGCCGCGCTAGCGGCCAGGGCCGGGGCGCCCCCTACGCCCAGATAGGCGAGGCGAGCCTCCTGGATGCGCCCTTTGACGTCGAGCGTCAGCCTGATCGCCAGCCCGGCCAGCGCGTAGTCGCCCTGACGGCGGGAGATCTCCCGAAACGCGCATCCCGTCAGCTCACGCGGGCCAGGCAAGGCGATCTCGATGAGGAGCTCGTCCGGCTCCAGGCTCGTTCCGAACAGGCCGAGAAAGAACTCCTCCGCGCGGACCCAACGCTCGCCCTCCACCCCGCGTACCCGGCAGCTCGCGTCCAGGGCGAGCAGGGCGGCGGGAATCTCGGAGGCCGGATCGGCGTGCACGGCGCTCCCGCCGAACGTCCCCCGGTTTCTGATCTGGGGGTGAGCGATGTGAGGCATCATCTCGGTCAATAGGGGCGCCAGCTCGGCCACCAGCTCGCTCTTCTCCACCGCCCTTTGCCGGGTCATGGCTCCGATCCGCACACCGCCCGGACCCGGCCCACCGTCCCCGCCCCCGTTCTCGTTGCGACGGATGAACGCCAACTCGTCGATCAGGTTCAGGTCGACGAGGACGGCGGGCCGGGCAAGCCGGAAGTTCATGGCCGGGATGAGGCTCTGACCGCCGGCCAGTGCCTTGGCGTCCCAGCCGTGCTCCGTCAACAGGCCCAGCGCCTCCTCGACCGAATCGGGAGCATGGTACTCGAAGGACGCCGGCTTCATGCGCCCTCCTCCCCGCCGCCGGCCCTGGCCTCCTCGATGAGCGCGAACAGGCGGTTCGGACTCAGGGGAATGTCGCGGACCTCGAGTCCGGGCGCCCACTCCTTCAGGGCATCCTCCACCGCCTGGGCAAACAGCGCCGCCACCGGAATCGCCCCCGCTTCCCCCACGCCCTTGATCCCCAGAGGGTTGAGGGGCGATGGGGTCTCGATGTGCGCGGTCCGGATCGGCGGCACGTCGGTGGCCGTCGGAAGCAGGTAGTCCATGAAGGAGGCGTTGTGAAGCTGACCCTCGGAATCGCAGTCGAGCTCCTCGTAGAAGGCGTTACCGATCCCGTGGGCCACGCCGCCGTGGATCTGGCCCTCCACGATCAGCGGGTTGATGACCGTACCGCAGTCGTGCACGACGACGTATCGCTCGATCTCGACCATCGCCGTCTCCGGGTCCACGCTCACGACCATCGCGTGGACTCCGCTGGCGGTGGCGCCACGCCGGGGTCCGAAGTAGGAAGTGGCCTCCAGGCCGGGCTCCGTTCCGGGCTCCACGGCGCCGCGCAGGGGATTCGAGCGGAGCGCGAGCTCGCCGAGCCCGATTGAGAGATCCGGCACCCCCTGAACCCTGACCACACCCTCCGTGAGCATCAGGTCCTCCTCCGCGACCTCAAGGATCTCGCTCGCCTTGCGAAGGATCTTCTCCCGGACGGCGACGGCCGCGGCATGGCAGGCGTTTCCCGCGACCACCGCGCCGCGGCTGGCAAACGTGCCCGTTCCCCAGTGGAACTCGCGGGTATCGCCGGTCACGACCCGGACATCGGTCACCCCCACACCGAGCTGGTCCGCAACGATCTGGGCGAAGGAGGTGAAGTGCCCCTGTCCCTGCGTGCCCACGCCCGTGACCAGGCAGACCTTTCCGCTCGCCTCGACGCGCACCCTGGCACCTTCGTAGGGCCCGATGCCCGTGCCCTCGATGTAGGAGACGATCCCCGTTCCCCTCAGACGCTTTCGGCGGGACGACCCTTCTCCGTCCTCTCCATCCGTTCCCTCCCCTCCGTCCTCCGCCGGGCTCGCCCCGCCCGGCTCGCTCTGGACCGGGCCTTCCGGCTCGTACCCGATCAGCTCGATCGCCTTGTCCAGCGCCGGCTCGTAGTCGCCGCTGTCGTAGACGAGCGGGGCGAAGTCCTGGAAGAGGATCTCGTGGTCATGCGGAAACGCGTCCGGAGAGAGGAAGTTGCGACGCCGGATCTCGGCCCGGTCCAGCCCCAGCTCACGCGCCCCCAGATCGAGGAGCCGCTCCATGATGAACACACCCTGCTGCCGCCCCGCTCCCCGGATCGGCGTCACGATCGGACGGTTGGTGAAGGCGACGCGGAACTCGCTGTAGTAGTTCGGGACGTCGTAGGGGCCGAGCAGGGTGCACTGCGTGTTGATCGGCAGGGTGAGGCCGTACGGGTCGTAAGCGCCCGTGTCGTGCACGAACACGTCCTTCACCCCCAGGATCCGCCCATCCGAGCTCAGCGCGATCTCGGCCTCGTGCAGCTGCCCCCTCTCCTGGGTCGTCGAGAAGAAGTTCTCGAATCGGTCCTCGATCCACTTCACCGGTCGGTCGAGGCGCATCGAGATCCAGGGGAGGAGCACTTCGTCCGGATAGAACATCATGATCTTGGGGCCGAAGCCGCCGCCGATGAACGGGGCGACGACCCGAACCTGCGACTCGGAGAGGCCCAGCATCGAGGCGAGCCCGTTGCGGATCGGGATCGGCGCCTGGGTGGTGTCCCAGACGGTCAGCTGGGCCGAGCGCTCGTCCCACTGTGCCAGCACTCCGCGGTTCTCCATCGCCGCCGAGACGCCCCGGTCGTACGTGAAATCCCGCCCGAGAACGAGATCGGCAGTGGCGCGTGCGGCATCGTAGTCGCCCTTCGTCTGAACGGCATGGGCGGCCAGGTTGGATCCGAGGTCCTCGTGGATGACCGGAGCTCCCTCGGCGAGGGCGGCCCGGACGTCGGCCACGGCCTCCAGGGGCTCGAGATCCACGATCACATCTTCCACCGCATCCTCGGCCACGTAGCGGCTCTCCGCTACGACGACGGCGATCGGCTCTCCGACGTGCCGGACCTTCTCTCGGGCGAGTGGCACCTGGGTCCGCGCGTGGAAGGTCAGCCCCTCGATCGGTGCCGGAGGCACGAGCAGCGGCCCGGGCTGCCAGTACTCGCCGAGGTCCGCCGCCGTGAAGACGCCCATCACGCCGGGACGCTCGAGGGCGGCTGCGGCGTCCACGCCTCGAAGGAGACCATGTGCCAGGTCGCTGCGTACGAACGCGGCGTGTAGCGTGCCTGGGAGCTGCACATCGTCGACGAAGGTGGCCCGGCCCGTGAGGAGCGCCTCGTCCTCGTTCCGCCGGATCCTCGCCCCGAAGTAGCGAGAGCTCACGGCTTCCCTCCCAGGCCGGCCGCGGCCGCCTCGACCGCCTCAACGATCTTCTGATAGCCGGTGCAGCGGCAGAGGTTGCCCGACAGCGCTTCCCTGACCTCGAGCTCGGTCGGATCGGGGACCTCGTCCAGGAACGCGACCATCGTCATGAGAATCCCGGGGGTACAGAAGCCGCACTGGAGGCCGTGCGCCTCCTTGAAGGCGGCCTGAAGCGGGTGCAGCCCGTCGTCCCGCTCGAGCCCTTCCACCGTGCCGATGGAGGAGCCGTCTGCCTGAACGGCGAAGACGAGACACGCCCGGACGGGCTGGCCGTCGAGCAGGACGGTGCAGGCTCCGCACACGCCGTGCTCGCATCCCACGTGCGTGCCCGACAGGCCCAGCTCCTGGCGCAGGAAGTCGCTGAGGAGGAGGCGAGGCTCGACCGAGCGCTCGTACCGCTCGCCGTTCACCGTCACGCGGATGGCTACGGCCTGTGTCGCGTCCATGGCTCCTCCGCGCCGCCCGCCGCTAGGTGGCGGCCAGCGCCTGTTCCAGGTCCGCCAGAATGTCCTCGTAGTGCTCCACACCGACCGAGATCCGCACCATCGAGGGGCCGATCCCTTCCCGCTCCCTCTCGGCCGGAGGCACGTCGGCGTGCGTCATGGCCGCCGGATGCTCCGCCAACGACTCGGTGCTGCCGAGGCTGACGGCGAGCTTGACGAGCTGGAGGGAATTCAGAAACCGGAACGCACCCTCCTCGCCGCCCTCGACATCGAAGGAGATCAACGACCCCGGAGCCAGACACTGGGCACGGTACACGCCGAACATGGGGTGATCCTCGGCCATCAGGCCCAGGTAGTTCACGCGGCGCACCTTTGTGTGGTCCTGCAGATAGTCCGCGACGTACCTGGCGTTCTTCACCTGTGCCGTCATCCGCATCTTGAGCGTCTCGAGGCTCCTCATCAGTAGCCACCCGGTCCATGGATCCGCGCCGGAACCGATGAACGTTCTCATGGTTCGGACGGTGGCGAGCACCTCGGAGCCTCCCAGACACGCGCCGGCGATCACGTCGCTGTGCCCTCCGATGAACTTCGTCGCCGAATACAGCACGACATCCGCCCCGTGGCTCATCGGATGCTGCCAGAGCGGGCCGAGGAAGGTGTTGTCGACCATCACGATCGGGGGCTCGCCGTCTCGCCCGATCGAACGGGCCAGCGTGGCCGTGCCCTCGATGTCGACCAGGGCGTTGGTCGGGTTCGAGGGCGTCTCGATGAGGACGACCTTTAGCGGACCGTCGCCCACGCCTTCGCGGATGCCCTCTTCGACATCGGAGATCGGCCGTCCGGCGGGAAACGGGACGGACCGGATTCCGAACTCGGGCAGGATGTGGTTGACGAGATAGTCGGTCCCGCCGTACAGCGGCTCGCTGTGCAGCAGCACATCTCCAGGCCGCAGGAAGGCGAGCAACGCGGTCGAGATCGCCGCCATGCCGCTCTCGAACACCGCGGCGGCTTCGGCCTCGTCCCACAACGTCAGGCGATCCTCGAGGATCTCCAGATCCGGGTTGTTGAGGCGGCTGTAGATGAGACCGAGATGCTCCGTCGGACCCTGCTCGCGCAGCCCGAGGGCGATCTCGAAGTAGGCCTTTCCCGCCTCGGCGCTTTCGAACACGAAAGTGGACGTCTGAAAGATCGGGGACTTCAACGCCCCCTCCGAGAGCGCCGGATCGTAACCGTAGCTCATCATCAGGCTCTCGGGGCGAAGACGATGTTCCCCGATGTGGCTCTTCTTGTATCGTGGGAGCTTCGCGTCGTCGCTCATCATGGCTCCTGTGGCGGATCCGGCTGGCTAGGTTGTCGCTTCCGGCTGGCTACGGGATCGCTCCCGGCACTCCTTCCTCGGACGTGGGATCGAGCATCCGCTCGACTCTCGGAATGCGAGTCAGCGGGAACCGCGCTCGACGACGTATTTCGGCAAGACGCGCTCCCTTCGGTCGAGGTTTCCTACCAGCAGCACCGGCAAGATACGGAGAGTTGGCCCGCCGATGTAGTCCGGCCCGCTTGACGCTGTAGCGATATATCGCTATCCTTCGTTACCGATATATCGTAAACTCGACGGTCGCCCCGCGGGCGTGCCTTCGGAAGAACGGGAGAGCGAGCGATGGGCCGCAAGTGCAACGATTTCGGCTTCGGCGAGTGGGCGGCGTTCTGCGGCCCCGGCTTCGCCGCGTTAGGTCCCCGCGTTCGGAGCGGAAGGAGCCGGCAGCGCTTCGGACGACGCGGGGACCTCAAGTACGTGATCCTCAGCCTCCTCGACGACCGGCCGATGCACGGCTACGAGATCATCCGTCGCCTCGAGGAGGACTCGGGCGGCGCCTACACGCCGAGCCCGGGCTCCGTCTACCCTACCCTGCAGATGCTCGAAGACCAGGGCTGCGTGACCTCCGAGCAGCAGGAGGGAAAACGCGTTTACCGCATCACGGATGAGGGGCGCGAGCTGCTGGGCGAGCACGGTGACCGGGTATCGGATTTCACCGACCGCTTCTCCGACTTTACCGACCGTTTCTCGACGGGCGGCATGGGCGACCTCACTCGCTCGTTCGTCCGGCTGGCGCAGGTCAGCTTCGAACGGGCGACGCGGAAGACGGCCGATCCCGAAGCTCTCGGAAAGCTGCAGGAGATCCTGGAGCGCGCGACACGAGAGGTCGAGGAGAACTGGCCCGGACAGGGCAGGCGGGCAAGCGGCAAGAGCTGACTGGAACGCGGATCGAGACGAAGGAATGGGATGATGCCTGACTGGATAATCTGGGTGGCGATCGCGGTCGTCTTCATGAGTTGGCGGCGCAGCCGGGCCTGCTGCGGCATGGGAGTGACGAGGATCCGCGGGCACCGAGAGCGGATGCGCGACCGCATGACGAATGGGGACACGATGAGCATGGAGTCGCAGCCGAGGCTGGCGAGCGGGAGGGAGAAGTGGTTCGGCGGGAACCCGCAGCCCCGATCCCGAAACGGGGAGATGAAAGCGGCCCGGCGAGAGACGCCGCTAGAGGTACTCCAGAGGAAGTTCGTCCGCGGCCCCATGACCCTGGAGCAATACGAGGCCGAGTTGGACAAGCTCGAGCGGCTGGAGTAGCACGCGCCATCTGTCGCCACCCTTCAGGCTTCTGCGCGGCGCCCGCCGCAACGGTCGGTTGTTTTCTGTCCCTTGCGCCTGTAGCTCTACAATTAGTTGACAACTAGTAGACACTGATTTAACGTTCGCGGATTCCGAGACCGTATCCGCGCATCGGCAGGCAGATAGATGACAGCGCCAGGAGGCTTCCCCGCGCTCCGACAACTCCCCGCGTCGGCTGGACTTTTCGCTTTCCTGCTCGTCACAATTCCAGGTTCCCTGCTCGGCCAGTCGAACGACGAGAAAACGGGCATCCTCACGGGGCAGGTCGTTGACGCGGCGACGGGGCGGCCGGTCATTGGAGCGCTCATCCAGATCGTCGGCACCGGCGTCTCGGCCGGCAGCGACGAATCGGGACGGTTCGCGGCCCGCTCGGTTCCCATCGGCGTGTACAGCCTCCGAACCCGGGCCATCGGATACGCACCATTCCTATACTCCGACGCCGTCATCGGCACGGGCAAGCCGACGACGGTCACGATCCAGTTGGTGGCCGCGCCCGTCGAGGTCGACCCGCTGAGCGTCACGGCCTCCTACTTCGGCCGCACGGTCAACGAGGCCTCGACCAGCAGCGCGATTCTGGGCGGCGAGGCGATTCGGAGGGCGCCGGGCGTTCAGGAGGACGTCGTGCGCGCGGTGTCGCTGCTGCCAGGTATCGGGGTGACGACGGGAGGCCGGAACGATCTCACCGTCCGCGGCGGCGCGCCCTACGAGAACCTCTTCATCGTCGACGGGCTGGAGGTGCCGAATCTCAACCATTTCGGCTCGCAGGGTTCCACGGGCGGCCCCCTCGCGATCGTGGACATCGAGTTCGTCGAGGAGGTCGGCTTCTCGAGCGGGGGCTTCGGGCCCAGGTACGGCGACCGGTCGGCATCGGTCACCAACGTCACGCTGCGCGACGGCAACGAAGACCGCGTGTCGGGAACGGCGAACCTCTCAGCCACGGGATTCGGTCTCATCGCGGAGGGCCCGGTCGGTGCGGGATCGTTCTTGTTCGGAGTCCGCCGGAGCTACCTCGACCTGCTGTTCAAGGCCGCCGACTTCAGCTTCGTGCCCGCCTACTGGGACTTCCAGCTCAAGACGACCCAACAGATTTCTCCGCGGAACTCCATTTCACTTCTCGCCGTCGGCGCGATAGACGAGATCTCGTTCAATAACCAGACGGCGGACGATCGATTCGACAACGCGCGCATCCTGGCGCCGAACCAGAAGCAGTACTTCGCGGGCCTCACCTGGAAGCATCTGCTCGACTCCGGACTGCTGTCGGTGACCGTCGGACGCACCTACACGCGCTTCGAGTCTTTTCAGCAAGATTCTCTGCTCCAGACGGTGTTCCGGAATCTGTCCGCGGAGGGCGATAACAAGCTGCGTGTCGACCTGACGCTGACTCCGGTGGAGCGGCTCGAGATCACGGCCGGCAACGTCCTCAAGTTCGCGAGCGACCTCTCCTACGAGGTCGAGATGGACGGCCAGTTCCGATACGATGAAAAGGGGCTCCCCCGGCCCCTCGCCATCGACACCTCCTTCTCTGGCCTCCGGAACGGAACCTACCTCCGCGCGGCCTATCTGTTTGGAGGTGGTGTTCGGGCCGAAGCGGGCCTGCGTGCCGACTACTATGCGTTCCTGGATGCCGGTCTGGAGCTATCGCCCCGCTTCGGCCTCGATGTCGACGTGGGCGACCGTTCCGTGATCGGCTTGAGCGCCGGGCGCTACATCCAGCCGCCCTCCTACATCTGGCTGATCGGAGATGCGGGCAACCCCAACCGTCTGAAGCCCTTCAAATCGGATCAAGCCGTCCTCTCGTTCTCACATCTCCCACGCCCCGACCTGCAGGTCCGGGTGGAGGGCTTCGTCAAGCGGTACCTGGACTACACGGCGCGCATCTGGAGGCCGCAGGCCGTCCTCTCTCCCGCAGGTTTCGAGAACGTGACGTACGACATCCCCTTCGGGCTCGAGCCGCTTGTGAGCTCGGGCCGTGGACAGGCCTACGGCGGCGAGCTCTTCGTCCAGAAGAAGCTGAGTGAGATCCCGCTTTTCGGCCTGGTGAGCCTGAGCGTGAGCCGGTCCGACTTCCGCGGGTTGGATGAGATCGAACGCCCGGGGGCTTACGACACGCGAGTGATCGGGACGACCCTCGTCGGATACCGGTTCAACGCCGCGTGGGAGGTGAGCGGCAAGTTTCGTATCGCCTCGGGTCGGCCCACGACGCCGTTCATCGAAGAGGGGCCGCAGACCGGCCGTCTGGACTTCTCGCGCTACAATGAGCTCCGGTTCCCGACCTTCAACGCGCTCGACATCCGGATCGACCGCACCTGGAACTTCCGGACCGTGCGGTTGGAGGTGTACCTCGACGTGCAGAATGTCTACGGACGGCAGAATGTCGATGAGGCGTTCTGGAACCCTCGAACGGGTGAGGCCGAGCCCGAGGAGTCATTGGGAATCCTGCCCAGCATAGGCCTCAACATCACCTTCTAGGTTGCCGGGCCTTGCCGGCCGGCAGCTTTCCGGGCCGGAGATCAGCCCTCCAACTTCCCCTTCACGCACTCGGTGAAGCGGCCGAACATGAAGTCGGCCGCATGCTGGATGATGCCGCCGCGTCCGAAGGAGGCGAGCCGGCCCGCCATGCTGACGCTCTGAGAGACGTCTACGTGGGTCCCGCCCCCGTCCAGGGTCGTCAGCGAGCTGTGCATCTGCATCTTCACGCTGCCGGAGCCCCTGGCGTCCTTCCCCTCCCCGTGCATCGAGACCTCGTGGTTCTCGACATCCAGCTTGTCGTAGTGGATCGTGCCCTGGAACGTCACGCCGATCGGCCCCAAGCGGACACCCATCTCGCCGCGATAGGTGTGGTCGTCGATCCTCTCGGTGAGCTTCGCCGCGGGAAGACACTCCACGACGCGTTCCGGGGTGATCAGGAAGTCCCACACCTCATCCACCGGCCGGTTGATCTCGTAGCTCTTGTGAATCTCGATTGCCAAGTCGCATCTCCTTCTAGGTAGCCGCCAACCGGAACTCGCTTCTCGCTCGAACAGTCGGCGCCGAAAGTCTGGCCGCGGGCGCGAGGCCGCAAGCGGGAGCGTGGCTCACACGGCCCGCATCGCCTCCTGGATTCGCTTTCGGGCAGCCGACCAGGCGGGCGGCAACCCGCCGATCACGCCGGTCACCACCGCCAGCAGCACGCCACCGAGCAGCGCCCTCGGAGTCGTGCGGAGCGAGAACGTAATCTCGCTGAACGTGAGGAAGTTGGTGGTCCCGGTACTGATCGTGTTCAGGGGCAGCGCGAACAGGACGCCGAGCAGGCCGGCCACCAAGCCCAGCAGGGCCGCCTCGAGCAGGAACGCTGCCGTGATGTTTCGGCGTCTGAACCCGAGCACGCGCAGCGTCGCGATCTCCCGGGTCCGGGCCGAAACGGCCGCGTACATCGTGTTGGCCGCCGCGAAGCAAGCGCCGATGGCCATGATCACTGCCAAGGCGTTCGCCAGGAAGACAAACTGTCGGGTCGTCGCGGCGGTCTGCCGGGCGTAGTACTCCGATTCGGTCAAGGCCTGCAGATTCAGCCGCTGGTCGCTCTCGATCCGCTGGATGAGCCCCGCGGCCTCGCCCTCCGAGGTGGCGCGCAGCAGGGCTGAGGAGTAGTAGCCGACCCGCCTGAAGGCGGAGCTGAGATCCTCGGCCGCCCCCCATACCTCGGAATCGAAGCTCGAACCACCCGCCTCGAAGATCCCCACCACCCGGAAGGTCAACCGGCCGACCTCGAGCTCCGAGCCCAAACGCAGGTCCGGGAACCTGTCGGAAAGACGCCTGCCGACGATCAACTCGGCGGCTCCCGGCGTGAAGGTGCGTCCGTCCACGATCGCCAACTCCGGCCGGAGCCGGAAGGAGATCGGAGCTACGCCCCGGAAGGTGACGTTGCTCATCGAGCCGTCCTCGCGCGGCAAGTTGTTCAGGATCAGCACCTCGCCCGCCGCCAGGAGGGCTCCGTCCGCATCAGTGGCGATGCCTGGCAGCGTCATCAGCTCGCGGCCACGCTCGAGCGACAAGAAGCTGCTCGTCTCGCTCAGCGCTCCATCGCGCAGCACGACTATCTGCGCCGGGTCGCCGGAGGTGGAGAGCGCGGAGCGGAGGCCTCCGGCCAGCGACAGAACACCCAGGTAGACGAGCACGACAAAGGCGATCGAAGCGATCGTCATCAGGACGGTGCCGCGCCGTTCGACGAGGCTTCGCGCGCTGTACTTAAGAGGTATGCTCAACGCCTCAACCCACCTTCCTCAGGCCTTCGACGATCGAGCGACGCGCCATCGCGTAGCCTGGGATGAAGCCCGACAGGGCGCCTAGACCGAGCGCCGCCGCCAGCCCGAGCAACGCAACGTCCGGCCCGAGCGTCATCGCGCTGAACAGGGGAAACATCCCGGAGAGGCCGCGGGCCGCCGCCTTCACCAGGAGAAGGGCGAACAGCACGCCGAGCACGCCGCCCAGGAAGCCGATCACCGCGGACTCGGCCGTCACCCCTCCGAGGATCTGCCGCCGCCCGAAGCCCAGCGTCTTCAGAACGGAGATCTCCCGGAGCCGCTCGCGCACGGCCATCGCCATCGTGTTGGCCGTGATGAAGAAGACGGATACGACGACGGCGAAGCCGATCGCCCCGAAGAGCAGCTCCACGTTCCCGAGCATCTCCGTAAACGACGCCGCGAAGGCCTGCTCCGTCTCGGCTTTGACGCGGGCCTCGGAGTTCTCGAACATCTCCTCGGCCGCTTCGATCACGAGCGGGACGCTCGCCAGGTCGTCCACCCGCAGCCAGAACGTTCCGACCGTCCCGGGGTTGCCCAGCGCCTCCTCCACGTAGGCGTGATGAAAGAAGATCTGGTTCTCCTGCGACTCGTCGGCCGGGTAGGTGAACGTGCCGCGAAGCACGAGGCTGAGGTCCGTAGGGTAGATCTCGCCCTGCAGGAAGATCTCATCGCCGACCTGCCAACCGTGCTTCTCGGCCAGGGTACGACCGGCGATGAACGAGCGACGCTCCGCCAGCCAGGCCTCGCCGGTCGTCGGGTCGATCTCCATCCCCTGGAAGACGTCCAGGAGGGTCTCCGGGTCGGTGGCGAACTGGGCGAAGAAGTTCTCCGGCCGCGTGTCCTTGTAGATCCCGCCGAACCAGCTGAGCGGAGACACCGCCTCGACGTGCTCGAGCGTCTCCAGACGGCTCCAATACGCCTCGGGAAGCTCGAATTGTAGGGAGACGGCATGGCGAACGACGACCCGCTTCTCGGAGGTCTCGGTTTCCTCGGGATTGAACGTCTGCAGGAGCGCGCCCAGCACGCACAGGAGGAATACGGCCATCGTGAGGCTGGCCACAGTGAACAGGGTTCGGCGCTTGTTCCTCAGCAGGTTGCGCCACACGAGCTTTCTCATCCCTCACCTCCAGAGCCGGCCACCGGCGGAGATTCCGCCGGGTCGCTCCACAGCTTGCCCTTGTCGAGGTGCAGGAACCGGTGCGCATGATCGGCGGCGCGCGGATCGTGGGTCACCATCACGATCGTCTTCTCGAACTCGTCGTTGAGTCGCTCCAAGAGCCGGAGCACCGAGCCGGCGCTCGCCGCGTCCAGATCGCCGGTGGGCTCGTCCGCCAGCAGCACGGTGGGGTCCGTTACGATGGCTCGGGCGATCGCCACCCGCTGCTCCTGACCACCGGACAACTCCCGGGGAAAGTGATCGCTCCGGTCCGTCAACCCGACGACCTCCAGCGCTGTCTCGACCTTGGCGCGTCGGTCGGCGGAGCTCAGCCGGCTCAGCGTCAGCGGCAACTCCACGTTCTCGTAGGCGGTGAGCACGGGGATCAGGTTGTAGAGCTGGAAGATGTAGCCGATGTTCCGGTGCCTCCAGGCCGCGAGCTCGCTCTCGCTCAGCTGCGTCGTGTCCTGCCCGGCGACCACGACCCGGCCCGAGGTTGGACGATCCACCGCCGCGATCAGGTTGAGCAGCGTCGTCTTGCCGGATCCCGACGGGCCCATCAGTGCCACGAAGCCGCCCTCCTCGATCTCCAAGTCGATGTCGGAGAGCACCTCGACACGCAGTCGGTCACCGCCATAGACCTTGCTCACGTTCTCAATCCGGACGACCGGATCGCTCATCTCGCCTCCATCGCTGTGTTCGTTCGAGCTCGCCACCTAACGAACCCGAACCCGCCTTCCGTCCTCGAGCCCTTCAAGGCCGGTCACGGCGACCCGCTCACCACCTGCAAGGCCGGAGCGGATCTCCACGTCATCGCCCACCTCCGCCCCGAGCTCGACGGGGGTGCGCCTGACGCGGTCATCTTCGACGATAAGCACGTAGGAACCGTCGGCATCCTGCAGGACCGCAACCTTCGGCGCGACCGCCATCGGCTGGCGCGTCACCTCGTCCCCCGCTTCCCCTTCCTCCTCGAGGAAAGTGACGTTGCAGCTCATGTCCGGCAGGAGGCGATCGTCCCTGTCATCGATCGTTACCTTCACCTCGACCACTGCTCGCTGCCGATCCGCGGTCGGTACGATTTGACGAAGACGCCCATGGTACTCCTGCCCGGGTACCGCGTCGACCTTGATTACGGCCGGTTGCCCGAGTGAGAGGCGCGAGATGTAGCTCTCGTTGATATCCGCCTCCACCTCCAGGGATTCGGGGTTGGCGATCCGGACAATGGCGCCGGTTGCCTGCTGCGTGGTAAAGCCGCCGGGGGCCACCATCTCGCCCACCTCGATCCGCCGCTCGATGACCACGCCGGGTATCGGCGCCGTGATGACCGCGTACTGCAGCCTCGCCCGGGCGTTGGCGAGGCCCGCCTCGGCGACCGCGACTTGAGCCTCCGCCACCTCTAGCCGGGTCGCCTCGGCATCGTACTCGGCCTGGGCGATCGCCCTCTCGGCCAGAAGGCGTGCGAAGCGTGCCTCCTGACGTCTGGCGTCCGCCAGGTTGGCCTGCGCTTCGAGCAACGCGGCGCGCCTCTGCCTGAGCGCTGCGACGAGGTCGTCGCTGTCGAGCACGGCGATCGTGTCGCCCCTCCGGACCCGGTCGCCCTCGTCGACCAGCAGCCGCTCGACTCTGCCGATGATCTTGGCGCCTACCGAGGCTCGCTCGCGGGCATACGTGTAGCCGGTCGCCGTAAGGACGAGAGAGGCCTCGTCGGGCGTGAGTATCCGTACCGTCGCGACGTCGATCGTCGGAGCCATCCACGGGAGCCTCGGCACACCGACAATGGCCACGAGCACAGCGGCGACGAGGAGGACGAGCCACACGAGGCGGCGGCGGGAACGGCCGCCTCCGCCCGGGGTCTTCGCGGCTCCCTCGCGGCTCATGCGGAGCACAGAGAGATCGGGCTCGGTGTTGTCGGGTGTGTCGGTCACGTCGATCTCGCCTCGGTTCCTGTGTCGGACCACCAAAGTCGGGCCAGATGTGTCGCTTCACCAGTCGTGTCCCTCGAGACCACGGCGCACCCTAAGGAGAGATCCTCCGGGCATAGCGCCCGCCGGGGCGCGGGCCTTATGCTCAGTTTGAGATGAGCGCGCTGTTTGATCGGTCCGTCTATCAGAGAGCCGCTGAGCTCTCGGAGCAGGGGCGAGCGTACGCGATCGCCACGGTCGTGGCGCGACAGGCGCCGTGCGCGGCCAGGGTCGGCCAGAAGGCAATCGTCACGAATGACGGCAGCTTCGAGGGCTGGGTGGGTGGACCCGGCATCGAGCCCGTCGTCCGCATGGAGGCACGGGAGGCTCTGAAGGACGGACGCCCGCGCCTGATCGTCCTGGCTCCTCGTGCAGATTCGGATCGACCGGATGTGATCGTGTACCCGATGACCAGTCAATGCGGGGGTAACGTGGAAGTATACCTGGAACCTCAGCTGCCGGCCTCGCTCCTCCTCCTGTACGGCGACTCCCCCGTCAGCCGTGCGCTGGCCGAGATGGGCGAGCAGGCCGGCTACCGCGTCCGCCTTCTAGACGAGCCCGACTCGAGGGAGAGGCTCGAAGCCGACATCGGCGATGACGCGACGCTGTATGCGGTCGTCGCCACGCTCGGGGAGTGGGACATGGAAGCCGTCGAGGACGCGCTTCGAGCCGGCGCTCTCTACGTAGGTTTGCTCGCCAGCCGGCGTCGCTCGAGCGAGCTCCGAAGCCTTCTTCTTGCTCGGGAGTGGGCCGAGGACGAGCTCACGCCGCTGGTGGGTCCGGCCGGCCTGGACATCGGTGCACGTGAGCCGGCCGAGATCGCGATCTCTATTCTCGCGGAACTGATCCAGCGCCGGGGCGACATCAACCGAGCGCGAGCCAGGCGAATCTCCGCAGCCGGCGGCAGCCTCACGGCAGAAAGCTAGCGATCGCGCAGGCCCTGGTCTTCGCCTCGCATCAGCCCCCGATCGGCGTCAGGTCGGTGGCGAGAAAGCCGAGTTCCTCGTCCACCGCGTTCTCCACGAAGTCGGCGAAGAACTCCCTCGGGTATCCCAGCTCAGCGTCGTACTCGACCCTGACGGAAAACGGCTTCCGTGCCAGCGACGCTTCCACGTCCGCGAAGAGGTCCGGTATGGTCGGATACTCGGCCAGATCGTAGGACTCCGGTGGTTCGCCGTCTGGGAAGCTCACCGCGGCGACCGCCCCGTCACGAATCTCGATGTGGACCGGCCGGACTCCCGGGCCCCCGCAGAAGCAGTTGAGCCGATAGTCGAACTCGTAGGCGTCGATGCCCGCCGCGTTCCACGTCTGCAGGTTCTCCTCGAACGCGTCACGCTCGGTAGCGAGGGGGTTCGAGCAACCCGGGGGAAGCGATGCCGCGAGCAGGATAGCGAGATGGAAGAGACCGGCCGAACGGACTCGGAAAAGCCCTCTTGCCCCTGACGAGGCAGTTACCCGTTCTGCC
>CAMYMV010000007.1:11748-47822 GCA_947259585.1 uncultured Gemmatimonadales bacterium | reverse complement strand
CCTGACGATCCGGCGGTCGGGACGCGCGTCGTGGACCTCCGCGTGAGCAGGATGGTAGAGGGAACCATCTGAACCCGGAGGCCGAGCTTGAAGGACGAGATCCGCAGCATCGCCGATGAGATGGAGCGCCGGGGGTACGTGGCCGACCGGGCCATCGCTACGGCCGTTCATCTGGGGCAAGCGCTCGGAAAACCCCTCCTGGTCGAGGGCGAGGCCGGCGTCGGCAAGACCGAGATCGCCAAGGTGCTGGCGGAGATCCTGGAAACAGAGCTCATCCGGCTGCAGTGCTACGAGGGCCTGGACGTGCACACGGCGCTGTACGAGTGGAACTACCAGCGCCAGCTTCTGCGAATCCGGGTCGAGGAAAGCGGCGGCACGAGCCCTGAGGAGCTCGAGGCGACGATCTTCGGGCGAGACTATCTGCTGGAACGGCCCCTGCTCCGAGCTATCACGCGACCCGTACCGCCCGTGCTTCTGATCGATGAGATCGACCGTGCCGACGAGGAGTTCGAGGCGTTTCTGCTGGAGCTGTTGTCGGACTTCCAGGTGTCCATCCCGGAGCTCGGCACGATCGAATCGACCACGCGGCCTCACGTCGTCCTCACGTCGAACAGCACCCGGGAGCTCAGCGATGCGCTGCGCCGCCGGTGTCTCTATCTCTGGATCGACCACCCGTCGTTCGAGAAGGAGCTCCGGATCCTCCGCACCCGCCGCGAGCGCCTGCCGGCCGACGTGGCGGAGGAGATCGTCCGTTTCGTCCAGCGACTGCGCGAGGGCCGGCTGTACAAGACACCGGGGGTCGCTGAGACGCTGGATTGGGCGGAGGCGCTCGACTCTCTCGGGATCCAGCGCCTGGATGAGGACGTCGTGCGAGCCACGCTGGGGTGCCTGCTGAAGGACCGGCATGACATCGCCGTCCTCGCAGCCAACGGGCTCGGGGAGATTCTGGAGGGCGCGCCCGCCGATTCTTCGGACCCCTCGTGACCGCGTCGGCTCCGATGGAACAGCCTGTCGCGTGGACTGCGCGCCTGGGTCGGGCGCTCCGGGAGGAAGGAGTGCCGTGCACGGTCTTGGAGTCCATGACCGCCTGCGAGGCGCTCGAGCGGCTCGATGCCTCCGACGGGCTCGACGTGTGCTTCGGGCTCAAAGCGGCCTTCACCTCGTCGCCGGACCACCAAACCGCCTACGAGCGCTGTTTCTGGGCGCTTTGGGGCGGAAGTCGACCCGAGGAGCCGGCTCCTCCCGCGGAGGCGACGGCCTCGGAGCATCGCGAGCGAGGGGTCTCCGGTGGCGGAGCCGGACCCCCTACCGTCCTCGAGCGTCTTCATCGAGCCGCCGCTGCGGAGGATGACGGAGCCGAGCGCTCCTCGGATGTGGCGGGGGCTTCCTATAGCCCGGACGAACGCCTCTCCCATCGCTCGTTCGAACGCATGGACGAGCGCGATCTGCGCCGCGTTGACCGAGTTCTCGACCGGATCCTGCTCCGGCTCGCCACCCGCAAGAGTCGCCGGTACCGTCCGCACCGCCGCAAAGGTCGGCTCGATCTCCGCCGTAGCTTCCGAGATGCCGTCGCACACGACGGCGAGCTCCTTCGTCTGGCAAGACGGCGGCGAAGACTGGAGCGGCCGCGCGTCGTTCTGCTGTGCGACGTCAGTGGCTCGATGGAGCGATACAGCCGCTTCCTCATGCGCTTTCTGCTCGCGGCCGGGCGCGACCGGGATGTCGAGAGCTTCGTGTTCTCGACGCGCCTGACGCGGCTCACGCCCTGGCTCTCGGCTTCCCATGTGGACCAGGCGCTCGATTCGCTTGGAACCCGCGTTCACGATTGGTCGGGCGGGACGCGAATCGGAGAGTGCCTGGACGAGTTCGTGCGAACGCACGGACGATCCCTGCTGGGGCAGCGAACCGTCATCGTGATCCTCAGTGACGGCCTGGACCGCGGCGATGTGAGCCTTCTGGAGCGAGCCATGCGCGCGATGCACCGAAAGGCCAGGAAGGTGATCTGGCTGAATCCTCTGCTCGCGAGCCCCCAGTACGAGCCCGCGGCGAGGGGGATGAGCGCGGCGCTTCCCCACGTCGATATCTTCGCGCCCGGGCACAACCTCGAGAGCCTGTTTGAGCTCGAGCGACACCTTACGCTGGCCTGAACCTTACGCTGGCCTGAACTTTAGACCTTGCTGCAGACATGAAACCCAAGAGCCTGTCCCTCGCCGGAGCCGTGGAGCTTCTCTTGATCTTCGGTATCTTCGGCGCCGTTGCTCCCGCGGCCGCTCAGCCCACTCCCGGTCTGCTCGAGACCGTCGACAGCGTCTTCGTCTCTCAGGCCGGTGACACGGTGGCCGCCCAGTACGGCTTCCTTTGGGTGCGGGAGAATCGATCCGAGGAGAACGACCGCATGATCCGTCTCGGCTTCGTCCGCTTCCCCAGCACGGCGAGCGACCCCGGGCCGCCGACCGTCTATCTGGCCGGCGGGCCTGGAGGCTCGGGCATCGACGCGGCGCGCGGGGCCCGCTTCCCGCTCTTCATGGCGCTTCGCGAAGCCGGGGACGTCATCGCACTCGCCCAGCGCGGCACACGCGGATCGATCCCCTATCTGACGTGTCCGGATCCCTGGGTCTATCCACTCGAGCAGGCGCTCACACGGGAGGCCTTCCTGCAAGCGTCGCTGGAGTGGGCTCGGATCTGCGCCGACTACTGGCGCGGATTGGGTATCGACCTCTCCGCCTACAACACCGTCGAGAGCGCAGACGACGTGGAGGATCTTCGGCAAGCCCTGGGAGCGGAGCAGGTGAGCCTAGTGGGTATCAGCTACGGAACCCATCTCGCGCTTTCGGTGATCAGGAGGCACCCTGCCGGCGTCTATCGCGCTGTGCTCGCAGGCGTGGAGGGACCCGACCAGACCCTCAAGCTCCCGAGCAGCCTCCAGAAGGTGCTGGTGCGCGTGGACAGCCTCGTGCGAGCCGACACGGTCGCCAGCGCCAGATTCCCCGACTTCCTCGGCTCGATGACTGCCGTGCTGGACAGCCTCGAGCGCGCCGCCGTGACCGTGGAGGTACAGCATCCATCCACGGGCCAGCCGATCCCGCTGACGATCGGAAAATTCGACGTCCAATGGCTTACGGCCGGCTCGATCGGCAACCGCCAGATCCTCAGTCAGCTTCCCTCGCTCTACGAACGGCTGGCGGCGGGCGACTACGCCTCGATCGCCCCGTTCGTCGCCAGCAGCCGGTCTCGGAGCATGTTGGCGATGACCTTCGCCATGGACTGTGCATCGGGCTCGCCGGCCGAGCGGCTGGACCAGATAAGGAGGGAAGCCGAGGAGACGCTACTCGGAGACGCGGTGGACTTCCCCCAACCCTACATCTGCGACGTGTGGCCCCATGCGGCTCCCGACGAGGACTTCTGGGCGCCCGTCCGGTCGGGCATCCCCGTTCAGTTCATCAGCGGAACGCTGGACGGGCGCACGCCTGCCTCGAACGCGGATGAGGTACGACTGGGCTTTCGGAACAGCGGACATCTCGTCCTGGAGGGCGCCGGGCACAGCGACGATCTGCTGCTCAGCTCACGGCGCATCCCCGAGATCATCCTGAGCTTCCTTCGCGGCGGCCCGGCGGTCGACGAGGTCACAACCGTCCCGTTCCGGATCTTCGTGCCGGAACAGGCATCCCCTTAGGCGTCACCCTTCGGCCAGCAGAGGCCAGCGCGCCGATGCCCGCCAGAACCATCCGGGGCAGTCGTCATGTCGCTCCTATGTCAGCTCGTCGAGCGTTCCCCGGTCGCCAAGCGCCCGGGCGTTTGGCTCGAGCCCGGTCAGCTCTGCCGGAGAAGCGAGTGAATGCGCCGGAAGATCTCCTCCGACGCATCTCCACCGACCTCGAGATTCGACATGATTCGCCGCGTCGTGAAGACGCGAACCACGGTGCGTGGGCCCTCCCGGCTGGATTGCTCCGGCCTTTCGACCTCCACCCGGAGAATCGTGCCCGCGTCGAAAGGCGTCGGGAACTTGTCCGCGTGGAACACGTGCTGACCTCCATCGGCGACGCCGTAGTCGCCGCGAATGTCATAGCCTTCCTGCAACAGGGCCGACCTGGTGGCCAGCAAGACCTGATCGAATTCGCCGGAGAAGACGAAATATCGACCCTTCTCATCCGAGGGAGCCTCGCCGGATGCGACGGTGCCGGGCTCGGCCTCCTGTTGACTACCTCCGCTCGCGCAGCCGGAGAGGCTGATCGCTCCCAGAACGATGATCGGGACGGCGCGCAACCTCGTGTTCCCCACCTTCCTGTCGTGGTTCTTGTCGTGGTAGTCGTTGTGCATGCTATCTCGATTGGCACGGCGATGCGCGGGTTCCCTTGACGCTCACTACCCGTGGCGCTCACTACCCGCGAGGCGGGTCACTGATCGTCATGGCATGGAGTGGCGTCATGAGATGGAGTGGGCAGGATGGGGTCGGTTAGGTGGCGGACCGGCTCCGGGCGCGCGCCACGGCTCGATCGGGTGCCGGGCTCAGTAGGCTGCCTCGCTCAGCCGTCAGGTCGTCAGTCGGAAGAAGAGCAGCCGCTCGCGTCATAGTCGCGACGGACGTCTTCGATCGCTGACGCGAGCCCCTCGTCTTCGACCGCCCCGCTGGCGGACGGGTCGGGACCGGCCATCAGGGTCTCGGCTGCAGCCTCGACTCGCCCGAAGGCCATGCTCAGCGGCTCGCAAGCCGCCGTCTCGCCCTCGTAGGCCGCCGCCGTGCTGACCCGCTCGTACTCCTGGATGCGCGCCAGGAGGATCTGGCCAGCATCGCCGGGCGGGCTCGCGAAGCTCATATCGGAATTCGCGGACGGAGCTCCGGGGCTTTGCCCGCGCGCCATCGGGATCGCCCCGGCTTGCCCGTCCGCGGTTGCCTGACTCGTTGGGATGAGGGTTTCGGCCAGCGCCCTGGCCAAGACTTTCGTCTGAAAGCGGACATCACCGACCATCGCCGCCAAGTCGACCTGACCCGTGGCCGATGCCGCGGTCAGTCCGCCGGCCGCGACCGCGAGGATTGCCGCGGCGGCCGCCAGCCGACGGATTCGTCGGCGACGTCGCTGCGCTTTCCTGGCCTTGAGGAAGTGGGGCAGCAGAACGGATGGGGCGGGCGCCCCCCCTGTCTCCGCGCTAGCCTCATCCCCTGCCCGCCCCTTGTTTCCGTTTGTCCCGTTGCCCGGGAGCGCTCCCGCACCCGCCTCGGAGGCGTCGATCACGAACTCGAATGTCGCCTCTCGCGAACGCGGGCCGGAGATCTTGACCGAACGGTGGGGCTTGTAGTTGGACCAGCTGATCCACGACTCGACTCGACCGCCGTTCAGCTTGCGCACTGGTAGGACTTCATAAAAAGCAGCCGGGGTGCTGCGGAAAGCCCCGGTTCTCGAATCTCGCTGGAAGAAGCCCGCCTCCCGCTTGGACGCCTGTGAGGTGAGCACGAGCGCGCATTGCCAGCGGTTCGGAAAATGGGCCAGGTGAATCCGCTGGTCGCTCTTGGAAAAGGAGATCCCCAATCTGGGGTGGGCATGATACCACCCGACCAGAGTCCGCTCGCGCGCGCTCACCTTCATGCTGAGCGAGAGCCAGAACTCCCTGAACCGGGCAAGGTCCACGGGGTCTTCGCTCTCCGGCATCGAGTGGGGGGCTGGATGCGCCTCTTCGATCGACAGATATGACGTGTCCGACTCGGGGCAGCGGGCAAGCCGGCCCGAGAACATGCCGTACCCCTCGCGACCGCCGGGTTCGGAAAGATGGTTCGCGATCGCCCTCAGCGCCGCTTGCCCGACGAAGAGGTCCATGTCGCGGGTTTCCGGGGGTTCGGCCGAGTCCCAGGCTTTGGGTGTCCAGAGGACCGAGCTGGCGACCGGCTTTGGGACGGCCGGGAGTGAGAGCTCGACGCCGCTGCCCGAGGCTTCGGGCGGCGCGGGATCTTCCCCGCCTACCTGATGCTGTCCCCACCATTCTGTCATTCTGCCTCACGCTATCACGTTATACTACCGTGATTTACAGCGTTTGCATGCTGATTCCAGCGGCTGACAAAAGGACGGTTGGGCGTACTGGCGGGACACATAACCGTAGTAATGAGGAGATCGGGAGTCAACCCAAGGTTACGCGATCGCGACTCGTACGATTCACGAGGAGGCGCTACGGCAGCCGCGTCTTGCCGCCGACGATCGGTCTGCCGGGCGCGAAGGTGGCCTCCTGCATCAGCAAAACAGGCGTCGCGCGATCACGGTTCCGGCCGCCACCGCCTAGTCGTCGAAGTCATCGTGCCCGCTCGTCTCGCTGATCGACGGCGCAATCCACACGGGCGGGGATAACTCGATGGCGGAAGCGGGGCGCGTTTTTGTCCGGCATCGCAACGTGTTTCCAATTTTTATCCACAAGTTGTCCACAATCTACTAAGCCAGATTTTTCCAAAAACCCTGATGATGCGACCAGCCGCTCAAACGAAGTGCAGGCCGGGTGACTACGTGCAAGCCAACCCAGGGCAAGCCAGGCTCGAAAACGCGCGTTGAAGAGCTGAGGGATTCTGCGGCGGGATGCGGATGCAGTGGGGCCTGGAAGCGAGGGGCCTGGAAGCGACGGAGGATCCAGACATACCTAGATGTACTCAGCCCCCGCGCACTCCGAAGAGTGTCGGGGGCTGAGAGGACGATTGACTTACCCTTGCGAGTAAACCCTTCTACCTCCTGACAATTCAGTCTCGGTCGATTGCGCTTCTCTTTCGAGACCACACCAGTCTGGTACCAGCTTCACCCGATCCGCGGTTCGGCGTCTGTTTTCCGGGCCGAAGCCCTTCGGTTTATCGCCAGTCGGGCGACCGGTGCTTGTGTCAGAGGGCGCGGCGATCCGGCTCGCCGGTGCTTCCTCCTTGAGCACGCCCAATGATAGAAAAAATCTTTTTGTTGTGCAACCCCCGTAGCGGCGCAATGAATGTTTTTCGAAAGTTTCGTAACCGTCATCCTTATGCCAGGCGGCCGACCGGCATCCATTCGGACTGATTTAGTGAGGCGAGAAAGCGGCTCGAGCTGCTTCGGCACTCGTGCTCAGCACTCGTCCACGCGTGTCACCACGCCCCGGCCGTGGACGTTGTTGCTTCGGTTCGCATCGGGCAGCATGCCGCGTGGATCGATGTGGACCGTCCGAACGTTCTTCCCCTCGAACTCCACGGTGTACGTGTCGCTGTCGCGCCAGATGTCCACCGGCAGCCTGCGGCACTCGTCAGTTCCGTCACGAAAGACGAAACGGACCTCCATCGGCATCACGGCGTCACCGCGATTGCGGATGGTGACGGTGCTGTTCCCGTCCTGACGGGCGACATCCGTGACCGCCTGATCCAGGTAACCGCTGCCGTAGAGCCATGAGTTCCAGTACCAATCGAGATCCTCGCCGGAGACGTCCTCCATCGTCCGAAAGAAGTCGGCCGGCTGCGGATGCCTGTAGGCCCAGCGTTCTATGTACGTCGTCAATCCCGCGTCGAACACGTCAGGGCCCAGCACGTACTCACGCAACAGATAGAGCACCATCCCGGGCTTCGTGTATCCGAGGAAACCGAGCTGGTCTTCACTCAGATCATCGGGTGCCGTCATGATTGGCTCGGCCAGATCCTCGGATCGGGTGAGTCTCGCGCTGTTTCTCGGTAGCACCGGATCGGCCGGCCACGCGTCGGCTCCCCCGTAGTCGGTCAGAGAGTAGTGGTTCATGAAGGTGTTGAACCCTTCATCCATCCACGCGTATCGACGCTCATCGGATCCGACCAGCATCGGAAACCAGGTGTGGGCGATCTCGTGATCCGTGACGAGGAACAGCCCGAGCCCGCGAGCATCCACCGAGCAGAAGACGATCATCGGGTACTCCATCCCCAGCGCCGTCCCCGCCACGTTGATCGCCACCGGGTACGGATACCTGTACCACTGGGTGGAGTAGAACTCGATGGCATGGAGGACGTATTCCGTCGACATCTCCCACCCCGGTATCGGGGGGCCACGACCGCCCACCCCGAGACCCTCTTCGGGATAGAACGACATCGCCAGAATCCCGTCCCAGCTGCCGGCATCCCAGATGAACGCCTTTGAGCCGGCCCAGGCGAAATCGCGCACGCCCTCGGCGCGGAACTTCCAGGTGAGAGGGCCCATCCCGATCGGCCGGTACTCTTCCTTGCCCACGTGGTCTTTCTCGACGATCGGAACAGTCACGGAGCTCCTGCCCGCCAGCTCCAGCCTCCCTTGCTGGTCGGCCGTCAATACCTCCTCCGGGTTCTGCAGCTCACCGGTGGCGGCGACAACGAAGTCGCGCGGAACCGTGATCTCGACGTCGAAATCGCCATACTCAAGATAGAACTCTCCCTGCCCGAGATACGGCATCGCGTTCCAGCCGGTGACGTCGTCATAGACGAAGACCCTCGGATACCACTGGGCGAGCTCGTATACCGTACCCTTCTTCACCTTCAGGCGACCCATGCGGTCGGCGCCCGACTCGGGGATGGTGAACGAGAAGTCCACCTCGATCTCCAGCTCTCCGCCAACGGGCTGCACCGGCCGGTCGAGCTTGATCTCCATCATCGTGCCGTCGATCTCGTACGGGACCTCGAGGGGAACCTCGTCTCGAATGACGGCGACCCGCTCGATGTCGTAGCCGCCGCCCTCGAACATCCCCTGGAATCGGACGTCGCCAGCTTCCTCTTCCATCCGCGCCGCCCTTTGTGCTCCGCGGCTGTCTGGTTCGAACAGGTTCTGGTCGAGCTGGAGCCAGATCGATGCGAGGGAGTCCGGGCTGTTGTTGGTGTACGTGACCTTCTCGCTGCCGGTGATCCGATGGGTCTCGGGATCCAATGCCACCTTGATCTCGTAGCTCACGTCCTGCTGCCAGTAGGATGCGTTCGGGGCGCCGGAAGCCGTTCGGAACTCGTCGGGTGAGGGTACGTCGATGGGCCGGAATACGCCGTCGACGGGCAACTCCTCGGCAGGTACCGCAGCTTCATCTGCCGGGCCCTCGCCGGCCGGAACCGAGCCGGCCGCTGGCTGCAGCGAGTCGGGCGGTGCCTGCCCCAGCACGTCGGGAACGGCGGCTGAAAGGCTCAGCGTCGCAAGAGCGACGAAAAGGAATGCGAGTCGGGTCGTTGGCTTCATCCTCTATGTCCTGATCCTCTGAGGCCCTGTCGAAATCGGCAGCGCTACGTTGGCTTCGTGTACACAGAACGCTTCGGGTTCGATCCGAGTTGCGTGTTACCCCGTGAGAGCCGACGCTGTCTTGTTGACGACCTCCGAAGACACCCGGTAACAGGAGACGCGGAGAGTCGAATGAGCGGCCATTGGATGACCAAAGGAATCCACGTCCTGCGACAGCCCTTCGCGCAGGCGCTGTGGATCGCACTGCTCATCTCGACGAGCTGCAGCCGAGACGGTCCCGGCAGGACGGCAGGCGGCGAGGGCTCCGCCGCCGAGAGGCGCGATCCGGCGAGTTATCTGTACGTGTGGGCCGCGGATGACGATGGGGCGGAGAGCGATTTCGTGGCTGTCATCGACGTGCGGCGTGACTCTCCGACCTATGCGGAAGTGGTCACGACCCTTGCCGTCGGGTTCGGCGGCCGGGCGCACCACACCGAGCACGCGATGCCCGAGGGCGGGATCCTTCTCGCCAACGCGTTCGACGCGGGCCTGACGTTCCTCATCGACTTCAACGACCCCGAGGCCCCCTCGTTGGCGGGCTACTTCGCGGAAGCCGGCGAATACCACCATCCGCACAGCTTCGAGCGCCTCCCGAACGGGAACATCCTCGCCACATTTCAGAGACGCTCTCGCCCGGGCGGCAGCTCCGTGGAGACGGGAGGCCTGGTCGAGCTGGATCCGGCCGGCGTCCCGATCCGGTCGGGGAGCGCCGCCGTTCCCGAGTTGGATCCCTCGATTCGACCCTACAGCCTCTGCACCGTCCCCGGACTCGACCGCGTCGTCACCACCAGCACGGACATGGCCGGCGCACTCAATCCGGCGGTGCAGGTTTGGCGGCTCTCGGATCTCTCCCTGAGGAACACGGTCGTTCTGGAGCCCGGCGCCCTGGGATCCGAGCACCTGGGCACGGCCGAGCCGAGGCTGTTGGTCGACGGGCGGACGGTGCTCGTCTCCACGTTCTCCTGCGGCCTCTACAAGCTCGACGGCCTGGAGGAGGAGCCATCGGCCGAGCTCGTGTACGCGTTCCCGCAGCGGGAAGGAACGTACTGCGCGCTTCCCGTCGTGACGGAGCGTTTCTGGATTCACACGGTTCCTGCCGAGCATGCCCTCGTGACCCTGGACATCACCGATCCGAACCGGCCGGTGGAGGTCGCCCGGCTGACGCTCGCGCCTGAGGAGGTGCCGCACTGGATCAGCCTGGAGCCGGGCGGCGAGCGGATCGTGATCACGGGCTACGCTGGCCTCGCTGGCCGGGTGCTGCTCGCGCGGCTGGATCGCGAGACGGGCGAGATGGAGCTGGAGGAGAGCTTCCGAGAGCCTCTGGCCGGGCGCCCGGGAGTGGATCTGCGGCGCGCCAGCTGGCCTCACGGAGACGCCGGGCCGGCCGCTCCGCACGGGGCCGTCTTCAGCCGCGACTGAGCGGCGTCGGATCCGCGCGCGTCAGCTTCCGGGAACTGCCGCGAATAGCCGTTGCGAACGGGCCGCGCCGGCCTCATCCTCCGGGCCACCCCCGTGACGCGGGAAAGACCGCCTCCAGACGGCCGGAGCTGCATATGCGCCCCATCCAACTCGGTCCGAAGCTGTTCGTCGCACTCTTCGTCCTGATCCTGGTCGAAGCCCCTTCGATGCTGGCCCAGGCTCCGACCGCCGAAGCTCAGATGGCGTCGGCCACCCTCCCGCTGCCTGATGAGATGAGGGCCGACGCCACGGTGATCGGGTGGAACGAGTCGGGCGAGCGCACCGATCTTCGCGAAGGTACCAACGGCATGATCTGTATCGCGGACGAGCCCGGCGACGAGCGATTCAGGGTGGTGTGCTATCCCGAGCCTCTGCATCCCCTGCTCTCACGCAGCCGGGAGCTGGGTGAGGAGAACCTGGAGGAGGCGGAGAGAGACCGGCGTCTCGAGGAGGAGGTCGAGGCCGGGAAGGTCGTGCTACCCGAGCAGCCGGCCGTGCTTCACGTGATCAACGGGCCGGCGGGCAGCTACGATCCGGCTACCGGGCAGACGAGCGGCGAGGTCAGCCAACTTCGGATCATCTTCACACCCTACCAGACAGCCGAGGCGATGGGCCTCCCGACGGAGCGCCAGGGCGACATGCCCTGGGTGATGAACTCGGGCGAGCTGTTCTCCCACATCATGATCGTTCGCGAGGGCTCCGAGGGAGGAGAGTAAACTACTCCCCTCCAGGGAGCTCGCTGGGATCGAGTCCGCAGCCGCTGGCCGCGTAGTGCCGGAGCGTACCGTCGACCATCCCCGAAATCTCCTCGTACGCCTTCACCTGACGGTACGGCACCTGACGCCAGCGTGCGACAACCCGTGACATGAGAAGGTGCGCGCTGTCAACGCTCGTATAGCGTGCGCTCAGCTCCTCACAACCAACTTCGCCGCTCTCGAACCCGTCCCTCACGATGTCGTACTCTCCGATGAGGAACGCGAGCTCTCCCTGAAGGCGTGTGAAGTCGAGCACCTCCCGGGCAACGGCCTCGCTGGTCTCGCTCGAACCCGATTCGTTCCCCGCGATCACGCTCGCCGGCTCGGATTCAAGAGCCGCAGAGGAGCCTTCCGAAGCAACCGGCCCGACGTCCGCGACCGATTCGGTGTCGGAGCCTCCCACATCTGGCTCGGCCTCCAGAGCGTCGGCGGCGTTCTGCTCCCCTGACAACTCCTCCGTGAGAGAGGCTCCGCCGGCCGCATCGATCCCGGAGCCGGCGGTCGCCGTCGCAGCGGGGAGCGCGTTGTCCTCCAGCCAGGGGATCTCGAGCTTCCCGAGCTGGACGAGAGCCACAGCGCCGATCGCGACGACGCCCACGAAGAAGACGGCGGCCCCCAGCAGCCGAGCCCCCAAACTCCGGTCGTCGATCAGCTCCTCGGCCGTGACCGGATCACCCGGTCGCGGTCTCGGCTTCCCGTGGCGGGCTCCAAGCCCCCCGGTCAGGTCGCCAACCTGCCCGATCGCCTGGCGCCAGAACGCACCGGCCCACTGGCGCGCTTCTCCGGCCTTCCTACGCGCCTCCCGTGCCCACTCCGCGCTGGCATCCCGCCGCCTGGCGAAGCGCTTGTCGGTCGGATCCGGAGCGGCGGAGACGGCCGTCTCGGTCTTCTCGCCGGTCATCTCACCAGCCGTTGCATCAGCTTTCTCAACGGCCACCTCACCGGCCATTTCACGGCCGACCACAGAGGCCGCCGAAGGCGTCGACACAGCATCGGCGCCGGGCGGAGTTGCGGCCATCCCCGTTCCGTTTTGTCCAGTATCCCCAGCGTCGGGATGCGTCGGATCCGAGGCCTCCGGGCTGACGCTATCGGGAAGAGGTCTTCCGAGTTCTCTCCACTTGGCCTTCTTGGCCTCGGTAAGCTCCCGTAGTCGGGACTGCAGCTCCATGAGCTGGTCCATCGAATCGGGCTCCTGGACTCGTTTCTCGCTCATTACGACCTCGAGCGCCCGTTTCGTAAAAAAGTATCGGGTCGAGATCTCAGTGATCCCGCCCATGGTGGGGCCGTTGGGCGCCGTCTCGATCCGCGCCGGTTGGCCGACGGTCCCGTAACCGCCTGCCATTAAATGAATTGCAGGCTCCGGGCTTTGAGTCACGACAGCGTGCACTCCTCGTGACCGGCCCTCGAGATGGTCACGTGGAGCGTGAGGCCCACCTTCAGGAGTGCAAATTCAAGACCTGCCAGCGAGTCGAATTCGCGCAACGGCAGGCGGCCAGGCTAGTCTTGGCCCCACGCCGGGTCCGCCGTGACGGATCCAGTCTGAGCCACGTGAGCCGGACGCTGCCGATTGAGCACCGTAGCCCCCGACGAAACTCCGGAAAGCTCTTCGGGCCTTTGGGCGTCCATCCGAGAGGCGCTCAGCGGCAGCGAGCGGGACTACACGAAGGGCAGCCTGAACCGTGCCGTCGCGCTGCTGGCCATCCCGATGGTGTTGGAGATGGCAGGGGAGTCCGCCTTCGCGGTCGCGGACGCTTTCTTCGTCGCACGTCTGGGGGGCGAGGCGCTCGCTGCCGTAGGCCTCACCGAGTCCGTGCTGGAGATCATCTACGCGATCGCGATCGGGCTCAGCATGTCAACGACCGCCATGGTGGCCCGCCGGTTCGGCGAGAAGAACGAGCGAGCCGCGGCCAGGACCGCCGTGCAGGCGATCGCCGTGGGAATCGTGACCTCCATCGTCCTGGGAGCTGCCGGCGTCATATGGGCGCCTCAGCTGCTTCGCATGATGGGAGCCACGCCCGAGACGGTGGAGATCGGGAGCACGTATACCCGCGTGATGTACGGCACGATGGGTGTCATCGTCCTCCTCTTCCTGAACAACGCCATCTACCGGGGTGCGGGAGACGCGGCGATGGCGATGCGCTCGGTGTGGCTGGCCAACGGTATCAACATCGTCCTCGATCCCCTGTTGATCTTCGGTCTCGGGCCCTTTCCGGAACTCGGCCTCACCGGAGCCGCGGTGGCCACGACCATCGGCCGCGGTACGGGCGTCGCCTATCAGTTCTGGGGCCTCTCCCGCGGTCGGCGGCTACGAGTCAGAGCATCCGACGTGCGGCTCGACCTGCACATCGTGCGGCGCCTCCTCCGCATCTCGGGCGGCGGCGTGGGGCAGCTGCTCGTCTCCCAGGCGAGTTACATAGGCCTGATCCGCATCCTGGCCGGCTTCGGCACCGCGGTCCTTGCCGGCTACGTCGTCGCGATCCGCGTCGTCATTTTCATCATCATGCCGGCCTGGGGTCTAAGCAACGCGGCCGCGACGCTGGTCGGTCAGAACCTCGGGGCCCGGAAGCCGGAGAGAGCTGAACGGGCGGTATACGTCACGGGCGCCTGGAACATGCTGTTCATGACGGTCATCACGGTGCTCTTCGTGACCTTCGCGCCCCAGATCATCGCACCCTTCATCTCCGAACCGGAGTCGCACGCCGCGGGGACCAGCGCCCTGCGGATCATCAGCTACGGGTATGTGTTCTACGCCTGGGGGATGGTGATGCTGCAGGCGTTCAACGGGGCCGGTGACACCGCCACCCCGACGAAGCTCAACTTCGTCATCTTCTGGCTCTTCCAGCTCCCGCTCGCCTGGATCCTCGCCCGGACCATTGGACTGGGGCCGGTGGGCGTTTACTGGGCGATCGCCATCGCCTACTCGCTGTCGGCAGTAATCGGCATCCTGCTCTTTCGCCGCGGCAGATGGAAGGAAAAAGAGGTCTGATATGGACTCGGGCGGGGCGTACTCCCCATCTTCATTCAACTGCAATGCCGTCCCTCGAGCACAGCCGCAGGAGGATCCGATGAAAACCCGATTCGCCACCTTGTTCGCGCTGATCGCCGGCCTGACGCTCGCGGCCTGCCAGCCCCGGGACACCGAGACCGCGGCCGACGCCCAGTACGGGACACCGGATTTCGCCCTGATGAACGAAGCCTATGACGCGGCGACGAACGCCGGCGACGCGGAAGCCATGGGTATGCTGTACGCCGTCGACGCCGTCTCGATGCCGCCCAACGCCTCGCCATTGGGTGGCCGCGCGGCCATCATCGCCGACGCGGCGGAGAATTTCGCGGTGATGACGGTCAACCTGAGCAGCAGTTCCGAGGGCCATTATCTGATGGGCGACATGGCCGTCGACTGGGGCACGTACCTTTTCGCAGGCACGCTGAAGGACTCGGGCATCGCCATCACGGAGGAAGGCAAGTACGTGGCGATCTGGAAGGCGCAGCCGGATGGCTCCTGGCAGATCGTACGTGATATCTGGAACTCGAACACCCCGCTCGCCATGGAGGGCGAACCCGAATGAAGCCGGCCCCGGCAGCCGGATTCGGTGAGCCGACGTGAGTGGGAAGAGGATCGGCGTCGGAGCGCTGGTCGTACGCTACGCCTCGCGGCTTCGTTTTCCATATCTGTTCCTGGCCACGGCAATCCTCTTCATTGGTGATCTGATCCTCCCCGACCTCGTTCCGTTCGCGGACGAGATCCTGCTCGGCCTGCTCACCGCGCTGTTCGGAACGTGGCGCAGGAGGCGGGTGTCGGGCTCGAAGAATCTCGCTTCCGGGGAGGGGGTAGCTGAACCGAACGACCGCCGAGAGTCAGACCGAAGCTGACGAGGTGTCATCCGAAACGAGCAAAGGAGCACAGCGTGAAAGCCGTACGAACGCACCGCATCATCCCACTGCTCGCCGCCGCCCTGATGGCGCTCCCGGCGGGAGCCGCCGGGCAGGACGCTGGAGAAAAGAAGGTCGTACGATCACAAGACGATATGCCCCGCCACACATACGAGATCGGTTACATCCCCAGCGCGTTGTTCTCGTCGCGCGAGGCGTTCATGCCGTTCGCGGAGCGCGTGGCGGTCGACGCCCGCGAGGTGCTCGCAACCTACGAGATCGAGGACGCAGCGACGCTGAGAAGCCTCTATAGCCTTCTGCAGGGCCTCGCGCTGCTGAACGGCGACTTCGATCAGGCGCTCGTGTACAGCGACAAGGTCCGCGAGCTGGAGGAAAAGCCCGCGGCGAAGCTGATGTCCGGACTTGTCGTGCACGCCATCGCCTACGCGGCGAAGGCGGCGCCCGAGGGCGACCCGGCACGCAACGCGGCCTTTCGAACCGATTTCGCCGCGTCCGTCGGGAAGCTGCCCTGGGACGTCGTGCAGGATGACGTGGAGGCGATGAAGGGCTCGATGGAGATCATCAGCGAGAATCTCTTTCTCGGGATCATCCAGAACCAGATGGACCCGTCCGTCGAGAAGACGGGCAACGTCAGCGGCAATATGGCCGACGGCCTGATCAACATGCGCACCGCCGTGGACGTCGTGCTGCCCTATCGGGGTCAGATCGTCAGCGTCCTGCAGGCGTACATCGAGAGTAACCGGACGGAGAAGCCCGACATCTGGGCAGCCCGGTCGGTCGACCTCAGCGCGAACGCCGACGCCCAGCCCGTGCTCGTGGCGATCTGGGACACCGGCGTGGATCCGGAGGTTTACGGCGACCGAATGTTCCGGAACCAGGCAGAGCGGCTCGACGGCATGGACAACGACGGCAACGGTTTCGTGGACGATGTTCACGGGATCGCCTTCGAGTGGGACGGCACGAAGACGACGGGAGCGCTCTACCCGCTGGCCGAGACCGCCAGCGCACGGCTCCCTCAGATGACGGACCAGATCAAGGGACTGAACGATCTCCAGGCCGGGATCGACAGCCCGGAATCGCAGGCGCTCAAGCAGCAGATGTCAGGGATGCAGCCCGATGAGGTGAAGCCGTTCATCGAAGAGCTCGGCCTGTTCTCGATCTACTCGCACGGGACGCACGTGGCGGGCATCGCGGTGGAGGAAAACCCGGGGGCGCGCGTGCTGGTGGTGCGCCAGGCCTTCCCGTACGAGATGATCCCGCCCCCGATGTTCAAGGAGGATGCGGAGCGTTGGGTCGCCAACATGACGGACATCATGGCGTACCTTCGCCGCCACGGCGTGCGGGTGGTCAACATGAGCTGGGGCTTCAGCCCGCCCGAGCTCGAGGGCATGTTCGCGACAAGCGGGATCGGATCGGACTCCGAGGAGCGGAAGGCGATGGCTCGCGAGGTGTTCGACATCATGATCACCGGGATGGAGGGCGCCTTCAGCAGCGCGCCCGAGATCCTCTTCGTCCCGGCGGCCGGGAACTCGGACACGGATGCCACCTTCGACGAGTTCATCCCGTCGTCGATCGAGCTCCCCAACGTCATTACGGCGGCCGCGGTCGACCAGGCCGGTGAGGAGACGAGCTTTACCAGCTATGGGCCGACCGTCGACGTGCACTCGAACGGCTTCGAGGTCGAGAGCTACATTCCCGGCGGGGAGCGTCTTCCCTTCTCCGGCACCTCGATGGCGGCGCCCAACGTCGTGAACCTCGCCGCGAAGCTGATCGCCCTCGACCCATCGCTCACTCCTCCGGAGGTCATCGCGCTCATCGAGGAGGCAGCCGACGTAAGCGAGGACGGCCGGCGACGGCTGATCAACCCGAAGCGATCGGTCGAGTTGCTGATGGAGCGCCGGAACGCGGGCACGGAGTAGCCCAGGAAAGACGGGGAAGAAATGACGGAGCGTCGCCTCAGCGGCGCTTCGTCACTGTCGAGCAGGGATCGACGGTACTGCCCGCAATGGCCGCTGCAGCCGGGGTCATGGCGGCATCCCTCTTCGGGAGAAGAAAGCACACGCGCTGGCGCACCCAAACGCCTACGAGCTGATCGCGCATGAGCGCCGGAAGGAACTCCATGCGGTGAGCCAGCTGAAGGGCCGCCTCGTCCATTCTCGGCCACCCGCTCGAGCCCTCGACTCGGACGTTGGAGACCTGACCTTCCTTGTCGATGAAGATCGCGAGTTCGACGGCCCCCTCGACGCCGGCCCGCTGGAGCTCGAGCGGATAGAAGTACCACACCATGCGTCCGAATTGGCCGCGGTTGCCGAGCAGCGGCGGGACATCGTAGCGCACGAAGCCAACATCGGCGCCTGCTAACGTCACGTCCGGGGGCGGGCCCACGTCGACCATCTCCCCCGGAGCAGCGACCGAGGCCTGGATTCTCGGCTCGTCGCTAAACGTGACCGAGGGCGGTAAGGGCAGCTCCGGACGGGCCACCAGCTCCGGGGGCTCGGGGATTCTCACCAGAGGAGGCAGCTCGATGGTCGCTATCGACCAGCGCGGCGCCACGTCGTGGGGGAGCCCCGGGATGCTCAACGGACCAAGCACCGGGTAAGCGGCCAGGTGGAGACCGGCGGAGAGGGTCAACCCCAGGGCGAGAGGTTTCCGGAAGCGTCGTCCGGTGCGCACGGAGACCCGGTTCCTCCAGTCGCGCCACCGACGATCCCGTTCGCCCACGCCGCTAGATCCTGGCCGCTACCGCGTGTTTTCCTAGCCTCTTCACCAGCTCCCACACGGGTCCGGGGAATCTGTGCAGCGCTTCCATCGTCTTCTCGAAGCCCTCGAGAAACCACTCCGCATCGGCTTCGGTGATGTTGAGGGGAGGAAGGAGCTTGACGACGTCCATGTGGTGGCCGGCCACCTGAGTGAGTATGCGGTGGTCGTCGAAGAGGGGGATGACGATCGCCTGGGCGAAAAGGTCCGGGCTGATCCTGTGCGTGGTCGACCAGGCACCGCGAAGGCCGAGCGCCCTGGGCTCGCCGAACTCGATGCCGATCATCAGGCCGCGTTGCCGAACCGCGGACATGAACTCGAATCGCGGCATCATCGCCTCGAGCCCTTCCCGGATCATCCCCCCGATGCGCGTCGCGTTCCCTGCCAGATCCTCTTCGTCCAGGACTCGGAGCGACGCCAGGCCCGCCGCCATCGCCAGGTCTCCCATGCCAAAGGTGCAGGCGTGCCGGACGCCCTGGTCCATCGACGTGTACATGGCCTCGTGCACGTCGGCTCTGGTGACCATCGCCCCGACCGGCACGTACCCGCCGGACAGGGCTTTCGAGATCAGGACGATGTCCGGCTGAAGACCCTCGACCCACTCGAACGCGAACGGTTTTCCCGTCCGTCCGAGTCCCGTCTGCACCTCATCGCACACGAGCAGAGCGCCGTGGCGACGGCAGAGCTCCTCCGCTTTGCGCAGAAAGTCGTCCTCGGGGATGTAGACGCCCTTTCCCTGGATCGGCTCGAAGATGAACAAAGCGATGTCGCCGGCGGCGAAGGCTCGCTCCAACCCTGCGTAGTCGTTGACGTCGACCTCCACTCCCGTCGGCAGGGAGGGTTCGAAGCCCTCGCGGAAGGCCGCGTCCCCGTTCACGGCCAAAGCCCCGGTCGTCAAGCCGTGGAACGCGCGGTTGAGGTAGACCATGCCGTGCTTGCCGGTGGCGACGCGAGCGAACTTGATCGCCGCTTCCGTGGCCTCGGTACCCGAGTTGCAGAAGTAGACTCGATCCAGCCCCGGGAGCCCTCTCGTGAGCTCCTCGGCCAGGAGGGCCGCGAGCGGGGGGGTGTCGAACGCCGCCCAGTTTGGAAGATCGGCGGCGAGGACTTCGGTGAGGGCCCTGCTGATCGCCGGATGGGCGCGACCGAAGTTGAAGACGCCCCAGCCACTCATGAAATCCAGATACCGCACCCCGTCCTCGTCCCAGAGGTAGGGTCCCTTTCCCCGCACCCATTGTCGGTCGAACCCGATCGTCCGAAGCATCTTCGCCCACATCGGGCCGACGTGCTCCCGGTAGAGCTCGTGGGCGCCCGGTCGGGCTTCTTCGAAGGCACGGGGGATGTTCAGATCCAAGGACTCGCTCCAGTGGGGACGCCCGTCGCCGGCGCTTACCGGACGGCGCCCATGCCGCTCGCCGGACGCGATTCACACGCCGGACGCGATTCGTTCACCGGTTTGTCGATCTTAGCCGGCCGCGTGGGTCGACGCGAACGTCGACGAAATGTTAAGATTCCCGATCGATCGGACATCCGCCGGAGGAGGCTACATGCAGGAGCAACTCATCGGCACGGTGACGCACTACTTCGACAAGCCTCACGTCGGAGTCGTGCAGCTGGTCGCGGACCTCAGCGTCGGGGACACGATCCACTTTCGCGGTCACACGACCGATTTCGAGCAGACCGCAGGCTCGCTACAGGTCGAGCACGGCCCCGTCGAGAGCGCTGCCGCCGGGAGCGAGATCGCCATCCACGTGGACGAGAGGGTCCGCGCGCACGACGAGGTCTATCTGGTCACCGACTGAACGTTGGCGTGCGCCGCCGCCAGGCGAGCGACCGGGATGCGAGGCGGCGAGCAGGAGACGTAGTCCAGACCGATCTCGTGGCAGAACCGGATCGAGGCGGGATGGCCGCCGTGCTCGCCGCAGATCCCCACCTCGAAATCGGGCTTCTTCGTCCTGGCCCACTGCACGGTGACTGCCATGAGGCGTCCCAACCCCATTCGATCCAGGACCTCGAACGGGTTGTCCTGGAGGATTCCGAGCTCGTTGTAAAGCGGCAGGAACTTCGTCTCGGCGTCCTCCCTGCTGAACGAGAACGTGGCCTGCGTGAGGTCGTTGGTCCCGAAGGAGAAGAAATCCGCCACGTCGGCCAGGCTCTCCGCCCGCAGGCAGGCCCGGACGACCTCGATCATCGTGCCGAACGCGAAGTCGATCTCCACCCCGTAGTCCGCCTTCACGGCGGCTTCGGCCTCTTCGACATATCGCTTGACCCACATCAGCTCCTGGGACGTGCACACCTGCGGAACCATGATCTGGGGATGAACCTCGACCCCCTCCTTGAGGCACTCCGCCGCTGCCTCGAGGACGGCTCTGACCTGCATCTGGTAGATTTCGGGATAGGTGAGCCCCAGGCGCACGCCGCGGTGTCCCAGCATCGGGTTGGTCTCCCGCAGCGCCTGCGCGCCGCGTAGCAGGGCCTCCTTCCGCGCGATCACCCGGTCGACGCGCCGCACGTCGGCCAACTCTCTCGCGCCATCGGCGAAAGCGACCGCCGCCTCGGGCGCGTCCGCCTCCAACACCCTCAGGGTGCTCGTCAGCACGTCCATGCCGCGCAGCGCGTCGCGAAGTTGATGGAGATGGAGGATCTCCTCTTCCAGCCTCTCCTGGGAGGGGAGGAACTCGTGGAGCGGCGGATCCAGGAGCCGGATCGTCACCGGCCGGGGGGACATCGCCTCGAAGATCCCGCGAAAATCGGCCCGTTGCATCGGCAGGAGCCGGGCCAGGGCCGCGGCCCGCTGCTCGTCGTCCTCCGCGACGATCATGTCCAGGACGAGCGGAAGCCGCTCGGGCGCGTTGAACATCCGCTCGGTCCGACACAGACCGATGCCCATGGCGCCGAACCTGATCGCCCGTGAGGCATCTTCGGGTGTGTCCGCGTTCGCCATCACGTCCAACCTGGCCGCTTCGTCGGCCCATGACAGCAACGTCTCCAGCTCCTCGGAGAATTCCGCCTCGACCATCGGAGCATCGCCGAGATAAAGGTGGCCGGTCGCTCCGTCGATCGTGATGATGTCGCCCTCCTTCACCACCGTCTCGCCAGCGATCGCCTGGGAACGCTCCTCGTCGACCATGAAGCCTTCCGCTCCGGCCACGCACGGTTTCCCCATCCCGCGGGCGACGACGGCGGCGTGAGAGGTCCCCCCACCCCGGCTCGTGAGCACGCCCTCGGCGGCGAAGAAGCCGTGGATGTCCTCCGGTTTCGTCTCCTCCCGAACCAGGATCAGCTTCCTTCCCTGTCGTCCGAGCAACTCGGCCCGATCCGCGTCGAACACGACCTCTCCGCTTGCGGCGCCGGGCGAGGCGGCGAGCCCCGTGGCCAGAGGGATGCCATCGTAGTCCGGGTCGATCCTGGCGTAGAGGATCTGCTCCAGATCCTCGGGCATCACGCGCATGAGCGCCTCTTCCCGGCTGATCAGGCCCTCTTCCAACATCTCGACCGAGGTCCTGACGCGGGCGCTCGCATTCATCTTCCCGTTGCGCGTCTGCAGGCAGTACAGGGTGCCGCGCTCGCTCGTGAACTCGAAGTCCTGCACCTCGCGGTAATGCTCCTCCAGCTTCCGCCGCAGCTCCTGGAGCTGGGCGTAGATCTCGGGCACTTCCGTGGCCATCTCGCCGATCAACTTCGGCGTCCGGATCCCGGCCACGACATCCTCGCCCTGGGCGTTGACCAGGTACTCGCCGTAGAGCTCGTTCTCGCCCGTGCCGGGGTCTCTGGTGAAGGCCACGCCCGTCGAGCAGTCGGATCCCATGTTCCCGAAGACCATCGCGACGACGTTGGCAGCAGTCCCGTTGGCCATCTCGGGCGTGATTCCGAACTCGCGGCGGTAGTCCACGGCTCTCCGCCCCATCCAGGAATCAAACACCGCCTTGATCGCGACCTCGAGCTGCTCGTAGGGATCGCTCGGAAACGGACGGCCGGTGTGTTTCCGCACGACCTGGAGGAAGCGCCGCACGATCTCCTCCAGGTCCTCTGCCTGCAGATCCACGTCGGCGGCGGCGCCGGCCAGTTCCTTTACGGAGGCGAACTGCTCGTCGAAGTTCTCATCGTCGATGCCGAGGGCGACCTTCCCGAAGAGCTGGATGAGACGGCGATAGGCGTCGTAACCGAACCGCTGATCGCCGGTCTGCTCGACCAGTCCGCCCAAGCTCTCCTCGTTGAGCCCGAGGTTGAGGATGGTGTCCATCATCCCCGGCATCGACATGGCCGAGCCCGAGCGCACCGAGACGAGAAGCGGGTCGTCCGCGCCTCCGAAGCGCCTTCCCGTCGCCGCCTCCAAACGAGCCATCTGCTCCCGCGCCTGCTCCATGACTCCGGTCGGCAGAGCGCCCTCCGGGGATTCCAGGTAGGCGAGGCAGGCGTCGGTGGTGACGACGAAGCCCGGCGGCACGTTGATGCCGATCCGGGTCATCTCGCAGAGGTTGGCGCCCTTTCCGCCCAGAAGGCGCTTGTCGGTCCCATCGCCCTCGGCGAACGACCAAATCCACTGCGTGCTCTCTGATTGCGTCGTCCCATCAGTTATCGCGGGTGTGTTGATCGTCTTTTCGGTCATCACCTTCGTCCTCGGGTTCCCCGGTCCTCTGACCATCGCCATCGAGAAGCCGGGCCTCGGGCCTATCCTCCGCCCAGACAGGGCGACCAGGCCGGAAAGTAATCGTTGGCCGGATGGTCGGTCAGGTTGACGGCGGGAGCTCCGTCCATCCCCACGACGAACACGTCGGCCTGCTCGTTCGGGATCGCCGTGTAGGCGACTCGGTCCCACATGGGAGAGGGAGAGCTGGCCCCACCTACCCCAGCGTCGCTGGCCAACGTCTGCTCCTTCAGGGTGTCGAGGTCGATGACGAACACCCGCCCGCGGCCCTCGGCCCCTTCTCCGAGGAGCACGGACCGCTGGCCCGGGGACCAGCCGTGAGGCTCGCCGGGTCCTGTGGCGATCTGCTGCGGCTCGCCTTCGATCGTGCTGACGATGAAGATGGCGCGCCCTTCGGCGAACGCCACCATCCGACCCGCGGGCGCCCAGACCGGCCTGAACATCCGGTATGCCCGCGATCCGGGCACCTCGACGACCGCCTGCTCCTCCCGCCCATCCGGGGTCACGATCCGAAGCGACGTCTCGTCGCCTCTTCTGGCGGCAAAGGCGATCATCTCTCCGTCGGCCGACCATTCCGGGAACATGTAGTTCCCCTCGACGTCGGTCAGCTTCTGCCACTCACCCCCATCCAGCTCGGCGACGTAGACCGAGGTTGCACCGCCCGTCTCCAGGGCAGACGCGAACGCCACCCGGCTCCCGTCCGGCGACCAGGAGAACCCCATGGAGATCGGGTAGGCGCCGTGTCTCACCAGGTCGCTGCCGTCCGGCTTGACCGTATAGAGAAAGGCATGGAATCTCAGAGCCTGGAACGGCTCGAACAGTTTCTCGTCTTCTGACGTCACGGACAGAAAGGCGATCCGCTTCCCGTCCGGCGACCATTCGACCTGAAGCGCCCCCGGCACCGACACCACCAGCTCCGCCTCACCGCCGTCAGGACTGATGACGTAGATCCCGGGCGCTTCCGTCCGATCCGACGAGAAGGCGATCAGGGTACGGCAATCCTGGCTGCCCTCCGAAACCGGAGGCTCCCCGGCCTGAGCGACGACATCGCCTGACGGCACGGCGCCCACGACCACTGCCAGCGCGAGGCTTCTCCGGATTCGTATCACGTGCCGCTGTCCTCTGGCGTGGAGGTTCGATTCAGACTCGACCGATCGCTCCGAAGGTAGGGGGCCGGGCCCCCGAACTCTACTGCGTAACCCCCTGAGCAGGACGCCGAGGAATCGCTATATTCTAATGACATTCTGATCCTTCGCTGGAAGCGTCGCTCGAAGTGCCAATAAGGGCGCTCATTCCCCGGCCCACCGGCGGACGGCACCAAGACATAGGCAAGGCGGATATCCATATGGGGACAGCTACACCTCCACCCTCCAGTGGAGTTACGGAGGCTCCGGCGACCGCGGGCAAGGCGGCAGAGTGGAAGGGGCTCGCCCCCGGAGTCGTGATCAACGCCGCGGCTTGGACGGAACAGGCCGAGCGTGTTCTGACCCCGGGCGCGGTATCCCTGATCGCGGGCCTTCACGGCGCTCTGCAGGAGGAACGGCAGGAGCTGCTTCGGGTGCGGGGCGAACGACAGCGGAGCTTCGATGAGGGGGCCGTGCCGGAGTATCTCGAGGGCGAGGCAGCCGATCGAGCGCGGGGAGATTGGACGGTTGCGCCTCTGCCCGACGATCTGCTCGTCCGGCGGGTGGAGATCACTGGCCCGATCAGCGACGCCAAGATGGTCATCAACATGCTGAGCCGGACCGCGGCGGGCATGCGGGCAGACGCGGCGATGCTCGACTTCGAGGACTCCATGAAGCCGTCGTGGCCGAACGTCATGCAGGGCGTCGTGAACCTGATCGGAGCGGCGGACGGCACTCTGACCTTCGTGAAGCCGGCCGCCGACGACCAACCGGAGAAGATCTACGCGCTGGACCCCCAGGATATGCCTATCCTCATGGTAAGGTGCAGGGGACTGCACCTCGACGAGGCGAACTTGCAGGTGGATGGCGAGCCGGTCTCGGGAGGGCTGATGGACCTCGCGCTCTCCACTTTCCACACGGCCAGGGTGCTCCTGGCCCAGGGCAAGACGCCCAAGTACTACGTGCCCAAGGTCGAGCACTACTTGGAAGCGCGCTGGTGGAACAGGCTCCTCACTCTTCTCGAGAAGGAGCTGGGACTCCCGATCGGGACGCTGCGCGCCACCTTCCTCATCGAGACCCTGCCGGCGGCGTTCCAGATGGAGGAGATCCTCTACGAGCTCCGTGACCACGCGGCCGGCCTCAACGTGGGACGCTGGGACAAGATCTTCAGCGACATCAAGGTCCTGAAGGAGCACTCGGACCGCATCATGGCAGACCGGGCCTCTATCTCGCTGAACCGCCCGTGGATGGAGAACTACGCCATGCGGCTCATCAAGATCTGCCACCGGCACGGGGCGTTCGCCATGGGCGGCATGGCGGCGTTCACCCCCGGCAGCACCCGGGAGCTGAGAGAGGCGCAGACCCGCAAGGTCGTCGAGGACAAGGAGTTCGAGTTCAGCCTCGGGCACGACGGGTGCTGGGTCTCCCACCCCTACTTTATCGGCCCCGCCATGGCTGCCTTTCCGCAAGAGAACCAGCTCGAGATCATGCCCGACGTCGCGGACCGACCCGAGCTTCTGCCCGAGTCCACCCCTCCCAGGACGATCGACGGATTGCGCAAGAACGTGCGCGTGGGCATCGGTTACCAGAAGGGTTGGAACCAGGACATCGGCTGCGTGGCCTGGGACGACTTGATGGAGGACCTGGCAACGCTCGAGATCTCTCGGGCGCAGACGTGGCAGTGGCTGCGTCACCAGGTCGAGCTGGAGAACGGCCATCGGGTGACCCGAGAGCTCGTCGGAGAGGTTTTCCGTGAGGAGCTCGAGAAGATCGAAGACGAGATTCGCACGGCGATGCAGGGCCACCCGGAGGCGGCGGTGCAAGCCGAAGTTTCCCGCTATGCCGCGGCTGCCGCCGACGCGCAGGCGGTTTTTACGGAAGAGGAGTTCCGGCCTTTCCTTTGCATGAGTTCGGATCTGGTCGGCACGTGAAACCCGGAGTCCGCAGCCCGCAGCACGCCGGCGCGCGAACGCCCATCCAAGGCAGGATCGCCGGGACGAACAGCAACCCGTTTCCTGTCAAGGACATCACGACTCGGAGAGCGAGATGATCATGGTGGCAAACCCCGTAGAGGAACTGGTGAAGGACTGGCGAGACAACCCGCGCTGGAAGGGGATCGAGCGGCCCTACACGGCGGAGGACGTGGTCCGACTGCGCGGCAGCGTGAAGATCGAGTACACGCTGGCCAGGGTCGGGGCCGAGAAGCTGTGGAAACACATGCAGGAGGAGCCCTACGTTTGCGCTCTCGGCGCGGTGACCGGCAACCAGGCGATGCAGCAGGTGAAGGCGGGCCTGAAGGCCATCTACTGCTCGGGCTGGCAGGTGGCGGCCGATGCCAACCTGGCCGGCGCGACCTACCCGGACCAGTCCCTCTATCCCGCCGACTCCGTCCCGGCACTCGTTCACCGCATCAACAACGCGCTCCAGAGAGCGGATCAGATCCACTTCGCGGAGGGCGACACCAGCGTCGACTGGTTCCAGCCGATCGTCGCCGACGCCGAGGCCGGCTTCGGCGGCCTCCTGAACGCATTCGAGCTGATGAAGGCGATGATCGCGGCCGGCGCGGCCGGAGTGCACTTCGAGGACCAGCTCTCATCGGCCAAGAAGTGCGGGCACATGGGCGGCAAGGTGCTCGTTCACACCTCGCACGCCGTAGACAAGCTGATCTCGGCTCGCCTGGCCGCCGATGTGCTGGGCGTCCCCGCCCTCGTGATCGCGCGAACCGACGCGAACGCTGCCGGGTTGCTGACGATCGACGTGGATGAGCGCGACCGCGAGTTCATCGTCGATGACGAGCGAACGCCCGAGGGGTTCTTCCGGGTGCGCCCGGGCATCGATCAGGCGATCGCCCGTGGCCTGGCCTACGCGCCGTACGCCGATGTGGTCTGGTGCGAGACCGCGCACCCCGACCTGGAGGAGGCGCGTCGCTTCGCCGAGGCGATACACGATCAGTTCCCCGGCAAGCTCCTGGCGTACAACTGCTCTCCCTCCTTCAACTGGAAGGCGAATCTGGACGACGCGACGATCGCGAAGTTCCAGAGCGAGCTCGGGGCGATGGGCTACAAGTTCCAGTTCGTGACGCTGGCCGGCTTTCACTCGCTCAACTACAACATGTTCGAGCTCGCCCGCGGCTACGGCGAGCGCGGCATGTCAGCCTACGTCGAGCTGCAGGAGCAGGAATTCGAGGCCGAGGAGGTGGGTTACACCGCGACCCGGCACCAGCGCGAGGTCGGGACCGGCTACTTCGATGCCGTGAGCGAGGTGATCACCGGCGGAGCCTCTTCTCTAGGCGCCCTCGCCGGCTCCACGGAGGACGAGCAGTTCTTCGAGGACGAGGATGAGGAGGCAGCCGAGACCCCCGTGAGGGCTCCCGGCTCTCCGTGCGCCGGGCCGCTGAGCTCGCTCGGCTAGGCGCCACCCACCGGGCAGGGGGACGGAGACCCCGTCCCCTTGCCGGGAGCTTTTGGATGATCTCGAGGCCCGACGTGAGCTAGACGGGCAGCGGGACGATGCGTCCGACGATCCTCAGGAAGCCCGCCACCGCATCCAGGACGTGGCGGACGGCGCCCAGATCCTCTATGGCCTTCTCGAGAGCCACCCTGCCCCGCTCCAGGGATTCCTCGTTCGCCTTCAGATCCCCTCTGATCTTCCTCAGGTCGGCGCTCCCGAGGCGGAGGCGCGCCCTCTGGGCGCGGAGCAGGCTGCGGGCAGCTTCGGAGACCTCCTCCTCGGATCTCCCCTCCAGAGCCAGATCCCACTCCGAGGACATCATCTCGAGGATGACCTTCCGGAGCTCGGACACGGCCTGCCTCCGGATCTCGAACGGCCCCACGTCAGCTCGCCTCCGGCCTCGCGACGCTCTCAATCAGGTCGAGAACACGGTCGATGTCGTCGATGAGGGCCTGTAGGTCCGAGATTCCGAGCCGATCTTCAACAAGCTTCACGAAGGAGATCTTCAAGCCTGCCGCGGCGTCGGCAGCGGCGTCCGCCGACTCGACGGAAGCCGCTGCCTTGAGGATCTCCCTTCGGCTCGTGGGCCAGCGGCGCGGGAGCTGGCGGGTGCCGCGGAACGGCCGGACGATCTCCGTTGTCTCGAGGCCGGCGAGGACGATCTCCAGATCGGTTCGCATCTGCTCGCCGATCGCCCGCATCGCCGCCTGCTGCAGATCCAGCTCACGCTCGATGACCGACGCGTGGGATTTCAGCTCCCGCTCCAGCGCGGCGCTCCGGAAAGCGGCCACCGCGATCTCGACGACCGCCCCTGTGAAATCGCCGACCGCCCGGTCTCCCACCTTCGCCCTCTTGATCCGCTCATCCAGAGCGCCGAGCGACGTGACGATCTCCTCCGTCGCCGCGCCGATCCCGGTGCTCCCATCGCCATCCGCCAGGGCGGCGAGAGCCAGGAAGTAGGCACGAAGGAGGTGCCCGTGAAGACGGAGATCCGACAGCAGGCCCAGACGGTCCCTGAGCAATCCGTTGGAGTCGACGAGATGCTTCGCCCGTTCGGATGAATCGGGCAGTCGTTCCCTGGCCACCATCAGCACGTGCGAATCGGCGTCGATGGCGGCATCGCCCGCCTCCTCGAGGAAGGCATCCGCCGCGTCGACGTACGCGACACCGGCGTCGGCGAATTCCCTGAATCCCCCGACCCTGGCCGTGGTCGTGCAGGCGGAGAGAAGGAGGGTGACGAGCATGAGTGCCGAGGGGCGGACGGAACAAACAGCGGATGGGCGGGACGGCGCGCGGTGGCAAGGGACACGTAAGCTCACACCATCGGGATGCCCGGACTCATCGAGACCTTACGGCTAGACCTACGAAGGCGGATAGCGCTCGTAGTCCGGCACGGCCCGGCCGTTCGGATAGCCGGCGAAGTGCGCCGCCAGGTCCTCGGCCACGGCGACGATGACGTCCCGCGCCTCGAGCTCAGCCGGCCATTCTTCGGGTATCGCCGATACCCCCAGCAGGGTGCCCAGCAGGCTTCCGGTCAGGGCGCCCGTGGAATCGCTGTCCCCGCCGTGGTTCACGGCGGCCAGGACCCCGGAGCGGAAGTCGGCGGCCGTCAGAGCGCAGTAGAGCGCGATCGAGAGAGCCTCCTCGGCCACCCACCCCTCTCCGAGGCGGGCGACGGCCTCCGATGAAGACGATGCACCCGCCGAGGACTCGGGCCCGGAGCCTTCCAGGGTGGCGGCCGCCGCGTCGACCGCCGCTTCGATCGCCGCCGTCGTCTCCGCGCTCCCGCTCGCGCCTCGGGTCATCCAGAGCGCCGTCTGGATCGCCGCCTCCAGAGACCTCCCCAGAAAGACCTCGCTCAGCACCATCGCGAAGGCCCCGGCCGCGAGCAGACCCGTCGGATGCCCGTGCGTCAGCGCGGCGGTCTCGCAGCCGAAGCGGAAGGGATCCGTCGCGAACAGCCCGGCGGGCGAGACCCGCATGACGCCGCCGCATCCCTTGCTGCCGTTACCCGCCGGTTCGCCGAGACCCTGAGATCTCCAGCTCTTCAGCGACCGCAGGCAGGTGTTGCCTGGCGATCTCTGCGCGTGGAGATCCGGAGCCTCCACCAGCCAGCCGTCGAGCGGCGAGCCGAGCTCCTCGTCGAGGAGCTCGTCCTCGGGCACGCCCTGCGTGTGGAGCCACCGAAGGTAAGCGCGGTGCATGACGACCCGAGGCTTGCAGTATCCGGTCCGGGTGTAACGGTTCTGCGCACGCAGGAAGCCCTCTGCCGTGAACAACGTCATCTGAGTGTCATCCGTGATGGCTCCTGGACGACCGTAGGCGACCTCGAACCCGGTAACGCCTTCCGGACCGTGCTTCTCCAGGATGTCCTCCAGCGTGAGGAACTCGATCGGTGCGCCGAGGGCGTCCCCGACCGCTCCACCCAGCAGGCAACCGAGGATCCTCTCGTAGCGAGTGACGTCGGCGGAGGTTTCCATGCGGTAAGGATGCACCGCCGGTCGCACGACTGGAAGGGGTCCCCGCACCGTGGGCGAGCGCGGCACCCTCTTGGATGAGGCCGCCGGGTGCCCCATACTCAGCGGCGTTGGTCGAAACGGATCATGTCGGAGTGGACCTCCCTCGCCTCCAGGAGCCTGGCGCACGTGTCCGAGCTACCCTCGCAGACAGGCGAAGCGCTGATCGAGCTTATCCGCTCCTCGCTCATCGGAGCGGACGAGGCGGTGCCCGGGCCCTACGGCCCGCGTCGGGTCACCTACGCCGACTACACGGCGTCGGGGCGCTCTCTCGGGTTCATCGAGGACTTCATCCGGGACCAGGTGCTCCCCCTCTACGCCAACACGCACACGGAGAGCTCGGGCACCGGCCTCCAGACGACGCGATTCCGCGAAGACGCACGGGCGATCATCCGGCGGTGCGTCGGGGCCGGCGAGGAGCACGCCGTGATCTTCTGCGGCTCCGGCTCAACGGGAGCGATCGACAAGATCATCGGGATCCTGAATCTCCGGCTGCCGAACGACTTGGCGGCACGCTACCACCTTCTGGATCAGATTCCGCCAGAAGAACGGCCGGTCGTCTTCATCGGACCGTACGAGCACCACTCGAACGAGCTCCCGTGGCGTGAGTCGATCGCCGATGTCGTGACGATCCACGAGGACCTGGACGGTGGCATCGACCTGGAGCATCTGGAGGAGGCGCTCCTCGACTACAGCGATCGCCCGCTCAAGATCGGCAGCTTCTCGGCCGCCTCGAACGTGACCGGAATCCTCTCCGATGTCGAGGCCGTCTCGAAGCTCCTCCACCGGCACGGTGCGCTTTCTTTCTGGGACTGTGCGGCGGCAGCTCCCTACGTTCGCGTCCGGATGGGCTCCCCGAGCGCGGGAGCCGATCAGGCCTACAAGGACGCGATCTTCCTCTCCCCCCACAAGATGATCGGGGGACCAGCCACCCCCGGCGTGCTCGTGGCGCGGCGCGAGCTCCTCAAGAACACGGTCCCCGTGGTGCCGGGTGGTGGAACCGTCTGGTACGTGAACCCGGAGAACCACCGGTACCTGGAGGATCCCGAGCACCGGGAAGAGGGCGGAACTCCCGACATCATCGGGTCGATCCGGGCCGGGCTCGTCTTCAAGCTCAAGGAAGCGGTGGGCTCCGCGTTGATCCGCGAGAAGGAGGAGACCCTCACCCGCCGGGCGATCGCGTCGTGGGAGAAGAACCCGAACCTCGAGATCCTCGGGAGCCACGAGCACGAGCGACTCTGCATCGTCTCCTTCGTGGTGCGGCACGGAAGCCGGTACCTGCACCACAACTTCGTGGTGGCCCTCCTCAACGATCTCTTCGGCATCCAGTCGCGCGGGGGCTGCTCATGCGCCGGACCATACGGCCACAGCCTGCTCGGCATCGACCTCGACACATCGCACGAGTTCGAGCGGGAGATCGGCCGCGGCTGCGAGGGGATCAAGCCTGGCTGGGTCCGCGTGAACTTCAACTACTTCATCACCGACGAAGCCTGCGATTTCATCCTGGAAGCGGTCCACCTGGTGGCCACGCACGGATGGAAGCTGCTGAACGCGTATCGCTTCGACCCTGCGACCGGCCTCTGGCAGCACCGGCAAGGCGTAGCGGACCCGCCGCTCAGCCTCCCGGATGTCGACGTCGCTGGCGGGGGCTTCGCCTACGCGGACCGCCGGCGCCAGGAGCCGCTCAGCCGCATGCGAGAGTATCTCGAGGAGGCTCGCCTTACCTTCGAAACGGCGGCACCCGGAGCCGGAAAAGGGGAGCTCCCGGAGGTGACCCGGGACTTCGAGCACCTCCGTTGGTTCCCCCTACCGGGAGAGGCCGACGCGGGCGATCCCTCCCCTGGGTGACCCCGATTGCAGGCGCCCGTTTTTTTTGTTACGCTGCACCCAGCGGGGCATCAGGCCTCCACGCCGTGAGAATCGCGGCCGCGCAGGGGGCATGCCGCAAACGCCGTGAGGGAGAGATGTCGAGCGACATCGGCCAACAGGCCGCCGTGGTCATGGTGGTGGTGGGGATGCTGGTCGCACTGGCGATCGTCGGTGGCATGAGCTTCATCGTCAGCGTCTTGAGCTGAGCGGAGATCCGGCCAGACTATCTCCTCGGCCAGACGCCAGGGCAAAAAAAGAAGGCCGCCCTCTGTCGAGAGCGGCCCCTTCGGATCCTACCGGACCCTATACGTTTCGGTCCGGGCTTCAGACCTTCTTCACGTTCTCCGCCGCCGGGCCCTTCTGACCCTGCACGACCTCGAACTCGACGCGCTGGCCCTCGGCGAGGGTCTTGAAGCCCTCACCCTGGATCGCCGAATGGTGGACGAAGACATCGCCCTCACCATTCTCACGCTCGATGAATCCGTAGCCCTTCTCGTCACTGAACCACTTTACGGTTCCTGTGTTCGCCATCGATGTACTCCCGATGTTGCTGGTGGTGTGTGTCGGGAGTACGGGTCTTGCCGTCACTACCGAACACGTGCGTTTGCGGCTTTCGCCGCATCGATCTGTCAGGCCCGGCCGTTCGATCGGCCGTGAGCCTGGTGCCGGTTTGCCCAAAAAAAAAGCGGGTTCCGAGGCGGTGCTCGGTCCCACTTATTTGTCGAGCTTGCCGTACACGCTGAATAATCTACTCAAATACAAGGGTTTTCGTCAATGGGGGGCCGGCGACGGGTGTGCCATCAGCTCCCGGCGCCCTCCGGAAGGTGCAGGACGACCAGGGCCCGGTGATGCGAAAGGGCCTGCCGGCGAACTTCGCAGGGCAGGCCCTCCACCGCTTTCTTAGAAGGTTCGTCTCTCGGGACCGGCGCGCCTTCAAGCTGCGGATTCAAATCCACGCCGGCCGGCCGATACTGCTTTACTGCTTTCGACCAGACGATAGTATTCTAACGTTTTCGTCTCCGGTTTGCCAGCTGGAAAACGTCGGCCTTGACCTTTCCAGGAAGACATCGAGGAAGGCTCGAAAATGTCGCCTCTCATACCCACCGCTTCCGCTTGCGCAACCCTCCTGGCTCTGTCTTGCAGCCCTCTCTTCGCCCAGGAGGTGAAGGAAGTGGATCCGCGCGTCACGGCCATCGACCGGGCTTTGACGGCCGCCGAATCGGAGGGCCTGTGCGGCGTCGTTCTGCTGCGCAGCCAGGATCAGGTGCTGCTCCACTCGGCGTACGGATTCTCGGACCGAGAAGAGAAGCGGCCCATGACGACGTCGACGGGCTTCGACATCGGGTCCCTCGTCAAGCCCATCACGGCGGTGGCGATCCTGAAGCTGGAAGAAGAGGGTGTTCTGAGCACGTCGGATACCCTGGGCGCCTTCTTCGGCGACGTGCCCACCGACAAGAGCGGGATCACTCTGATGGAGATCCTCAACCACACTTCGGGGATGCGTGACATCTTCGGCGGCGATTACGACGTCGTCTCACGGGAGTGGGTCTTCGAGAAGGCGATGAACGCCGCGCTCCTCGGACCGCCCGGCGAGGAGGAGCGCTACTCGAACTCGGGCTACAGCCTGCTGGCGATGGTCATCGAGGACGTCTCGGGCCGACCGTACGAAGCGTACGTGCGCGAGGCGGTGCTGGAACCCGCGGAGGCGGAAGGCATCGGATACGTGTTGGCCGGGTGGGAGAAGGCGGACCTGGCGGTAGGTTACTGGGCGAGCGGGACTCGGTTCGGGACCCCGCTCGACCATCCATGGGCGGAGGACGGCCCCTCCTGGAACCTCCGCGGGAACGGAGGAATGCTCGCTACGGCCGAGCAGATGGCGAGCTGGTACGAGGCGCTCTTCGACGGGAAGATCCTCGGCCCGGAGGCCCTCGAAGAGTACTACTCATTCGACGCGGGTGAATCGCGGTCGGCCGGCGGCCGGGCGCTCGGCCACGCAGGGGGGAACGAGGTGTTCAACACCCTCCAGATCAGCTGGATAGACCATGACGTCCACATGACCTTCTTCACCAGCTGTGCCGTCCGGGCGGCCGAGGATACGTGGCGGGATTTCCGCGACGAGTTGATCAGCCTGGCCAGGGGCGAGCCTGCCACCGTCTTCAAGGAAGGCGCCAACTAGTCATGGAGATCACCTTTCTGGGCGCCGCCCGAACCGTCACGGGCTCGAAGTTCCTTCTGCGCGATGGCGAGCAGCGGGTGCTCGTGGACTGTGGCCTCTTTCAGGGACTCAAGAAGCTGAGGGAGCGAAACTGGCGGTCCCTTCCGGTGAAGCCGGCGGAGATCGATGCGGTCGTCCTGACCCACGCTCACATCGACCATAGCGGCTATCTGCCTGCTCTGGTGCGGGATGGTTTCAGGGGGCCGATCTACTGCACGCCCCCGAGCCAGGATCTGGTGCCTATCCTTCTGACCGACAGCGGGCGACTGCAGGAGGAGGACGCGGCGTACGCGAATCGGAAGGGATTCTCCAAGCACAGGCCGGCGCTGCCGCTCTACACGGAGGATGACGCCAAGAGGGTGGCGAAGCGGCTGGAGGCCGTCGGGTATCACACAGACCAGGAGGTGGGGTCCTGGACGCTCCGCTTCGAGCCCGCCGGACACATCCTGGGCGCGGCCAGCCTGACGATCACATCGGGCGGCACGAGGTTCCTCTTCTCCGGCGACCTCGGCCGCGACGACGCTCCGCTGATCCCACCCCCGGCGAGCCCGCCCCGGGCGGATTGGGTCGTGATGGAGGGCACGTACGGGAACCGCGATCATCCCGACGCCGATCTGGAGGAGAACCTGGGTGAGATCGCTCGCCGCACCCTGGGCCGGGGAGGGGTGCTGATGGTCCCTGCCTTCGCCTTGGGGCGATCGCAGGCGATCCTGCACGCCGTCTACCAGCTCATCGACGGCGGAAGGCTGCCGGAGGTGCCGGTCTACCTCAACAGCCCGATGGCGATCGACGTCACCAAGCTGTACGTGCGCCACGAAGCCTACCATCGGCTTACCGTCGAGGAGTGCCATCAGTCCTTCGGCAGGGTGCGTCTGGTGAGAAGCGTCGACGAGTCGAAGGCGCTGAACCGGCGACACGGCCCCTTCATCGTGGTGGCCGGCGCGGGCATGCTGAGCGGAGGCCGGATCCTCCATCACCTGCGGGCGTTCGGCGATGACCACCGAAACACCATCCTGCTGACCGGCTTCCAGGCCCCGGGGACGCGCGGCGCCGCGCTACTTCGGGGGGACGATAGCCTCAGGATACACGGCCGCCAGGTACCGATCCGATGCGAGGTGGCGAAGCTGGACGGGCTCTCGGCCCACGCCGACCGGAGCGGTCTGTTGGAGTGGCTGGGAGCTATGGAGGGACGCCCACGGGGAATCTGTCTCGTGCACGGAGAAGAGCCGGCCCTCGAATCGCTCGCCGCCGCGGTCACCAAGTCCGGGATCGAGACCCGGATCCCCGACTACAGGGAGACCATCGAGCTGGCGAGCTGAGGCCTCCTTGCCAACGAATCGCCCTCGAGTGCCTCAGGCCTCCGCTTTCTCGCGGATCCAGCTCGCCACGGGCGGAAGGAACGCCAGCCCGAGGAGCGTCCAGCCGACGATCTGCGGCAGCCAGACGGGCTGCCAGAGCAGCAGCAGCAACCCGGCGGCACCGGACAACCCGGCCCACCAGTAGCGGGCCAGCCAGCCTCGCTCAGCCGCGAGCAGGCGATTTCGAACGGCGGGCTTCTCATCGACCAGGAGCGCGGTCTCAAGAACGGTCGCCTCGAAGAAGTCCAGCGCCGTGGCGTCCCCGATCGAGATCCCCGATCGCTTGGCCAGTACCGCCGCACCCCGTACGACGCTCTCCAGGATGTGCGCCGTATCCCGCTCGTCGAGCTCCCCGGATTCGATCCGGTTCGCGAGATCGACCGCGAGGCCGTCAACGGCCCCCTCGAGCGGCTCGGGCAAACCGGGACGAATGTCCCGGATGACGTCTCGGATCTCGGCCCGCTGATAGACGGCGAGGTGGTGGACGAGGAACGCGGCGAAGCGCGTGCCGGCGATATCCCGGGCGAAACGCCCCACCGTAAGCTGCACGCGGCCGGAGCAGCGAGGGCAGCTCGCCAGATCCGTCGAGGTGGCGGAGAGCATTCGGGGCAGGCGACTCCGGGCTAGAAGCCCCGGGCCGCGATGTTTCCGTTCACCGTCTCGATGTCGATCTCACCATCTCCATCCCCCAGGACTCCGGTGAGCGAGACCGGAGTGGTCTGCGCGTTGTCGAGGGAGAGACCCGAGGTGGTGATATCCCCGTTGGCCAATCTGGCGGAAAAAGTGGCCGACGTGCTCGCGGGGATGTCCAGGTCGATGTTGCCGTTCACGGCGTTCATGTCGATCAC
>CAMYMV010000007.1:0-11700 GCA_947259585.1 uncultured Gemmatimonadales bacterium | reverse complement strand
TCACCTCGACGTCGTCATCCATCGCATCGATCAGGATATTCCCGTTCACGTTCCGGATGTTGCCCTCGAGCCTCTCGGGTACGATCAGGTTGTATTCAACCTCGAAGGTCCGCCCTTGGGTGTCGCTCGGCTGCTCGGTGCGGACCACGATCGCATCGCCCTCGACCGAGACCACGACCTCGAGCCGGTCGAGCTGCTCCTGCGCATCGGCCAGCGAGCTCGATCGCACCCGCCTGAATCCCCCGACGACGAAGTCCTCCGTGCCGGATTCGGCGATCACATCGATGTTGCCGTTGATCCCCTCGAGCCGAAACTCCGTTCGACCGGTGGCGTCCTCCTCGAAGAAGAACTCCTCCTGCGCTTGCTGGTCCCCGCCGAACGGGTCGCCGTCGCAGGCGGAGAGTCCCAGCGCGACGGCCAGGACGCCGGCCGAATAGAAGAACGAGTGCAAGGGCGAACGAAACCGTCGTACTCGAAGGCGGGAAACATCTCGTCGTGAAGTGCTTCGCATCGGGGGGCCTCCTCTTCCAAACGTGCTCGAAACCGGTTCATCGGGTGACGAGGCCGGTCTGTCTGCAGCGTCCGGAACCCGACCTTTTCCTCTACACACCAATGTGCTGGCCGGGTCCTTCGTCCGGCCCGCGAGGAGACGGTCCTCGCGGGGTACCAAGCGGGACTTTGCGCCGAAGTCTTGCCCCAGGGTCGTCAACCATCGAGGAGCGAGTCATGAGCTTCGCCGAGCGAATCACGAGCTTCGCTGAGCACCTCGTCGAAGCGGGCCTCGAGGGCCGGATTGACGCCCCGACAGCCTTCCACCACCCGCTCGGCCCAGTCGAAGTACTCGTGCTTCCGCTCCGCCGTCCAGTTCTTGGGCGGACGGTGTGCGATGTCGAGCAGATTGCTGCTCTTGTCCGCCACCTTCAGCTGCTTGGCGCGGTTCGACCGCTGTGGCGAGTGCTCGATCTGGAGCCGCTTCCGCTCCAGCTTCGGAAGCGACCTGTCATCTGTGACCTCCTCGACGACCCTCCGCACCTCCGGCCCGAACCGGGACTCCAACTCGTCAAGCGTCGTCTCGGTGTCCTCGACCGTGTCGTGCAGGACAGCGGCCTGAAGCAGGACCGGATCCGACACGCCGCCGACCTCGGCCAGGAGCCGCGCGACGGCAATCGGGTGGTTGATGTACGGGGACGCTTCGCTGCCCTTCCGTCGCTGGTCTCGGTGTCTTTCCGCGGCGAACTGAAGGGCGCCAAAAAGGCCGGGAAGGGGGCCGACGTCGTCTTCCGCCTCGAACCGATCGATCTCGGCCGAGCCGGCGGCGAGGTCGTGATCCGGGGACCATATTCGGCCTTCCAGGAGCTCCACGGGATCCGTCGCCGCGTCCATGGTCGTCAGGGCAGCCGTCTCCCGAGACAGGACGACGGCCGAGACGGCGGCGTCCAGAGCGTCTTCGGAAGAAGCTGCGAGGCTCCGGTGCCGCCCGCTCAGCTCCGGAAGCCTGGCGTCGATGAAGTCGGCCCGGGCCTTGGGGCTCGATTTCACCAACGCGCCGGTAAGCAGGCGCGGATAGATCTCCACAATGGCCGGCGGCTCGGCGCGATCGAAGGGCCAGACGTGGTATCCCGCATCGCTCAGCCGCTGCAGCATCGGCATCCCGCGAAGCGACCCCGTGCCCACGGCTCCCGCGCCGCCGATTTGGAACGGACTCTTCGGGCGGACTCCGCCGACGGGCCGAGCCGTTGCATCCGTGCGCCGGAATTGCGACGGCAGCTCCGGCTTGGTACGACCCGGTCGACCCCAGAACGGAGGCTCGCAGTGTTCGAGCCAGGCCTCCGCCTCTCGGTCGGCGAGCTGCCAGAGCTCTCTCGCCGTCGTCAACTCGTGATCACGGAGGAACCAGGCCGGAAGAGAGAAGGCGAAATCCAGGCCGACGAGCAACCACGGATCCCGCTCCAGCTCATCCAGAAGGTGCTCCGCGACCTCGCCCCGGTTCCGGCCGTTCTCGAGTCGGACGAGCTCGCCGTTTCGAGCCTCCGCCAGCCAGATCTTACGTCGAGCGCCGCTCTTGGCGCCCGACCAGTCGATCGCCAGAACGCGAGGTGCGTCTTCCAATGACGGTTGGGTGTTCAACCACTCCTCCGCGACACGGCCGCAACCGGGACCAGGCCCGCCCTCCGAACCAGAGGGGGACGGTGGTCAAGCTAAGTGAAAAGCGCGAAACGCCGACAGGGGCTGCGTGGAGGAAGTTATCCGGCGAAGGTCAGAGTCCGGCGCCCATCTTACCTCGCGGCGCGACGGCCCGACGGCCGGCCACCCACGATGCCACCAGATAGGCGGCCGGAAAGAGCAGCGAGGCCAGCACCCACCCCCGTCCGCTCACGGCACCGGCCAGGATGGCCGCGAGCAGCACCACCCAAACCGCTGCCATCGCCAGAAGCGGCACGAACCGGCGGCCCGCCGCAGCGAGGTTGAGATAGCGGGACGGGATCAGTATGAGTGCGGAAAGGCCGATGATCACCGCCATGGAGAGCGAAGGTGGCGGCCTGAGAAAGTAGAGATAGAAGGCCACGACGTTCCAGTACGAGGGGAAGCCGAGGAAGAACCCATCCTCCGTCTTGGCGTCACGCCTCGAGAAACCGAAAGCGCTCGCCAACAGGGGGAAAAGCAGTATCCACGCCAACCCGCCGGGCAGGAGGTCGGCTCGCCAGACGAGGAGCAGGGGAATCGACGTGTAAGTGTGGAAGTCGATGATGTCGTCCAGGCGTCGGCCGTCGAGGGCCGGAAGCGCCTCTGTCACCTGCGCGCGCCGGGCCAGCCATCCATCCGTCGCGTCGACGAGCGTCGCCAGGAGCAGCAAACCGAAGGCTGCGCTGAAGCTCTCCTCCGTCCCGCGCAAGACGAGCACGGTCGCGCCGGCGGCGAGCAGCAGCCCCAGGGAAGTGTAGATGTGGACCGTCCAGGCCAGGGCCCGCCGCATCGAGTAGGATACCGTCATCGTCCATCTACTGGAGCGAGCTGACCGCCTCAGGTCAAGCGGACCTCCGCCAGCGCAGGGCCTCGAAAGCGGCGCGGCGCGGGAGCCGGGTCACCGTGCTACCGGCATCGCCGATGCCGACACCGTTTCCTCCCCGCCGCTTGGCCGCCCGAAGGCCCGCATCGGCGGCCTCGATAAGCTGGCTGAAGTGGGTCATGGAACCATCCCGCTTGGCCACTCCGCAGCTCACCGTGATCGGCGAGCCGTTCTGGCCGAACTGATCCAGCACGTCGAGAGTGACACGCTTGGCGAAAGAGGCCGCGCGGCGGACTCCCGTTCCGGGCAGGATGGCGACGAGCTCGTCGCCGCCGAAGCGGCCGACCACGTTCCTCCTTCCCCCGTGCAGCTCGAGCACCTTGCCGACGACGTAGAGGACGAAGTCCCCGTCGAGGCGACCGTGCCGGCGGTTGTACCACTCGAAGCCATCGATGTCGACCTTGACGGCCGAGCACCGACCCTTCCACCGGCCCTTCGTGAAATGAGCTGCGAGAGAGGTCTCGAGGGCGCGCCGGTCCGGAAGTCCGGTGACCTCATCGTACATGGCTCCCTCCTCCGTTCGTGCCGCCGCGCACGCCCGCCGCTCCGCCGGGAGCGCCGTCGGATGAGGAAGATCAGAAGCGGAGGAAGGGCTCGAACCGCGCCGGGAGCCCTCCGCCGTCGCAATCCACTGATCAAGCCTCCACAGACGCTTGACAGAACAGCAGCGGGCACACGGGGCGCGGAAGCAGGCAGGACGGGACAGGTACGTAGAGTTAAACCCTAACCAAGGATGGCGGCTTTTGGAAGGGTCGGCTGGCCGGCTAGCTGCCCTGCAGCCCCTCCAGGCGCTCCGGCGTGTCGGCAAGCCGGGGCACCTCCGCCAGGGAGCCGCCGAGCTGAGCCACCAGCCTCTCGTAGGCCGCGGCCGCTTCGGACGCTTCGCCCAGCAGCTCGTGCGCCCGGCCCTCCTCGTACAGCAGGCGGAGGTGGGTGAGCGGCCGGTGGCGGCCCTCCCACTCGATCCGGCTCTTCTGGTTCTTCACCATGCCGAGAGCGCGCTCCCCGTTCTCGAGCTCGAGGTGGGCCCACACCTCCTCCCACATCACGAACATGTCGGGCGAGACTCCGACTTCCTCCTTGAGTCTGTCCAGGGTTCCAACCAGGGCGGCCGGCTCCCCGCTGTAGTAGCGGACGACCGCCGGCAGCAACTCCGGCTCGTACCGGCCCATGCCCAACTCGCGGAAGGCCTCCGCTTCCCCCAGCGCGCGAAGCACGTCCTCCACGAGCCGCTCGAGCTCCTCGATCGCCCCCTGCTCTCCGGCCACCATCATCGCCACCCGCAGCGCCGTGCTGTTGAACGGATCGATCCCGTACAGGACGCTGGCGGTCTGCTCACACTCCGCGTAGCGGCCCGTGAACAGCGTCAGCCAGGCCACGCTCGTCAGGCCCTCGATGCGAAGCTCCGGACTCCCACTCGACACCCCTGTCCCCTCGGCCTCCTGATAGCTGCGAAGGGCGTCATCGAAGCCGCCCTTATAGGTGTATGTGTCCCCGATCAGCACGCGCAGCCGCGCCGCAACCTCCGGGCTGACGCCGGGCAGATAGTGTTCGAGCTCGGCGCGCGCGTCGGCCGCCCTTCCCTCCCGGAAGTAGGACCTGGTCAGATGGTCAAGGGCGTAGATGAAGGTCGGCTCGATCTCGAGCGCTTCACGGTACTGCTCCCGGGCTCTCTCGTACTCGCCCGCCCGCTCCAGGATCTCACCTCTGGAGTCCCGCGGGTTGGGCTCATCCGGCTCCAGTGCCGCGTAGCGGGCGATCACGGAGTCGGCCGCTGCGAACTCCTTCTTCTCGGCCAGGAGGTAGGCCAGCTGGTTGTGAGCTGCCGCGAAATAGGGATCGAGACGGATCGCTTCCTCGATGATCCGCTGCCTTTCATCCCCCTCGGCGATCTGCCAGCGCCAGAGGCGGCCCTCCCTGTCGTCGGGGTACTTATCCAGCAGCGCCTGGAACTTCTCTCGCGCCGTGTCCTCGTCGTTTTGCACCCGCGCCGCTATGATCCCGTCGATGAGCAGGCGGTCGCGCTCTGAGGCCGCGCCAAGGTTCTGTCTGGCGAGCTGTAGCTCCCGGATTCCTCGCGAGTTGTTGCCCTCCTCCAGCTCCCGGCCGCCCAGCCTCAGGTGGGCGAGGGCGAAGCCGGGGTCGAGCTGAATGGCACGCTCGTAGTGGGCCTTGGCCTCGGCCGTCCGGAACCGGCGTTCCGCTTCCAGCCCTTCCTGGTAGGCGTGGTAGGCCTCGATGTCCTGGGTGGTGATCTCCGCTACCGGCGCGAGCTCCGCCGCCAGCAGCCCTTCGGCGCGCCCACGGCTCTCCCGGGCGCTGGCGAGGATCTGGCCCGACAGCTCGGCCGACACTTGATCCACCACGGCAAACGCATCCGACCCTCGGGCCCGCGCCGCCGCCGCCACCTCGCCGTTCTGGAGGTTGATGAGGCTGGCGTTCAGCGTGATGTCGTCTCGGCTGCCCAGCACGGTCCCCCGCACCATGTACCGGGCGCCCGCCTTTCGGGAGAGGCGCATCGCCAGGTCGTTGGGGATCGCCTCCGCCCCCTCCCTGCCCTCCTGGCGCAGCAGATCGTAGAGACGCTGGCCACTCACCACCCGGAGCGCGTCTAGCTGGGCCAGGCCGGTGGTCAGGAGCTCGGCGAGCCCCTGCCCGAGCCAGGCCATCTCGGGATCGGCGATCTGGTTGTCGAACGGGATCACCGCGACCGAGGCATCGCCGAGGTCGACCGCGACCTGGTCGGACGTAAACTCGCTACCCGGGGGTGCCGTCCCGATCTGGTAGGCGCCGGTCACCCCGATCACGGCGAGGATCGAGAGGAGCGCGACCTCCGTTCGTGTCGGCCGCTGCGGTCCTGACTCGCCATGATACCAGGCGATGACGACGGCAGCCGGGAAGCCGACCACGAGGAGGTAGACCACGACGTCCAGGAGCCTCCGAGTATAGCCGTAGTTCTCGACCACGAACTGCGACGCCTCGGTCAGCACCCACGCTGCACCTGCGTAGACGACGATGATCTGAAGGATGCGCCGGCGGCGAATCTCCGTGAACAACCGTGTGGCGTAGCTCATGGCAGGAATCTATCGCTCCGAGAGCCGGAAGACCGGATAAACGCTACATACTAGATAATACGTGGCCGGAGCCCTCCAGGATTCCGCTGAGCCGCGGGCAGATCTAGTCCGGTAGACGCGCCCTGCCGAGCAAAACGCCCCGGCCGCTCGAACAACCGGGGCGCTTGCTCGTCGTGGGTGGGCGTTCTTCCACCCGAGACTCGGCTTGCCGCTTGGAAGCGCCTCCTAATTCCCGTCCCCTCCCGCCGTTTCGGGCGCGGAGTACGCCGCGCCCGCCGTCCGATCCTCGTACGGCGGCTGAGCCACCACCGGCGGCGGGCTCACCTCGAGGAGACGAAGCGACTCGTCGATCGCCGCCTCGAGCTGGGTGTCGACTCCACGAGCCAGCTCGGAGGGGCTCTCGGGAACCTGGATGTCCGGCTCCACGCCGTACCCTTCGTTGAACCAGGTGCCGTCGGGGTGATACATGCGGAACGTGGGGACCGTGACGACTCCGCCATCCACCATCGGCGGCGCGCCGCTGATCCCGATCAGGCCGCCCCAGGTCCGCATCCCCACCAGCGGCCCGAGCCCGACCTGCTTGAAGTACTGCGGGAAGAGGTCGCCGCCCGAACCGCTCCAGCCGTTGATCAGCATGACCTTGGGCCCGTTGTGGGCCGTCGGGGGGCTCTGGAACTGCTGCCGATCGCGCACCGCCCAGTAGCTGAGCGTCGTGCGGTTGAGCAGCTCGACGAATCGGTCCGGGATCTGCCCGCCGGAGTTGAACCGCTCGTCGATGATGAGGGCCGGCTTGTTCCACTGCGCCCGGTACTGGCGGAACAGCTCGCTCTGTCCGCCCCTGCCCGTGTCGCGCACGTAGATGTATCCGACCCGCCCGTCCGTCTCGTTCTCGACGCGCTCGCGCTGAGCCTCGATCCAGGCGAGGTGGCGAAGCCGGGTCTCGGAATCCATCGTCTCGACGACGACCTGCCGTGCGCCGGTCATCGTGGGCCGGTCGTTCACGGTCAGGATCACCGTCTCCCCTGCAACGCCCTGGAAGGACGCCCAGGGGTCCTTAGAGGTGTCGACCGGGTTCCCGTTCACCGCCAGCACGTAGTCGCCCTCGCTCACGTCGACTCCGGGCAGGTCGAGGGGTGACCGGACCTCGGCGTCCCAGGACGCTCCGCGGACGATCTCGTCGATCCGGTAGGCGCCCTGCCCTGCCGTGAGGCCTCGGCCCTGGACCACGTTGCCGGCATTGTCCACCAGCGACCAGTTCGCCCCCAGCAGCCCGACGCCGCGCCGGTCGCCCGCCTCCATGTCGCCGCCTCCGCGGTAAGAGTGCGAGGCGTTCAGCTCCCCGATCAGCTCGCCGATCACGTAGTTCACGTCCCAACGCGTCACCGCATCGTCGATCAGCGCGCCGTACTGTGCGCGCATCGCGTCCCAATCCACGCCGTGCATGCCGGGGTCGTAGAAGAAATCGCGCTGGAAGCGCCACGCGTCGTTGAACAGGAGCTTCCACTCGGCTCTCGGATCGACCAACATCTCCATCTCGGCAAGACGCAGCGGCTTATCCATCTTCTGATCAGCCGCCAGCTTCACGATCGCGGCCGACTCATCCTTCCACACGAGCAGCTTCTTCCCGTCGGCCGAGAGCACGAAGCCGTCCGCGTCGCCGACAATCGTCTTCTCCTCCCGCTCCTCGAAGTCGTAGTAGAGGATCGGGTCGGGAGCGTCTTCGACGGAACCGGTGCGGGCCCCGCGGAAGTAGACGACCTTCCCCTTCGCTCCCTCCGGGATATCGTAGTTGCCCGCCTCGACGGGCAGGATCACGATCCGTTCCTCGAGGCCGTCGATCTCGATCTCGACCGGCTCTGGTTCGTCGGCGCTGTCACCGTTTCCGTTCCCGGGCTCGCCGTTTCCGTTTCCGTTCCCGTTGCCGTTCTCCTCCTCATCCTCATCGCCGTCTTCCTCGTCGTTACGCGGCGGGAGGGGAGAGGGCACGTCGGAGCGGAGTGCGGCGGCGACGAGCTGCTGGGAGTTGGGGTAGCTCCAGGTGTTGTCGAAGTTGCCGTAGACCGGCTCGAAGTTGCGCGTGGTGGAGAAGTAGAGGTACTGCCCGTCGGGATCGAAGCTCGGGTGCCAATCCGTGTAATAGCCGGAGGTGGCCTGGTGCAGTTGCCCGCCGCGGGTGTCGTAGAGGAATATCGCCAGGTTGTTGTTCTCGACCGCCCGGCTGAAGGCGAGCCAGCGGCTGTCCGGCGACCAGCCGAAGTCGTGATGGTCGAGAGCACCGTGGCTGCGAGTGTCGCCCTTGTCGATCCGGGTCGTCGTGGCCGCGCCCATGTCGTGGATCCAGTACGTCTCCGTCTCGTCCACGAACGCCAGCTTCCGGCTGTCGGGCGACCAGTAGGGCGTATAGCGGTAGCCGGCGCCCATGTTCGTGAGCGCCCGCTCCTCGCCCAGGCCGTCGGCGGGCCGGACCGTGAGCTCGTACTCCCCACTCCGGTCGCTCCAGTAGGCGATCCACTTGCCGTCCGGCGACCAGGAGGGCGACCTCTCGGCCACCCCGGGGCTGCGCGTGAGGTTGAGGACCGGACCGTGCTCGGCCGGCACGCTGAACAGCTCGCCCCGCGCCTCGATCACGGCGCGCTTGCCGGAGGGCGAGATCCAGCCCGCCTGGACGTCGCCGGCCACCTTCTCGACCCGCGGCTTCAGGCTGGCGAGGTCGGTGACGACGCTGACCTCGACCTCCCGAATAGCCTCGTTCTCCAGGCTCATCAGGAAGAGCTTGCCGCCCGCCTCGAAGACGATCTCCTCGGGGCCGATCGCGGGGAAGTGGACGTCGAAGTCGGTGAATTCCGTCACCTGCCGCTTCTGGCCGCTGCTCCGGTCATGGGCCCAGATGTTGTTGCGCATCGCCGGGCCGGCGTCGCTCAGAAAGTAGAGCGTCTCGCCCGCCCACATCGGCTGGGCGTCGTTGGCGTCGCCCTGCGTGATCTTCTCGGCCTCTAAGCTCTGGAGGTCGAAGAGCCAAATGTCCGGGTTCATGCCGCCCCGGTAGCGCTTCCAGGTTCGGAAGTCCCGCGACTGCGGCATGTAGGCCAACGTCATTCCGTTGGGCTCGATCGTCCCGAACTCGCCGTAGGGAACCGGGAGCTTCTGGGGCATCCCGCCCTCGACGCTGGTCTTGTAGAACTGGCGATAGCGTTGCCGGCCGCTCTCCATCGAGCTCGCGTAGAGAAGGGACTCACCGTCGGGATACCAGTCTAGCAGCCGGTCGCTGAACGGGTGGTGCGTGACGCGCACCGGCTCACCGCCCAGCGCGGGCATCACGTAGACGTCCTGGTTCCCATCGTAGTTGCCGGAAAAGGCGATCCGGCTCCCGTCGGGAGAGAAGCGCGGAAAGGACTCCTCTCCCCGGGGGGAGCTGAGTCGCTGCGCCGTGCCACCGGTCTTGGGGACGGTCCAGATGTCGCCCGCATAGACGAAGGCGATATGGCTCTGGCTCACGTCCGGATAGCGGAGCATCCGCGCGTTGACCTGGGCTTTCAGCGCCCCCGGGGTCGCCATCGCGAGGAACGCGACGCCCATCGCGAGTCGGGTGAAGAACGGTCGAGTGTTCATGTCGGCTCCTGGGTTACCTCTCGGTGGGTTTGCTTGCTCGGCGTATTCGACGTGCTCGGGTTAGGGTCTTTCGGATCGCTGGGAGCTGGATGCAGGAATCCCGCTCCCACGGCGTGCGGCCCCGGAAGCGGGTCGTGCACCGCGAGACAGCCATAGGACAGCCGGGCTCCTGCCTTCGTTGCAACGTTGCCAAACCGGAAGAGCGAGAGGGCCGCCCAACCATTATCCCAACCCGTCCACACCATGCGCCACCGGTGGGTCGGCCCCCGCTACTATTGAAATATATTGTAATCTTTCAGTAGTACAAGTGCGCCAATCCCGTCGCTCGCTCTCATGTCATACTACGAGAGGCATCGGCGGCAGGTTTCCTAACCGCCCTCCGTTTCGGCGGTGCCTTCTTCGGCCATCGAGCGGGCGCGCTCCACCAGCTCGGCGAAGCGAGGTTCCCCGCTGAGCTTCTTGAGGTAATCCTCACTCTCGAGGAAGTCGGGGTTCCGGATCACTCCCATGTCGACGAGGCACTCGAGGGCGTCGAGCGCCTCCTGAGTGTGCCCGGCGGCGGCGTGCACGCGAGCCTCCTCGTAGCAGACGCGAGGGCTCTCCGGCTTCGCCGCGCGGGCCACGCTGAGCGAGACCAACGCCCGCTCCGGATCGGTGTCGATGAAATCCCTCGGCACATAGAAGATCGTGTTCGTGAAGGTCGTCTCGATGAGCCGCTGAGCCGCCAGCGCGTCGGCGGTATCTGGAGCGGTCTTAGCCCGCCGCCGAACCTCTTCCAGCTTCAGATCCTTGATCATCTTCTCGGCCACCTTGCCCGGATCCTCGGACGAGCGGAGATCCTGCAGGTGGTCGACCAGCTTCATGCCGAACTTCTGCTCGGCCTCGGCGTGCTCTCTCCTCTGCTCGATCAGCTCCTTCACCTCCTTCGACCGCTCGAGCTCGTTGGCCCGGTCGGAGGCCTCGGTGAGCCGGTCGATCGGCACCAGGTTCACGAAGTCGTCTACCAGTGCCCGATAGGCCTCGGCCGCCGCCAGGGGCCGGCCCTGTGCGTCGAGCTCGTGGGCCTCGTCCAGCCAGCTGGTGAAGAACGTGTCGACGAGTCCCAAGTCCACCGGACGCAACCCGTCCTTCATCGCCTGGATCTCCAGCCAGTCCACGCCCCGCGCCGCCAGATCCTTAGGCAACCAGGTGTGAGGACCCTCGAACAGCACGAGACGATGCGGGATGTCGAAGTTGTCGAGCATCGCGTGGAGCTTCAGCATCTCCTCGTAGTTGAAGTCGGTGTTGCCGCTCGCGCCGAAGAAGGAGAAGGGCTGGGTCTCGAGCATGCCGGGATAGGCGAGGGCGACGCCGCCGCCGGGGAGTCCGCCGCCGACGCCGATCATGCCGGCCACGTGTCCGACCAGGTTGACCGCGAACGGCCACGACATGCGGGCCGTGCCCGAGAATCCGCACAGATAGAGACGGTTCAGGTTCGCCGCGAACAGCTGCTGCGTGTCGCCCAGCATGGCGTCGAGCGCCACCTCGTTCGGCTCCACGGGCCCGTCGCTCCTCGTGTCGTAGGAGCTGATGAGGATCCAGCCGTAGCGTTCGGCCGCGTCGCGAAAAAGCTCCATCGGGATGTGCGCCCGGCCCCGCGGGTCCATCAGGTACATGACCGGCCACGTGCGCCCGGGGTCGTACGCCGAGGGCAGGTAGAGCGCGTAGCTCTGGGTCGGGTCGGAGATGGAGACGACGCTGTCCACGACCGTCCCCACGGGGAAGGTGTCGGCGGCGGCTGCGGGCGTGGTGGTCTCGTGTGCTGCGATGGCCGCCGAGGTCTCGGCGGGGGCGTGCCCTTGAACGGGTTCAAGGAGTCCCGGATGGAAGATGAAGACGGCGGCAGTGATTAACGGCAGCAGCGCTCTATGACATCGCATGGATTCTCGACCCCCGGTTCCTGGATCGGCA
>CAMYMV010000006.1:139067-197443 GCA_947259585.1 uncultured Gemmatimonadales bacterium | reverse complement strand
TAAACGGCGGCCGTAACTATAACGGTCCTAAGGTAGCGAAATTCCTTGTCGGGTAAGTTCCGACCTGCACGAATGGCGTAACGACTTGGGCACTGTCTCGACCAAGAGCTCGGCGAAATTGGAGTCTCGGTGAGGATACCGAGTACCCGCGGCAGGACAAAAAGACCCCGTGCACCTTTACTACAACCTGATATTGGGTTTTGGCACCGCTTGTGTAGGATAGGTGGGAGGCTGCGAACCGTTGTCGCTAGATGGCGGGGAGCCAATGGTGAAATACCACCCTTGCGATGTCGGGATTCTAACCCAGGGCCCTGAAGCGGGTCCGGGAACAGTGTCAGGCGGGTAGTTTGACTGGGGCGGTCGCCTCCCAAAAGGTAACGGAGGCGCGCAAAGGTTCCCTCAGCGCGGTCGGCAATCGCGCGAAGAGTGTAAAGGCAGAAGGGAGCTTGACTGCGAGACGGACACGTCGAGCAGGTGCGAAAGCAGGCCTTAGTGATCCGGCGGTTCCGTATGGAAGGGCCGTCGCTCAACGGATAAAAGGTACGCCGGGGATAACAGGCTTATCGCCCCCGAGAGTTCACATCGACGGGGCGGTTTGGCACCTCGATGTCGGCTTATCGCATCCTGGGGCTGGAGAAGGTCCCAAGGGTCGGGCTGTTCGCCCGTTAAAGCGGTACATGAGCTGGGTTTAGAACGTCGTGAGACAGTTCGGTCTGTATCCGCCGTGGGCGTAGGAGATTTGAGGGGAGCCGCTCCTAGTACGAGAGGACCGGAGTGGACTGACCGCTAGTGTACCTGTTGTTCCGCCAGGGGCATCGCAGGGTAGCTACGTCAGGAGTGGATAACCGCTGAAAGCATCTAAGTGGGAAGCCCACCCCGAGATGAGATCTCCCGCACCGAAAGGTGCCTAAAGGCCCGCAGGAGACTACTGCGTTGATAGGCGGCAGGTGTAAGGCGTGCGAGCGCTTCAGCCGAGCCGTACTAATAGGCCGTGAGGCTTGATCCCCTTCTTTCCTTCATGGAAGGGTTGTGACTCCACGTCTCGCGCCCCGGCGCGCGACGTCCATTCGCTCACCCTGTTGATAGATGTCCGTCGACCACGGTCGGCGGACGCACGATTTGCCGGTGGCTATAGCGAGGGGGAAACACCTGGTCCCATCCCGAACCCAGCAGTTAAGCCCCTCAGCGCCGATGGTACTCGGGCGTAAAGCCCCGGGAGAGTAGGTCGCTGCCGGCTTGAGCTCTGAAGGCCCGTCTGGACGATGTCCGGGCGGGCCTTTGGCATTTCAGGTTCGGGCGAGTAACGTTGGCTAGGCAGAGTGCCGATACAGCCGATATAGGCTGACGCTGAAGACAGGCTGACACAAAACAGGAGTCGACGGGCCATGATCGCAGCACTGATGATGATAGGAGCCCTCGCACTGACGACCGGAGTGGCGGCGTGCGCCCCGGAGGCGGGCGAGGCCGAAGGGACGTCGGCTGAGGTGGCGCTCACGCAGGACCCCTCGGCTGAACAGGGGGCCACCGAGCTCGGGATCGAGGATCCGACGGCGGATGATGCGGCAGCCGACCAGGAAGAGCCGCAGGAGCAGGAGGCGCCGCCGGTCCGCCAGCCGCGGCGAGATGTCCAGGCGACGATCGACGCCTACTTGGAGGCCGATCCCGGGCTCTCGAAGTTCTTCGACAACGCCGCTGGCTACGTGGTCTTTCCTGGCATTGGGAAGGCCGGCCTCGGGATCGGCGGGGCGCACGGTAACGGCGAGCTAATCGCCAAGGGCAAGGGGGCCATCGGCAAGGCGTCGATGACCCAGGTTACGGTGGGCATACAGATCGGCGGACAGGAGTACAGCGAGATCATCTTCCTTGCGGAGCCCGTGGACCTGGAGCGCTTCACGTCCGGAGGGCTAGAGCTCGCGGCCCAGGTTTCGGCGGTGGCGATCACGGCCGGCGCCGCCGATGGCGCCGACTACAAGGATGGGGACGTCGTCTCCACTCGGACCAAGAGCGGCATGATGGCAGAGGCCTCGGTCGGCGGCCAGGACTTCAAGTATGAGGCGTACTGATCACGTCGGGGCTGTAGCGATCAGGCCGGCGCCACACCTGCCGTAGACTCGAGGATCTGGCGGAGTATCCGGCGGACGACGTCGCCCGGCTCGGCGGCTCGCATCACCGCGCCGAGCACCGCCACCCCCGCTCCGGTGGCTGCGACCTCGGCGGCGTTCTCGGGCGTCACGCCGCCGATGCCGACGGCCGGTAGGCCGCTCGCCTTCATCACCTCCCGGACCCGGCCGGTTCCGATCGCCTCGTCCGCCAGGCCCTCCTTGCTCCGGGTGCCGAACACGGCGCCGATACCCAGATAGCTCGCGCCGCCGGCGGCAGCCCGCCGGCCACCCTCCGGGTCGTCGGTGGAATAGCCGATGAGAAGGTGGGCGGGAGCGATCCTGCGGGCAGCGGCGACCGGGATGTCCACCGGACCCAGGTGTACGGCGTCGGCCTCGAGGGCCACGGCGACGTCGACGCGGTCGTTCACGACGAACAACGCGCCGTGCCGGCGGATCGCCGGAATCAGCTCGACACCCTGCTCGTAGAGCTCGCGGCTCGAGGCCGCCTTGTCGCGCAGCTGGATGGCCGTGGCTCCGGCGGCAAGACATTCCTCGACGACGTCACGGAGCGACCGGCCGCGCTGCGGCTCGGTCAGCACCATCAGCTGCAGGCGTTCCTGCAGCCCGCCCTCCGCCTCCTCGCCAGGCTTTGCGGCACGGCCCGGGGTCGTCACGGACTTCCGGCTTCCCGGCATCCCCTAGTCGCCCGCGCCTCGCTCCGCCGCGTCACGCTCCCGGCGGATGCGGTTCTTCGCGTTGATGTGCTCCCGCTCGGTGCGCGTGAACTCGTGGGAGCCATCCGGTCGGGCCACGAAAAAGAGGAAGGAGACGTCGGCCGGCTCGAGCGTGGCTCGCAGGGCCGCTTCCCCGGGAGACGCGATCGGACCGGGGGGCAGGCCGGCGTGCGTGTAGGTGTTGTAAGGGTTGTCGGCGACCTGCTCGATGTCGCGGTAGAGCAGACGGGCCCGCACCGAGTCCAGAGCGAACTGCACGGTCGGGTCGGCCTGGAGCAGCATCCCGATCTCGAGCCGGTTCAGGTAGACTCCGGCGATGACGGGGCGTTCCTCCCCGACGCGTGCCTCTTTCTCCACAATGCTCGCCAGGGTGACGAGCTCGCGCTCGGTGAGGCCCAACGAGTCGCGGCGGGCCAGCTCGGCGGGGCCCCAGAACGCCCGGTAGCGGGCCGCCATCGCCTCCAGGATGCGGTCGGGCGGCGTCTCCTCGGCGAAGTGGTAGGTGTCGGGGAAGAGGTATCCCTCCAGCGTCGGTCCCGGAACGCCGAGCCGGGCCACGAAGGCGCTGTCGCGGGTGAGCCTCAGCACGGAGTCGGCGGGCACTCGGGCCATCTCTGCCACGCGTGGTGCGATCTCGCGCAGGTTGAACCCCTCCGGGATGGTGACCGGGAAGGTCACGACCTCGCCCCGCTCCAGCATGCCGAGCATGTCGGCCCAGCTCGCGCCGGCGGGGAATCGGTAAAGGCCGGCCTTGAGCGATCCCGCCGAACCCCGTAGCCGGGCGTAAAGGGTGAAGGCTCTCGGGAAGCGCACCAGCCCCGCCTCGCCGAGCGCGTCCGCGATCCCTCGGGCCGTCGCTCCGTCCGCGATTCGGACCTCGACAGGGTCCGTGGGATCCGCGAGACCCTCCTCCGGCCCCGCCTCCGGCCCGTCTCCACACGCGGAGAGCAGGCTCGTGAGAGCGAGGCCTGCCGCCATCACGGCCCCTCGCAGCCGGGGAGCGCGGAAGGCACGAGGAGGTGCGGCGCTCACAGGTCGCCTCCGGCCGCGCTGCCGTGCTCGCCCATGCCTCCGGCGTTCGGGTTGGCGTCCATGTAGCCCCGGAGTAGGTGCGCCGCGGCCATCATGTCTTCCTCGCCCTTCCGTTTCCGCTTTCCCCGTCGACCGGTCTCGGCGAGGCTTCTGCGAGCGCGCACACTGGTCAGTCGTTCGTCCCACCCGATGACCGGAACGCCGGACGCCTCACCGAGCCGACTCCCGAACTCGCGCGCTTCGACGGCCATCTCGCCCTCGGATCCATCCATCTGGATGGGAATACCGACGACGATCGCGACCGGCCCAGCTTCGCGGACGAGCTCCAACAGCTGTTCGGGAGGTTGGAGCGGTTCGCCACGGTTCTCGATCGCCGAATGGGGAGAGGCGATCGTTCGGGTTGGATCGGAGACCGCGACGCCGATCCTGCGACGGCCGTAGTCGACCGCGAGGAGGCGGCCGGCGGGTGTACTCAGTGGCCCTTGATCGCGTTCTCGATCGGCTCGCCGGCAATCAGCCTTTCGTGGATCGCCTCCAAACGCTCCTGAGCTCCGAGCAGGAACCAGCATCCATGCGAGCCGTCGGCCCGGCACTCGATCTCGAGGACGGCGATCGACTGATCGGCAGCACGGCTGAGGAGGCCCCCCAGAAGCCCCGTTCCGAGGTGACAGCCCGCGGTGCTTCGCTCGCCGATCTCCTCACCGCCGGCCTCCGGGAAGGCGACCAGAGATATGGCTGCCAGACCCTCGTCGACCTGCTCGTAGCGAACCGGGCCGAGGCCGAGCTCGATGAACTTCTGACCCACGGCCGCCCAGAATTCCGCCGAGTCGAGCGCATCCACGCCCGCGTCCGGGACGAGTACATCATAGATGCTCAGGCCGAGGCCACGGCCGGTCTCACGGAGCGCAGCGATGCCAGCCTCGCCGGCGGCCGCGCACCGATCGGCGAGGTCGACGAGAACACCGGAAGGCAGGGTAACCACGCTATCGGGCATAATGCTCACGATGGTAAGTTGAGGCAGTCGACGGAGCCCTCCGAGCCAAGCTAGATGTCGCTTCGGACGGCAACAAGGTCGCGCGCAGAAGGCGACAACCCGGCAACGAACCGCTCGGGAGTGGGCAATAGGAGGTGACTATGGTTTTCGACGATGGAGACGAATTCGTACTGGGGGTGTTCGTGGGAGCGCTGATTGGCGCGGGTGCTGCCCTGTTGCTGGCACCGGAGAGCGGAAAGCGGACGCGTCGCCGGATCCGCCGTTCGGCCGAGGACCTGACCGACGCGGCCGGTGACACGCTGCAGACCGTCGCCGATGACGCGAAGCGGCTGGCCGACGACGCGCGTCGGGCCGCCGAGCGCTCCAGTGAGCGTCTGGTCGACTCGGTGGAGCGAGGCGCCAAGCGGCTGCGGGTTCGCACGTAGGCGGCGCGACCGAGTAGCCGGCCAACAGTCAGCGCGATCGGATAGCCGGCCATCAGCCAGCGAGATCAGGGCGAGCACGAAGAGGTGGCGTAGCCGTTGAATCGGCCGTGCCCACCCGACGGCCCTCTCCGGCCCGAGTGCCCGGGAGGGCCGATCCGCATCCAGGCAATGGACCGGAAGGAGAGGAGGACGGAGGAGGCCGGACGATGAGTGACGATTCCGGACCCGGCCCCCGGGACGGCGGCGAATGGCGCCTCTGGCTGAGGCGGGTGATCTTCGGCCACGATACGCCCGCCGGCAAGGCGTTCGACGTCGTCCTGATACTCGCGATCCTCACCAGCGTCGTCGTCGTCATGCTGGACAGCGTGGAGAGGTACGCCCTCCGCCACGGGCCGGCCCTCCGCCTGGCCGAGTGGCTCTTTACGATCATCTTCACGATCGAGTACCTGCTCCGACTCTACTCGGCTCCCAGCGCCCGGAGATACGCCACCAGCTTCTACGGCGTGATCGATCTCCTGGCGGTGTTGCCTTCTTACCTGGCGCTCTTCTTCCCCGGCGGCCGGTATCTGATATCGATCCGCATCCTCCGGATCCTGCGCGTGTTCCGCGTGCTGAAGCTGGCCCAGTTCGTGGGTGGCGAGCGCGTGATCATGGACGCCCTGAAGGCCAGTCGGCACAAGATCGCCGTCTTTCTCATCACGGTCGTGACGGTGGTCGTCGTGGTCGGGTCCGTGCTTTACGTCGTGGAGGGCGCCGAGGCCGGCTTCACGAGCATACCGCGGAGCGTCTACTGGGCCATCGTGACCCTCACCACCGTCGGATACGGAGATATCGCGCCGCAGACGCCCTTCGGGCAGATGCTCGCGTCCCTGATCATGATTCTCGGATACGGCATGATCGCGGTTCCGACGGGTATCGTGACGGTGGAGATGGCGGCGGCCTCGCGGTCGGCGGCCTCGCGGTCGAAGGCGGCCCTGCGCACGTGCGCGGGGTGTGGCCAGCGCCGCCACGACCCCGACGCCGAATTCTGCAAGAGCTGCGGTCGCGAGCTCGGTCATGTAGAAGAGTCGTGACCTCATCCACCCGATCCACCCGGGAGCGCCGATGCTGATCACGGAGCTGATCGAGAGAAAGCGGGACGGTCAGGAGCTTCCGGTAGAAGCCCTGCGGGCGTTTCTGTCAGGCTACATGGATGGAGAGGTCGCGGACTATCAGATGTCCGCGTTCCTGATGGCGGTCTTTCTGCGCGGACTCTCTCCGGCCGAGCTTGCCGAGATGACGCGCTCGATGATCGCATCCGGCCGTCGGCTCGACTTCCGCGACGGCGGCCCTCCGGCGGTCGACAAGCACTCCACCGGCGGGGTCGGAGACAAGGTCTCCCTCATCCTGGCGCCGCTGCTCGCCGCCTACGGTCTCAGGGTACCGATGATGTCCGGGCGGGGGCTCGGACACACGGGAGGAACGGTCGACAAACTGGAATCGATCCCGGGGTTCCGGACGCGAATCGACCTCGAAGAGTTCAAGACCGTGCTCAACGAGGTCGGCTGCGCGATGATCAGCCAGACGGAGGAGATCGCGCCGCTGGACGGTCGCCTCTACGCGCTTCGGGACGTGACCGGAACGGTGCCTTCGATCCCGCTCATCGCCTCGAGCATCATCTCCAAGAAGGCGGCCGAGGGCATCCAGGCGCTCGTTCTGGACGTGAAGTGCGGGAGCGGAGCGTTCATGGTCGACGAGGAGCGGGCGCTCGCGCTCGCCGGGACGCTCGTCGAACTGGCGACCGATCAGGGATTGGAGACGCGGGCGTTGCTGACGGACATGGAGTCGCCCCTCGGTCGCAAGATCGGGAACGCCCTGGAGGTGGCCGAATCGATCGAGACGCTGCACGGAGGCGGGCCGGCGGACCTGCGGGAGGTAACGCTTGCCCTGTCGGCGGAAGCGGTCGTCGCCGCGGGTGCGGAGGAGGACGTGCTCTCGGCCCGCGAGGCGCTGGAGCCGCTGCTCGACGACGGACGAGCCGCCGACCGCTTCGCACGCCTGGTCGAGCGGCAGGGCGGAGACCTGCGCGTTCTCGACGAACCCCAGAGGTTGCCCGCCGCGCCGGTACTGGCCGACCTGGAGGCGCCAACATCGGGCTGGCTAGCCGGGCTCGATGCCCGACAGATCGGGTTGGCCGCCGTCGAGCTCGGCGCCGGCCGGACCCGCGTCGAGGACGACGTGGACCCTACGGTCGGATTCGAGATCCACAGGGTGGTGGGGGAGAAGGTCGAGGCCGGCGAGCCTCTGATCACGGTGCACGCGGCGAGCGAAGATCAGGTCGAACGGGCGCGCGAGAGGCTGAGTGGGGCGATCTCGATCGAGGACGCGGAGCCTCCCGCGAGGGCGACGATCCGCTACAGGGTCACGGCGGAGGGCACGACACCCCTCTGACTACCAGTCGAAATCCTCGGTGATCTCTGGCAGGGAGTCGCCTCGGGCCCGCTGGCGGATTCCCCACGGAAGGTGGAGGTCACAGCTCTCCACCGGCTCGGTCCCCGAGATGAAGATCTCCGTGTAGGCCTGGTCGATAGGGCACCACTCGGTGGCCAACAGGCCGGTGGCCGGATCCACTCGCCGCTCCACGAGACCTTCGGGGCGTTGCCAAGGCTCCGGAGCCTCGCGATCCCGGTAGTAGGCGATGAGCGCCTCTGCACTCACGGGAGCTGCGTTGCCGCCACCCGTGGCGCCGCGGTGAATTCTCACCGGGCGATCGAAGCCGATCCAGGTGATCGCCACCAGGTCCGGAGTGAAGCCGACGAACCAGGTGTTCGTGGCCTCGTTGGTCGTTCCGGTCTTGCCGGCGGCCGGGACCTCGGGCGGAAGCCCCAGGCGGCGCACGGCCGTACCGGTCCCGCGGGGTGCATCGACGACGTCCTGCAGCATGTCCGTCATCACGAACGCGGTCTGCTCGTCCAGCACGAGCTCCCGCTCCGGTCGGCTCTCCCAGATTGGCTGGCCGTCGGAGTCCTCGATCCGGAGGATCGGCCTGGCGGAGACGCGGGTCCCCAGGTTGGCAAAGGTGGTGTACGCCTCCGCGACCTGAAGCGGGATCACGGATGCCGCGCCGATCGAGACCGAGGCCACGCGCGGCACGTCGGTTCGGATGCCGAGGCGCCGCGACGTCTGTGCGACGGTCTCGAGTCCGATCCTGAGCCCCAACTTGACCGCCACGACGTTGATGGAGCGGAAGAGGGCCTCACGGAGCGTGATCGGTCCAAGGAAGCTGTCCGTGAAGTTCTTGGGCGAGTAGATCTCGCCGGTCACCAGCTCGACCTGCACGGGCGTGTCGTAGATGACCTCGGATGCCGGCATCCCGTTCTCGATCGCGGCCGTATAGACGAACGGCTTGAACACCGAGCCCGGCTGCCTCAATGCCTGGTTCACGCGGTCGAACTCCGAATCTCGGAAGTCGCGTCCGCCGACCATCGCCAGAACGCCGCCCGTCCGTGCGTCCAGGGCGATGAAGCTGCCCTGGACGTAGGGCATCTCCGGGCCCTGGAGGCTGTCCTCCGGCCAATCGCGTGTCTCCCGGTAGGTGGGGGCCGAGAAGCCGGGCTGCCTCTCCACCCAGTCGAGCTGCGCGTGCAGGGCGGAGTCGGCCGCCATCTGCAGCTCCGGATCGAGCGCGGTGTACACCCGAAAACCGGCCTCGTACATCTCCATGCCGTAGCGCTCGAACAGGATCCGGCGCACCCACTCGACGAAATAATCCGACGTCTCGGACCGACGCGCGCCCTCACGCAGGAGGATCGGGAAGGCCTTGGCGAGCTCCGCTTCGCGCCGGGTGATCATCTCCTGCCCCGCCATGAGCTCGAGGATGAGGTTGCGCCGGGCCAGAGCCCGCTCCGGGTGGCGGATCGGCGAGTAGCGGGCCGGGGCGCGGGGAAGCGCCGCGAGCAACGCGGCTTCCGGCAGGGTGAGCTGCGTGGCGTCCTTACCGAAATAATGCTGTGCGGCGCTCTGCACGCCGTAGACGCCGTCGAAGTTGATCTGGTTGAGGTAGGCCTCGAGGATCTCCTCCTTCGTGTAGGCTCGCTCGAGGGCGAAGGCCACCTTCATCTCCCGCAGCTTCCGTCGGACCGAGATCTCCCGACGATCCACCGACCCCGCGAACATGTTGCCGGCCAGCTGCTGGGTGATGGTGCTGCCCCCGGCGCCGCCGTATCCGTGGATGGCGAAGTTCACCGCCGCCCGTAGCGTCCGCCACGGGTCGATTCCCTCGTGTCGCCAGAAACGCCTATCTTCAACGGCGATAAAGGCTTTCGGCACATGCGCCGGCATAGTGCCGTAGGTCACCGGTATGCGGCGCTCAACCGCCAACTCGGCCAGGAGGCTGCCATCGGCGGCGTAAACGCGCGTCGCCTCCTTCGCCTCGAACGCGTAGATCTGGGCAATGGAGGGGCAGTCGTCGCACAGGTGGTTCCAGCTTCCCCACGCGAGACCGAGGGCGAACGCGGTCAGGCCGCCGGCGATGGTGAAGAGCAGCCAGCGCTCACGACCGGGGACGCGAGCCCACAACTCCTTTAGTTTACGCACTTTAGACGTTAAAGCTCCAGGTGGGGTCCTCGACCGCCCAGCTCTCGACGAGCCGGCACTCGACTAGCAGTACCGGAAAGTGCGATGCATGTGCCCCGACCGATCTCTCTCGGCGCCCCCGGGGCGTCCCGCGATGCCGTTTCGGAGCGCCACGAGCGCGGGACGGTTCCTACTTGTCACAAAACCGACCCCCTCATACGTTTTAGGTTGCCGGTTACCCAGGGTTCGCGTGCCGGGAGTCCCTGGGGTGCCTTTCCAAGGCTAGAGGCGGTGTTGCGGGGATCTCTCGGCCGAAATCCACCACACTCAATTGAGGTTGGGGCGCGATCGACGCTAACCGGCGGTCGTAGTGCGTCCAGCCCGATTCCCAGCAGGAGGTGGACCTATGTTACCTGCCTGGTTTAGGCAGGCGAGACGGCTATCGTTGGTCGTCCTCGCAGGCACGATCTTGGCTTTCCCGAGCGCCGCTCAGGCGCAGGAGGCCATGGCCATTACCGGTAACGTCGCAGACGAGACCGGTGCGGCACTCGCGACGGTGAACGTCTACATCGACGGCACCGACCTCGCTACCATCACCGACGGCGACGGGAACTACTCTCTCGTCATCCCGGCTTCGCGGATCGACAACCAGCAGCACGTTCTGGTCGCTGGCTTGATCGGCTACAGAGCCGGCCAGGAGACGATCACGCTTCTCGGCGACGATCTGACCGTCAACTTCACTCTGGCGCTCGACCCGATCGGACTGGACGAGATCGTGGCCGTGGGTCAGGGGCTGACCCGTGAGCGACGCCGCCTCGGCGCGACCGTCAACTCGATCTCGGCCGTCGACATCGAGCTGTCGCGCGAGACCGAGGTCGTAGGCGCGATCGCGGGCAAGGCGCCGAACGTGGTGGTCGCGCAGTCATCCGGCTTGCCGGGCGCGGGCACGTACATCCAGATCCGGGGCTCGAAGTCGGTGACGGGCGGCACGCAGCCGCTCTTCGTCGTGGACGGGACGCCCTACAACAACAACTCGGCCCAGATCGAGACCTCCCTGGCCGGCACGGTCGTCCAGAACCGGATGGCCGACCTGAACCCGGACGACGTCGAGTCGATCGAGATCCTCAAGGGTCCGGCGGGGGCCGCGATCTACGGCTCCTCGGGCGCCAACGGCGTCGTGCTGATCACCACGAAGTCCGGAGCCCAGACGAGCTCCGTTCAGTCCAACGTCCGCTTCGCCTACAACTCGGATCAGGTGACGGCGTTCAACGACCTGCAGACGGAGTACGGTCAGGGCTTCCTGAACGAGGCCAGCGCCTCGGCGTTCAGCTGGGGAGCCAGGCTCGACGCCGGCACGCCGATCTACGACCACGGCGGCGAGCTCTTCCAGACCGGCACCGGGTACGACGTCAACGCCACGCTCTCCGGCGGAAACAACCAGACCACGTATTTCTTCTCCGGCGGGTACAACCGCATCAACGGCGTTCTCAGAGGGAACAACAAGCTGGACCGGTTCAACGTGCGCGCGAAGGCGACGCAGAACTTCCTGTCCAACTTCAGCGTCTCCGCCAACATCGCGTACACGAACCAGGCGGCGGACCTCATCCAGCAGGGCTCCAACGTGAGCGGCATCCTGCTGGGTGCCTTCCGGACCCCGCCGGACTTCAACAACATCCCGTGGATCGACCCGGAGACGGGCCTGCACCGGTCCTACCGCTGCAACACCGGTCCGCTGGGCGGAAACCGGGGGTCGCAGTGTCCGTTCACGCCCAACACCACGCGGGGCTACGACAACCCGTTCTGGATCTCGAACGAGATCCTCAACGATGCCAAGGTGAACCGCACGTTCGGTAACCTGCGTCTGGACTGGGATCCGTGGACGTGGCTGAACGTCTCCAACATCTTCGGCGTCGACTACTCGGACGACGCCCGGTTCACCCTCTTCCCGAAGAGCTCCTCGGACTTCCCCGATGGCCGGCTCATCCGGGCCTCGCTGAACCAGTTCAACCTGGACAACAGCCTGTTCATCACGGCGAGCGGTGACCTCAGCACGGATGTCCTTGGCCAGATCACGGTCGGCCAGAACATCCGCCAGAACGATTTCCAGAGGTTCCAGACCGAGGGTCAGAACGTGATCATCGGTGGCCTGGACCTCGAGAAGACGGTCACCAGGCTCCCGTCGGAGTTCCAGTCGCAGGAGCGGACCGTCGGTTACTTCGCCGACGTGAACTTCGACCTCTGGGACCAGGTGTTCCTGCAGGGCGGAGTCCGCTACGACGGGTTCTCGACCTTCGGGACCGACAAGCAGTGGTTCCTGTTCCCGAACGGCAGCCTGGCCTGGGAGTTCTCGCAGCTTCTGGGCGGCGGCGGGGGTTCGGGTGCGTTCAGCTTCGGTAAGGTGCGTGTGGCCTACGGCCAGGCTGGCCAGAGCCCGCCGGTGTTCTCCAACGTCTCGGCGTTCGAGACCACGACCTTCAGCGACGGCTGGATCTCTCCCACCGGCCTGGAATCGACCTACTTCGGGCAGGAGGGCGTCGCGACCGAGGACGTGTCGGGTAACGCGTTCATCGATCCCGAGATCACGACGGAGTGGGAGGTGGGGATCGACCTCGCGTTCCTCGACTCGCGGATCTCGCTGGGCGCCGTGTATTACGACCAGAAGACCGAGGACGCCATCTTCAACCTGCCGGTAGCGCAGAGCACGGGATTCGACTCGGCGCCCCTGAACGCTGCCGACTTCAAGAACAGGGGCTGGGAGTTTCAGCTCGGCGTGGTTCCGTTCCGCGGCCGCACGTTCACGTGGGAGATCGATGCCTACGGCGGCACCCTGGAGAGCATCACGCTGGATCTGTCGGGCACCGAGGAGCTGGGTCTCAGCGGCTTCTCCAGCGCCCGCTCCTCGCTCGCGCAGGACATCTGCGGTCCGAGCCAGGACGAGCCCTGCCCCTACGGGGTGCTGTTCGGCGATGACATGACCAAGTTCGGGCGCGGCCTGAACGCGGACGTCGACTGCAACCCGGCCACGCCGGACGCCTCGATCGACGCGGCGTTCCCGAACGCGACGCCCGGAGCGCTCTACATCGGCTGCGACGGATTCCCGTTCTCCGATGGACAGCAGCGCACGCTGGGCGACCCGAACGCGTCTTGGAACGGTGGCGTGAGGAACACCTTCACGATCATCGAGAACCTCAGGCTGTCCGCGCTGGTCGACTGGCGAACTGAGCGCGACATGTGGAACGGAACGAAGGGAGCGCTCGCCTTCTTCGGCGCGCACGCCGAGACGCTGCCGTTCCACGGCGAGGGCTCGCAGTTCACGTTCGAGGGCTTCGGCCCCGGCGCGGGAGAGTCGGTCCTCGTCGAGGAGTCGTGGTTCTGGGGTGGCAACGGAAGCGGCTTCACCGGCGGGACGCAGTTCTTCATCGAGAAGGCGAGCTACGTGAAGCTCCGCGACGTCTCGCTCCGCTACGCGCTGAGCAATGTCGGGCGCTTCCTCGGGTTCACCCGAGCGGAGTTCTCCTTCACGGGCCGCAACCTGGTGACCTGGACCGATTACACGGGCATGGATCCCGAGTCGAACCTCTCGGGTCAGAATAACGGCCGCGGGCTGGAGTACTTCAACGCCCCGCGGATCCGGTCCTACGTGTTCCAGATCAACCTTATCCGTTAGGGCAGGAATTATAAGGGCAGGAACATAGGCGGAGTCGCCATCGGCGGCTCCGCCACCTCCTTCCCCAAACTTGCTGCTCCCGGCGCCGACTGCGAGTCGGGGGCCCATGAAGGCTAAAAGAGATCCAGGAGCTAAGTGATATGAGACCGAAAATCGTAAGGGGCGCGCTGTGGGGGGCCCTATTACTGCCGCTCGCCGGTTGCTCCGATTTCATCGCGCCACCGGAATCGGACCCGAACGCGGTGCCGGACGCAACGGCGAACCAGCTGTTCGTCGCGCACCAGGCCAACATGTTCCTGTGGCACGGCGGAACGGCGACGCGCTTTTCCACCATCTGGATGCAGCAGATGGGCGGCACCGGCCGGCAGAGCGCCGACCACGAGAGGTACGACGTCAACGAGCAAGATTTTTCGCCGATGTGGTTCCCGGTCTACATCCAGGGTGGCCTCGTCGACCTGAGGAAGGCCCGTGCGCTGGCCGAGGAAAGCGGGGATCGGGTCTTCACCGGGATCCTGAAGGTGTCCGAGGCCCTGATGATCGGGATGGCGGCAAGCTATTTCGGGGACATCCCGTACAGCGAGGCCGTCAACCAGGAGATCGCCGAGCCGGCCCTGGATGACCAGGCAACCGTGTACGCGGCGTTGCAGAGCCTGCTCGATTCGGCGATCTCGGACTTGCAGAGCGGCGTGGGCGTCGGGCCGGGTGTCAACGACTTCAACTTCGGCGGCGACGCGAGCAAGTGGATCGCGGCCGCGCACAGCCTCAAGGCGCGCTTCCACCTTCACTGGGTGGAGGTCGAGGGCTCCAGCCGCTATCAGCAGGCTCTGTCCGAGGCCCAGCAGGGGATCACCAGCGATCCGCTCGCCAACAACTGGACCCAGAGGCACAGCACGAACAGTAATGAGGCCAACCCCTGGTTCCTGTGGACGGCCGTCGGCCGCGCGGGCGACATCGCCGGCAACTCGATGCACATCGACCTCATGAACGGCGGAACGCCCGCCGATCTCACGGATGACGATCCGCGGATCGGTCTGATGTGGGGCTTCGGGCTGAGCGCCTTCGAAGGCCAGTACATCGGCCACTCGAACAACCCCGGCCCGGGCGATCCGGGCGCCGATGCGTCGTTCCTAACCACGCCCGCCAACTCGGAGTACGACAACCCGATCGTCTCCTGCACGGAGACGAACTTCATCATCGCCGAGGCCAACTCGGCCCTCGGCAACGACGCGGCGGCGATCGCCGCGGCCAAGGCGGCGCTCGCCTGCCAGGAGGCCTGGTGGGGCGTCGACCTGTCGGACCTCAAGGACAGCTTCGATGGCTTGAGCGGTGCGGCGCTCTTCGAGGCGATCATGACGCAGAAGTTCGTGAGCGTCTTCGTCAACCCGGAGATCTGGAGCGACTACAAGCGCACCTGCCTGCCGGCCAGGCTGCCGACGGCTCCGGCGAACGAGATCCCGGGCCGGTTCATCTACGCTCAGCAGGAGCGGCAGACGAACGGCAACATCCCGGACGTCGCGAGCCAGCCGACGCGAAACGACAACGACCCGAACCCCTGCTGAGGTCCAAACCGGGATCGAGGCCCTTCGAGTCGACAACCTCGACACCACCCCGTTCGCGTCAAGCGGACGGGGTGGTTCTTTTCTGTGGTTCGATCTCGCCTCTCGAGTGTAGCAGGAGCGAGGTTCCGACGGACGCGGCTAAGCCCGGGCTTCGGACTACTATGTAGCGACGGTCTTGAACCACGTCACAGCGAGGGGTATTCGCATGATGAGCATTGGCAGGGCCTTCAGGGGTTCTCTTGCCGTAACCGTTTGGAGCGGTGTCGCCGCGGCCGGATCGCTCGGGCTGGTCGGCTGCGCGAGCGGAGGAGGCGGAGAGCCGGATCCAGCGGCACAGCCTTCGGGCGAGAACATCGTGATCCCGATCACCGTCAACAACAACGTGACGCCCCGCACGAACATCACGGTCCGCTTCATCGGGCTCGGCGGAACCCGCATCCTGGGAAGCGTCAGTGGTGGCCGTGAGCGTACGTTTAACGTGGATTCTCCGGCGATGACCGGTCAGTTCCAGCTCAACGCCACCGGGCCGGGGCTCAACGAGAGCATCACATCCCAGGCCTTCGCGCTCTTCCCGGACTCTAACGTGAGGTGGACGCTCATCGGCAACCAGCTCGTCGTCGGAGAGCGGATACCGCCGCCGATGGAGCCACAAAACCAGTAGAGGTGCAGGAGCCGGGACCTCTAAAGGCTCCGCTCGGGATCGTCCGGCAGCGAGCGGCGTTGCCGGACGTGAACCGCTCACCAGAGTGAAAAGGGGCATATGGATCCTATGAGACGTTCGTTTAGATCAAACGTGGCCCTAGGCCTCTCGGTGGCTCTGCTTCTGCCCTTCGCGGCGGCCTGCCACCGTTACGTGCCGCCGGAGGGAGGACCAGAAGTCCTCGCCCGCGGGGAGCAGATCAGAGTGTCGACCAGCGATCCGGTATCGGTCGACCTCGGCGAGATCAGCGTCGATGACGCGATCCTGGTCGATGGAGAGCTCATCGAGCTCAGAGAAGATGGCACCGTCGTCATGTCGGTGATCCAGGCGAAATCGCCGTCGGGCGCGGTTCGAGGCGGCATGGGCGAGACGGTGACGATACCGGGCAACGTGGTCGCGTCGGTCGAGAAGCGGGTCATCAACCCGGTCACCACGACACTCGTCGTGGTCATCATCGCGGGAGCGGCGACGGCGATAGGCATAGCCGCGCTCAACGCCGGGTCGTCGAACGGAGATGGGAACGGCAACGGACCGCCGCCACCCCAAGAAGACGAGAGGGTGCCGGGCCTGATTCCCTAGTCGGAGTCGGTCGGCCGGAGTCGTCGGGCCGGCTCGGCCCGACCGGCTAATCAGGTCCGGAGCGGATCCTGATGTTGATGAGGCCGCAGCGTTTGGTCCTCGTGCCTGACGCGCTGCTGGTCTGTCTGTATTGGGTGGGTATCTCCGATGGCCCGCGATAGATTTCGATCAGCTCGATCGCATCCAGCTCGATGTCGTCGAGCACGAAGCTGTCGACCATCGGCGTGCCGTCCACCAGGTACGTCGGCGGGCACGCCGACGCGCCGTATCCGATGAACACCTCGATCTTGCCCATCCCGTATTGGGTCACCTGCACCCTGGGTGTGTTCCGGAGGGCGTCACTCGGCCGGTCCGTGGCGACCTCGAGCAGTCGCTCCCGGGTGATGAAGATGCCCTGACCGGTGCGCATCCGGCGCTCCAGAGTCCTCTCATCCACCGACGGCGCCCGGATGGAGACCTCGATGTCGGCGACCTGAAAAATCTTCTCGGCGAGCAGGAAGACGGCTCGTACCTCCTGCTGCGGCGCGAACTCGATCACCGTTGATTGGACATCGATGCCGGGGTAGCGAATGACGAGCGTATCCGCTCCGGGTGGGATGCTGTCGATCGTGAAGCCGCCGGCGCTGTCGGTCACGGCCCCGCGCTCCGACGAGCGCAGAAACACGATCGCATTGATCACCGGATCTCCCGACATGGCTGATTGGACCTCGCCGATGAGGACGGCGGTCGTGTCCGTTGCAGCCTGGCCCGGCAGCTCGCCGGCCAGATCGGGCGTGAGGGTCAGCACTCCAGCGAGCAGGGCCGAGCGGAGGAGCGAGCTCCGATTGATTGGATCGCTGGTCTTCATGGCACCAATACTTAGATCGAGATTGATATTCAATGAACGCGGCCTTCGACCGAGAAGCCATCCTGTTACGGTCCTATATCTTACAGAGCGGGGCCTCAGAAGTTGCGATCCTCTCGTGCGAACGGCGCGATCCTCGACGCTAAACTCGGGTAGCAAGGGTAGTGGCCTATTGGTATTGTCACATAGCGACCGGCACTGACGTTTTCCCTTAGCGGCGGTGTTGAGATTGAACGGAATCGCGTTGCCGGGTAGTGCCCTTCTTCGGACCGTGCCGGCTGGTGCGGTCGTCCTCCTCCTGAATCTGGCAGCCTCCGACACGCTGATCGCACAGGATGACCGGCCGGCGGGTCGGGACGAGCCACCGGCGGCCGTCGATCAGGCGGATCCCCAGACAGACCCATCGAAGCAGGAGATTCCCCCTGAGACCGGCGGCTTCTACGGCACCGTACGAAGCACCGAGATGCGCCCGGTCATCAGCGCAACCGTAACCCTGCCCGAGACCGGGCGGATGGCGATTACGAACGGCAACGGCGAGTACTTCCTCCGGGATGTCCCGGTCGGCCGTCATCAGGTCGAGGTCGAGTATCTTGGGTTGACCTACAACGCGGAGATCGAGATCGAGGAGGGCCAGCTCGCCCTCAAGCACTACCGTCTCGATCTGACCCTGGCCGAGCTCGACCCGATCCGTGTCGAAGCGGAGGCAACGGAAGCCTCCATGAAGATGCGGGAGTTCGTCGCCCGGGAGGCCAGGGCTGCCGGCCTCTACTTCGGCCGAGACGACATCGACCGCATTGCGCCGCTACAGACCTCCGATCTTCTCCAGGGTTCGGCCGGAGTACGCACGGAGGACGGGTTCCAGCGCCGGACCGACATCGGGCGTGGTTCCGGCAACTGCCGACCCAACGTCTTCGTCGACGGTTCGCGCGTCGAGGTATTCACCGAAGACGATTTCTTCCCCGAACACATCGAGGCCGTCGAGGTCTACACCAGCTTCGTGTCGACGCCTCTCAGGTACCGTTCGGAGAACAAGTGCGGAGCGATCATCATCTGGAGTCGGGAGACGTTCGAGTAGCTCCGGCGGGTCCCGGTAGCTGACCTACCGATCTTTGCCCGCGCCTGCTTCCCAATCTCCGCCGCGCCGCCCGTTCGCGAACACGCCATCGCCCACCGCGCCCGGTGGCGCCCGCTTGCCGCTCGGCCGCGCGCCTTCGACCTTTCGCCCATGAACAAACCGTCGAACGATGCCGACTTCCCGCCCGCGGAAGACCAGCTGGAGCGCATCCGCGAGGGGGCGCTCGAGGTCATTCCCGAGGAGGAGCTGGCCGCCAAGCTCGAGCGCTCGCGCGAGACCGGCGTGCCGCTGGTCATCAAGCAGGGCTTCGATCCCACCCGACCGGACCTGCACATCGGCCACGCTGTCTCGATTCACAAGCTTCGGACGTTTCAAGAACTGGGGCACAGGGTGGTCTTCGTGATCGGCGACTTCACCGCCAGGGTCGGAGACCCATCCGGGCAAAGCGAGACCCGGCCGATGCTCAGCGAGGCCGAGATCGAGGAGAACCTGGTCACCTACCGCGATCAGGTCTTCCGGATCCTCGACCCGGAGCATACGGAGCTTCGCCGGAACGGCGAGTGGCTGGGGGAGCTTAACCTCGTCGACGTGCTGCGTTTGACCTCGCAGTTCACCGTCGCCCGGATGCTGGAGAGGGAAGATTTCAAGCAGAGATACGGGGAGGAGAAACCGATCACGCTGGTCGAGTTTCTCTATCCGATGATGCAGGCCTACGACTCCATTGCGCTCGAAGCCGATGTCGAGCTCGGGGGCACCGACCAGAAGTTCAATCTCCTGCTCGGCCGCACGCTGCAGCGGCAGGCCGGACAGGAGCCGCAGGTGTGCCTGATCATGCCTTTGCTGCGCGGCACGGACGGCGAACGGAAGATGTCGAAGAGCTACGACAACTACGTCGGGCTCGCGATGGAGCCGGCGGAGGCGTTCGGGCGAGTGATGTCGGCGCCGGACACGCTGCTCGAGGAGTGGATCGAGCTGGCTTCGACGGCGCAGGGCGCCGACAGGGCTGAACGCCTCGAGCAGGCCGAGCGGGACCCGCTGGCGGCCAAACGGTGGCTGGCCACGGACATCGTGGCTCGTTACAGCGGCGCCGAGGCGGCGGAGGCGGCTCGGGAGGCGTTTGACAGGATACACCGTGAGCGGCGAACGCCCGATGAGGTCCCGGCGGTCACCCTGGCGGCAGAGGCCGAGACCGAGAAGCTGTGGATAGGCTATGCGCTTGCGCGGTCGGGACTTGCAGCATCGACATCGGAGGCGAGGCGCCTGATCGCTCAGGGTGCGGTTCGCCTGGACGAAGAGGTCGTCTCGGAAGGGGATCTGCAGCTCGCCCCGGGGGAGTACCTGATACAAAAAGGCAAGCGCTCGTTCGTTTGCCTGGAGGTGACGCCGGCCGATTAGAACACCAGCCGCGTCTCGGCGGAGAAGCACCGAGCCGCAAGGCTCCAGTGGTTCCTGTCGTTTCGCCGGTTATATAGATAGATTCAGAGTCTGCGAAATAGAGATTCTGCGAAGAGCGCGAGTGCGCCTTCGTTACGAGGGGAACCCACTTCCCCAACATGCCACAGGAGGGAGCTCCCATGAAGCCTGAGTGGTTTACACGCCAGGGACTCGTGTCCCGTACAGGCTTCCTCGTCTCCGCCGTCGCGGCGTCCATGCTGTTGCTGACCAATGTCGGCACGGCGGTGGCGCAGGACGACGGCGCTATCGGCGGTTGTGTGACCGCGATAACGGGCGAGGAGCTGACAGGCGTCCAGGTGTTCATACCTGGAACGTCGTACGGGACCCTGTCGGGCAGCGACTGCCGGTACCGGATTACCGGAGTGCCCGCGGGCGACTACACACTGCGCGCCAGCATCATCGGCTACCAGGGAACGGAGCAGCCGGTCATTGTTGCAGCCGGAGAAGTGGCGACCGTGGACTTCGTGCTCGATGTCTCGGCCGTCGCGCTGGACGAGGTAGTGGCGACGATCACCGGTGAGCGGCGCCGCCGCGAGCTGGCGACCGACATCTCCACCGTCGACGCGACCGTCGTTACCGAGAACACCCGCACACAAGACGTCACGCAGGTCCTCAAGGGGCAGGCGACCGGCGTCTACGTGCGCAAGGCGTCCGGCACGGTCGGAACCGGCGCGGACGTGCGCATCCGGGGCACGGGCTCGATCAGCCTGAGCACCCAGCCCCTGTACGTGATCGACGGCGCGATCATCGACGGAGAGGCGAACGCCAACGACGCCGGGTTCGACGAGATCGGCGTGGGTGGCCAGGATTACACGCGCCTGGGCGACCTGAACCCCGATGAGATCGAGTCGATCGAGGTCATCAAGGGACCCGCCGCCTCGGCGCTGTGGGGCGCCCGCGGCACGGCCGGCGTGGTCGTCATCACGACGAAGAAGGGCTCGGCCGGCGAAACCCGCTGGAACGCCCGGGCGGACCTGGGCAGCAACCAGCAGGCGAACCCCTTCGTGGATCCGAGTGGCGGGGTCTCCTTCGTGCCGGGCGAGTTCACGACGACCGGCTGGAACCCGCTGTCTTTCGGGTTCGCGACGGACACGATCTACACGATGAACCTGCTGGAGGAGTTCGACCCGTTCCGCAACGGGTTCGTCCAGAACTACAACGGCAACGTGGCCGGCGGCGCCGGGCTGTGGAATTACTTCGGCTCCGTGCAGTACGGAAACGAGCAGGGAACGCTGCCGAACAACGCCCAGGAGAAGTTCAACTTCCGGGCCAACTTCGGCGTGGATCCGAGCGACAAGCTCAACCTCTCGTTCTCGAACGGCTACACGAGCAACGCGGTCACGCTGCCCGACAACGACAACAACGGCTTCGGATACATCGGCGTGGCCATGATCGGCTTCCCGTGGAACCACGGGATCACCGTGCCGGATCCGATCACGGGTGAGCTGGTCGATACCTGCCCGATTGAGGTCGAGACGTCGAAGGCGACCGACCTTCCGACATCGGAGATAGGCGCCTGCCCGGACAACGCCTTCTTCGGGGGCCGGACGTTCGACAAGGTCGAGACGATCATCAACGAGAAGAAGATCGAGCGTTACACGGGTAGCGGGAACGTGACCTGGAACCCGCTCCAGCAGTGGACAAACCGGTTCACGCTCGGCTACGACATGGTCAACGACCGCACGGCCAACACCTTCCCGGTCGACCCGGACCGTCCCTTCAGCACCCTGTCGCTCGGCTTCACGGCCAAGCCGTTCGAGACGAGCCGCAACCTGACCCTTCAGGGCACCACGACGTACGATCTGCGGATCTCGGACCCGTTGGGCTTCGAGTTCGTGGGTGGCGTGCAGTGGTTCCGCCGCACGATCGAAGCGATCTTCGTAGATGGCCAGACATTCCCGGCCACCGGACCGGCCGTCAACAACGCGGTCATCAACTCCGGGGACGACCTGTTCATCGAGAGCAAGTCGCTGGGCTTCTTCGTCCAGGGTCAGTTCGACTGGCAGAACCGCCTGTTCGTGAACGGTGCGGTCCGCTGGGACAACAACAGCGCGCAGGGTGAAAACCTGGGCGTGAAGGCCTACCCGAAGTTCGGCGCCTCCTTCGTGGCGCTCGAGGGCCAGGGCGTGTTCAACACGCTGAGGTTCCGCGGCGGTTGGGGCCAATCGGGCACGCTGCCGGGCACCAACGACGCGCTCGCGCTCGTCGGGATCCAGCAGGTCGCTTTCGAGGGCACCGACCAGCTCGGCATCACGCCGGACCGGCCGGGCAACCCCTTCCTCGAGCCCGAGACGGGCGAGGAGTGGGAGGCCGGCTTCGACCTGGCGATGCTGACGGACCGGCTCGGCCTGACCTTCACCTACTATGATCAGAAGACGAGCAACACGGTCGTCTCGAAGAACCTGGCCCCCTCGATCGGGTTCCCGAACCAGGTGTTCACCAACATCGGCCAGATCGACAACAACGGCCTCGAAGTCGAGCTCGACGCGCTGATCTTCGCCAAGGAGAACTTCACGTGGGATCTGCGGATCATCGGGTCCCGCAACAACAACACGATCGCGGAGCTGGTGGATCCGATCATCTACGGCCTGGGCGGCTCGAGCCAGCGCCATCAGGAGGGCCTGCCGTTCGGATCCTACGTGCAGCCGCAGGTGGTGGTCGGGGCCGACGGCGAGGCCGCCGTCCTCACCTGTGACGAGACGCCGGGGACCTGGGGTCCGGCAGACACGCCGGGCTCGAAGGAGGACTTCTGCGATCCGCTGGACAGCGCCCGCTGGAACGGCGATCCGACGCCGCGCTACGAGGGCTCGCTCCAGACGACCTTCCAGCTGTTCAAGTACATACAGCTATACGCCCTGTTCGATTTCCAGCAGGGGCACCAGCGCATGAACAACACCGGAGACTTCATGTGCGGCTTCCTGGGCGGCGGAGTCAACGGCGGAATCTGCCTGGAGGGCATGACGGAGAACGGCGTGGAGACGAACGGTGATCGCACTCTGGTCATCGCCGAGTCGGCTCGGGTCGGGTCCGAGTTCCCCTGGATCCTCGATGCCAATTGGGGCAAGTTCCGCACGGCCCAGATCCGGTTCGACATGCCGCCGAGCGTCACCCGGTTCCTGAAGGTGAACGGACTCCAGATCCAGCTCATCGGCGAGAACCTGGTCACCTGGACCGACTACAACGGCTGGGACCCGGAGATCAACTGGGCGGGGCAGAACCAGGCCAGCGTGGCCGAGTTCCTGACCCTGCCGCCGAACCGGCGGTTCATTGGAACGATCAACATCTTCTTCTGAGGACGAGAGGCTTCATGGCTGCAGGTCCTTTCCGGGCCTGCAGCCCCTCCCTCGGAAGCGGATGCTCGAACAGGAGATATAGAGACATGATGAAGATACTTCGTGGGACGAAGCGGCCCTGGCTCGAGAGAGCGGCGGGGATCGTCCTCCTGGCGGGCACGCTGACTGCGTGCAACCTGGAGGTGTTCGATCCCGACATCGTCCAGCCCGAAGACGTCTCCGACCCGGCCTCGCTGCCGATCGCCATCGCGGGCGTCGTCGGAGACTTCCAGTTGATGTACGACGACATCGCCCGCTACACTGGGCTGCTAACCGACGAGTTCATCCTCGCTGGGACCTTCCCGACCCGGGTGCAGGTCGACCAGCGGGATATGCTGTTCGACAACGCCACCCTGAACGGTGTCTACGAGAACATCCACGTGGCCCGCTTCTCGGCCGACAACCTCGTTGAGGGGGCCCAGGGCCTGGTCGGTGACCCGGACGCGGACCAGGACCTCGTGGAGCAGGCGCTCGCGATCGGGCAGTTCTACGGCGGCTACGTGCGGGTGCTCCTGGCGGAGATGTACTGCCAGAGCATCCTCGGCGGCGGTGACGAGACCAACCCGAACTACGAGTCGTCGCCCAAGGGGCCGGACGAGCGCATGCAGGACGGGCTGACCATGTTGCAGGCCGCCCAGGCCGCGGCCACGGCGTTCGGCAACGCGGACCTGGCGGACGCCGCCAAGGTCGGGCAGGGGCGCGCCAACATGTGGCTGGGCAACTACGCGGCGGCCGCCTCGGCCGTGGCGTCCGTGGGCACGGGCTTCGAGTACATGGCGGAGTTCTCGTCCAACGACCCCAGCCAGTACAACGACGTCTACGACTTTACCTACTCGGACACGCAGCAGATCCGCTGGACGGTGGGTGACGGCACCCAATCGGAGCGCAACTTCGAGCGGTTCCCCTTCTACGACGAGTTCGTTGACGCCGGCCTGCTGCTTCCGGATCCACCGGCCAGCTTCCAGTCGTTCAACTCGTCGATCCTCGTACACCTGCAGATGATCTATCCGCCGCCGGTCGCGCCCGGCGTGCCTCAAACCCCGCCGACGGCGAACGGGCAGTCGGCTCCGATGGTCATTGCCTCCGGCTTCGAGGCGCGGATGATGGAGGCGGAGGCGGCGTACCGCGGCGGAGACGTGGCCGGTGCGGAGGCGACGATCAACGCGCTGTTGACGACGGGGGACAACCCGCACGGGGCGATCTTCGCCCCGGTCGACCTGACGGGAGACTTCGACAGCGATATCGCGCTGATAGGGTACGCGTACGAAGCCGGGATGTGGCTTGCGGGTCACCGGATGGGCTTCGTGCGACGCGTGCTGCGCAACGACAACGTGGACCTGTTCCCGTCTGAGCAGCCGGGCAGCGACACTGCCTTCCCGGTGGTGAAGCAGGAGCTGGACAACAACTCGGACATCAACCAGGCCTGCCCCTCCGGCCCGCCCTGGAGCTGAGCCGACAGGAGCCCGGCGGCTCGAAGGTGCGAGCTGCCGCGGCCTGACAGACGACGGGCCATACGGCCCAACAACAGCGGGAGCCTCTGGCGTCAGAGGCTCCCGTTCTCTTCTATTGCCCTATGCCGAGCTTCCATTGCCCCATGTCAACGCCGCCGGCCCGCACGGCGTGCCACGGGACTCGATTCATTCGTTCACGGCGATGCCAGCGGTTCCCGTAGCGATCGGGTTGGGAGCGAACATCGGGGATCGGCTGGGACGTCTCGAGGACGCCTGCCGAGCGCTCGACTCTATGCTGGCGGACCAACGGTGCTCCGCGGTCTACGAGTCCGAACCGATGTACCTGGAGGACCAGCCGCCGTTTCTCAACGCGTGCTGCGCGGGGAGGACGATGATGCCGGCACGGTCACTGCTGGAAGCCTTGCAGGCGATAGAGCGAGGAGCCGGGAGAAGTCCGGGCGGCCGCCGCTACGGACCAAGGGAGCTGGATCTGGATCTGTTGCTGTACGGAGACCACGTGATCGAGGAGGCTGGTTTGCAGGTGCCACATCCGAGGATGACCGAGAGAGCGTTCGTGCTCTGGCCGCTCGCGGAGATTGCGGGCGACCGGCTCCATCCGGAGAGCGGCGAAACGATCGTTCGCATGGCCGCCGCACTCCCGCGGGATGGGCTGCGCCTTCACGCACCGGCCCTCTGCGCGCCGAGGGCCGCCGAATGATCGCGCCTCGCGTCCTCTCGCGGCTTCTGCATCTCGCTTTTTTGGTCTCGGTCGTCCCGGCACTCGGCTGTGGAGATCGGTCGGAAGCGACCGGCTCGCCCTCCGATGGCGAGGTCCGGAGCGCAGGCCCGGACACGGCCCTGGCCCGGCTGGCGGCGGAGCTGCTTCCCGGCGTCGAGGAGAGCAGCCGCATTCGCGCAGCGAGGCCGCCCGCGCTCGCCTCCAGCTCGAGGGAGAACCTGGAGGGCTTCCTCTCCCGCGCCCTGGTGGAGCAGCTGCCCGAGGAGAAGGCCGAGGCCGTGGCGGCTGTCTACGCTCGCCTCGGCCTGCTGCCCGACACGCTCCAGCTGGGCGCCCTGTTCCGTTCGCTGCTTCTGGAGCAGGTGGTCGGCTACTACGACCCGCGCCGCGACACCCTGTACGTCGTCGACGACGTTCCCGAAGACCAGCTGCAGCCCATCCTCGTTCACGAGTTGGTCCATGCTCTCCAGGACCAGCACACGGACCTCGACTCGCTGACGCGATCGGTCAGCGAGCAGAACGATCGCGCCACCGCCGCGCAGGCGGCGCTGGAGGGGCATGCGACCTACGCCATGATGGAGTGGCTCATCTCGAGTCAGACGGGCGCCACGGTCGACCTGACGGCGATGCCCGATCTCGGTGGTCTGCTCGGCGGCCTGGATCCCGCGCTGCTCGCCGGGACCCCCGTTATGCGGGACGCGCCGAGGATCGTCCGGGAGTCGCTCATCTTCCCCTACATCGGCGGCCTCGTCTTCCTGCAGCGGGTGTGGTCGGCGGACCCGGCGCGTCCCCTGCCGTTCGGGACCGACCTGCCCGAATCGACCGAGCAGGTGCTTCACCCCGACCGGTTCCTCGGCGATCGTGACCGTCCATCCGGCGTCGTGTTCAGGGAGGACCCGCCAGCCTCCTGGCGCGAGATCCACACCGACGGCCTCGGGGAGCTCGAGACACGCATCCTCCTGGAGGAGCATCTGGGCGATCCCGACGCGGCTGCGGCGGCGGCCGAAGGCTGGGATGGAGACCGGTACCGTCTGCTGCGCGACGGGGGCCGGGAAGTGCTCATCTGGGCGAGCGTGTGGGACTCGGAGCGTGACGCCGTCGAGTTCGAGGAGGCGGCGAGGCGAGCCTTCGAGGAGCGGTATGCGGGTGGCGCGGACGCTCGGGTGGTAGGCGTAGAGCGCGGCCAGGCGGAGGGACGGCCGGTCGTCATCGTGGTGGACGCGCCCGAGGGACTGGACCCGAGTTCTCTCGAGACCGCCCTGCGCTTCGAGGTCCAGGGCGGCTGAGGAGCGTCGGATGACCGGCAGCTCGCTCCGGATCGAAGTTCCGGGCCGAGAGCCGGGAGGCTACGAGGTCCACATCGAGCCGGGCGTGTTCTCGGATCTCGCGCGGCTGACCCGGCTGGCGGCCTCCGCTCATCGCTACGCGATCATCTCCGACAGCCGGGTGGCGCCTCTCTACGGCGAGCGAGCACGCTCAGCCCTCGAGGCCGAGGGCGTCGAGGCGCAGCTCTTCACCTTTCCCGCGGGTGAGTGGAACAAGACGCGGCAGGAGTGGGCCCGACTCTCCGATGAGATGCTCGCGGAAGGGTTCGGCCGCGACTCCATGGTCGTGGCGGTCGGCGGGGGTGTCACGGGCGACCTGGCCGGGTTCGTGGCCGCCACCTACATGCGGGGGATCCCGTACGTACAGGTACCTACCTCCCTGCTCGCCATGCTGGACAGCTGCGTGGGTGGGAAAACCGGACTGGACACGCTGGAGGCCAAGAACCCGATCGGCGCATTTCATCAACCGAGCCTGGTCCTCATCGACCCGAATCTGCTGGACACCCTCCCGCGCTTCCAGTTGACCTCGGGCCTCGCCGAGGCCGTCAAGGCGGCCGCGATCGCGGACGACGGGCTCTTCGAGTGGCTCGAATCACACGCGACGAGGCTGCTGGAGAGGGAGCCGGACGTCCTGACCGAGCTCGTTCGTCGGTCGGTGGCCATCAAGGCCGAGGTCGTGGAGAGGGATCCGGAAGAGTCTGGACGGCGGGAGATCCTGAACTTCGGGCACACGGTCGGGCACTCGCTCGAGGCGCTGGCGGGCTACGGCGTCCTGCACGGAGAGGCGGTCGCGTGCGGCATGCGGATCGAAGCTGGCATCGGCGAGATCCTGGGCGTGACGGACGAGGGGACCTCCGAGCGCCTGGCCGCTCTTCTCGAGGCCTGCGAGCTGGACCGGCCGGTGGAAGAGGAGTTCACGGCCGAGCGGCTACTCGAGGCCGCGCAGGCCGACAAGAAGGTTCGCGGATCGGTGCTTCGGTGCGTGCTTCTCGATCGGATCGGCCGCGTCGCACAGGGCGCCGGGGGCGGCTGGGCGCACGAGCTCCCGCCCGACGGCGCCCTCGACGTGCTCCGGGCCGCTTTACGCTCGCCAACGCGAGGTGCAGATTCCGGCTGACCCTCTCGCGGGACGTGGCGAGAGGCCGTACGCCCACGTATGGTATCATTTAGGATGAGTCAGGAAACGACGACGTTCGCGGCAAGCACCGACCAGCTCACGCTCGGGGGAGTCCTCCGGGCGCAGGCGGATCGGCATCCCGACGTCCCGTTCATCGTCTTCGGGGACCGCTCCTGGTCATTCTGCCGACTGGAGACCGAGTCGACCTCCCTGGCCGCTGCGTTGGCCGAGTTGGGCGTCGAGCCGGGTGACCGGATCGCCATCGACCTTCCCAACTGGCCCGAGTTCGCCATAACCCTGTTCGCCGCGGCGAAGCTGGGGGCTACGGTCGTGCCGCTGAACCCGGAGCTCGCGCCGCGGGACGTCCAGTTCATGCTTCGGAACTCGGAGGCGACGGTCGTGGTGGCGGCGGAGCAGTACCGGAATCGTGACTACTTGCAGCTCTTCGAAACGATGCTGGTGGGCCTGCCGGACCTTCAGTACGTGGTCACGGTCGGAGATGAAGACCTCTGGTACGACGACCGGATCTACCAGTTCGAGGACCTGGTCTCGGCGGGCCGTGGTCGTGAGCTTTCCGATGCCGAGCTGGACCCCGGCGAGGCTGCGTTGGCGATCCTCTATACGGCGGGGACGACGGGGAAGGCGAAGGGCGTGGTCCTGTCGCACGCAAACCTGTTGGAGACGGCCGGCGGCACGGGCACGGCGATCGGTTTAAGATCCGACGACGTAACGCTTTGTGCGGTGCCGCTCTTCAACATCTTCGGCATGAGCACCCTCCTGGGAGTCCTCCTCAGCGGTTCCACGATCGTTCTCCAGGAGCGCTTCGAGCCTGCCGAAGCGGTGGAGCTGGTGGAGGCCCACCGGGCGACCGTGCTGCACGGAGTCCCGACGATGTTCGTGTTGGCGCTACGGGAGGCGGGCGGGCACGACCTGTCCTCGCTTCGCACCGGCATCGTGGCGGGCGCCCCGGTCGCGACCGATCTCGTGTCCAGGGTGCGGGAGGAGCTCGTTCCGGAGCTGGAGATCGGATACGGCCTGACCGAGACGTCGCCGACGGTGACTATCACCGCTCCGGAGGACCCGGCGGAGAAACGGAGCGGCACCGTGGGCCGGCCGCTGGCCGGCGTCTCCGTGCAGGTGTGCGACGAGGCCGGCGGCGCGCTCTCACCGGGCACGGAGGGGGGCGTGATGGTCAAGGGGTTCAACGTCATGCTCGGCTACTTCCGGCAGCCGGGAGAGACGGCCGCCGCATTCACGCCGCAGGGCTACCTGAAGACCGGCGATATCGGCGTACTGGACGACGAGGGCTACCTTCGGATCGTCGGCCGAGCCGGTGACGACATAATCCGGGGCGGATACTCGATCCACCCACGGGAGGTGGAGGACCACCTTCGCTCTCATCCGGCGGTGATGAACGCCGTTGTGGTGGGTCTCCCCAACGAGGTGCTGGGCGAGCTGATCTGTGCTTGTGTTCAGCCGCTCGAAGGTGCGATCATTACGGACGAGGAGTTGCGCGAATACTGCGCTTCGGCGCTGGCAGCCTACAAGGTGCCGGATCTCGTGCGCTTCTTCGAGGTATTCCCTATGATGCCGAGCGGCGGAGTTCGCCGCGCCGAGGTAGCGGAAATGGCGCGCGCGGAGCTGTCCGGCTCGGAGGGCTGACTGCCGAGATCGGCGTCGCCCGCAAGCCGCCAGGCTCGACCGGAAGCGTCGGTCGACGGCCCGCCGGCACCGGTTTGAGGAGGCCCCGGTCGGCCTCCCAGGAAGATGGAGAGACTCCCCGGATCGTCCCCCTCGGGTGATCCCGAGGGCGAGATCGGGGGGCCTCTCGCCCGCGCAAGCGGGTTAAGTCATAATGAAAACGGACACTTACGTCCGCAATGACAAGCGAGAGGTAATGAACGACAAGTATCCGGCGGCGCCTCACATGCCCGCCAATCAGCAACCCACATCCCACAACGCCGCCCTCCTGATCGACTTCGACAACGTAACCATGGCAATCCGGTCGAATCTGGCCGTGGAGCTGCGGAAGTTGCTCGACTCGGACATCATCCGCGGCAAGGTCTCCGTGCAGCGCGCCTATGCGGACTGGAGACGATACCCACAGTACGTGGTTCCGCTCTCCGAGGCGTCGATCGACCTGATCTTCGCCCCGGCCTACGGCTCCACGAAGAAGAACTCGACCGACATCCGGCTCGCGATCGATGCGCTCGAGATCGTCTTCACCCGGCCCGAGATCGGGACCTTCATCCTGCTCTCCGGGGATTCGGACTTCTCGAGCATGGTGCTGAAGCTGAAGGAGTACGGGAAGTACGTCATCGGCGTCGGCCTCCAGGAATCGGCATCCGACCTGCTCATCCAGAACTGCGACGAGTACTACAGCTACAACAGCCTCTCCGGCCTCACCTCCTTCGCGGACCTGGAGCGTGAGAGCCTGGGCCCGTGGGAGCTGTGCGAGCGAGCGCTCGAGCGAATGGTGGATCGGGGCGACGTGATGCGCTCGGATCGGCTCAAGCAGGTCATGGTCGAGCTCGATCCCAGTTTCGATGAGAAGTCCATTGGCTTCACGAAGTACAACAAGTACCTGAGCGAGGCCTCGTCGCGCGGGTTGATCACGCTCCGGAAGCTCGAGAACGGTCAGTTCGAGGTCGGAGTACCGGCGCACAAACCGGCCTCGAGCGGCCAGGGAGCGATCGCGTACGCAGACCGACCTACTTCCACCGCCGCTGTGCGACAGGAAGCCTCGCCGCCGGCCCAGAAACGGTCTCGCGGCGGCCGCGGGCGTGGCCGCTCGAGAAGGCAAGCCGAGGCGGAGACCGAGGCGCCGTCCGAGGCGTCGAAGCCGGGCCGCGGAGAGCCGGCAGGCGCGAGCTCGACGCCCGAGAGACGTCCGGCTCGGGGGACGTCGGGCCTCGGCCTGCGTGAGGCCTACAGCCTGCTTAGGGACGCCGTCAGCTCGCTTTCGCGCGGGGACCGTGGGGTCCGGGACTCGGAGGTGAAGCGCGAGATGCTGAAGCAGCGGCCCGAGTTCGATGAAGGCGATCTCGGGTTCAGCAAGTTCACCCGCTTCCTGAAGCAGGCGCATGACGAAGAGATCGTGAACGTCAAGCAGGGTAAGGACGGCACCTTCCAGATCGTCCCGCTCGAGTCGGCGAGGGACGGCCGGAAAGCCGAACGCGGCCGCCGGGACCGGAAGGAGCACCGCGGCCGGAGGGAAGAGCCGGGAACGTCTCCCGAGGCGTCGCGCGCGGAGCCGGACGACGACCTGACTGAAGGGTTGGCCGAGGCCGTCGAGTCGAGCCCCGAGCCTGGCGAGGCCGGCGGGCCAGGGACGGAGCAGGCCGAGCAGGCTGCCGAGCCCGTCGAATCCACCGAGCCCGGCCCGGAGGCGGCTGGATCCTCGGGTCGCGGTGGAACGCCGCGGCGTCGGGGACTGCGCCAAAGGCGGGGGCGTCGTGGCGGGGGCAAAGCCGATCCCCAGCGCTCCCCCGGACCAGGTGCATCGAAGGAGCCGGCGGCCGAGGATGAACCCGCCGCGGCAGCTCAGGCAGCCCTGGATCTGGAGGCTCGAACGGAGCCGGAGCCGGAGCCGGAGCCGAAAGCTGAGGCACGGTCCGAGCCGGAAGCCGAGACGCGGCCCGAGCCGGAAGCCGAGACACGGTCGGAGCCGAAGCAGGCAGGCCTGTCTCGCTTCCGCAGAGGAGGCCGGGGGGGACGCGGTAGGGGCCCGAGCGTCGCGCCGGCAAAGGCCAAGACGGCTGAGGTCGAGACCCCCGCCACGCCGGAGCCGGAGACGGTCGAGACCCCGAGCTCGCCGGCGCCGGAGATCACCGAGGGAGCTTCCACGGCCGCCTTCGGGGACGTCGTCGAGCATATGGTCAGGAACTACAAGGGTGTCGGCCGAAAGACGGCGGAGACCCTCGCCGCGGAGCTCGGAAACGATGTCTTCGACGTAATCGACAGCGATCCTGATCGAATCCGCTCCATCCTGCCCGGACGCCGCGCCGATGCGGTCATCGCGGGCCGCGCGGCCGAGGGCGCGTAGGAGCCCGGCGACACTCCGAAGCCTTGCATCCGCAGCCGCTCGGGGCGCTGGACCCTCTTCCTGGAGCCTTCTACGCCCGCCCGGCACGCGACGTCGCGCGGGCGCTGCTCGGCCAGATACTCGTATCGGAGAGCCCCGAGGGACGTGCGGCCGGCCGGATCGTCGAGACGGAGGCGTACACCGGACCCGAAGACCCGGCGTGCCACGCCGCGATGCGAATCGGCAGGACGAGCCGGAACGACCCGCTCTACGGCCCGCCGGGCACCGCCTACATCCATCTGAACTACGGGGTCCACTGGTGCTTGAACGCCGTGACCGACCGGGAGGGTCACCCGGCCGCCGTGCTGATCCGCGCCCTCGAGCCCGTGGAGGGCACGGAGGTCATGCGCTCCCGCAGAGGCCGGGATGAGCTCACCAACGGACCTGCCCGGCTGACCGAGGCGCTCGGAATAGGCCCCGAGCACCAGCGCCACGTCCTCCGGGAGCCGCCGATATGGATCGGTGCCGGCGAACCGGTAGCCGATGAACAGGTGGTGAACACGTCGCGCATTGGCATCTCGAAGGCCAGCGACTGGGAGCTGCGCTACTACGTGAAGGAGAGCGCGTGGGTGTCACGCCGCTGAGTCCGGATCTTATGCAGCTCCACCGCGACGCCTTCGTCTTCGACGGCCACAACGACGCCGCAATCCGCCTGCTCGCCGGAGAGGATCTCTCCCTCCACTTGGAGGGCGGTCATCTGGACTTGCCGCGGATGCGCGAGGCAGGGTTCGACGGAGGGATCTTCGCGCTATGGAGCGATCCGGGGTCGGAGCGGCCGCTCGAAGACGCGCTGAGCGGCGCGGCGCGCTTCGGGACGTTCCTCGAGGAGACGCCCGGGATGCGCCTCGTGCTGGACGCCGGCGATCTCGCCGAGGCCGAACGGGCCGGCGACGTGGCGGTCGTGATCGGCGTGGAGGGCGCGTACGGGGTCGAGAATCCCGACGATGTCGATCGCCTTTACGACGTCGGCGTGCGTTGCCTGACGCTGACGTGGATGGCCCATACCTCGTGGGCCGATGCTTCGGGTCTCGAGCCGGCGCACGGAGGCCTGACTCGGGAAGGGCACAGGATCCTCGCACGCCTCGAGAAGCTTGGGATGATCGCCGACATCAGCCACGCGGCGGACACGACCGCCCGGGACGTGCTCCAGGCGGCCGAGCGTCCGACCATCGCCTCGCACTCCGGCGTCCGACGCATCGCCGACCACCACCGTAACCTTCCCGACGACCTGCTGGAGCTCCTGGCACGACGAGACGGCGTACTCGGCGTGGTCTTCTTCAGCGGCTATCTGGATGCCGAGTTCTGGCGCGCCTCCAACGAGGTCGGCGCCAGGCTGGAGGCGGAGGGGATGGAGACCGGCTCCAATCCAAGGAGCGCGCTCGCCCGCGCCGTGTCCGAGGAAGTCACGCCGGTGCCGTTCGAGCGCCTGCTCGCCCACTTCCGCCACGCGATCTCGTCGGTAGGGCCGGAGCACGTCGGACTAGGGAGCGATTTCGACGGCGTGATCGCGCTGCCGGAGGGGCTCGAGGATGTGAGGGATCTGCCGAAGATAACCGGGGCGCTGGCCGCTTCCGGCCTGAGCGAGGAGGAGGTCCGCGCGGTCCTGGGGGAGAATCTCCGCCGCGCCCTCGACAGCGTCCTCGCTTGACGTCGCTCCGTAAGCCGTTGAATCTTCGCTAGATGCCAGACTACGGCGTCCTTTCGCTACTGCCGCCCCTGCTGGCGATCGCTCTCGCCGTGCGCACGCGGGAAGTCTACCTCTCGCTGGCGGCGGGGATATGGCTCGGGTGGACGATCGTCGAGGGCTGGGACCCGCTGGCGGGTGCAGCGCGCGCGGTGAACGAGACGATCGCCGTGCTCGGCGACCCCGGCAACGCCCGCATCCTCCTCTTCACGTTCATGGTCGGCTCACTGATCGCGATCGTGGGTTCGAACGGCGGCGTGGACGGCTTCGTCGCCTGGGTGGAGCGCCGGCGCTGGGTGACGGATGGCCGCCGCGCGCAGTTGCTCGCATGGCTGATCGGCCTCGTGATCTTCATCGAGTCCAACATCACGATCCTCGTGACAGGCTCGGTGTGCCGGCCGCTCTTCGACCGGTTCCAGGTGTCGCGAGAGAAGCTGGCCTACCTGTCCGACTCGACGTCGGCGCCGATCTGCATCCTCGTTCCGTTCAACGCGTGGGGTGGCTACATCCTGGGTTTGCTCGCCGCCCTCGGAGTCGCCGCTCCGATGGGCGTATTCGTCGCGGCGATCCCGCTCAACTTCTACGCCCTGGCCGCCGTGCTGCTCGCCGGCGCCACGGCGGCGTTCGGCCTGGACTGGGGCCCCATGCGCGCGGCGGAGGAGCGCACCCGGGGCGGAGAGCTGCACTGGGAGCACGCGGGTGCGCTGGCCGACCCGGAAGAGATCGCGCCGCCCGCCGCGCCGGGGATTCCGCGCCGGCCCGTCAACCTGATCCTGCCCGTGGCGGCGATGGTGCTCACGATGCCGGTGGGCATGTACACCACGGGCGGCGGCACGATGGCGGCCGGCTCTGGGTCGCTGAGCGTGCTGTGGGCGGTCATCGTGGGGGTCTCGGTCGCCTCCGTCCTGACGCTGGGCCAGAGGCTGCTGCCCGTCCAGGAGCTCAGCCGCGTCAGCCTGCACGGCGCCGGCGGACTGACGGGCATGGCGCTGGTCCTTCTGCTGGCGATCGCACTGGGTGCGGTGACCGTTCAGCTGGGAACCGGGGAGTTCATCGCCGGGCTGGTTGCCGGCCGGATTCCGCTGCCCGCCCTGCTGCCCATCATCTTCCTGGCGGGAGCCGGTACTTCGTTCGCGACGGGGAGCAGCTGGGGGACCTTCGCGATCATGATACCGGTCGCGGTGCCGCTGGCGGTGTCACTGGGGCTGCCCGTCGCTCCCTTCGTCGCCGCCGTGCTCTCCGGGGGCATCTTCGGAGACCATTGCAGCCCGATCAGCGACACGACGGTGATATCCTCCCTTGCGGCGGCCTCGGACCATATCGAGCACGTGCGCACCCAGCTCCCGTACGCGTTGGCCGCGGGCAGCTTCGCCATCCTGGCTTTCGCCGTGACCGGCGGATTCCTGACCACGTGAGGAGCCACATGATGCTTGTCGGCCCATGGGCGCGAGCCGCGCCCCTATCCCGCGCCTTGTTGCTGTCGGCTGTGGTCGGTCTCGGCGGGGCTGGTTCCACGGCTGCTCAGGAGGTCGGAATGTCGGACGAAGGAATCGACGCACTCGGTCGCTTCGCCGCTCTGGCACTCGAGTGCGTCCACAAGGAGTACCCGAACAAGATCGCTCACGTCATGCAGGGCGATGAGGACATCGCACCGCCTCGCGAACTGACGCCCGCCTTCTTCGGCTGCTACGACTGGCACTCCTCGGTTCACGGCCACTGGCTGCTCGCCCGCCTCGCGCGGGTGAGTCCCGACGCGGCGTTCGCGCCCGCCGCACGCGCTGCCCTGGAGCGCAGCCTCTCCGCCGCCAACATCGAGCGGGAGGTCGAGTATCTGGCCGGTGACGGCCGGGTCTCCTTCGAGCGCCCCTACGGGCTTGCCTGGCTCCTTCAGCTCGCCGCCGAGCTGCGGGAGTGGGACGCCGCCGCGGCCCGCGAGTGGAGTCGGAACCTGGAGCCGCTGGAGTCGGCGGCGGCGGCGCGGATCAGCGAGTGGCTACCTAAGCTCGCCTATCCGATCCGGGCCGGGGAGCACTCGCAGAGCGCTTTCGCCTTCGGCCTGATCCTGGATTGGGCGCGGATCGCCGGGGACGGGGAGACTGAGGAGCTTCTCTCCGAGACTGCCCGGCGCCTGTATGCGGGAGACCGCGATTGCCCGCTGTCCTACGAGCCCTCCGGACAGGACTTCCTCTCGCCATGCCTGGCCGAGGCGGACCTGATGCGCCGCGTGCTGGGCCCCGCCGAGTACGCGGATTGGCTGGAGAGCTTCCTTCCCGGAATCCCGCCGGACGACAGCTCTGTCTGGCTGGTGCCCGCGATCGTGACCGACCGGTCCGATCCGAAGCTGGCGCACCTGGACGGCCTGAACCTGAGTCGAGCCTGGATGCTCGAGGGGATACTCTCAGGGCTGCCGGCCGAGGATCCTCGCCTCCCCTCCCTCCGATCCGCGGCCGACCAGCACCGGCGGCGAGGCCTGGAGGGCGTGACGGGCGAGTTCTACGAGGGTGGCCACTGGCTCGGCAGCTTCGCCACCTACCTGGTTACCGGGAGAGGTCTTCCGGCGCCGTGATTCGGCCCTGCCCGCCGGTGAGCGGTCCCTCTATATTTCAGGCGACGCGACGCGAAAGGGCTGGCTGAAGCGAGCGACCACACCGGAGTGCGACATGGCAGAGACACTATCGACGATGCTGACGCTCGGAACGCGGGTTCCCGCGTTTTCCCTCGAGAACGCGGTGGACGGACGTACGGTCTCCCCCGAGGACTACGCCGACAGCCCTGCCCTCCTGATCATGTTCATCTGCAACCACTGCCCCTTCGTGAAGCACGTGATCGACGGCGTCACGAGTCTGGCGGCGGACTACCTGCCCCGCGGCGTGGGGATCATCGCCATCAACTCCAACGACCGGGTCGGCTACCCGCAGGATGCGCCCGCGAACATGAAGCGGCTGGCGGACGAGCTGGGCTGGGATTTCCCGTTCGTGTTCGATGAGACGCAGGAGGTAGCGAAGGCGTTCCGGGCGGCGTGCACGCCCGACTTCTTCCTCTTCGACGCTGCCGGCCAGCTGGCGTACCGGGGTCAGCTCGATGACAGCCGTCCGGGCAACGGGATTCCGGTCACCGGAAGCGATCTCCGTGCGGCGCTCGACGATGTTCTCGCCGGCCAGCCCGTGAGTGAGGATCAGAAGGCCAGCATCGGCTGCAACATCAAGTGGCGGCGGGGCAACGAGCCTTCCTACTTCACCTAGTGTGTGCCGCCGAGGCGTCTTCCGAGCTCCCGGCGAAACTGCAGGGCATCGTCGACCTGTTCGCGGCCGCGCCGCGAGAGTTGCGGCTCCAGGCGCTGCTGGATTTCTCGCGCCGGGTTCCAGATCCCCCCCGTCACCTCATCGGCTCCGCGGCGTTTCAGGATGTGCCGGAATGCCAGACTCCGTTCGCGCTCGCGATCGAGCTGGATCCCGACGGCGCGATTCACCTCCACTTCGATGCTCCGGCCGAGGCGCCCACGGTTCGCGGCTACGCCGGGATCCTGCGGGAGGGTCTGGAGGGTGCGACCGCCGATGAGATTCAGCGGGTCCCATTGGATTTCTACATGAAGATGGGACTGGTCGAGCTGGTCACGCCGCTCAGGCTCCGGGGCATGGAGGCGATCCTGGCCCGCATCAAGAGCCGGCTGAGAGAGGACGCGTAGGGCCCGAATCGACCGAGGCGTGGTGATCGCTCAGCCGAGGCTCTCCCGCGGGACGCGCACGAGGACCAGCTAGCCGAGGCTCTCCCGCAGGACGCGCACGAGGACCATCAAGCCCAACCCCAAGCCGATCATCAAGACCTGAGGCAGCGCCTGGCGAGGCTCACGGGATCTGTGCAGCTCCGGAATGAGATCGGCGGCGGCGATGTAGATGAAGCTGGCCGCTGAGACCGTGAGCAGGGCGGCCTCCAGCCCCTGGACCTCGGTACCTATCCAAAGGACGGCTACGGCCCCGAGGATCGCCGTGGTCGCCGAGAGGAAGTTGGCGAGAACGGCCTGCCGAACGGACAGGCCGCCGTGCAGCAGCACGCCGAAGTCTCCGATCTCCTGAGGCACCTCGTGGAGGATGACCGCCAGGGTCGTCACCAGCCCCACCGTCGGATCAGCCAGGTAGGCTGCGGCGATCACCATCCCGTCCAGCAGGTTGTGCACGCCGTCGCCCAGCAACACCATCGTGACGATCGGATGAGTCCGGGCCTCGGGTCCGGCCTCTTCGCCGGCATCGACGCTCTCGGCCGCGTGATGCTGCGCGTGGGCGCGGTGCCTTTCCCCGACGGACTCGGCGTGATCCGTCCCGTGATGGTGGTGCCAGAGGAACTTCTCCAGAACGAAAAACCCGAAGAAGCCTCCGAGCAGGTAGAGCGAGAAGGGAAGCCCCGTGCCGAGCCGATCAACGGCCTCGGGCAGGAGGTGGAGGAAGGCCCCGCCGAGAAGGCTGCCGGCGGCCAGGCTGACGAGGTAGAGCTGAAGGCGTCGGAGTCGGACGGGGTCTTGAGAGAGCGCGAAGAGCCCCACGAGCGAGACCAGGCTCACCAGGAGTACGCTCAGAAGCGTGTAAACCCAGAGCTGGGACGCGCTCAGAGAGTCCCCTGGGAGGCTGGAGGTCGCTTCTCGCCGAAGATCCGGCGCAGGGCGAACGCCGCCAGGAGCACTGCGGCGAAGGCACAGACCACGACTGGTCCGGTCGGGAGGTCGGCCAAGTACGAGACCAGCAGGCCCGCCACCGTCGCGACCGAGCCCGACAGCCAGGCAATGGCAAGGAGGGACCGCGGCCTACCGGTGAAGAGAAACGCCACCACCGCAGGGATGACGAGAAAGCTGAACACCAGCAGCACGCCCGCCACGTCCACGGAGAGGGTCACCATGATCCCGAACAGCGCGTAGAAGAGAAAGTCCCAGCCTTTGATCGACCAACCTTCGGACTTGGCGAGCTGCGGTTGCAGGGAGATTGTCAGGAAGCGGCGTCGCAGCTGCCAGTGAGCCAACCCGAGCACGGCGTAGACGGCCGCGATGCGACCGATCTTGGGCCAGGTGACCCAGAGCAGGGAGCCGGTAAGCAGCTCTTCCACATGCTCGGCTCCGCGCGGCGCCTGCGCTGCCAGGAGGATCGTGGCCGCCGACGCGACGACGAAAACGATCCCGATGATCGCCTCCTGCGTGATGTAGCGGTGGTCCATCCGCGTCACGCTGAACAGCCCCGCCGCGAACATGGTCGTGAGGAGGCCGATGAAATACGCTCCCGCCGAGCCGGCCTCGAAGCCGGCAAAGGTCGCCGCCGTCCAACCGAGTGCCGCCATCTGCGCGATCGCGAGGTCGACGAAGATGATGCCGCGGGCGATGACGTGGATGCCGAGGTAGGCGTGCAGGCTCAGGAGGACCAGGGCGGCGACCAGGGCCGGCAGCATCAGCTCCAACATGACTACTCTTCGTCCTCCGCGGCGTCCTCGAACGCCCGGGCCAGGCCGGACACCCAGAGATCCACCAATTCGAAGTAGTCGTCCGTGCCGGGCGCCCCTCCCACGTGCTCCGGTACGATCAGAGCTTTGGCGCCCGTGCGCTCGGCGACCTGCTCGACCTGATCGTGGCTGAAGTAGTTGGCCGCGAGCAACGCCGGGATGCGCTTCTCGCGCATCCAGTCCACGAGCTCACGGACGTGGCCGGGCGATGGCGGGATCCCGACCTTCGCCTCGACGTACATGGCGCACGGCACGCGGAAGCGGGCGCTGAAATATGCCCAGTTCTTGTGATAGCACGCCATGTCGCGGTCCCGAAAGGCGGTCCCTTCGGCCAGCCAGCCTCCGACGTAATCGATGAGCGGCCTGTCCTGAAAGCTCTTTTCCGCCAGGAAGTCCCACAGCCTGTGCGTGCGGGCCAGCTCGAACAGCGTCTCGGGCCCGAAAATCTCCACGAGCTGATCGCCGTACAGGCGTCGCAACAGGCGTTCGGCGAACCCGCGGTAGTTGGCCTCGTAGATCCCCGACCGTTCGTCGTCGATCCGGCGCAGACCGGCCAGGATGTTCTCTCCGATGATGATGGCGTTGACCGGGTCCGTATGGATGTGCGGATTGCCGAAGACATGAACGTCGCCGGCCGCCCTCGAGATGTCGGCCGGGATGTCGAGCAGCTCGACGCCGGCGTAGGCCGCCACGAATCCCCGCGCGCCATCCATCACCCTGGCGTTGCCCGCGCGATCGAGCAGCGTCGGTACCCACAGCTCGAGGTCGAGCCCGGTCGCCACGAACAGATCCGCCTTCTTGATGAGAGCCGCGTAGCTCGGCCTCGGCGTCACGAAGTGGGGGTCTTCGTCACCCCTGGCGATCGCCTCCACATCGGCGAGCTCGCCCGTGATCTCTCTGGCGATCGCCGCGTACGTCGGCAGCGTGGTGACGACCTTGACTCTGTCCTGGGCAGCGATTTCCGCCGGAGGCGCGAGCAGATGCAGAAGGGCAGCGCAGCCTGCGAGCATGAGAAGGCGGCGTTGATGCGACGGCTTCCGTCGTCGACGCCTCGCGAGAGAAGCCCGTGTCTCGTAACAACCTGTCATCTTGCCATCCCACTTGAGCTTACGAGCCCGCTGCGATTTCGGCCAGCTCATCAGTACGTCTCGTGCTTGTGCGGACCGACGGCCCACACCGTTTGGAATAGCAGCGTAAAGTCCGTCGCCTCGCCGACCCGTCTGACGATGTTGCCCTGGAGGCGTAGCCGGACCCACTCGCTCTGCCACCAGGAGACGCTGGGAACGAACTGCCAGACATCCGGACTCTGCTCATCCGCGCTCCGCGCGTAGGGGTTCAGATAGTCTGCCCTGAAGCCGACCTGCCACTGCCGGGCGAACTTGTAGTGCGCCTGCCCGTAGCCGCCGTTGCCGTGCGTCACGAAGCCCTCCGCGTTCCGGCGTGCGAAGTACCATTCCGCCTTGAGCTGCAGATCCTGGTAGAGGGCTCGCGCCGGCGGTGTCCAGCGATACGCCACGTCGACCGAGATGAGGCTGCTGTTCAGATCGGCATCGCTGTTCCTGCCGACGACTCCATCGACGCCGACCTGAAGGTAGGAGGCGGGGCCGAGATCGAAGAAGCTCTGCGTGCGGCCGAGAAAGCTCGGCTGAGAGCCCCCATCGAACAGCGCCTCGTTCGTCCCTGCCGCCAGGTCCAACCAGGTGGACTGGGTCAGCGGGCCCGCCTGCAAGAGCGGCAATGCCAGCGAGAATCCTGTTTGGATGAGCCCGTCATCCCCGACGAAGCTCTGAACCGGTAGCGGCCGATCCACTTCGAGCAGGGCGTGGTTGTGCCATCGGTTGTACAGCCCGAGCTCCTGCCGGAACTTACCCAGCTTCACGCTCATCCCGGCGGGCATCGCGATCCAGTCGACGTAACCCTCTTCGAGGTCGACCCAGTTGCCGCCCTCCTCCTCGCCTTCGTCCTCCTCGCTGAGGCCCGCGATCCGGAGCTCCTCCTCGCGGGAAAGGAAGATGGCGGTTCGCGCGAACGGATCGAGCGTGGCCTGGAAGCCGAACTCGAACTCGCGCGGCACCGCCGTCGCCCGGGCCTCGCCGCCGCTGGGAGCCAGGATCGAGCCCACCACGTCGCCGGAGACGCTGATCTCCGGGTTGAGTAGCCTCAGGTTGCGGGTCCGGCTTCCCTGCGGCTCGTCCGGCTCTTCCTCGGCCGATCCTGCCGCCTCGACCTCCCGGCGCGCGGCAGCCCGCAACTCCTCGAGCTCATTCGGCTCCGCAGCTGCCGCGGCATCCGCGCCTTCGCCGGCCGGCTCCGTGGAGATTCCAGCGGCGACCACCGCCTCCTTCAAGCTCGAGAGCTCGGTTATCAGGCTGTCGATACGCGACTCGAGCGTGGAGATCCGCGTCAGGATGGTGTCCTGACGGGCCGTCGGCGATTGCTCGTCGGGCTGTTGTCCGAGAACGGGTCGAGCGGCGAGCATGATGCACATGATGAGAATCATGCCGCCGATTATCCCGCCAGATCTTCTGGGAGCCACATTTCCCCCTGGAGGCTGGGTCCAAAGCTGGATCACGGCCACCGGGCCGCCTGTCGGGCGACGCGGTGGAGGTTGTCGAACGGTTATGCTCTAGGCGATGGAGGGAGGGGCGCGGGGGAGGGAAGAGGTGTTCCGCGTGAAGGCGCGAGGCGCCTCGTGAAGGAGGATGCCGGCCCTCTGTATCTCCTGCCCGATGCAGGGGCTCGAAGATGAGCCGGCGGGAACAGCGTGAGAGCTGGCGAGCTGGGAGCAGGCAGCATGGTCATGCTGGCTCGAGCAACGTCCGGGATCGTGTGCTGCTTCGATCGAGACGACCCCGCTCGCCTCCCGCGCGTCGAGCACGGGGAGCGCGATCGCGCCGCCGAGCAGGGCGAAGCCCATGGCAGCGGCGACGCCCCGTCGGAAAGGCCTGCCCGATGCTATGAACGGTGAACGCAAATGTCTCCTCGCCAGCTGCCCAACTTCAGCCTCGAGTGCCGCGAAGCTCGCCAAATCTAGAGGGTCGAGGTCGCGCGCACGAGCAATCGGCCTCCCACTAGGCGCGCCATTTGGTTAAATTACCGCTGCAGGTTGGTGTAAGGCTCGTTTTTGAGCCGATAGCAAAAACGAGTGACCCGGCTCTCTCGACGGACGCCAGGCCCGGTTTGGGAAGGCGGAAAACCGGGAGGCGCGGTCTAGGCCTTGGGAAAGGGCATCATAAAACCCCTTGCACTAGCCCCTGTAGGGCGGCGAAAGCCGCCCTTTTTCACATCCCTTATTCTGGCGTCGCGGCCCACCCGCCGCTAGCATCGTCCATCCGGAATCGCGCGACTCCGGCCACGGTTGGCAGGACGCGCTCACCCTCACTCTGATAGACGGAATGCCCAAGGTCCGAGTCACTCGGCGGCTACACTTCTCGGCCGGCCATCGTCTGCACAGCCCCGATTACGACGATGAGAAGAACCGTGCCGTGTTCGGAGCGTGCAGCAACCCGAGCGGGCACGGGCACAACTACGAGATCGAGGTGACCGTCGAGGGAGAGATCGACCCGGAAACGGGGTATGTTCTGGACGTCAAGCGCCTGCGGGACCTCGTCAACGACCGCGTGGTGGTGGAGATGGACCACGCCAACCTGAACGTGGACGTGTCCTGGTTGCAGGGCGTCAACCCGACGGCCGAGAACCTGGCTGTGCAGATCTGGAACAGGCTGACCGGACGGCTGGATGGAGCCCGGCTCGTTTCGGTCAAGCTCTGGGAGACAGGACGCAATCACGTGGAGTACTGCGGTGAATGACGACGGTTTGAAGTTGGAGGCTCGAGAGTCCGCCGCCTCCGCGGGTGGTGAGACAGAGCCGGCAGGAACGCAGCTCTCCGATGCGAGCTTCGAGGAGCTGATCGAGGAACAGCTGAGGCGCGTGGGCGAGAATCCCGAGCGTCCGGGTCTCGAGCGTACGCCGAAGCGGGTCGCCGAATCGCTCCGTTGGCTTACTCGAGGCTACACCGCCTCGGTAGAGGAGGCGATCGGGGACGGCGTGTTCGAGGAGAAGCACGACAGCATGGTGCTGGTGAAGGACATCGAGCTCTACTCGATGTGCGAGCATCATCTGCTGCCGTTTTTCGGGAAGGCGCACATCGCCTACATCCCGGATGGGAAGATCGTCGGGCTCAGCAAGGTGCCCCGCCTCGTCGAGATCTTTGCGCGACGGCTCCAGGTTCAGGAGCGCCTCACGGAGGAGATCGCCAGCGCGCTGGAGGAGGCGGTCCAGCCCCAAGGGGTCGGGGTGGTGGTGGAGGCCTACCATCTCTGCATGATGATGCGCGGCGTCGAGAAGCAGAACAGCAAGACGATCACCAGCGCGGTGCGCGGACTCTTCCGAAGCGACCCCCGAACCCGCGAGGAGTTTATCCGGCTCGTCCTTTCACCGCAGTTCATCTCCTAGAGAGCCGGCTCCGCCGCGCGACCCCGGTCCACGACGAGGCGCTCCCCTGTTTATCGAACTCGCGGAAGTCCTCGTCTGTCACCGCTGCCGTCCGCGACAGGACGAGGGGACGCTCCAGGGGCTCGTCGCCGTTGTCGAGGAGCTTCGCGGCCGCAAGGTGATCGGCGGTTGGCTCGGGTGTCCCGCCTGCGAGGCTCGCTACCCGATCCAGGACGGCGCCGTTTGCTTCGCCCTCGCGCCTCCCGAGCCTCGAGATCGATCCGATCGAGAAGCATCGGCGGTCGAGTCACCCCCCGGATCGTCCGAGCCGCAGGCCGACGCGGCCCTTCTGGTCGCGGCGCTGCTCTCGCTCCACGAGGTCGCGGGATACGTCCTGCTCGGCCAGGGACTGGGGCCAATGGCCGCCGAGCTCTCGAGGCTGGCGCCGGCGAGCGAAATCGTCGCTCTCCGGGGTCGCGAAGAGGGGGAGGAGCGGCCGGCTTCGCCGCCGTCCGCGGGGGTGACCTACCTGTCGGACACGCCGGCGGGGTCGCTCCCCCTCCGCGCGGGCAGCGTTGCCGCCGCGGCCATCCGCGGCGCGCGACAGGAGGTCATCGCCGAAGCCGCGCGTGTGCTGAGACCCGACGGTCGCCTGGCTGTCCTCGGATCCAGCCCGGCGGGGGAAGAGGCGGTCCTCTCCCTTCTGAAGACTGCCGGACTGGAGCCCATCGTCGTCGATCCACGGGCGATAGTCGCCCGACGTGTCTGAGTCGTGTCTCCGATTGCCGTGCCAGGATGCCGGATCTAGTTTCGACGCGATCCATGGCCGCTGGCAGGCCGCGGGCGATCTGCCTCCCTCTAACCGACGAGAAGCGCAGCTGAAGATGGCCTGGTGGAAGTTCTGGGACGACGACAGCCACAGCCTGAAACAGAGACCCGATTACTACGAAGAGGGCGTGCAGCTGGCGCGTCAGGATCGGCTGCATGACGCGCTGACCTCGTTTCGACTCGCCCTCAAGGAGCGCTCCGACGACGTGGCATCCATGGAGCAGATGGCCGTCATCCAAACTCGGATGGGCCTGCCCGACGAAGCCGCGAAGATGTACGAGAGGGCGCTCGAACACAGGCCGGGCAGCGCTTCCGCCCACTACGGACTCGCGTTCGTTCAGCTGAACCGCGGCGAGATCGCGAGCGCCGTCGAGCACCTCGAACGCTTTCTGGACGCGGACAAGCCGGGCGGAACCGAGGTGGAGCAGCGTGTCGACCATGCTCGGGCCACGCTGGACCAACTGCGCGGCGGAGACGCTGAAGGGGAGGCGTAGTGTCGGCTGACACCGACGCGCCCTTGCGACGGCGGGATGGATCTCCGGCCGAGGTTCCTCCGGGGACGCTCGTCGACCTTTACCTCGATTCCATTGGGGAGCATCCGGACGCCACGGCTTTGCTGGTGCGGCGCGGCGAGGGGGAGTGGGAGCCTCGCACGTACCGCGAGGTCTCGGAGATCGTCCGCGACCACTCGCTCGCTCTCCGGTCTCTCGGCCTCGAGCGGGGCGACCGAGCAGCGATCATCTCGGCGACTCGCTACGAGTGGGCTCTGATCGATTTCGCCATGGTCATGGCGGGTGTCGTCAGCGTCCCCGTCTACGACTCGCTGACCCCCGATCAGATCGCCTACATACTGAGGAACGCCGGGGCCCGTGCCGCTTTCGTGGCGGACGCCGATCAACTGGCCAAGCTGGTCGAGTCCGCCCACCAGACGCCCGACCTGAGGCACGTCATCCCGTTCGATCCCGTTGGCTCCCCCCCCGACGCTCCCTTCGAGCTCATCTCGTGGGAGAGCTTCGAGGAGCGGGGACGGGGCCAGGTTCATCTTCACGACGAATACGAGGCTTACGCGAGGGAGACACGGCCCGAAGACATCGCCACTCTGATCTACACCTCCGGAACGACGGGCCCGCCGAAAGGCGTCATGCTCTCCCACGACAACGTGTTCAGCAACGCCGTCTTGGGTTCCCGGCGGCTCCACCTTCTGCGGTCCGATATGGTGTTGGCCTGGCTGCCGATGTCGCACGTGTTCGAGCGCACCGCGGGACACTTCTGCACCTGGCACTGCGGTGCGCCCCGCGCGTTCGCCGAGTCCGTCGACACGGTCCCGCGGGACATGCTGGAGGTGCGACCTACGTTCATGGCGGCGGTCCCGCGTTTCTACGAGAAGGTCTACGATGCCACCCTGGCCGCGGCGACGACGGCGGGCGGCGTGAAAGAGCGGATCTTCTGGTGGGCGAAAGCCGTGGGCGAACGCGTCGCGGACGCGCTGCTGGCCGGGGAGAGCCCCGGTCGGTGGCTGGCCCTGCAGTACCGGGTCGCCGACAAGCTCGTCTTTCAGAAGCTGAGGGCCCGAACGGGCGGGCGGATCCGTTACTTCGTGAGCGGAAGCGCGCCCCTCTCGGCACGGATCGCCAAGTTCTTCTGGGCAGCCGGCTTGCCTGTGCTCGAGGGCTACGGGCTCACGGAGTCCTCGCCCATCATCACCGTAAACCCGATCGACGCTCCTCGGTTGGGCACCGTCGGGACCCCGATCGACGGCGTGGAGGTGCGCATCGCGGACGACGGGGAGATCCTCTGCCGCGGGCGAAACGTGATGCTGGGATACTACCGGAACGATGAGGCCACCAGGGAGGCGATCGAGCCGGACGGCTGGCTTCACACGGGCGACATCGGCGAACTGGATCAAGATGGCTACCTGCGGATCACCGACCGCAAGAAGGAGCTGATCGTCACCTCGTACGGCAAGAACGTGGCTCCCCAGCCGATCGAGGAGACCCTCAAGCGCAGCCGGCTCGTGGATCAGGTCGTCCTCGTGGGGGACGGCCGCAAGTTCATACTGGCCCTCGTCGTACCGGAGTTCGAGCGGCTGGCGGAATGGGGCCGCAGCGAAGGGCTCGACTTCTCCCGTCCGGAAGAGCTCACCGTGGAGCCGACTGCGGCCCGACATCTGCTGGCGGAGATGGATCGAGAGCTCCAGGAGTTTTCCGGCTACGAAAGGCCGAAGCAGGTCATTCTGTTGGACGAGCCGTTCACGATCGAGGCAGGCACGCTCACGCCCACCCAGAAGGTCCGCCGGAAGATCGTGGTCGAGCGGTACGCGGATCGGATCGAGCGGGTGTACGAAGAGGCCGGGCGCGAGATCGCGGCCGACTCCTCCCGATGACCGCAGACCCGGGGATCGTCGTCGTTCTCGTCACGGGTCCGGACCGGGAGACGCTGGTCGAGATCGGCCGGCGGGTCGTCGAGAATCGCCTCGCCGCCTGCGCGAACGTTCTGGACGGCGTCTCCTCCGTATATCGCTGGAAGGGGAGCGTTGAGGAAGCTGGGGAGGCCCTCGCGATCCTGAAGACGACGCAGGCGCGCACGGGGCCGCTGGAAGATTCGGTCCGTGCCCTGCATCCGTACGAAGAGCCGGAATTCATCGTGCTTCCGGTGCTCGGAGGATCCGACAGCTACATGCAATGGGTGACGCGCAGCGTCGCGGAGAGCCCAGAGGACTGAGCTTGGCCAAGAAGAAGAAGAAGAAGACGAGAGAGGCGTCGATCGTGGACGAGGGTGGAAGCGAGGCACCCTCGGCCGAGACGCCCGACGAGGCTTCCGGGACCGGGGCCGGTGAGGCCGCGAAGGTAGAGGGCGCGGACGGGCCGGCGGCCGGGGAGACCTTGACAATCGGGCCCGAGCCGGGTCAGGACGGGCCCGAGGCCGGCGCGGACGAGCCCGATCCCAAAGAGGCCGGGCCCGCCCCCGAAGCCGCCTCGTCCCCGGCCGAGGATGCCGCATCCGCTGCGGGCGACGACGAGCGGGCCGGGAAGAGCGAGTCGGAAGACGACACTTCGGCGGCGGACGGAGATGACGAGCCCAAGCCGGTTTCGCGGAGGAAGCAGCAGGAGGAGCTGTACCGGAAGGCGAGAGATCTCGCCGAGGAGGGCAAGCTCCGAGACGCCGCACGCGCCTACGCCGAGCTCCTCGCCATCAACCCTCGTCACCTCAAGGCGCGCAACAACCTCGGCTTCGTCTACGACCGGCTGGGTGAGCCCGAGTTGGCGCTCAAGGAATACCGGGGCGCGGCCGACCTCGATCCGGAGAACGTCCAGCTTCTGTCCAACGTTGGCGCCGTACTCGCCGTGCTGGGCCGCTACGATGAGGCTGAATCCGAGCTCCGGCGGGCGCTTCGCCTGGAGCCAGGGAGCGTGGATGCCCACCTCAACCTCGGCCTCGTATACTTTCGGCGCGGGCTCTACCGGGAGGCTGCGGAAGGCTTTCAGCGTGCCATCGAGCTGGATCCGGAGGGCGTCGCGGCCTACGTCTATCTGGGCGAGTCGTTCAACTACCTGGCGCGTTGGGAGGAGGCGCTGGATGCTCTGCGCAAGGCCGTGGAGATCAAGCCGAGCACGCGCGCCTACTACGTCATGGGTATCGTCTACGATCGTCTGCAGCAGCCCGATCGGGCCGCCGAGATGTACCGCCGCTCCCGCGAGAATCCTGCCTGAGCCACCGAGCCGATCAGGCTCGCGATCGGCCGAAGAGCGTCGTAGTCAGCCGACCAGGATCGTGATCGCCACGAGCACCGTGCCGATGACCCCGCCGAGGACGTAGCCGAGACGCACGATCAGCTTCAGCTCCTGCTCGGTCACTGAGCGGACCAGCGTCTCGAGCTGAGCGAGAGGGTAATCTCGGATCTTCTCTTCGACCCTTTCGGCGACGCGCACGCGCGAGGCGATCTCGGGAACCTGACGGGTGATCCAGCTCCAGATGTGAGGGGAGAGAGCGCTACCCAGCCGAGCGGCCGCGTCCTCTCCCAGTAGATGGCCCGGGCGTCCGATGGGCCGCGTCAGAGCCCACCGTACGGTCGGTTCTCTCGCGGCTTCGATGAGTTGCCGACCCGGCTCGGTCCCCAGCGCTGCGGCGATCCAGCTTCCGAGGCGTGCCGCCGGAAGGGTGCGGAGCGCATCGGCCCAACTGCGATCCCCTATGCGTCCCACCGTCTCCTCGGCCTGATCCAGGAGGAACTCGCGGGCCGACGGATCGCGCGCCGTCCGTACGATCCACTCCGCCAGGGCCTCTCGAGCGCTCTCCACCTGCGGTTCGTCGGGGCTGCCGAGGACGCCCACGATCGGCCGACGCAGGAACTCGACAATCGTCTCGTTCACTCCCCTCGCGATGGCGTCCTGGACCTCTGATTCGCGGAGCAACTCGCTCAACCGGTCAGCGCCTTCGGCCTCGAGCGTGTCGATCACGCGAAGGACGGTCTCCTCCGTGATGATCAGCTTGGCGATCACCCGCTGGTGGAAACGCAGGTCGGACATGAACCGATCCAGGAGCTGCCGGACCACCTTCTCGACGCGCTCCCTGGCCTCGGGGTCCTCGAGGAGACGGCCCAGCTTTTCCATCGCCAGGGGCAGATAATCCTGCGTGGCGTGTTCGACCGCTGCTACTAGCCGCGGCGGGATGATCTCCTCGAGCGTCCGGCCGGGGCGAAGCAGCTCCGCGCCCAGTCGTTCGAGGTGTCGGTCCACCGTGGACTCGAGTGCGGACGAGTCGACCAGCTCGCCGAGCCACTCCCCGGCTCGTTCGCGCAGAGCGTGGACCTTCTCTTCATCGAGTGTCTCCGATAGGCGCTCGTCTTCCAGGAGGTCGGCCGAGGCCTCCAGCAGGTGCTCGGCTTCCGCCGCGAAGCCGGGGGAGTCCAGTCCAGAGATCGCCCGCTCGACGAGCTCGTCGAACACCTGACCCAGCAGGGTCTCGGCCTCCCCGAGCACGCGTTCGGGAAGGATCTCGGACAGGGCGGGGTGTTCCTCTTCGATCAGATCCTCGAGGATCTCCCGGATTCTCGTCTCGAAGGTCTCCCGCAGCTCCTCATCCTGGAGCTCCGCTGCCAGGTCGTCGGCGGTGAGCAGCCGGGTTCCCACGGCCCGTCCGACCGTGCCGGCCAGTCGCGCCTGGTTCTTCGGCAGGGCTCCCTGCATCCATGAGACGGCTCGACCGAACAGGCGTGGCGGTTCGTATGGATGGAAGAGCATCCAGATGGCCACGCGGTTGGTGATGCCGCCGGCTAGGGCGCCGAAGAAGATCGTCAGAAGGGCGCGAGCCCAGGTCATCAGTTTCGGCTCTCCACGCCGAGGCCCGAGGCTGGCTGCCCGTTGCCGAGGATCTCGAGTCTTCCCTGTATGGCAAAGGGGTGGGGCATCCGCTCGTTGCGGAGGCCTCCGGCCACGGAGTCCTTCGGCAGGGGCTCCATGCGGAAGCGGGCCGTGACCCCGGCCTCGGGAAGCTCGATGAGCCAGCGTGCCAGGGCCCGGCTCACGTCCTCCGGAGGTTGCACGAGCACGTCCGTCCACTCGTTGCCTATCGAGCCCACCCAGGTCCAGGCTATGGCCGTCGAGTCCGGGTCGTCGGCATCTCGCGCGACGAGTAGACCGTTGTTGAGCGAGTCGACCAGCAGGAACAGCTGGGCCCTGAGGCCCACTACCAGCGACGCCGGCAGGGTGTCTGAGACCGAGCTCGATGCAGAGTCTTCGGAGGCCACCTTCCGGAGGTGCGCGGACCGCCGCAACACGAGCAATCCGTTTTGCAGGGAGTCGCCCTGCTGCACCTGGGCGAGCAACAGCGCCTCCCTCTGGCCGGTCTCGCCCGTCCATTCGGCCACCAACTCACCCGGCGTGAGCCGGAACTCGCTCGAATTGTCCCGATACACGAGGCCCGCGACCTCGCCGCCCTCGGCGGCCATCACTCGCCAGGGACCGCCCGGAAGCACCCTCCAGGCCGCTCTCGGAACCGGCAGTCTGTCGCGAAGAGGGGCCAAGGGCTGCCACGCGCCGCCGCTCTCCAGCCAGCCGCCGTAGGATCGTTCCAGGTAGTTCTGCGAAGTCTGGTGGACAAACCGCGCGAACAGCCGCAGCGGTTGCGGCGCGAAGCCGACGAAGGCCACCTCCGTGGAGTACTCGGCGGGCGAAATTTCCACCCTCTCCGTCTCCGTCGACACAGCGGGAGGGGCCTCCAGCGGAGGTTCGATCTCCTCGGAGCACGCCAGTGCGAGCGCCAGGGCGGGCAGGCAGGCGAGCGGCGCGCGCCGCGGCGCAATGGACCGCCCCTGTCGAGGAGAATCGAGTGTCATCAGAGCCTCGGGTTCGCGCCGAATGCGGCCGGCGGCAAGCGTCGAAGTGCGGACCGCAACATACGTTCGCGGCCTACCGCCTCGCACGGGGCACGCCTATCTTGGCGGCCACCGCAGACCAGCTTCGTAAACCCATCGGCGAAGTCGGAGCATGCAACTCTATACGAAGATCGCCATCGCCCTGATTCTCGGCGCTCTCGCCGGGTCGGTGGCGAACATCTTCGACGTGGAGTGGCTCGTCACCGCTCTCACGGCCATCGAGCCGGCCGGCACCGCCTGGATTCGCCTCATCACCATGGTGGTCATACCCCTGGTCGTGGCCAGCCTCGTCGTCGGCACCGCGACGCTCGGAGACATCACCAAGCTCGGCCGGATCGGCGGGAAGACGATAGCCTTCTACCTCTCCACGACAGCGATCGCCGTCACGATCGGCCTGCTGATCAGCAACCTGGTCTCGCCAGGCTCCCACATGGATCCGGCCGCCCTGGAGAGCCTCCGGTCCACCTACCTCACCGAGGGGGCGAGCCGCGTCGAGATCGCCCAGCAGGCTCCCGGCCTCGTCGAGGTCCTGCTGGAGATGATTCCTCGAAACCCGGTCCAGGCGATGGCTTCCGGGGACATGCTGCCGATCATCTTCTTCGCGATCTTCTTCGGGGCGGCCATGTCGGTTCTCCCGGAGAGGCGAAAAGCCCCGCTACTCGGCGTCTTCGAGGGAGTGAACGACGCGGCGATGGTCATGATCCACTGGATCATGAAGCTCGCGCCCTACGCCGTCTTCGCTCTGATCGGCGCGGTGATCGCCCGGTTCGGAGCGGATGTGTTGGGGAGCCTCCTCGTCTACATGCTCACCGTGCTCGGAGGGCTGGCGCTGCACGTGACGCTCACCTATACGACCGCGTTACGCTTCCTGGCTCGCGTGAAGCCGCCGGCCTTCTTCCGGCGCATCCGCGAGGTGCCGCTGATCGCGTTCTCGACCTCCAGCTCCAACGCGACGTTGCCGGTGACGATGGAAGTGGCCGAAGAGAAGCTGGGTGTGAGCAAGGAGGTCTCGAGCTTCGTGTTACCGCTCGGTGCGACGATCAACATGGACGGCACGGCGCTCTATCAGGCCGTGGCCACCATGTTCATCGCCCAGGTCCTGGTCGGGGACATCTCCGTGGTCGCGCAGCTGGGCATCGTCCTCACGGCGACGCTGGCCTCGATCGGCGCGGCCGGCGTGCCTTCGGCGGGCATCATCATCCTGATCGTCGTGCTACAGCAGGCCCTGCCGCCGGGCGTGGACCCGGCGGTCGGCATCGCGCTCATCCTCGGCGTGGACCGGGTTCTGGACATGTGCCGGACCGCCGTGAACGTGACCGGAGACCTGACGGCCGCGACGGTGATCTCCCGCTCCGAAGGGGGAGTGCTGCTCGCGTCGTCCGATGAGGTCGTAGCCGCCTGACCGGAGCCTCAGGCGCCGGAGCGAACCGCGGGGCCGACGGTACCGTCGAGACGCTGAAGCAGCCGCTCGATCCGCCTCCGGTTCACGCCCAGGTCCCCTTTTCCTATTCGCGACTCGGAGCGGGCCTCCACTCGGGTCAACCCGTTCTCGTCCAGGGATACCCAAATCGTTAGGTCGTCTCGAAACCGTAACACGGGCGCCGCGCACATCACGGTCATCAGCCCGAGCTCCTCGTCCGCGTGAACGAGCTTCCAGCCGCGCCGCTGATGGACCAGGTCGAGAAGCGAATCCCAGACGTCGGCGAACGGGGCGGCGTAGAGCCGGAAGTCGGGCCCGTCAGGGGACCTCGTGTCCGCCACGTTCTCGGTTAACCAGCGCGAAAGAGTGGGCTTGGTCATGTCGTCTGTGTGAGCCGCCTGCGTCCCCGGATTCGGTTGCTGGCGAACTTGGCCTCGGGTACGTTGCCGAATCGTCGGTCGCTCAGGACGTACCGGTCGACCGGAAGCTCCGCGCGACGGGTCCCTCCGACATCCGCGTGCGCGTCGGTCCGCGACGCGATGGAAGCTACAGGCCCCGAGAAAAAAACAACGAGAACCGCATGCAAGCCATTATACCACTGGCAGGAAAGGGGACGCGAGTAAGGCCCCACACTCACTCGACGCCCAAGCCGCTCCTGCGGGTGGCCAACAGACCGGTGCTCCAGTACGTGGTCGATCAGCTCGTCGACGCAGGTGTAACGGAGCTTATCTGCATCACCGGCCACCTGTCGGGTCAGATCGAGGAGTACCTTGATCGTGAGTATCCGGATCTCCAGAAGCGATACGTGGAGCAGGTCGAGCAGCGCGGGACCGCGGACGCGATCCGCCTCGCCGAGCCCTTCGTGTCGGGTCCCGTTCTCATCGTCTTCGTCGACACGATCTTCGACGCCGACCTCTCCGTCATCGAGTCGCGGTCTCCGGATGCCGGGATCATCTGGGCGAAGGAGGTCGAGGACTACCAGCGCTTCGGCGTGATCGTCACCGACTCCGAAGGGTACATGGAGCGGATCGTGGAGAAGCCGTCGGAGCCGATATCCCGCCTGGCGAACATCGGTGTCTACTTCATTCGCGATCACGAGCTGATGTTCGAGGGCATCTCGCACGTGATGGCCGCGGAGACTCCGCTGGGGGAGTACTTCCTCACCGACGCCTTCCAGTACATGATCGACCGTGGCGCCAGGATCTACACCGCCGAGGTTGGAGGATGGTACGATTGCGGCAAGATCGAGGCGCTTCTCTCCACGAACCGGGAGATGCTGGCGCGCTCGGTGGGTGCCGGCGGCGAGCTCGTCGGGATCGGCGAGGACGTGACCCTGGACGGGGCCGAGCTGGGCCCCAACGTGAGCATCGCCCGGGGTAGCGTGGTGCGGCGAAGCCGCCTGCGGGACTGCATCGTGGGGGCCGACAGCACGATCGAGGAGTGCGATCTGAGGGACTCGGTCATCGGCGACCACGCGACCGTCGTCGGGATCACGGGCACGGTCAACCTGGGAGACCACTCGGAAGTCACTGTCGGACCGAACGTCGAAGCGAACGCGAAAGCAGGCGAAGGGCAGGAATGAACATGGAGTCGCAGGAGCTCATATACGACTGGAACGAGCTACCCGGGAGCTTCGACTACTCGGAGGTGCGGGTCGAGCTCGATGACGAGACGCTGCGCGATGGGCTCCAGAACCCGACGGTAAAGGACCCCCCGCTGGCTCAGAAGCGAAAGCTCCTCCACCTGATGGTGGAGCTCGGGATCCAGGCCGCGGACATCGGCCTCCCGGGCGCGGGGCCGCGAGCGCGCGAAGCCGTGCTCGGTCTCGCCAAGGAGATCGTCGACAACGATCTGCCGATCTCCGCCAACTGCGCCGCGCGTACGGTCAAGGCGGACATCGAGCCGATCGTCGAAGTCTCACAGGCCACGGGGCTGCGGTTCGAAGTGGGCGCGTTCCTCGGCAGCTCGCCGATTCGGAAGTACGCGGAAGGTTGGCAGTCGAGCATGCTTCGGCGCGCCACGGAGGAGGCCGTGACCTTCGCGGTCTCCGAGGGCCTCGATGTCATGTACGTCACGGAGGACACGACACGGTCCCAGCCCGAGACCCTTCGCGAGCTGTACACCACCGCGATCGAATGCGGAGCCGGGCGCATCTGTCTCGCCGACACGGTGGGCCACGCCACGCCGCACGGCGTCCGCCAGCTCGTGCGCTTCGCCAAGGAGTTGGTGAAGGACAGCGGAGAAGACGTGAAGGTCGATTGGCACGGGCACCGCGACCGAGGACTCGGCTTGGCGAACTGCCTCGCGGCGATCGAGGAGGGGGTGGACCGCGTGCACGCGACGGCGCTCGGCATCGGCGAGAGATGCGGCAATGCCGAGATGGACCTGCTTCTGGTCAATATGAAGCTACTCGGGATGCACGACGGCGACCTCACCCGTCTGCCCGAGTACTGCGGCCTGGCTGCCAAGATGTGCGGCGTGTCGATCGGTCACGCCTACCCGGTGGTCGGTGACGACGCCTTCAGGACGGGGACGGGCGTTCACGCCGCGGCGATCATCAAGGCGATCCGCATGGGAGATCCCTGGCTCGAGGACCGGGTGTACAGCGGTGTCCCGGCCTCCGAGGTCGGGCTCAAACAGAAGATCGAGGTCTCCCCCGTTTCCGGCCTCAGCAACGTCCGCTACTGGCTCGAGGAGCACGGCTACGATCCGGAGGACGAGCGCCTGTGCGCCGCCGTGTTCGATCTCGCCAAGAGAAGCGATCATACGTTGACGGAGGCGGAGATCAAGGAGGAGATCGAGCGGGCGCTCGCCGAGGCGACGACGGCCTGACCGCGCACGGAGCCATTGGCATGGGCGGGGGCGGCACCGCATGCTCACGGCGCGGGGCTCCGCTGGTGATCGCGCACCGGGGCGCGGCGGCCGAAGCCCCGGAGAATACGATCGAGGCGTTCGATCTCTCGGTGCTCCTGGGTGCGGACGCGCTGGAGCTGGATGTCCAGCAGGCCGGGGACGGCACGCTGGTCGTGATCCACGACTCCACCGTGGACCGCACGACGGAGGCGGACGGCCCGGTGGCCGGCTTCAGCAGAGCGGAGCTCGAGCGGCTCGGCGTGCCTGCTCTCGAGGAAGTACTGCAGCGGTACGCCGGGCTCGAGATCACGGTGGATGTGAAGGCGTCCTCCGCGACGGCCGAGGTCGTGGCGCTCATCGAGCGGCTGGAGCGCACACCTCGCACCATCCTCTACGTGGAGGAGGGCACGAGCCTCGGCGCCTTCGCGTCGTATGGCGGGCGAAGGGCGACGTCCAGCCGCCAGGCCGCGTGGTTGGCAGCGGAGCTCGCGGGTGACGCTGCTGCCGAGCTGCCGGAGGGCTTTCCGGAGGTCATCCACGCTCCGCTGGATGGACCCGATGGGCCGATCGTGACGGCCGAGCTCGTCGCCGCGGCCCAACGCGTCAATCGCACGGTCCAGGTGTGGACGATCGACGACCTGGGCCGAATGCGCCAGCTGTGCCACTGGGGTGTAGACGGGATCATAACGAACGACGTGCGTCGGGCGGTCGAACTGCTGAAGGAGGATGATGAAGCGAGTTGACGATCTGCGGTGCTGCGCGATCGCTCTGGCGGCCGTGCTGTTCTCGGGTGGATCCCTGGTCGGCCAGGATCTGGAGCCCGTCCCCACGTTCGCGCCCGGGGGCAACGCGGTACTGCTACCCGTCCAGTCGGTGCGGCCTCTGCCCTCGGGGGCGTATCCCGCGGGTGTGCGCTCTCAACGCGAGGCCCGCGAAGCGCTGACGGCGGAGTTCAGCTTCGCCTTCGAGGAGGCGGAGGAAGGCGCGGGCACCTGGAAGCTTCCCGCCGACGTGATTCGGGTGATGGGTCGGAATCCGACGCTCCACGTGGATCCGCTGCACCTCGCCTACCAGGGCCTGGTCTCCAAGCCGAAGGATCTGAAGCGATACCAGGTGTACGAGCCGCTTCACGGCCAGCTGCGGGCGATCAGTGCCATGTTCGACACCCGACACATGGTTCTTCCGCTCCAGGTGGCCTACGAGCCGTACGATCCAGAGGCGTTACGAGACGGTGATGAGGACGCACCGCCCCCACCGAAGCCCGTGAGCGTCGAGACCGCCGATCCCGGAGAACCGATCGGACGAGCCGTCCTCGTTCTCGCCCTCATCGATATTCGCCGGAGCCAGGTGCTCTGGCACGGAGAGGTGCGCGGCGATCCCGCTCCGATCGACTCCTCTGCGCTGTTCGCCACGCTGGCCGCGAGATTGGCGGATTGGCTCGTTCTCTTCTGAGCGGTTGATACGTGAAGGGTCGTGCGCGTCGTCTGGCGGTTATCCTCGCAGCGGCCATCTGCACGCCCGGCTGCACCGTAGAGGAGGGCCGGCTGCCCACGGCGGAGGAGCTCTCCGGACTCTACGGCGGGGATGCCGAGTTGCAGATGAACGGCAACGTCGTGGATGTGCAGGTCTCGCAGGATCCCGCGCAAATCCGACACGGAGGCACTCTGTGGGCGAAGGTCGGCCCGTACGTCTTCCTCTTCTCTCCCCAGACGCAGGAGGTCTTCGAGCGCTTCCCGGCCGTGGCCGCCGTGCGTGTCAGGACCTTCTCGAACCAGGCTCAGCTCGCGGAGGCGATGCTGAGACGGGATGAGCTGAACTCGGTGACGTGGCGGGAGGCGAACCAGAGGGTCGCGAAGGCGCGGCTCGAAGGGACCCGGAGTCCGGGTCATCTGGAGGCGCTCGTCCGGTACGGGGAGGATCATACGGAGTTCGAGTACGCGCCACGGTTCAGAGAGGACTGAGGATGGCGCTCACCGCGACCCTGATACCAGGAGACGGCATCGGGCCGGGCATTACCGCGGCGACGATTCGAATCCTGGAGGCCGCCGGAGCACCCTTCGAGTGGGACCAGCAGCTGGCCGGGGTAAGCGCTACTGAGCACGGGCTCGACCCGCTGCCCGCGGCGACCCTCGAGTCGATCGAGTCCCGCCGGATCGCCCTCAAAGGTCCTCTCACGACGCCCATCGGCTCCGGTTTTCGCTCGATCAACGTCGCGCTCCGAAAGCACTTCGATCTCTATGCCAACGTGCGGCCCGCGAAGACGATCCTTCCCGACGCGCGCTATCCGGGCCTGGATCTGGTGATCGTTCGTGAGAACACCGAGGGCCTCTACGCCGGGATCGAGCACTTCATCGGCATGGACAAGGATCCGAAGGCCGTCGCCGAGTCGGTGATGCTCATCACGCGCTACGGCTCCGACCGGATCGTCCGATTCGCCTTCGAGTACGCCCTCCAGCACGGCCGCGAGCGCGTGACGCTCGTCCACAAGGCGAACATCCTGAAGTGCACGCAGGGACTCTTCCTCGAGGTCGGTCGCCACGTGGCCGAGGAGTACGCGGACCGTATCGATTATGATGAAAGGATCGTCGATGCTACGGCGATGCAGCTTGTGCTCGATCCCTATCAGTTCGATGTGATCGTTACCGAGAACATGTTCGGGGACATCCTCTCCGATGAGGTGGCGGGCCTCATCGGTGGGCTCGGCTTCGCTCCCGGTGCGAACCTGGGGACCGACGCGGCGATCTTCGAGGCCGTGCACGGCTCGGCCCCGGATATCGCGGGCCTGGGCATCGCCAACCCCTCTTCGCTCCTGCTCGCCGCGGGCCTCATGCTGGATCACATGGGCGAGCGCGTGCTGGCCGACCGTGTCCGAACCGCTCTCTCGGAGACGCTTCATGAGGGTTCCGTGCTCACGGGCGACCTCGGAGGCGACGCGTCGACCGAGGAGTTCGCGTCCGCCGTGATCGAGCGTCTCTGAGCGATGGCGCAGGCATCCGACCGGCTCGAGACGGCCGGCCAGCAGGAGGTGTGGCGGCTCCGACCCCACGGTGGATTCGCCCGTTGCCGGGCGTGCGGCCGCGCCTTCCCGGAGCTCGAGCTCGATGAAACCAGCTGGTGTCGCTCCTGTGCGGCCGACCTGGACCGGAAGACGCGCCGGGTCCCACATCTGATCGCGGCCTGCATCGTCATCCCCTTCGCCGTCTGGGTCGTTCTGGGAGGCCAGTTTGCCGTCCTGCCACGCTACGCCTGGCTGATACCGCTCGCCGCGGCCTACTATCTGGGCTTCAGGATCGGCCGCGAAGTCGTGAAGGGGTATGGACGCTGGCGTCGGGCGAGAGCGGTGGGTCCGGTGGGTGCGGAGGGATCGGAATGAGCCGATGGACTCGTAACGCCCTGCTGGTAGCGGCCGGCGGGGGATTCATGCTTGGCATCGTCTTCCTGGCGAACCCCGGGCATTACGGATCGGTCGGCTCATTGGCGGGGGGCGTTCTCTCGGCCGGGATGGTGATCGTGGCGATCCGAGCGTACCAAGCAGACT
>CAMYMV010000006.1:0-139057 GCA_947259585.1 uncultured Gemmatimonadales bacterium | reverse complement strand
AGGAGCGCGCCGTGCGCGACATGGTTCGTGATTGGGTCGAAAGCGAGCTGATCCCGATCATTGAGCACCACTACGTCGAGCACTCCTTTCCGCATCAGCTGGTTCCGCAGATGGCGGAACTCGGCTTTTACGGCGCCAACCTGCCCGAGGAGTACGGGTGTGCGGGCCTGAACAACGTCGCCTATGGGCTCATCATGCAGGAGCTCGAGCGCGGCGACTCCGGGATTAGGTCGTTCTGCTCCGTGCAGGGTGCGCTCGTCATGTACCCGGTCTTCCAGTTCGGCTCCGAGGAGCAGCGTCAGGAGTGGCTGCCCAGGCTGGCCAGCGGCGAGCTCATCGGATGCTTCGGCCTCACGGAGCCCGATTTCGGCTCGAACCCCGGCGGCATGCTGACCCGTGCCGTCAAGGACGGCGATGGATGGGTGCTGAACGGCTCCAAGATGTGGATCACCAACGGCTCGATGGCCGATGTCGCGATCGTGTGGGCGAAGACCGGCGAGATCGACGACGAGAAGTCGATCCGGGGCTTCATCGTCGAAACCGACCGGGATGGCTTCACCGCCAAGGATCAGGAGGGGAAGCTCTCCCTGCTCGCCTCCGACACGAGCGAGCTGGCGCTGCAGGACGTGCGGGTGCCGGACGCCAACCTCCTGCCGAACAGCGGGGGTCTGAAGAGCCCTCTCATGTGCCTCACGCAGGCGCGCTACGGGATCGCCTGGGGGGCTATCGGCGCCGCGATGGCCTGCTACCGCGAAGCCGTCGACTACGGCACCAGCCGCATACAGTTCGATAAGCCGATCGCCGGCTACCAGATCCAGCAGGTGCGGCTGGCCGAGATGCTCACCGAGATCACCAAGGCGCAGCTCCTGGCCCTGCAGCTCGGGCGGCTCAAGGACGCCGGTCGGTACACGCCGCAGCAGGTCTCCCTCGCGAAGCGCAACAACGTGAACATGGCGTGCGAGTGCGCCCGCGAGGCGCGCCGGTTGCTGGGGGCCAACGGCATCCTGGTCGAGTACTCGGCGATGCGGCACATGGCGAACCTCGAGTCGGTCTACACCTACGAGGGGACGCACGACATCCACAGCCTCATCCTCGGGCAGGACATCACGGGCATTCCGGCGTACAGCTAGTGGGGCCCGGCCCTGGGGGGGCGGTGGTGCTTCCACCCGCGAGCTGGCGGATGCCTGATCCTCGGAGCCCCCTTTGGAGTCTCCTCGGGGCATCCGATGCTCGCTCTGTAAGCACCACCACCCCTAGAGGGGGCCGGGTGCTAGCTGGGTGATTGGCGGTGAGTGCCGGCCGGCCGCGAGGGTAGGCGGCCAGTGTAGAAGAGGCGAAGGGGTAAAGAGAAGGGGCCTCCGGCTTGTGCCGGAAGGCCCCTTGGTCGTTCAGGCCCGCTCAGGGCCGGTGTCGGACGGTCAGGCGATCACTGGCACTGGTCCATATCGCCCTTGTGCTCCTTGTGCATCTCCTTGCACATCTCGCACTTCTCACCATCCCCGTGCATCTCCTTGCACATCTCGCACATCTCGTGGCCTCCACCGGTAGCGACGGGAACCATGATGTGGGCGTAGGGGGTCCCGGTCCACATCACCCAGGGCCCACCGGACTTCGGGTCGGTCGTAATCCCGGCCAGGGACGCGGTGTTCGGCGCGATCACCATGAGATGAGGTCCGGCGACGACCCAATCGTCGGTTTCGCCCTCAGCATAGGGGTCCGAGTTGCTGGCGCCCGAATCGCCGGCCAGCATGTAGGCGATTCCGACGCCATCGATGTTCAAGGGCTGCTTGTTCATCCAGGCGTCTGACCAGGCCAGCCATGGTTCGTCGAGACACATGGGCGCCTTGTCGAACGGCGGCGGTGTCGGGAAGCAGGTCCAACCGTTGTCGCCCTCCTTGAGGACGTTCTCTTCCCAGTCCACCACGGTGGCCCCTTTGGCCATCTCTGGCGTCGCGGCGCTGAGAGCGTCGTGGATCAATGCCTCCGCATCTGGCGACTCGTACGCAGCCTCCTGCGCGAGCAACGGTGCTGCCATGAAGAGGAGCAGGAGCGCGAGGGCCGAAAGGCGGGGAATACTGCGGGACATGGCACCCTCCCTTTTGGGGGACTTCATCCGGCGTACCGGTCTGTTACTGGGGTTCAAGATAGAGAGGGGCACGTCAGACCAGCAACGGCCGAACCGTAAGGGTATATATGTGTTATAGTTATGTGCCAGATGGAAGCGCCGCAGATCCTTTCTTCTCGATGAGGGTCTCGACGAACTGCTGCTGCTCCTCGACCCGCTCGAGCCGGTCGTCGACCGAATCCAGGAGCAGGCGAAATCCCTCCATGTCGGCTCGGAACCGGGCGATCTCATCCTCGGAGGCACCCTCCGACCGCTTGATCCGGATCCACTGATCGAGTGCGCCGCCGAGGCGCTTGGTGATGGGTAGCAACAGGATGAAGCCGCCGATGCTCAGGGTGAGAAGCAGGGCCAGCACCATCCCGAGGATGGCAATGCCGTCGCCAGGGCCGAACATGGTCTACCTCCCGGGAGCCGGAACCAACGCGCGCGTGCTTCCCTCTACGTTGTCGCGGGAGCGCGTGTTTCGCGAGCCGTGCCCGACGACGAGCGGCGGGAACTGACCGAGCGGGGCGACACTTCTTGTCGTGCCGGGCGTACTCCTATAGAGTTGCTGCTCCCACACGCGCCCGTAGCTCAACTGGATAGAGCGTCGGACTTCGGATCCGAAGGCTGGGGGTTCGAGTCCTCCCGGGCGTACTTCCTCTACCGCAGGAACTCCCTCGACCTTGCCTTCGGTCCCTCTCCGAGAACCCGACAGATCTCGGCCACCGCCTTTGGCAGCTTCCCCTCGATCAGCACGCTGGCCAGCAGCCAGCCCGATAGCAGGTGTCCTCTCGCCCGGGCCTCGGCCTCTTCGAAGCCCGCCCGCCGAAACACCTCGAACGAGAACTCGAGCCGCGCCCTGCTTACGCTCTCGATCGCCTCGGCCGCGCACTCGTTGATCTTGCCGAGCTCTCGAATTGCCATGTCGTAGCGAACGCGCTCGCTTCGGTCTACGTAACGGGCAAGAGTCAGTAGCTTTTCCGCCAGGGTGCCGGGCGTCTCGAGGAACAGGTCGACCTCGATCGGCATCGTCTGCTCCCGCCAGTGCTCGCTAAGAGCGTCCAGGTACGCGGCTTTGCTGTCGAAGTGCGCGTAGAAACTTCCCTTGGTGACCTCGAGCCGCTCGGCCAGGCCGTCGATTCGAAGCGCCTCGGTCCCGCTTGCCCGTAGCGCCTCCAGCCCTTCCGCCAACCAGCGCTCTCGCATGCCCATCGAACCACCCTCCGCCTGAACTGGTGGAACATACCATATAGTATTGGTTACATACCAGACAGTACTTCACATCGTACTATAGGGTATGTGACGGACGGGTCGAGGACAAGTGAGTCGAATAGATCTCGCTGAGAGAGACTCCTATGACAATGCTGGAAAAGAGAAAGCGTCTGGCCAGGGAGGATTGGCTGGCCAAGGCGCTCGACGTCCTGGCCGAAGAGGGTATTGGCGCAGTGTGCATCGAACCTGTCGCGGAGGCGCTCGGGGTGACCAAGGGCAGCTTCTATTGGCACTTCACCGATCGCGGAGAGCTGCTAGCGTGTCTGCTGGAGTATTGGGAAAAGGAGCACACCGACAGGCTGGCGGATTTTCTCGCGGACGGTTCGGATGATCCGTGCGGCCAGCTGCTGGCGCTTCTGGAGTTGGTCATTACGTCTGGCGCCGACCGCTACGATGCGTCGATGCGGGCCTGGGCGCGGCACGATCCGCAGGCCGCCACCTTCCTGGAGCGCGTGGATCAGAAGCGGCTGGACTATATGCGACATCTGTTCCTGGAGATGGGCTTCTCGGAGAAGGAGGCTCATCTGCGGAGCCGCTGGTCGTACTACTACCTGATCGGTGCGCACTCCGTACTCGCCACCCGCGTATCAGAAAGCCAGCGCCTCGATTGCGCGCGGCATTGGCACCGCATGCTCACAAAGCCCTAGACGCCAATTGCGTCGGCCTCTCGCCGGCCTGGGTGGGTCCGCGTCCCCGGGGAGTCAGAGTCTCCGAGACTCGGCGTCCCGGGCAGCTCAGCCTCCGCATCCCAGCCCACCGCCGGACGCTTTGTCGCATATCATGACGCCCGAGCCTGTGGCGGGAGAGAGCGGCGGGATGTCGCCGAAGGCGAGCGCGCACTCGCGGTCGTCTACCTGCTCGTGGGTTGCCCGCGCCGTCCAGCCGTAGGCACTCGTGTTGATCTCCATGCTCACATGCGGGCTGAGTCGGAGGTCCAGTGCGCTGACGTCAGAGGCGTACGAGCCGAACCGCGAGTAGTAGGCTTCCTCCGCCGACGCGAGGTTGCGCAGGTCGCTTTGCATCGTGGCCGCCGCGGCGCGGTTCCGGGGGACGTCGGAACGGACGACGGATAGCGCCGCCAGGATGCTGATGACGGTGACGACGATCAGGACCTCCACGAGCGTGAAGCCATCACGGCCGATATTGAAGCGCTTCTCACGTGCCCAGCGCCAGTACGTCTTTATCATGTAGCACCGTAAGTGCATGTCGGGTGCCAAGATCAGTCGATTCTGCGCACCCGCTTGCCTCCAAAGAGTTTAGAGAGCCTCACCAGGTCGGCTGAAGCGCCGAATGTGCACTCCATTCGGGCTTTTTGCGCCGATCGGGGCGCCCGGTTGACGCGGGGCCGCGGCTTCCCGGCAGGCGGGCCGTAGCTTCCCACACGCTCTCGCCCGCCGGGAGCAGGAGCGCGTCAGAGGTCCGACATGTCCGTGAAGCCCTCGCCGATCGGCTCCTCGGTCGTCGACAGGTCACACCAGGCGAGCTTCTCACCCCCCTCGTCGAACCCCCAGGAGAAGTACACCGGCTTCTCGGTCTGCAGCAGGTGATACATGTCGCTGAAGTAGTCCTGCTCCAGCGTCACGACGAGGAAGCCCGCGGCGCTGCGGCCGATCTCGGTAGGGCCGGGCTCGAAGAAGATCCGCACACCGCTGTCGCCGGGACCTCGGTAGGCGGGATCGGGCTCCAGAAACAGGAACCTCTTGAAGTCGTCGGTCGAGCGGCGCGATACGCCGACGCGGTAGGCCTCGATCTCAAGAACTGGCATGGCGATTCTCCGGTTGGGTATCAGCGTCACGGCGATCCGTCAGGTCTGGCTCAAACCTATACTCATCGCTCCCTACCTGTCATGGCGGCCGGGATTCTCCCTACATGGCGACACAGGCTCTTCCCGATTGTCGCGGGTTCCTGCGGTGCGGAGTTTGCGATGACGTAAGGAGCATCGACGGAAGGGTGAGGGGGGGCGTTGAGAAAGAACGGAGGGAACCATGTCCCAGATCTATAGGCGTCTGCTGATAGCGGCGGCCGGGTTCGGCCTCATGGGAGTAGCGCCTTCGACGGCCCATGCGCAGGGCTTCCTTCTCGACCTCTACGCGGGCGTCGGTCTACCCACGGGCCGCCTGAACGACTTGACGAATGCGGGTTTCACGGGCGGGTTGGGTCTCGGCTACGTCTTCAATCGCGCGGTGGGCATTCGCGCCGATTTCGCGGGCGAGTGGCTGAAGGGACAGGATCTGGTTGTGTCGCCGCTTCCCGACATCGATGAGGATTTCTTCGGCCGCGACGTCAACCTGTATCACTACGATGCGGCGATCATGATCAACGCGACCGATCCGAGGCGGACGAACTGGATCGTCGCGATCGACGCGGGAGCGGGCGCCACGACGATACAGTTCAGAGGTGATGAGCTCGACCGACCCGACTCGGAGACCCGGTTCACGATCCCGATTGGCCTCGGGGTCGGCTATCTCGTCTCGGAGACCGTCGGGGTGTTCATACGCGGCCGCTGGTACCTCATGTTCACCGACGCATCCCGCTTCGGTGGCTCGACCTGGTCGTCATTCCCGATTTGGGGCGGATTCGGGATTCGCGTCGGTTGATCGACGGCTGACCTGTAACTAGAACGGAAAACGGGGCGCCACAGCTTCTCTCGAAGCCGGCTCGGCGTCGGGCCCGCTCGGGCCGGCTTCAGGAATCAGTACGCCCGGCCTCTGCGGGGAGGGACTCCGTCCTCTTGGCCTCGATGAGCGACTCCATGAAGTCCTGCCGTTCGCCCAGCAGCTCCATTCGTTGGTCGATCCCCTCGACGAGCTGACGGATCTCCCGTACGCCCAGCTCCAGCCGCTCGAGCCGATCCCGATCCGGAGAGCTCTCGTGGCGCAGTCTCATCCACTCCTCCAGCACTTTCCCGAGGCGACGGCTCAGGGGGAAGAGCAGGATGAAGATTCCGATCATGAAGGTCGCGATCAGGGGCGCGATTGCGTCGACCATGCCTGGAGGCATCTTGGATCCTCGTCGTGTCACGGTTTTGTATGGTGGGGAGGACGGCAGCGTCTGCCGTTCTCGACTATTCTACGACAGTCTAACGGGGAGGGTTTCAACGCGTGAGTACCGAGGCCGCAACCTTGGGTGGCGGGTGCTTCTGGTGCCTGGAGGCCGTTTTCGAGTTGCTGGAGGGAGTCGAGCGCGTGGAGTCGGGCTACGCGGGCGGCAGCGCACCTAACCCGACGTACGAGCAGGTCTGCGCCGGAACGACCGGGCACGCCGAGGTCGTGCAGGTCACCTTCGATCCGGCCGTGACGAGCTACCGGGAGATCCTCGAGGTCTTCTTCGCGACCCACGACCCGACCACCCTGAATCGGCAGGGGCCGGACGTGGGGACGCAGTATCGCTCGGCCATCTACTATCACTCGGAGGATCAGAAGGAGACGGCGCAGGACCTGATCGCCGAGCTCGAGAGGGAGGGCGTCTTCCCCGGCTCGATCGTCACGGAGGTGGCCGAGCTCACCGAGTTCCATCCTGCCGAGGCCTACCACCAGGAGTATTACCGCAACAACCCGAACCAGCCGTATTGCACGTTTCTCATCGATCCCAAGGTGGCGAAGTTCCGCCAGACGTTCACCGATCGGCTGAAGGCCGTCCCTCCTGGCGTCTAGCGAGTAGCGAGATGACGACACGCCCCGACGCGCTCGGGCCCGAGCAGCCGCGCGTGGTGATCGTGGGAGGTGGGTTTGGCGGTTTGGAGGCGGCCAAGGCGCTCGCCCGGGCGGATGCCGAGGTCGTGCTCTTCGACAGGCACAACCACCATCTGTTTCAACCTCTGCTGTATCAGATCGCGACCGCGGCCCTCTCGCCCGCCAACATCGCGGCGCCGATAAGGAAGATCCTCGCGAGGCAGAAGAACTGCGAAGTGATCATGTCCGAGGTCACCGATGTGGACCTGGAGGGCCGGACCGTGACGGTGACGGATCAGAGGTACGCTTACGACTACCTGGTCCTCGCGGCGGGAGCTCGCACCAACTACTTCGGCCACGATGCCTGGTCCGAGTTGGCCCCGGGTCTGAAGAACATCTCGGAGGCGATCGACGTGCGCAGCCGTTTCCTGCTCGCGTTCGAGCAGGCCGAGATCGAGACGGACGAGGAAGCCCGGCGTGCGGCACTCACGTTCGCGATCGTCGGCGCCGGCCCGACCGGCGTCGAGCTGGCCGGGGCAATGGCGGAGATCAGCCGTCAAACGTTGCGGGCCGACTTCAGGCACATCGACACGAGCACCGTGCGAGTCATTCTGATCGACGCGCTGGATCGAGTGCTCTCCACCTTCACGCCGGAGCTCTCCGATCGTGCGCGGCGCGATCTCGAGCAGCTCGGCGTCGAGGTGGTGCTGAGCACGCGAGTCGTCGACGTCCAGCCCGGGACGCTCATCGTCGACACGCCCGAAGGGGAGGAACGGATCGAGGCGGCCAACGTCTTCTGGGCGGCAGGCGTTCGCGGCGTGCGGCTGGGGGAGACGTTGGGCGCTGAGCTCGACCGCAGCGGTCGGGTGATCGTCGCAGATGACCTTACGATACCAGGCCGCGCCGAAGTTTTCGTGGTGGGAGATCTGGCTTGCCGGATCGATCCGCAGACGGAAGAGCCTGTGCCCGGCGTGGCCCAGGGTGCGATCCAGATGGGACGTTTCGTGGGGAAGACGATCGCGGCCGAGGTGCGGGCGCTTTCTCGGGGCCGACAGGCACCGAAACGGGGCGTGTTCGTCTACCGCGACAAAGGCTCGATGGCCACGATCGGTCGCAACCGGGCGATCGCCGACATCCACGGGCTACGCTTCGGCGGCTACTTCGCCTTCCTGGCCTGGGCGTTCATCCACGTGCTTTTCCTGATCGGATTCCGCCGCCGGCTGATGGTGATGCTGGAGTGGATGTGGAGCTACCTCACCTTCAGCCGCGGCGTGAGGCTCATCACCGGCGAAGACCAGGTGCCGAAGCCGGTGCGGCCGCCGCCGGACCCGCGACTGCTCGACCGCGGCACGTAGGTCCGGACTGGAGGGCAATAGGCCGGACCAGAGGCCGTGAGGGCGGATCAGAGGGGAAGTTGCCCTCAGAAGTCGTCGAAGCCGCCCATGTCTTCGAAGCCCGCCGACGGAAGCGGCGTAGCCTCGGGGATGTCCACGTCGGGATAGTCGATTCCCCCACCGCCGCCACCGACGTAGATGGGTCCGCCGTAACCGTAGCGCGGGCCGTAGCCCCACCAGGGTCCGCCGACGCCGACGCCTACCGAGTAATGAACGGGCGTGCTTCGTACGTTGTTGGAGCACCCGGCCAACGCCGGTCCGAGGAACCCGAGAGCGACGATACCGAAGAGCAGGTTCCGTAAGGGTCTCATTCTGGCTTCCTCTCCTACTCTGCGACGAAGACGGCGAGCGCAGCGCCGGTCGGGTCGACGATGACAGCCGCCTGGCCCTCGGCGAACTCGGGATCGGGGTCGACAACTACCTGGCCTCCGAGCGCCACAGTTCTCTCCAGCGTGGCGGAGAGGTCGTCGACCGCCACATAGGGCAGCCATCCCGATCCCGCGTCATCCCTCTCCAGTTCGACCACGCCGGCCTGCGGTTCCCCGGCCACCTTGAGGACGCGATAAGGCTCGTCGCCCCGAATCTGGAGTCCGCCGGCCGTGTAACCGAGAGACACGTAGAAGGCGAGCGAGCCGGCAAGGTCGGACGTCCAGAGCTCGACCCACCCGAAGTCGCCCGCCGCCGGCTCCCGATCGGGAGGATCCCCGCCGCTCGCCCGCAGGAACGACACCGCCGCCCCCTGCGGATCCGTGACGAAGGTCGTCCGACCGCGATCCAGGAGCTCCTGCGGTGGATCGTGAATGACGCCCCCGGCCTCCCTCGTCTGCTCGGCCGCGCGGTCAACGTCCGGGACCGAGATCGATCCGATCCACAGCGACGCGTCGCCCGCCTCAGGGTCGGCCACGATCCCGCCGATCATCCGGCTGCGGTTCTCGACGACGGTGTAACCTGCGTCTCCCTGCGCCAGGTCGGAGAACTTCCACCCGAGCAGCTCCCCGTAGAAGCGCTTCGCCGCGTCGACATCGCTGGTGGCCAGGTCGAACCAGACGAACTTGCCGTACTGGAACTTTCCGGTGCTGGGCTGCGCCACACGTGGCACCCGGACCTCCATCGGTCCGCAGCTCGGCAGCACGAGGGCCAGCGCCAACGCCAGGGCGGCGGCCGAGCCACAGCGTGCAACCACCGGAGAGCTTCTGTCCCTGAACATGGTCATCCTTTCGCGCGAACTCGGTCCATCAGAGTCGGCCGGTGGCCTGCTCGACAAGATGCACCCAGGTGCCGCTCGATCAAGCCGGGGCCGGTGTCTCGCCCGCAGGCGGTGCGACGGGTTGAGATGAAACCGGGACCCCCTCGGGGGCCGCGTCGCCTCCGTACGGGATCCGGAAGAAGATCGTGTAGAGCACGGGCACCACGATGAGGGTGAGCACCGTGGCCACGAGGAGCCCGGCCATGATCGTGACCGCCATCGAGACGAAGAAGGCGTCCGTGACCAGCGGGAGCATCCCGAGGATCGTGGTGGCGGCGGCCATCATGACTGGTCTCATGCGCGCCACCCCCGAGTCGACGACCGCCTCGAAGCGGTTCTTCCCCGTCTCTATCTGGCGGTCCATCTCCTCGACCAGGACGATGGAGTTCTTGATCAGCATCCCGAGCAGCGCCAGGAATCCGAGCAGCGCCATGAATCCGAACGGTTGCCGGAAGAGCAGCAGACCGCCCGTCACGCCGATGATCGCCAGGGGCGCGGTGAGCCAGATGACGAACGTCTTCTTGATCGAGTTGAACAGCAGGACGACGATGAGGACCATGAGGCCGAAGAAGATCGGCAGAGTGCGCGCCAGACCGGCCTGCGCCCGGGCGCTGTCCTCCGCCTCGCCGCCCCAGGCGATGAAGTAGCCGGGCATGCCCTTGATCGGGATCTGGTCCATCTCGACGATCGGGATCGTGCTCGCGGTCAACGTCTCCAGCGGATCCCTGTCCCCGAAGTTCCGTCCGGTATACGCGGCCACGTCGATGTTGAGCGCCCGCTCGATGCTCGGCTTCGCGCGGGCCAGCAGCTCGCTCGCCAGCTCTCCGTCCGGATCGGCGTGAACGCGGATCGTCAGCGACCGGTTCCAGCGGAAGATCGTCGCATCCTCCCAAACGGTCTCGAAGCCCGCGAGCACCTGGCGCATCGGGATGTTCTGGCCGGCCGCAGGGCTCCAGATCTGGAGGTCGCGGATGTTGTCCACGTCCTCCCGCTCGTAGCCCGGCGCCCGCGCCACGATCGGCAGAAGCTCGTCGCGCTCGCGGTATACGCCCGTCTGGGCTCCCTGGAATGCGGCGCGCAGCTGCCGTGCCAGCTCCGGCCGCTCGATGCCGAGCTGCCGCGCCTGCGCCTCGGCCAGCACCGGCCGAACGGTCTTCACCCGCTCCCGCCACTCGTCCCGGATCCCCTTCCCTCCTTCCTCGCGGAGGATCTCCTTCGCCGTCGCGGCCATCTCGCGCAGAATCGTCCCATCCGGACCGCTGATCCGGAGCTGGATCTGGCCGCCCTCCCCGGGGCCGAGCCGGAACTTACGGATGTTGACGATCGCTTCCGGAAGCAGCTCCTGAAGCTCGCGCTGGGTCCTCAGCTGCAGATCATCGATGATCGTCCAATCGTCCACATCGATGAACATGGCGCCGAACGCGGAACTGGCCGGGTTGGGCGTGTAGGTGAGAAGGAAGCGGAGGTCTCCGCCTCCGATGGCGGTCGAGACATGTGTCACCCCGTCCAGGCCGCGGAAGTACTCTTCGGCTTTGGCGAGTTCGCGCTCCGTATCGCCGATGAACGTGCCCTCCGGGAGCCAGATGTCCGCGAAGAACTGGGGGCGGGTGGAGTTCGGGAAGAACATGTTGCTCACGTAACCGAATCCCCACAGTGAGACGAGGAAGATCCCGACGATCAGGCCCATGGTGAGCCAGCGACGCCGGATCGCGCTCGAGAGAAGCCCCTTGTACGCCCCGTAGAACTTCCCGCCGTAGGGGTCCCCGGGCTCCTCTCCCTCGCTCCCCTTCGTCCTCTTCTGTTCCTTCTTCCCTTTCAGGAAGAGCTTGGCGAGCAACGGGGTGGTCGTGATCGCCGTCACCCAGCTCAGCATGAGCGAGATGAGAATCACGGTATACAGCGAGCGCGTGTACTCGCCGGTGCTGTCCTGCGAGGTGCCGATCGACGCGAAGGCGAGGACCGCGATCACGGTGGCACCCAGGAGCGGGATCATGTTCTGGCGGACGACCTCGGAGGCCGCCTTGATCCGATCCATGCCCGCCTCGATCCGAACCTGCATCCCGTCCACGACGACGATCGCGTTGTCGACCAGCATGCCCAGGGCGATGATCAACGCTCCCAGGGAGATCCGCTCCAGCATCACGCCCTGCAGCTGCATGAAGACGAAGGTGCCGAAGATCGTCATTAAGAGAATGCCCCCGATGATCGCGCCGCTGCGCAGCCCCATGAAGATCAGCAGCACGGCGAAGACGATCGCCACGGCCTCGAGCAGGTTTACCATGAAACCGCCGATCGCCGCGGTGACCGCCTCCGACTGCAGCGACACGGCTCCGATCTCCATGCCGATCGGGGTCTGGGCCCGCAGCTGCTCGAACTTCCGCTGCAGGGCCTCGCCCATCGTCACCACGTTTCCGCCCGCCACGGTGGAGATGCCGATCGCGATTCCCTGCTTCCCGTCGTACCGCATGATCTGGCTGGGGGGATCGCGGTATCCGCGCCGGACGCTGGCCACGTCCTTCAGAAAGACGAGCTGGCCCTGTCCGCCTCGGGTAGTGATGAGGAGCTCTCCGAACTCCTTCTCGGACTGGAACTCGCCGGTCGGGACGATGGCGATGAAGTCGGTTCCGAGCTCGAGCCGGCCGGCGTCGGCCGGCAGGTTCTTCGCATCCATGGCCCGGAAGATGTCCCCCTGCGAGATCCCGAGGGCGGCCATCTTGGCCCGCGACATCTCGATGTAGATCGTCTCGGGGACATTCCCCCAGAGGATGACCCGCTTCACGTCCTGAACGAGGAGGAGCTCCCGGCGGAGTAGCTTCGCATACTCGTACAGCTCCGCCATCGTGTAGCCCTCGCCGGTGAGCACGGCGTACACGCCATACACGTCGCCGAAGTCGTCGTTGACGATCGATGGGCCGGCTCCGGGCGGCAGGCGGTTCTGGTAGTCGTTCACCTTCCGCCGCAGCTCGTCCCATACCTGCGGCAACGCCGCGGCGTCGTACTGGTCCTTGATCGTCGCCTTGACCGACGAGAGGCCCCGCGTGTTGGTGGACTGGACACGCTTCAGCTGCCCGAGCTCCTGCACGGCCCGCTCGATGACATCGGAAACCTCCTCCTCGACCTCCTTGGCCGAGGCGCCCGGATAGGGCGTCGTGATGATCGCGTCCTTGATGGTGAACGCGGGGTCCTCGAGCCTGGGCAGGCTGTTGAAGGACATGTACCCGACCACGAGCAGGAGAATGGAGAGCGTCCAGGTGATCGTGCTCTTCCGGATGGCGAGCTCGGCGATGTTCATCGGCAGACGCGTCCCCTTATGCCCCTAGCTGTCCAGCAGGCGGATTTCCTGGCCTTCCTCGAGCTGGAAGACCCCGGCCACGGCGATGGTCTCGCCGGGCGTGAGGCCGTCCAGCACCACGATGCTCTCCGTCCCGGTGACCGGACCGACCCGCACGCCGCGCCGGTGGACCGTCCGGGCCTGCGTGTCGACGACCCACACCTGGGCTTCCCCGGATGGGTCCGAAAAGACGGCGTGCGCCGGAACGGTGATCGGCACGCTCTCTTCCTCGCCGAGTCGGAGGTCGGAGACGATAACGAGCGCCGTCATCCCGGGGAGCACGTTCAGATCGGTCGGCTGTGGCATCGTGAACGTGATCGGGAAGGTCTGGGTGGCGGGATCGGCGGCGACCGAGAATTCCTTGATCTGCATCGGGTAGGAACGGTCGGGCGCGACGTCGAAGGTGGTCACGATGGTCGGACGCGTTCCAGCGCGTATCGTAGCCATGATCGACTCGGGGACGTTGATCACGATCTCGACCTGGCCGACGTCGTGCAGGCTGAGGATTGGCTCCTTGGCCAGCACGTCCTCGAAGTTCTCCACGTACGTGATCCCGATTTGGCCCGTGAACGGGGCGCGGAGCTCAGTGTCCCTGAGGTCGGCCTGCGCCTGTTCGAGACGAGCCTTCGACACATCGCGCCGCGCCGTCGCCAGCTCCAGATCCGCCAGGGGCACAGCCTCGCGTTCGTACAGCCGCCGGTAGCGTTGCGCGTCCGCCTCCGCCTGGTCGAACGAGGCCTTGGCCTCGGCGAGTGCTATCCGATAGTCCCGGGAGTCGATGCGGGCGAGAAGCTGTCCCCGGCGGACCTGATCCCCCTCGTTGACCGGGAACTGGATCAGCGGTCCCGCCACTCGGAAAGACAGCTCGGCCCGGTCCGCCGCCTGGGTGGTCCCGGGGAAGGTGAGGCGGCCGCCGCTCATCCCGCCGACCACCATGGTGCTGATCGGCCGCGCGACGGGAGGAGGCTCGGCCTGCTCCCCTCCGCCGCATGCAGAAGTGGCAAGCAGCGCGGTGACGAGGGGAAGTAGAAGGCCTAGTGACTTTCTGGGCGATCTGGTCATGGTTCCTGCTCTTCGCTTCACGGTGCTTGATCCGGTTGTCAGCCCGTCGGGCTGGGTAGTCGTCTAGTTGGTGCTCGAGCTCGTGCTCAGGGCGGCGTCGATTCGTTGTCGGAACTGCTCGCGTTCCTCCGCGGTTCGATCGTCCTCGAACCAGGCGATGGCGCGCTGGAAGTTCACGAGGTCGATGAGGAACGCGTAGACCGCTGCCGCGGCTCCTTGCTGGGCGACGAAGCTCTCGTTCTGGGCTTCGACCAGATCGGTGACGTTCACGAGTCCCTGGGCATACTTGTCCTGTACGAGCTCGAAGTTTCGTCGCGCCGCCTCGGTCTGGCGGCGGTTGAAGGTGATAGTCGGGTAGGAGCTTTCCAGCCGCCGGAGCGCCGTCCGGGTCTGACGTTCGACGATGTCGCCGGTCAGGCGTTCCTCCCGGTACAGCCTTTCGAGCAGGGAGCTGGTCCGACCCACCTCGAACGCCCGGGACGCACCCTGGAACAGCGGATACGTCGCCGTGAAGTTGAAGCCCCACAGGTTCTGGTCGATCTCATCCAGCTCCGGTCTGCGTGTGATCTGGTAGTCCCAGAAGAAACCCGCGGAGAGCGACGGGAGGTACCACCTCCGCTTCCTCTGGCCTACCTGAATGTCCTGCGCCTCGATCTGCTTCTGGACTGCCCGAAGCTGGGGGTCGTTCTCGCGAGCGAGCTGGACGGCGAGCGCCCGGAATCGCTCCAGCTCCCCGGCGTCGGCGAACAGGGGCGTGAAGATCTCCACGAGGAACGGGAACTGGTCCTCCGGGTCGTTCACTTCCTGCGGTTGCCATCTCCGGTCCTGCTGCAAGGCGAGGATCTGGTTGAGACGTATCCTCTCCGTCTCGATCCGGGCGAGGCTGACGAACAGGTTGCTCTGCCGCTTCGCGACCTCCGCCTCCCACCGGTAGACCTCGTCCCGGCCGGAGTAGCCGACCTCGGCCCGGAACTTGGCCAGCTCGAGGTTCTGCTGCGTGACCCGCAGGTTTCCGACGTCGATCTGGTAGAGGATCAGCGAGAGGGCATAACGCAGGTACTCGGTGCCGGCCAGATTGAACGCCTCCAGCCGTGTGGCAGCGTAGATCTCCGCCGTGCTCTCGAGAAGGCGGCCGGAGCTTCGGTAGTCGCTGATCCTCGCATCATCGTAGATCATCTGATTGGCCCGAACGCCGGCCGACGCGACCCGGTCCGGGACGACCCCATCGAGGAAGAGCTGGCTGATCCCGCTGATGTCTCCGATCGCGCCGATCTGGGGAAGTATCGGGCTCAGCGCGAGATCCCGCTCCTTTTCGGCCGTCACGATGTCCTGCGCCGAGATCGCCAGCCTCAGATTGCCGCGCTCGGCGTACTGCAGCACCTGTGAGAAGATGAGCGGTTCGGCGGTCGGGGCGAGGGCTCCCTCGTCGATCCACGTTGCCTGGGCTAATGTGGCCACGCTGGGCCGGTAGCCGATCCGGACGGCCGTCTCCGCGTTCATGAGCAGTCGCGGGTCGGCGGAGACGAGGATCGGCAGGTCGGAGACATCGCTGCCCCGCATGAGTTCGCTGATGTTCACCGCCACCCGCCGGGCGGCGCTGGTGGTGAGCTCGGGCGTGCGCGCCGCCAACGCGCCCAGGCCGACGTCCCCGTGTCCCTCCACGCTGAACGTAGGAATCCGTCTTTCGTTCAAGCCCTGGATGAGCCGCTTCATCTGGTCGGCGCTCAAACGCGGCTGCCGAGTAATGACGATGGCCGCGATGTCCTCGCCGATGCCGGCCAGCGTGGCTTCGACGTCGCTCGAGGTAGGCACGACGACGAGTTCGGCTTCCGTCGCGCTATCCAGCGCCTCGATCTCTCCTGGCAGTACCGCGAGCTGATCAACGAAGACCTCATCGATCAGGACATGGATCCGATCGCTTTGCACGAGCTCGAGGAGCTCGATGATGTCGGCCTCGGCCCGGTTCGCGATGAGCATGAAGCTGAGGTTCGGCATCTGCGAGCGGTCGGCGCGGACGTCCGCCACCTTGAAGAAATCCAGCCGTTGGACGAAGCCGCTGATCACCGGCTTCGTCAGCTCCATCTCCACGGCGGCCTGGAGGGTCAGGAGCCCCGATGTGAACACGTAGTCCACCTCCGGGTCGTCGAGAGCTGCCTGGAGAGCCGCCTTCATCCGGTCGGCGCGCCAACCGGCGTCGAACTCCGGCCCTGTCTTGAACGTCGCCCGCTCGCCTCTGCCGGCGAGGATCGTCGTGAGCTCCGTTTCGACTCGAGCCAGCAGCGTGTCTCCAGGCGCGGGTCCGTCCTGAACCACGGCGATGGTGACCGGCGCGGCCCGGACCGGCTCCAGGGCTCCCTCCTGGGCGGCGGCGCCAGAGGTTGTGAAGAGGAGGGCCGACAGCGAGAGCGCCAGCGAGGCGGCCCCTGCGCCGAGGCGCCGAGCGAAGAGCCTGTACATCAAACCGTCCTTCTTAAGCAAAAGAGAATCGAGGCCAAGCCGTCCTCGAGTGTGGGGACTCAATTGGCGGGATCGTCGCCTCGCTGTCGAGGGCTGGGCGGATGGAGGATCAGGGCAGCTCGCCGAGGGCTCCTATCTTCTGAGCTCCGGCTTGGCCCGCGGCCTCCTGCCCGGCGGTGGCCTGCCGCTACGGTCCTCCGCATGTCAGGATCTCGTGCCGAAGCTTCACCCACTCGAGTCGCTGCTCGACCGGAGCCCGGAGCGAGTACTGCGCCTCTCCATACTCGTAGAGCACCATCATCCGCCCGCGAATCTCCGCCTGATCGGGCGCGAAGCCCATATCCGCGAAGACGCCGATGGTCCACTCCATCCTGGCCTCATCAACTTGCGCAACGGCGCCCGCGGCACGCTGGTCGCACTTGGCCCAGGTGCGCATGACCGCCTCGTACCGTCCACGATCCTCACGGGCGATGTCTTCCATCACCTCGAGGAGATTTTCTTGCGGAGAGCCGGTCAGCTCTTCGTGGCTGCGCACGGCGCCTAGCATCGTCTCCTCCCAATAGTCGATCACGCTGGAGAGCAGGTCCTGCAGGTCCTCGAAATGCCAGTAGAAGCTCCCCTTGGTCACCCCCAGAGACTCGGCCAGCGGCTCCACGTGAACCCCTTCGCTGCCGGAGCTCACCAGCGCGTCGAGAGCCGCGGAGAGCCAGTCGTTCCGGGTCAGCTTTCGTGTGCTCTGAGAATCCTTACTTGCCGTCAACGGATCGATGGGTTGCGAGTGAGTGGCGTGATCCAGGCGCGTCCCGGACGCCGGATTCGTCAGGTGTATCCAGTAAGAATGCGGGCGGAGATCGCCACAGCGCAACGCCTCCGGGCACGCTGCAAGGATTGCTGCAAGGCGGAGAACTGTTTCATGAGTTTGCGAAATGCCGCGTTCAAGCTCTCGCCACTTTCCGCGACCTGAAGACGCGTCATAAGCCCAAGTCCTGCAGATCGTTATGTCCCATCAGCGATGTGGATTCACGACGGCGCGGTGAGCCCGTTCGAGCGGCGCGCGTACCTGGTCCGGATCTTCCATACGCCGACGTTTCGATACGGGCGCGTACGTGCCGCCAATCAGGCCTTTTGGCGAAGAACCCATGCGGGAGACTAGGGATCATGAAAAAGAGGCGGAACAACGGGGTGACGGTAAAGAGGATGCTCGGGAGTATGGCCCTTGTAGCAGCGTGCACGGTTCTGATGAACGTCGAGCAGGCTCAGGCACAGAGCACCGTGAACGCAACGGCGACCATACAGATCCCTCAGGTGCTTTACATCTCCGTCGATGAAACGGCGATCACGTTCAACAGCCCGGCCGTCGACGCGACCGACTTCGAGGCCGGTTTCAAAGCGGCGGACCAGACCAGCACGGTCACCCACAAGGGCAACATCGTCCACGACGTGGAGATCGAGGCCGGAGCCACGGACTTTACGGCCGCGACCGATCCGGTCAACAACATCAAGCCGGCCGCCGACTTCCAGTACTCGACCGACGGTGGAAGCAACTTCACGAGCATCTCGACGACCGCCACAGATGTGGTGACGGCGGCTCCGAAGGGAGGCGCCACGCAGCAGGTCAACTATCAGATCCTGCTCAGCTACGCCGACGCTCCCGACACCTACACGCTCGGCTTCACCTACACGATCGTTCCCAACTAGCCAGCTCTCCGATGAGCGACGCGCCGCGGACCGAGTCGACTCGAGGGCCTGCGCTCCTCTGCCTGTTGGCAGCGGCAGGCGTTGGCCTTGTCTGTCCGCCTGCGGTCTCGGCGCAGTATTCGGTGAACCCGGTGATCGTACAGCTCGCGGCCGGAGATACGGCCGAGACGCGCACGGTCGAGGTGCGGAACGAGGGCACCCGGCCTCTCCAGCTCCGGCTGTACGCCGCGGACTTCGAGCAGGCCGCCGAGGGCCGGCACACCTACCGACCCTGGGGGGAGCACGAGCGGTCCTGCCGCGATCGCCTCACCGTGACCCCCGACGTCGTGAGCGTACCGCCTGGTCAGTCTCGTCCGGTCACCATCCGGATGGAACCGGCTACCTCGGACCCGACCTGCTGGTCGATGGTCTTCGTCGAGAGTCCCTCTCGAACACAGGAGGGCGTCTTCGTCAATCTTCGAATCGGGGTGAAGGTGTACGGATTGGCCGGCTCCCCGAGCCTGGATGGAGAACTGGCCGCCGCCCGAGTTCAGACCGAAGAAGATGCGCCGGCGCTCTCCTTCGCCTTTCAGAACAACGGCGACTGGCCGCTGCGGCCGGAGGGAGAGGTCGAGATCCGGCGCTTCGACGGCGAGCTGGTGCACACGCTTCCCCTGGAGGCGTTCAGCGTACTGCCCCACCACACTCGTCGACTTACCATCGAGCTTCCCAGCCCACTGGAAGCGGGTCGTTATCTGGCGGTCCCGATCCTGGATTATGGCGGTAAGTATCTGGCGGGATCACAGGTAGCGTTCCGACTGCCATAATGCTCCGCCCCTGGAGGGTGGGAGGGCCGGTCGCCGCGGCCCTCGTGACGCTTCTCGCTCTTCCCGCCGGCGCGTCCGCGCAGGTATGCGTGGCCGGCCAGCCGAGCTCTCATCAGCTCGTGATCCGACCCGCTGCCATCGCCTTCAGCCAACCCGGCGTCGCCGATTTCGAGGCCGGTTGGATCGAGTTCTCCCAGAACGTCCGCGTCCGGGTGCGCCCGAACCTCCCGGGAGGAAGCACCTGGACGCTGTGTCTGCGTTCTGACGACCCGGACCTCGGCGGCTATGGAAAGGCGGTCAGCGACCTCGAGTGGCGTCCCAATAACGACCCTGGCTGGCGTCCGCTCGAGACGTCAGACCAGCTCGTGGCGACCGGGCGCGGCAACGGGAACGTGCGTCTCCGCTTCCGCGTCCTGCTTTCCTACGCGCTGGATGAGCCCGGCAACTACGGCGCCGTACTCGCCTTCACGGCGTACCAGCAATGACGCCCCGGCGCTCCCTCGCGGCGGCTGTCGCCCTGCTCCTGTCGCTTTCGGCCGGGGCCTCCGCTCAACAATCTCCGGTCGCCGATGTCACCGACGCCGGAAAACGGCTGACCGTCGAGCTGCGCGTGCCGGACGAGATTCTGTCGACGCCGGCGGCCTCTGGTGGATTCGCGGCCTTCAAGGTGGTGGCGAGCGACGACGTCCGGCTGCTCGGAGCCACGAGCGGCGTCGTGAAGTGGAGGTCGGGCGAAGAGCCTCTTCTCCCGCTGACCTTCGAGGCTCCTCCCGGCCCTCCGTCGGGGTCGTTCCAGGCGGCCCTCGTGATCTTCACGGGCCCGACCGGCCGGAGTGCGGCGCTCCCGGCCGAGGTTGGGGGCGTCGTGTCGAAGGAGACCGCCCGGCAGGACGCCGCGCTCGCGCTGTCGCCGGTCGATCGAGCTGCGCAAGAGCCTGTCGTCGAGTTTGCGCCGGAACCGGTCGTCGAGCTTGCGCCGAAGCCGGTCGTCGAGGTCGCGCCAGAGCCGGATCAGCCGCCGGCTGCTATGCCTCCTTTGGTAGCGGCCGCAGAAGCGGCCCCGGAAGCGTCGCAGGAGGTTCCGGAAGCTCGGGATTCTCAGGAAGCGTCGCAGGAGGTTCCGGAGGTTCGGGGTTCTGAGGAATCCCCGACCGCGGAGGCCGGAAGACCGGTGACGGTCGTCCTGCGCGTGCCGGATGAGATCGTCGGGAGCCTGGAAGCCGGCGGCGGCACCGCGGGCTTCAAGGTCGTGCTGAGCGACGACGTGAGGTCGCTGGGGGCGACGAACGGCACGGTGAGCTGGGCTGGGGGCGAGGAGCCGCTGCTTCCTCTGACCTTGACGATGCCGAGGCTACCGGCCGGACACTTCCAGGCGGCCCTGGTGATCTTCACCGGGCCAAACGGCCGGAGCGCGGCCGTGGCAGCCGAGGTGCGGATCGCCGCGACGCGACGCGTCCACGTCGAGCTGGACTCAGCCCTCGCGCAGTTGCGCTCGGGGGGGCAGGTCACGCTGCGATACCGAGTCGAGAACCTCGGAAACGGCGAGGATACGTTGCGCGTCGAGCTCCAAGCGAGCCCCGGCCTCCGCGTCTCGGGTCTCCCAGCCTCTCTTGTGTTGCCGGCGTTCGGTCTTCAGGAGGGAGAGCTGACCGTCGAGGCAGCACCCGGCATTCGGTCCGGCGGATTGGTGTTCGTTCGCCTGAACGTCCCCGACCGCGGCCACAGGGCGACCGCCACCACTCATCTCGCGGTCACGAACGAGCCAGGATGGTTGCCGGACCTCGTGCACATGCCGGCCACCATCTACGTCGGCTCTTCGGTGTCGACCGGCCAGGAGTCGAGCATCGATCCCGTCGCTGCCATCCAGGGCGGAGGCCAGATCGCCCGGAACACCGACCTGTGGTTCGCCTATCGGCACCTTCCGGAGGTAGGCTCGCCCGTCTTCCGCGGCTACGAGTACGGCCCGAGGCTTCAGCTGGGCGTCCGCCATCGGAGCCTTGAGGTGACGCTGGGCGATCTGGTGCTTCCGACCAGCTCGCTGGCCGGGTACTACCTGCAGGGCCTGGGTGGGGGCATGCGCTGGCTCGGGAAACAAACGGAGATCGGCGCCTACCTCGCGCGACCGAGGAATCAGAATGGCTCGACGGAAGGTCACCTCGTCCTGGCCCAGGGCTATCACCACACCCGCATCGGCACGCTGGGCCTGTTGCTCAGCGACGTCGAGGGTCGACTCACCTTGCAGGGGTCCACCACCCGGCAGAGCTCGGGCCTGCTTCGGTATCGGTGGGAGGAGGGCGGAGCTCATTGGGGATTCGTCGACGCGGGCTGGGTGCGCTCGGAGCGCGAGGGGATGGAGCCGATCTCGGGTCCCGCGGTGGACGCCGGATATCTGCTTCGAACCCCCAACACGAGCGCAGAGGTTCGGGTGCGCATGCTTCCCGAAGGTTCGCAGGTCACCGGTCTGCCGGCTCAGCAGCTGAGGTTGGGCGGCTCCCAGACGATCGCCGGGCCGGTCAGCGTGACGGCGCTGGCGTTCGACGAGCGGGCTTCCTTCCTGCAACGGCTCAGGGAGGAGCTCGAGCCCGACCCGATCGATCCCGAGCTTCCCCTCCCGCCGATCCGCGACGAGGAGTTTGCCGATCAACGGGTGCAGGGGCTCGAAGGAGGCTTCAGGTACTTGGATCGGGGCCTGCGGTTCGATCTCCTGGCCACCGTGAGGAAGGGCAGGAGCGAGCTGGAGGATGTGCTACCGTCCACGCGGCGCACCCTGCGGGCGGGGGCCGGGCTCCCGCTGGGGCCGGTCCGCTTCGACGGAGTGGCGGAGGTGGGAGAGTCGAAGCTGGGTGAGATCAGCGAGCTCGCCCAACGCTACCAGGGCACTCTGTACTGGTACGGCAGCGAAGCTTGGGCCCGAATGGGCCTGCTCTACATTGAAGATCTCTTCATCCCCAGAACGGTCCTGGTCGATGCCGGCGGGGCGCTGCGGTTGAGCGATCGCCTGGAGCTGTATGGCTCGGTGTCCGTGGATTGGGAGAGGCCGAGCCTCGGCGAAGGCTTGTCGGCTCGGATCGGTGCCCAGATTCAGCTTCTTACGGCCACCGAGCTGTTTCTCGGCGCCGAATCCCTGCCCGACTTCGGCGATTCCGATTCGAGATGGCGCTTCTCCGTCGGGGTGAGACGGGCGCTGTCGCTTCCGCTGCCCGTGCGTCGCGCGCCGGCGGTCAACGGGGTCGTGTTCGAGGATCGAAACGGAAACGGCCGGCGGGAGCCGGGGGAGCCGCCGATCGCCAAGGTCCGACTCATCTACGGCTGGGATCAAGCCGTCACGGACGTCGAAGGCCGGTTCTTCTTCCGGCAGAACACGGGGCGCTACGGGCTGCGCGTAGACCCGAGCAGCCTCAAGCCGGATGTCCTGCCGCCTCCTCTCATGACCGTGCCGCCGGCAGGCTACGTTGAGATACCGGTCCAGCGTGCCGCTTACCTTCGCGTGGCCTTCTACCTAGACTCGAACGGCGATGGCCGGCGCGATCCGGATGAGGAGGCCGCAGCGGGGATAGCGGTGGGACTGCGCGACCAGGACGGAAATCTCTGGGAGGCTTCCGCGAGCGAGGTGGGCGTCGTGGAGTTCTCCGCGACCCGGCCGGGCCGCTACGTGCTCACTGTCGTCGAGACGACCCTCCCGCCGGAAGCAGGCATGCCGTCGCCCGTGGAGGTTGAATTGCTCGGCGGGACCGCCACGGTTCTGGAGATCGCCGTGCCGCACGAGAGTCGGCGCATTCGATTCACCGGCGAGCGAGAGGGCTCCCGGGAGGGCGAGGAGGACGACTGGGGTCGATACGAGCGCGAGAGCTCGCCCCAGCCCTGACCGGATAGCCGGCGGTACCCGTCCCGAGCTTGCCACAGCCGATGTAGCCTCCCATGATGGCAGCAGTCGCTCGACGCTGCCGCTTTCTCGCGCTGGGGTGCTCACCGGTTGAATGACCGAGGGAGATCGAATGGGGCCGGCCGGTAGAGCCGCGTCCGCCACTTGGCGCCGGCTCGGCAGACTCCTCACCCTCCTTGCCGCGGTGTTCGTCCTCGCCGCCGCCATCCTCGTAACAACGCTCGTTCCGCGACGCCTTCAACAGCGTGTCCTCGAGGACCGTACCGAGCTCGAGGAGGTCGTCCGGCCCGCTCGCTCGCTGACGGCGGATCTGGGCGCGACGCTGGATCGGGAAGCCGCTGCCGTGCGCGGATACCTGCTTGACCGCGACGTAAGGAACAAGGAGCGATACGGCCAGGCGCGGGCCCGTGGGGACTCCATCCTCCTGCAGCTCGCGCCGCTGGCCCGGCGCCTGGGCGCGCAGAGCGTGGCCCAGCTGAGCGATGTGCGGACCCGAGCCGCCGCTTGGCACATCGACCAGGAGCGACTCCTCCTCGAGGAGCCGGGCTTCGCGCCCGAGTTTCTTCGGCGCATGCCGGCGCAGCTGGAGATGTACGACGGCGCGACGCTGGCTGCCGAGCGTCTAGGCGCGACGCTCGCCGGAATCGAGACGGCCCGGCTGGACCGCCTAGCCCGGCTTCTGGCGCTGGAGGATCCTGTCATGCGCGGTGTGGCCTGGCTGGCCGGCCTGGCTCTCCTCATCACGCTCCTGCTCGCCTGGAGGCTGATGGCGCTCCAGAGGCGCCCGCCCAGGCACCGACTGGAGGAGAGCGAGCGCCGGTTCGGCGACCTGGTCGACTCGATGCGCGAGGTGTTCTGGATTCGGGATGCCGGGACGGGCCGATTCATCTATGTGAGCCCCGCCTACGAGAGCGTCTGGGGCCGGAGCCGCGAGCCGCTGTACGCCGGCTTCGGACCGTTCCTGGCGACGGTTCACCCCGAGGACCGCCGGCGCGTGGAAGCGGCGAGTCCGCCGGGAGAGCTCGAGTACCGAATCGTTCGTCCCGACGGGACGATTCGCTGGATCGCCGAGCGCTGCCTGTCGATGTCGGCCCCGGCCGATGGCTCGATCCGGTGGCTCGGTGTCGCCGGCGACGTGACCGAGCGATTCGAGGCGCGACAGCATCTGACCCACCTCGCGCTTCACGACCCGGTCACCGGCCTCGGCAACCACCTGCTACTCCTCGATCGACTCGAGCATGCCCTCGCCAGAGCGAAGCGGGCGAGGATGGCGGTGGCCGTCCTGGTCGTCGACGTCGTGGACTTTCGCTCCGTCAACGAGGAGTTGGGGTGGGCGGCCGGAGACCGGCTTCTGGCTGCCGTCGGCAAGCGCCTGCAGGGCACGCTGAGGCAGGAGGACACCCTCGTGCGTCTCGGGGACGATGCGTTCATGGCGGTGCTCGAGCAGGTCGAGAAGAGAGGCGGTGTCCTGCGTGCGGCAGCGCGGATCTCGGCTGCCTTCGAGGCGCCTTTCACGGTCGACGGGAGGGAGGTCGAGCTAAGAGTCCGGGTGGCGAGCGCGATCAGCGAGGCCGGGGCGTTGACCTCCGCCGATCTGGGCCGACTGGCCGACGAGGCCCGGCACCGCGCGAGCCTGGACCCGAGCGCACCGTTCGAGCCGGCCGGGCAGGCGACGGCCGTCGAGCTCCCCGGGACGCCGGGCGGCCGAGGTCGGCTGCGCCAGGCGCTGGAGGACTCGGAGTTCCGGGTACACTACCAACCGGTCATGGATCTTCACACCGATCGGCTGGTGGGGCTGGAGGCGTTGCTACGCTGGGAGCATCCCGGACGCGGTCTCCTTTTCCCGCATGAGTTCCTGGCACTGGCGGAGGAGAGCGGGCTGATCCATCCGCTCGGGCTGTGGGTGCTTCGGAAGGTGTGCGCGGACCTCCGCTCCTGGGAGAACGAGCCGCCCCCTCTCCGGGACGCGTGGGTGTCGGTGAACATGTCTCGACTGCAGTTCGAGCTGCCCGATTTCATCGATGAGGTGGCCCGCATCCTGGACTCGACGGGTGCCCTCCCGGCGCGGCTGAGGGTCGAGGTGGACGAGGCGACCTGGTTTAGGGCCAGAGTCGCTCTGCGGCGGCTTCGAGACCTCGGCATCGCCGTCGCGATCGACGGCTTCGGCGAGCGGTTCGGGGCCCTGGGGGCGCTGCGGCGTCTGCCCGTGGACGCCATCAAGATCAACCGGCGCCTCGGCTTCAGCCCGTTCGGCAGCGAGAGCACATCCGCGGCCGTCGCCTCGTTCGTCGGGCTGGCCTCCGGCCTGGGTCTCGAGGTCACCGCCGTGGGGATCGAGAACAGCGGCGAGTTGAGGGGCCTCAAGGCCTTGGGTTGCCCCACCGGGCAGGGCTTCCACCTCTCGCCGCCGCTGAGCGACGAGGCGCTCCGTGACTGGACGGCGGGCCGCGGCCGGGCACGAGCTCAGGGCTCGCTGAGCTGAGCGGTCGGCTCCGGGCGCTTCGAACCTAGACGGCTGCCGGCGATGGCCTGAGGTCGGGAGAGGGATCGGGTCTTAGCGACGCTTCCGCTTCGGCCGCCTCGGTCGCCTGGTGCACCTCGAAGAAGAAGTGGTCGGCGCCCACCAGATGCACGATGCCCGCTTTCTCGAGGACGTCTCGAACCGGGCCCTTCACTCCCACGAAGAAGAACCGGATCCCGGCGGCCCGGAACTCCTCCACGATCTCCCTCAGCGCGTGGGCGGCCGTCGAGTCGATCTGATTCACCGGGTACGCGTCGAGAACGAGCGTGTCGAGCGCCGGGTCACGACCCGCTATCTCCCTCAGCTTGTCCTTGAGGAAGCCGGCGTTCCCGAAGAACAGAGGGGCGTCGACCCGAAAGACGACGACGCCGCTTCGCACCAGCGCCTCGGGGTGACGGCGGACGTTGCGGAACGTCGCCGTGCCCGGCAGCCGGCCCATGACCGCTGTGTGCGGCCGGTAGCTCTCGTGCACGAGGACGATGAGGGACGCGACGACGCCCAGCAGGATGCCCTGCTCGATCCCCAGGGCTAGGGTCGCCACGAAGGTCATGGCCATCAGGAAGAAGTCCCGGCGCTTTACGTGCCACAGGAAGCGAGCCTCCCGCCAGTCGATCAAAGCCGACACGGCCACCATGACGATTGCCGCGAGTACGGCGTTGGGGAGGTAGTAGAAGAGCGGGGTCAGGAACAGCAGCGTCAGGGCGATGATCCCGGCAGCGAACAGTGAAGAGAGCGTCGTACGTGCTCCGGCCCGATCGTTCACCGCCGTGCGAGAGAAACCGCCCGTCGTCGGGTAGGCCTGGAAGATGGAGCCCGCTACGTTCGCCAGCCCGAGAGCCACCAGCTCCTGGCTCGCGTCCACCTCGTAGCGGTCGCGACTCGCGTAGACCTTGGCGACGGCAATCGATTCCATGAACCCGACCATCGAGATGATCAAGGCGGTCGGCAGGAGTGCGCCTAGATCGCCGCCGGAGACGGCGGGCAGACGGGGCAACGGGAGGCCTCTCGGAACGTCCGTCACGATCCGGACGCCGGCCGCGTCGAGCGACAGCGTTCCGACCGCGACCGTTCCCAGGGCGACGACGGCCAGTGGGGCCGGGAAGCTCGGCTTCCATCGCCTGAGTGCCACGAGGATCACGATGGCGGCGACGCCGATCACCAACGTGATGAAGTGGGTGGAGCCGGCCTGCCGCACGGCGTCCGCGATGATGGTGTGAACTTGGGTCGATCGGGGCAGAGCGATCCCCAGCAGGTGCTTCAGCTGACTGAAGCCGATGATGAGCGCCGCCGCGGCCGTGAAGCCGGTGAGCACCGGGTGCGAGAGGAAATTCACCAGGAAGCCGAAGCGGGCGAGTCCGAGCGCGAGCTGGATCACGCCGACCATGGCGGCCAGGAGTACGGCGAGGGCGACGTAGCGCTCCGGATCGGCTCCGGCCAGCGGGGCGACCCCCGCGGCGACCAGGAGGGAGACCATCGCAACCGGACCGACGGAGAGTGGCCGCGACGTGCCGAAGGCCGCGTACACGGCGAGAGGGGCCAGCGCCGCGTAGAGCCCGTAGATCGGCTCCAGCCCGGCGATGAGGGCATACGCCATCCCCTGCGGGATGAGCATGACCCCCACCGTCAGGCCCGCGGAGAGATCACCTCTCAGCTTGCCGCGATCGTACGACGCCAGCTCGCCCGCGATCGGGGCGAGTCGCCTCAGGAGCGGTGCCATGGCGGACCCCCGCGGGGGCGCCTGCTTCAGACCGCTACGGGCTCCGCCGCCTCGGTCTTCTCGAGCGGGCCGATCGCCGGGTAATCGGCGATCAGATCGTCAACGTAGCGCACGTCGAATCCCTGCCGCTTCAAGTACGAAGCGGCTGCGGCGGCCCGGGAACCGGTCCGGCAGTAGACGAGCAGCGTCTCGTCCTCGGGGATACGGGTCTCATATTCCGGAAGCCGCGTGTAGGAGGTGTTGAGCGACCCCGGCACGCGGCCTTCCTCGAACTCCGAGGAGAAGCGGACGTCCAGCGGGAGCGCCCCCTCGTCCTTGCGGGCCGTCTCCAGGTCCTTGAAGTCGATCACGTCGATCGACTCGTAGGCGCCGCCGTCGATGAAGTAGGCCTCCAGCGCCTCCGGCTCCACGAACCCTGCCACGTTGTCGTAGCCGATCCGCACGAGGTCCCGGACCGCCTCGTCCAGGTCCTCCTCCCGGACCACGAGAAAGAGCGGAGTCGTCTCGTCCTCGACCAGCGAGCCGACGACCTGGCTGAACGCCCGGTCCAGCGGGGCATACAGCGAGCCCTTGAGGTGACGGGCCATGTAGGCGTCCCGGTCCAGCCGGGTATCGACCACCAGTAGGTCCTCACGCCCCGAGAGCTTCTCGAGCTCCGTGCGCGCGAGCTTGCGCGGGGACGGAAGGTCGCCCAGTACCGGGGCGCCGAGCTTGTTGTCCCGCTTCATGCGGGCGAAGTAGGTCGGAGGCTCCGGTTGGCCGGTGAGGATGAAGTCCACGAACTCATCCTCGCCGCGCAGGGCGGCGTCGATCGCCGGGCTGAACCGCCTCTCGTAGCCGACGGTCGTGTCCGGCACGGCGCCCAGCGCCTTGCCGCAGGCCGAGCCGGCACCGTGCGCGGGCCACACCTGCAGGTAGTCCGGGAGCTCGAGGAAGCCCTGCACGGAGGAGTACAGCCGCCGGGCGGACGGTTCCATCATTCCCTCGACCTTGGCCGCGGTCTCCAGCAGGTCCGGCCGGCCCAGGTCTCCCACGAAGACGAAGTCGCCGCTCGCCATCCCCATCGGCTCGTTCGCGCCACCTCCCTCGTCGGTGATCAGGAATACCACGTGCTCGGGCGTGTGGCCGGGCGTGTGAACGGCTTGCACGCTGATGTTGCCGATGCGGAAGGTGTCCCCGTCCTTCAGGAGCTCGTAGTCGTAATCGCCGTCCTTGACCCACTCGTACTTCCAGTTCGCATCCCCCTCATCGGAGAGATAGAGCTTCGTCCCGAAGCGCTCGGCGAACTCGCGAGCCCCGGAGAGGAAGTCGGCATGGATGTGCGTCTCGGTAATCGCCGTGATCGTCAGCCCCTCGGACTCGGCCAGCTCGACGTACCGGTCGATGTCGCGCTCCGGGTCTATGATCAGGGCCTCGCCCGTCGCCTGGCAGCCGACCAGGTAGGCGTACTGTGCGAGCTTGTCGTCGAAGATCTGTCTCAAGAGCATCGTTCGGTCTCCTCGGGGCTATGGATTCTCAAACCGTCGGTCCTGCTTGATTTCGTGATTCGTCAGTGGTGCGGCAGCCGGGGCGCGAAGTAGCCGTAGGCCCACGCGCCGGCCAGAGCGGCGAACAGCGCCACGAACATCACCGTGATGCCGTTCCCGATGAGTGCGTAGATCGGTCCGGGGCATGCGCCCAGAAGGCCCCAGCCGAGCCCGAACAGCGAGCCCCCGATCCAGTAGCGATAGTTGAGGCCGGCCGAGGGCTTCACCTTCGTCTCGATCTCCTCGCCGCCCAGCGTCCGCAGCTCGTGGCGCTTGATCACCCATGTCGCCAGGGCCGCCACGGCGACCGCGGATCCGATGATCCCGTACATATGGAAGCTCTGAAAGCGGAACATCTCCTGGATCCGGAACCAGGAGATCACCTCTCCCTTGGTGAAGACGATTCCGAGAAAGGCTCCCAGGATCACGTAGGGCAGCAGTCCTTTCTTCTCGATCATCGGATCACCCGGCGCGGAAGACGAGCGGGAGCAGGAGGTGCGTCGCCACGAGCCCGCCCGCGAAGAAGCCCAACACGGCGATCAGCGATGAGAACTGAAACGTCGAGAGGCCGCTGATCGCATGACCCGAGGTGCAGCCATCCGCGTAGCGGGCGCCGAAGCCGACGAAGAAGCCGCCCACGACGACCATCACGAAGCCGGGCAGTGTGAGGAGCCCACTCCAGCTGATGAACTCGCTCGGGACCATGCCCCTGAAATCGGTGATGCCGAGCGCCACGAGATCCGAGTTGGTTGCCTCTGAGATGCCGATGACCGGATCCGGACTGGCCAGCCACGTCGCTCCGATCGCAGCGCCGCCGATGATGCCGAGGATGAGCGCCAGCCGCCACATCCCCCGCTTCCAGTCGTAGCGGAAGTACTCGATCTGACCGGGAGCGGTCGCCGCGCAGATCTGCCGGAAGCTGGTGGAAAGCCCGAACTGCTTGCTGCCGATCAAGAGAAGAACTGGCACGATGAGGCCGATCAAGGGTCCGGCGACCCACCAGGGCCAAGGTTGCGAGAGGGTTTCGATCATGGGCTCGGGTCTCCTTGTGGCTTCGTCCCAGCTTCGGGCGCTCGTCGTGGAGCGTTTACGATGCTTGGGAGACACGTGGACGGCTCCAGGTTCCCGGAGCCGCCATGGCCTGTCCGTCACACGGCCGTCACATCTCGTCCATCACATTTCGGCGAACCTCTCGGTCAAGACCTCTCGGACGGCGTCCGGTAGGTCCCCGCCCGAGATGCGCTGGCACGCCTCGTGGGCCATGTCCAATGAAAGGAAGAGGGAGCGGCAGCGTTCGCAAACGGATTCCTGTGGTACGGGGAAGGGAACGCCCTTGTCGAGCGCATCCTGCTTGGCCTTCAGCAGGTCGAGGCATTCCCTCCGGGCGTGGTCCGGAGGCGAGCCGGTCCGGGTCGGAAGCTCGGCGCTCAGGACCCGGCGGAGCTTCATCCTCGCCCGGTAGAGACGCGTCTTTATCGTCCCTTCCGTCAGGCCCATGATCGAAGCGATCTCCGCCACCGAGAGATCGGCCATCTCCTTGAGAACCAGCGGGATCCGAAAGGCGTGCGGAAGCTCGCCGATCGCCCGCTGGACGCTCTCCCGTATCCTTTCCCGGTCCAGCGCTTCCAGGGGATGCTCATCGTCGACGGCCGTCAGAACCCCGTCCTCGCGCGTGGGCAGCAGCTCGGCGAGCGACTCCAGGTGCCGCGGCTCGCCGGCCCGCTTCCGTTTCATTCGCTGACAGGTGCGCGCCGCGATCGTGTAAAGCCAGGTGGACGCCTTGGAACGGCCCTCGAATCCGTCCCACCCCCGGTAGGCCCGGATGAAGGTTTCCTGCACGAGATCTTCGGCGGTCTGTGGGTCTCCGCACACCTGCAGTCCGAGCCGGTAGATCTGGTCCCCGTGCTCGTCCAAAAGGCGAGGGATCGCCGATCCCGCGGTCTCGGTCATCGCTCCCGAGTCATCCTTCGAATCCTTTCGAGGCGTTCGTTTTCGGCACTGGCGTTGATAGCTACATCGTGTTAATTGGATAGGCAATTACGGCTTCCCGGGAGGCTCTGATATCACTGCTACCATACGGCCCCGTTTGCTGCGCCTTTCGCTAATCTGCGTCGGCCTCGCCCTCGCGATCAACGCCGGCGACCTTTTTGGCCAGCAGGAGAACAGGAAGGGCTTCGGGTTCAGCGGCTCGCTCGGCTGGTCGTCGATCGGCGGCGACTACGGCGAGCTGATGACCAACGGCATCCCCGCGGAGGGGTCGATCTGGTATCAGCCGAGCTGGTGGCGTCTGGGCGTCTCGATCCACGTCGCCTCCTACTCCGCCGTAGAGCCCTTCCAGGATCAGAGCATCAGCCAGTTGGAGTTCCAGCTTTTCGGCACCTTCCTCTTACTGCGCGGCAAACTATTCCAGCCGTATGCACAGGTGAGGGCGGGAATCACGCGCTGGCGGCCGGAGGGGCCCATCTTCGATCCCAACCCTCCGCCTCCCGACGTGCCGCCGGGAGAGAACCCGGCCCCAGGCCGCGATGGCTTCCAGGGAGGATTGGCGCTCGGATCGGAGTTCTGGGTCACGAAGAACTTCGGCATCGATGTGGCCGGGCTGTTCTCGGCGTTCTCGACCGAAGAGCTGGACGTGCCGCTCCTCGGGATCACGGGCCTCTCGTCCGGCACCGAGCTCGGCTTCCGAGCCGGCGTGGTGTGGTTCCCGTGAGCCGGGCCGGTAGAGCGACGTTGGTCGCCGCGATGGTCTTGGCGGCGTTTCCGTCTATTCCGCTGGCCCAGGAAGCGGGTCCTCAGGCTTCGGAGGACGCGATCGCTTTCGGCGCGCGGGTGCAGGCGTCGAGCGACACGGCTCGCCTCTCGGACTTCTTCCCGCCTGGCGCTGTCACGCTGACTGGCACAGGGGCTCAGGCTGGAGCGGTTCTGACCAACCGCGCACGCTTGATGGCCGATGCGGGCGGAACGGCCCAGCTGTTCGACGAGCTCTTCTACGAGAGCAGCGAGGATCCGTCCACGGCCGAGAATTCGCTCACTACCGACGACGATGAGCAGGACGATGGCGCCCGTTACGACGTATGGGGTGCCAAGCGCAACCCAGGGCTGGCGATCGGCGAGGTCGCCGGAATAAACGCCATCGTCTGGTTCTTCAACGAGTACATCCGGGGCGGCAACTTCACGGCGGTCAATCCGAGAAGCTGGTGGAAAAACATCTCCAGCGGCTTCTTCTACGATGACAACCACTTCAAGACCAACATGTTCGCGCATCCCTACCACGGGAGCCTCTACTTCAGCGCGGCGCGCTCGAATGGCATGAACTACTTCGAGTCCGTCCCGTTCGCCGTTCTCGGCAGCTTCATGTGGGAGTGCTGCGGTGAGACGCATCTGATGGCCTGGAACGACTGGGTCATGACCAGTCTCGGCGGCTCGTCGATCGGCGAGATGCTGTACCGGGCCGGCTCCAGCTTCCTGGACAACGAACGGGCCGGGGGCAGCCGCACGATGAAGGAGATCGGCAACTTCTTCCTCAACCCGCTGCGCGGCTTGAACCGGCTCACCTCGGGCCGTAGCGGCCGGATCTACCCGAACCCGACCGACCCGTACGATCGAATCCCGCCCAACCTCAGCACCTTTCTGAAAGCCGGCGTACGGATCATCGGCGACCGCTCCTCGAGCGAGAGCTTCGAGACGGACACGACCGTGACGACGGCGTTCTTCGAGTTCGACATGGAATACGGGAACGTCTTCGAGAACACGCGCAGGAAGCCGTTCGACTTCTTTGAGATGGGGATACAGCTGAACTTCGGCGATACGGAGACGATCGGGCGGCTGCAGATCCACGGGAACCTGTTCACGAGCGACATCGCGAAGGGAGAGAAGACCCACCACGTATTCGCGATCACGCAGAACTATGATTACGTGAACAACACGGCCATCGAGTTCGGCGGCTTGAGCTACGGGGCCGGGTTCTTTTCCAGGTTCAAGATGTCAGAGACGTGGGCCTTCCAGACGAACGTGAACCTCCATCTCTACCTGCTCAGCGCCGTTGACTCTGAATTCGCGTTCATCGGCGGGCGTCCCCCCAACACAGAGCGGTTCCGGGAGTACGATTTCGGAATGGGCCCTGGCGTCTGGGCTCGCTTCGGTTTTTCCCATCGCGGACGTCAGGTCGCGAGCTTCCTGTATCGCTTCACCCTGAATGAAGTGCTCAACGGTTCAAACGTGAACGGCGGGGACACCTATCACACCATCCAGTGGGGCGGCTTCCAGGGCGTCTTCCCTATCGGTAGCTGGGGCATTGGGGCGGACGTGATCGCGTACGTCCGCAGGAGCTTCTTCGAGGATATCGGGTTCGAGGACATCAAACAGGACGTCGGCCAGGTCCGCTTCTACGGGGTTTTTCAGAGCTTCTGACCGCGCTGTGCGCGCCCGTCTTCCGTGGGTATCACACGTGAGCCGCTCCTTCCGGATGGGATTCTTCGCTCTGTGCCTGGCGGTGGCTTGCTGCCTCTCTTCTCCGGCATGGGCTTCCGGCGGGGCCGGCGCCGCTCTGGCCCAGGAGACGTCCGGGTCGGCCGGCGCCGCAATCGGCGGGGCCACGCTCGGAGCGGCCTCCGGTGCGATGCTCGGCGTGACGGCCAGCCTGATCCCCTGCTCGAAGACCCTCTCCCAGCTCACGTGCGCCCGTGCCTCGACGCTCTCCGCAGGCCTGATCGGCCTCGGTAGCGGAACGCTCGTCGGCGCTTGGGATTCGGGGCGGCTCGGAAGCTCGGCCAAGGGAGCGGCGATCGGCTTCGGGGCAGGCGCGGCCGTGGGCTTCGTGCTCAAAGAGGTCGTCCGGCAGTACGGCTGGCTGGACGTTCTTTCGACCGGCGCCGTAGGCATGTCCATCGGGGCGCAGCCGGAGGGGGCCGCGCTCGGCCTCGGGGCAGGCCTGTTCGTCGGATCGGTGCTCTGGCTCGCGGTCCCTTCATACGGGCTGTTCGACCTGGCGGCTGCGGGCCTCATCGGCGTGGCCGCGGGCGGCCTGGCCGCCTGGGTGGTGGACGCCGTCGAGGCAAACTCGAGCGGCGGATCCGGTGTCACGATTCCGTTTTCGTTTCGGATATGATGCGTGCGGCTGGCGTCTGTGCGGCGGGATTCATGGCACTGCTGTCGGCCGCATGCGCGACATCGGCTGGTATGCAACTCGGTCCGGCGGACCGTGGATGCCCGGACCGTGCGGTGGCCGCGCCGGGCGCAGCGATCACGTGGTACGGCCCCGCCGGTCCGAGCGACGGGAAGAGCAACGAGCGCTGGTGCGAAACCGTCGGATCCTCGGTCCTGGAGCCGCTCCCAAGCGCCTCCTTCCCCAGTCCCGGTCCCGCGGACTCGCTGGCGGTTGTCGCTTGGAACATCCTGATTGGCGGCGGCAATGTGCCCCTCTTCCTCGAAGAGGTGCTCGGATACGACTGCCATCCGACGTCGCCCGAGCTGGAGGCCGGCTTCTCCCACTTCGTCCTCCTTATCCAGGAGGCGCACCGGCGGTCGGAAGCGATCCCGGATGTGCCCGAGACGTTCAAGTTCCCCCCGCGCATCGTCCCCGAATCACCCCCGGAGGGATGGCCGGACATTGTGGAGCTGGCCCGTGACTGTGGCCTGGCGCTGTTCTACGTGCCTTCGGCGCGCAACGGCCCGCAGACGATCGGGGACGAGCGGGAAGACAAGGGCAACGCGATTCTCTCGACGCTTCCGCTGATGGACCTGCTCGCGATCGAGCTGCCGTTCGAGGCCGGTCGAAAAGTGGTCGCGGCAGCGACGATTGCCGGAGCGAGCGGGACCCGGCTCCGCGTGGCGAGTGTGCACCTGGATGTCGCATCGACCCTGTACCGGACGCTTACGACGGCGAACACGGCTCGTCTCAGACAGGCGGTCGGTCTGATCGAAGCGCTCGCCCTGATCGAAACGGGCGGCGTGACGAGCGGGATCGTCAGCGTCGGCTCGGGAGAGACCGCCTGCGGAGCGCTGCCGGGTACGATCGCCACGGTGGCGGCCGGCGACTTCAACACTTGGTCCGCCGGCGAGAGCGCCGTGGACCAGATGCGTGTGTGTTTTCCCGACTCGCCGCCGTGGGATGGGACGCCAACGTACGGGTCGTTTCCGACGGATTTCATTTTTTTCCGCCACGCCGAGGACGGGCGGGTCACGTACATGGATGGGTCACAAAGGCGCATCGAGAAGCGTTACGGATCCGACCACCAGGCGCGGATCGCGTGGTTCGGTGTCAGCGAGTAGATTTGCCTCGTCAGGGGGAGAAGAAGCCATGGCAGGAGGGATTTCGGGGGTGCGGCGGACTAACCAGCAGCGGAACGGGATCTTCGGAATGGACGCCTTCGCATCGAGATCGCGAACGCTACCTTGGGGCCGGCTGTTCGGCGGTCTGTCGCTCTCTGCGGTCGGGCTTGCCGCCCTCGTCGGTTGCGGTGACTTGGCCGACTTCGTCAAGCCCATCACACCCGCAGAGATATCGGGCGAGTGGCGGGCGACCGATCTCGTGCTCACCAACGCGGACAACCCGACCGAGTCGTTCGACGCGGTCGACGCAGGGCTCAGCCTCTTCCTGCGCTTCTCGATCGACGGGGAGTACCAACAGATTATCCAGGAGCCCGGTGAGGACGACGATGTCGAGGTCGGTATCTACGAGATCGTGGACGACTTCATCTTGGTGGAGCTCATCTCGGCGCCGGGGGACACCACCGCCTTCTCGTACGAGTTCCAGGAGTCGAAGACCGCGTTCTCGCTGACGCTCCTCTCCGACGACTTCAGCTACGACTTTGGCAGTGACGGAACGGAAGAACCCGCCCTGCTGTTCGCGATCGTGATTCGTTAGCCCAACCCTGCCCCGTTACCCTCCTCCGGTGGCTGGGGGCGACCGGAGGAGCCCTGTCGTTTCCTTGAGCCCAATCCCCGTCTCGCCCCTTCCGATGTCACTCCACTAGATTTGAGCCAACCGATCCCCCTGCATTGTCATCCGGGCCGACCGCGAGGAAGTCATGAACAGCCTTGTCTCCCGCCTTAGGAGCCGGTGTAGACCAACCGGCCCGCATCCAGTTCTGCTGCCCGTCGCCCTGACCGCCGCCCTGACCGCCGCCTGCGCCACGGCCCCGCCACAGCAATCGGTCCTGATCAGCAGCGCACCCGACATCGAGATGCCGACCACCGAGCTGCGGCTGCTGGTGTACGGCTACGGTGAGGCGTTCGGGGGCGACGTGGAGAAAGCCGCCGATCGGATACTCCAAGCGACCACCGACCCCGCCATCGAGCGGCAGGCCCTCCGGTGGAAGATCAACGTCCTCTCGTCGGGCCAGGTGGCGGCCTTCGCGCTAGATCCGTACATCGGGCTCTACGATATGTGGGTCCTGGCCGTGCAAATGAGACAGTTCTTCGAGACGGGAGCGGGCAGGCAGGTTTTCGGCGAATACCAGCCGATCGCGATCGAGACCTCCCGAGAGCTGGAGCGGAAGGCCGACGAGCTGGCCCGCTCGATCTCCATCTCGGGCGACGTTTCCGGGCCGCGGCGGGAGGTGGAGGAGTACGCCGCAGCCCACCCCGTCACGGACATGCACTTCGTTCGCGAGACGGTCACCAAGGAGTTCGCGGAGCTCCTGGCGCAAGAGCGGACCGGCGGTTTGGCGGTCCTGGGCGATCTGAACACGCAGCTAGGGGACCTGAGCGAGCGACTGAAGTTCTACGCGGCCAGCCTGCCTCACCAGTTCCGCTGGCAGTCGGAGCTGCTTCTGCTCGATATCCTGGACCAGCAGGCCGTCGACGAGTTTCTCGGCGATGTCGAGTCGATCGACGTTTCGGCGCGGCGGCTGGCGGATTTCGGGGACACGCTTCCCGCCGTCATCGATGAACAGGCCAGCGAGGCGATCCGGGTGATCGGAGAGGAGGCGGCTATCGCGCTCCGCGACGTCAACCGTCAGCGGATCGAGACGCTGGAGTGGCTCACGGGAGAGCGGATCGTCGTGATCGAGGATCTCGTGCGCGAGCGGATCGCGGTGATGGAGGATCTGGCGGCCATCACCGACAGCGCGATGAGGCGGACGACGCTGGTTCTGGACGATGCAGTGGACCGGGCGTTCTATCGGGCTCTGCAGCTGCTGGGTTTGGTCTTCGTCGGTGGACTGCTCTTCCTCTTCCTGGTCCGGTTGATCTGGAAGCGTCCGTCCGCGGCGCTGGGGGGAAGCTAAGTCGAGATCGATCCGGGCCGCGCCTTGGGCCCCCAGGCGTGTGGCCGACCGAGACCGCTCCGTGGCCGACCGACACAGCTGCCCGACCGACCTAGAGCATCTCCTTGAAGCTTCGGGCGAACCAGAACTTGAACCCTCCGTGGGCCGGCAGGTACTCCTCCAGCTCCTCGAGAGTCTCCACCCAGGTCGTCGTTCCGAGGAGGCTCAGATAGTCGATGAGTCCTTGGATCACCGCCCCACCCTCGACCGTGAGCATCACCTCCCCGTCCATGAGCATCGACCGGTAGTTCTGGTTGTAGGACCCTACCATCAGGTAGGCCACGAACTTCTCCAAAACCTCCGGCGGCGTCTCCTCCATGACCGCGCGCTGGAGGGCGAGGTGAACAGGTGTGCTGTCCGAGAGCGACCGGCCGTCACCCTCCCGGTCTGGCGACTCTCCCCGCCGCATCATCTGCAGGATGAAGGAATCTACGAGCGGGCCCAGATCCGGCCGCTCCGTGATCGCCCGCCACGCCTCCGCGGAGGCGAGGAAATGAGTCTTGGCGTGAAGCTTCGGCTTCTCCTTCATACTCGCGTCAGCATCACGTCCGCCCCGGGAGTCCAGGAATAGGCGCTCGCTTCGCGCCGACCATGCAACAGGCGACTGAAGTCCCGCGACGTCCCTCAGGAAGGGATCGGTGGCGAAACCGTCCTCGACCACTCGCAGCCTGCCGGGTATGTCCCGGGCGTCCACGTCGAGCGCATACACCCCCGTCTTGAGCATACCGCCGGCCGCGTGGATATCGGGCCCGAGGTGCTCTTGGAGCAGAATGAGGCGCGAGAACAGCTCCTGAGCGCGCGACATCTGGGGGAACCGATTGCTGGGGGCGTTTTCGAGCGCCGGGGCGACGATCAGCACACGTCCTCCCCGGAGGCAGTTTCCTACCAGCCACGACGCGAGAATCGGTGAGATCCACAGGGAGTCCGGGATGATGAGGACCGAGCCGGGGGGCATCAGGGTGTAGAGCGTCGCCTTGAGGACGTTGATCAGCTTGGGCCCATGACCGGTCTCGTTGTGGAGCTCGAGCGCGCGAGAAATGGCGTTTCCGGAGGCCATCTCGGCCCGGACGATCACGTCGTAATCCACCGGTTTCGGCCGCGGGCGGAGTGGGAAGGGGATCTCCTCCTCGGAGAAACCCTGCTGAAGCAGCAGCTCTCGCGCGGCGTTCTTGATCGACAGCGCGGCGGGGCCCTGCAGAAGAATCCCGCGGTCCTCCCAGCCCGGTCCGGAGTAGTGCTCGCCGATTCCCATACCTCCGTAGACCACCATGCCCCGGTAGGGGTCCTCCTCGGTGATGTCGTAGAAGGCCAGCTTTCGGTGATCGCGCATCACGTTGTCGGGCCACTTGACGGCCGGAAACAGTTGGTTCGACCAGTAGGTCGGATCGGCCGGGTTCGTGATGCTCACATGGATCTTGATCCGATTCTCGAGCCAGGTCTCCCCGTACAACGAGGCCCTCTCCTGAAGGAGCCGCGACGCGGCCACAGCCTGCCGGAGATCTGCCCGCGCCGCCCGGATCGAGTCGGCCATGTACGCGAACTCGTCGGGGAAGCCCATTCTGTGGTTCATGGGGTTCTCGAGGAGCTTCATCCACGGCCGCGCCTTGTTGTCCTCGAAGCGGTGCTGGTCGAAGAAGAGGAGATGTACGGGCATCTTCTTCGTCTCGTCGTAGCGGCGGACACCCTCGATCAGAGCGCGGAGGTATCCCTGCGCTACAGTGTGGAAGGTGACCGCGTCCGGGTCACCGTCCCGGTTTCGACCCTGAATGTCGTGGATCCACAGGACGCTGTAGTCTTCGGCGCGGCGGAGGATCGCACCCACCTCCTGGTGGAACTCGCGGTTGTCGACGTACCAGACCCGGTTACCATCTACGAACGGTTTGCCGACCGCGCGCTCCACGATGGCGTTCAGCTCCGCCCGCGTGTCGTGCTGCTCCGGACGAAGCGCGTACTGAAGCGGGATCCACACCAACCGCGGGCTGCCCCACCTCTCCCTGGAGAGCCGCCGGTTCTCCTCCACGATCTCGGTCAGGCTTCGAAAGACGTACAAGACCTCGTCCTGCCGCTCCGGCGTCACGAGGCCGGAGGTGCCGAGCCAGCTCCGGAAAGCGGTTTCCGCCTCCCGAGCCAGGCCGAGCGTCGTGTCCGTCTTCTTTCTCAGGCCGAGGAGCCGGTTGTAGGGGAAAATCACGAAGTCGAGGAGAAGCTCCCTGGCCTGCGCCGCCAGCCGGCGGCCCTCCGGCGTGCTTCCGCCGATCGGAAGAGCGAGACCTGAGGCCGCCACGGAGAAGGCTCGTTCCAGCTCGGCGTGGTAGGCCAGCACCTCCGCCTCGGCCGTGGGGCCGGCTGGAAACAGCGAGCTCTTGGAGGCGAAGTGCGTCTTGAGCTCGGCGAGCCATACCTGGAAGTTCGCCAGGGCTTCCTCGGGATTGCCGCCCTCCTGATCGATGAACGGCGTCGTGAGCCGGTTCACCCAGCCCGCCACTTCGGAGACGTTGGCGAGGGCATCCTCGAGCGCAGGCTCAACGCTCGGCGCGGGCATCGGCTCGAGTCGACCGTCGGGCAGGCTGGCGTGGGCGTTTCGCGTCCTGGTGTCGCCGAGCTCGCCCTGGCCGAGAGGCACGGTTAGCCCGAAGCTCACGGTGTGGCCTCTCCAAGGAAGCCAGTTCAGTCGGAAGCGGCTTCCGTTTCCGATGATTCCGCTGCGCCGCAGCGGAGCGGAGATTCGGACGAGGAAGTCGAGCGTTGCGTCTCGGAAGTTGTAGTCGGCGCCGAGTCCGAGCCGGACCATTGGAATCGCCAGAAGGGCGCGCAATCCGCCGTCGGGACCCGACTCCCGAGCGCCGACGTACCCTTCGCCCTGCAGCCCCGGACCTCCGATCGTCGGGTTGAAGAGCTCCTTGAAGACCCCGACATCCGCCAGTACGCCGAACTGGGTGTCTTCCGTGGGTCTATAGGCGCCGGCCTCCCACCCGAGGTAGGGCTTCCAGATGAGCGGGAGTCCCATCGACTTCGTGAGCCCGCCGCTGTCTGGGTGCACAGGGACCTGTGCGGCCAGAGCCAGGGGCGAAGCAAGAGCGATCGCGGCAGTCAGGAACAACACGCGCATCGGGTGTTCCATTCGTCCTATTCTGGCTGCTCAGCGCGGACGCCTCGTACGTCGGCAAGAGTCGAGCCGAGACGTCTTCGGAACAATATGGGGATTATGGGCTCTGAAACGCCATACGTGATATTATTGTTGGGGTTACGCTGTCCGTCGCGTGTCCACGAGCGCGACGTCCGGGAGGCCTTGAGCCGGACAAGATCCCTGGACCCCGGCGCGCCGACCGACGATGATGTCCGCCTCGGGTCCTAGGCCGCGCAGCCGCCACAAGAAAAGCTGCGCCACGATCGTGAAGGCACCGCCGACAACATACCCTTCCGCGATCGAGCGGACGCGAGCGAGGTAGCCCAGACCGGACTGCTGCAGAACCCCGCCCCCGTTTCCGAACATCGAGTCGAACGAGGCGACGGAAGCACGCTGCTCGGAAGGGATGCTGTTGTGCAGGAACGCCTGCTTGACGGGTCCCGCGGCCCCGATGGCCAGAACCATCACCATGAACAGGGTGACGGCGAGCCAGAAGGAACCGGCCAGCCCCACGCCGACCGCGGCGAACGCCTGCACGCCGGCGGCCCAGAGCAGCAGGGTCGTGCGCCGTCCACAGAAGCTGCTGAACCAGTCGGCGAGGGCGTTGCCCGCGATCATCGAGGCGGCCATAACGGATGCCACCACGCCGGCTACCCACACCGCATCCCGGTCCAGGAGCTCCAGAAAATAGGGTTGCCAGGCGTAGACGGCCCAGGCCATGAAACCGTACTGAACGAAGGAGCACAACATGAGCAGCCGAACGGGCTGCTCCCTCCAGCCGTATTGGACGGAGGACGCCGCAACGGCCCTCATCTCGCGCGGTAGCTCACCGAGGCGCACGGCTCGTGGCGTGAACCCGACGTCCTGCATGGTGAAAAAAGCCACGGCGAACGCGGCGATGAGCATCACCGTGCGTACGACATACGGCACGGCCAGATCTATGTTGCCGAGCAAGCCACCCAACAGGGTGCCGATCAGCATGGCGGCTCCGCTCACCATGGAGCCGCGTGCGAACACCGAGTCCAGCTGCCCCTCGAAGCCGGTGGCGTGCAAGGCATCCACCAGCCAGGCTTCGACCGCGCCCGAATAGAAGGTGAAGCCGAGCCCCATGAGGACCGAAACGGCAGCGAAGGCTGCTAGACCGCCGCCTGTCCTTGCCACCGCCAGGTAGCCGACCGTCGTGAGGGCGAGGATCACGACGCTCAGGAGGAAGGACGTGCGTCGGCCCGCCGTGTCAGCGAGAACGCCTGTAGGGATCTCGAAGACGAACATCCCGGCCGTGAAGGCGGCGTTCGCGACGAAGACACCGAAGATGTCGAGGCCGGCGTCGAGCAGGAAGAGAGTGTTGACGCCCCATATGAGGGCGGCGGAGAGGGTGTAGAGGCCGGCGATAGCGAAATAGCTCGCCAGGATTCTCCTGGCGGTCACGGCGTGGCGAGGATCAGTCGACGACCCCTTCGGCCGTCTCGGCGATCAGGCTGTCCACGACGGCCTTGAGGTCACCGGTTTCCTCGAAGACGCGGAGCTGGCGCTCGGCGCTCGATCCCTCTTCGAGGATTTGGTAGGCGTACTCGACCTCCTTGCGGCTTCCCAGCTCGTCGAGCACGTCATCCAAGAACCACTCGATCATCTCGCGGATGAGATCACGCGCCGGGAGCTCGGCCTGCTTCCCGAAGTCGATCAGGTTGCCCCCGACCCCGTAGCGGGCCGCCCGCCACTTGTTCTCGGCGATCAATTCGGCCGGATAGAGACGGAAGGTCATGTTGTCGCGGCGCAGCTTCCAGAGCTTGGCGACGATCGCCTGGAAGATCGCGGCGATACACATGACCTCGTCGACCCGGGTGCAGATGTCCGTCAGGCGGAATTCCAGCGTCGGGTAGACCCAATGGGGCCGCACGTCCCACCAGATCTTCGTTCCGTCCGGGATCGAGCCCGCGCGCACCAGCGTCTCGACCATGTACTCGAACTCGCCCCAGCTCGAGAACTCGCGCGGGATGCCGGTTCGCGGGAAGGCGCGCCAGGTCATCGTCCGGTAGGACTTGAGGCCCGTGTCCCGGCCCATCCAGAACGGTGAGCTGGTGGAAAGCGCGAGCACGTGCGGCAGGAAGTAGCGGGCCACGTTCATGGCGTCGATCAGGAACTCACGGTCCTCGATCCCGACGTGCACGTGCATCCCGAAGATCAGGTTCTTCTTGGCGATGTCCCGCAGGTCCTCGTAGATGCCGAGGTAGCGCTCGAGCGGCGTGATCTCCTGCTCCCTCCAGGACGAGAAGGGGTGCGTGCCTGCCGCCGCGATCCTCAACCCGCTCTCGGCCACCTTCTCCGAGACGAGGCGTCTCAGCCGCACCACCTCCGCGCGGGCCTCGGCCACGGTCTGGCACACCTCGCTCCCGACCTCGACGACGGACTGGTGCAGCTCCGGCTTGAACTCCTTCACTTCCTCCTGGTCGGCGTCCAGGATCTCGGTGATGTAGGAGGCGAGCTCACCGGTCTCCGGGTCGATGACCTGGTACTCCTCCTCGATCCCGATCGTGAGCGACGGTTCCTTCATGAGATCAACCGTATCTCTGGGCTTAAGCGGCGGCAAGCGGAAGCCTCTCCCGTCGCGCCACCCGAGTCGGATGGACTCCTAGTGCGAGGGTCGGCGGCTGCTTCTACATTGGGCCCCATCCAGACACCCCCGCTCGCCCGACTCCTGACCGATTCGCGACGAACGGCGGCTTCGACTCTCAGTGTTTGCTCAAAGGAGGTCGTCATGAGAGTTCACCGGTTTTGGCTCGCGGGCCTTGCGGCTCTGCTCCTGCCGACAGCAGCGGCGGCGCAGGAGAACGAAGGACCGCAGATGTTCTTCGTCCATCAAGAGGTCGTAAAGCCATCCATGATCTCCGAGTACGAGGCGGCCGCCGTGGACTGGATGGAGATGATGAAGGGAAGCGAGGCGGCGAAGGGCAGCATCGAGTATTACGCGTATTCCGGTCCCCAGATCGGATACGTCTACGTCCTTCCGATCAAGGACTTCGCCCATTTCGCCGAGGTCGGCGATGCCTTCGATGCCGTCGAGCAGGAGGTCGGTGCACCGTGGAAGGAGGCTGGAAACCGATCGAACACGGCGGCCGATCACTTCGAGAGCGGCTTCTACGTTCACCGACCGGACCTCTCCTACACGCCCGATAACCCGCGGCTGAGCGACGACGAGGTCAAGATGGTCCACTGGGATTTCTGGTACACTCTCCCCCACAAGACCGACGATCTGGAGGCGGTGGCCAGAGAGTTCGTCGAGCTCTACACGTCGAAAGGCATCGACACCGGCTGGAACGTCTATCAGGCGATCACGGGAGGTGATCTGCCGCTTTACGTCGTCGCCGTGCCGGCTCGGGATGAGGCTGACTTCTACGCCAACGAAGCGCGGCTGAGCGAGCTCCTCGGCGCGGAGGCCGAGAAGCTGGGGACAAAGGCGCTGAAGGCGGCGCGGCGGGTCGAGCCGTTTATCGGCTGGCTCCGGCCGGGCCTCTCCTACCCACAGGCGATGGAGATGGCGGCCACGGAGGGTGGAGAGTGATGCTGGGTTGGCTGGCGGCGTTCTGCCTGTTCTGGGTGGTCGCGTCGCTCTACCTGGGCGGGATGGACGTGGAGCTGGAGGGGGGCTCCGGCTTCCGTCAGCTTCTGGGGCTGCTGGTCATGAACGTCCTCTTCCTGGCCGCCTGGCGGGCGCTGGCCGCTGCCATCGGCGGTCTCGGCGGCCTGCCGGGCGTGGTTCTGCCCTTCCTTCTGGCCGTTCTGCTCGTGCCCGTACTCGCCAGAGCGGGTTTCGGAGCGCTGGGCGTCAAGGTCCGCCGAGGGGACGGCGCCCACGCCCACTAGAGGGGCACCCCGTAGGGGTCGGTGTTCGGCTGCGGCAGACTAGCCGCCCGGCCCCTCGCCCCAGGGCAGAATGAAGTCCTCGGTCTCCACTCCGAGGGCGTCCGCGATCCGCGTTATGTAGTTGAAGTACGCGATCACCTGCGTCGCGTCGTGTATCGCGGTGTCGTCGAATCCGTGAGCTCGGAGCTGGTCCAGATCAACGGGTGACATCTCCTGCTGGCGGTGCGTGAGCTTCTCCGCGAACTCGCACAGCGCCCGGTCGGCGGCGGAGAGATCCGCCTCGCGCCAGTTCCTCGCGATGTCGTGCACGAAGCTGTCGGCTTCCTCTTCGGTCTCGAACTGCTCGGCGACCTCGGCCCGGAGGTCGTGCGCGTGCGCTTGCGTTCAGTAGCGGCAGTCGAGCTCGACCGAAACCACCGTGGCCAGCAGCTCGCGCTGAGCGCGGGATAGCGGCGAGCGACCGAACATCAGCGCGCCGTAGAAGCCGATGCCCTCCTTCAGCACCCGCGGGTTCAGGCTCATGATGTGGACGATCTTCCAGACCCGCCCCGCGCGCTCCACAGCCTTGTCCAACTCCTGCTTCAGAAGCCCGGTGGCCTCCTCGATCGGGATCTGACGGATCCAGGGCATTTCTTCGCTCCCTCGGTCGGGACGTGGGACGAGCCGGTCGTCCGCCCAAGATGTCTCGGTCCGCCGAGCCGGCGCCAGTAGGAAGCACCAGTGCAAGTTGGTTGGCTATTGGCACATACGTTATCATCCAACCGTGGCGAACAAGACGTCCGACGCCGTGTGGGAGGAGCTTCCCCGAATCGTCGAGCCGATCTTCGGCATCGACGAGCGGCCCGACAGCTGGTGGGAGACGCTGCTCTACGGCTGGCAGCACACGCTCGTGGACATCTCGCCCTTCGTGCTTCCCCTCGCGGTCGCGGCTGCCTTAGGGATGTCTCCAGACGAGGAGGCCTCGCTCATTAACTTCGGTCTCTTCTCCATGGGCGTCGCGACCCTCATCCAGACGACGATCGGAAACCGCCTCCCGATCATCCAGGGGCCGTCGGCGACCCTGACCGGAACCCTGGCCCCGGTCGCCTCCCAGCTCGGTCCGGGTGCGATGTGGGGTGCCGCCTTCGGGGGCGGCTTGGCAGAGATGGCATTCGGCGCCACACGCGCCCTCACTCTGCTTCGGCGTTTCTTTCCGCCGGCGGTAGCAGGGGTGGTGGTGCTCACGATCGCTCTCGCCCTCGGACAGGTGGCCGTCCGCCTCACGCGACTGGGCGCTTGTCGGCCGGAAGGAGTGGATCGCCTGGCCGAGCCTTTTTCCGTGGGGAGGCCCCGGCTTCGGGTGGACCTTCGTCGGGGCGGCGTTTCTGGCGGTGGTGGCCGGCTACTTCGGGTCGATGGTGGAGTCCTTGGGCGACTACGCGGCGACCTGCGCCGTGGCCGGCGAGCGTTACACGGTGCGCCACATGAACCGCGGCATCTTCGCCGAGGGTCTCGGCAGCGCCGTCGCGGCGGTGTTGGGCGGACTGCCCTGCACGAGCTACACGCAGAACGTGGGCATCATCGCGGCGACCCGCGTGGCCAGCCGCGCGGTCGTTCGGGTGGCCGCCTTGATCCTCGCCCTGTACGGCCTCAGCCCCAAGTTCGGGGCGCTCCTCGTGGCTATGCCACGCGCGGTTCTGGGAGGCGTGTTCGTGCTGGTATGCGGGATGATAGCGGTCTCCGGGATCCGGCTCCTCGGCGCGGCCAAGGAGACGACGGCCAACTACCTCGTGATCGGCCTCACGCTCGTGCTGGCGATGGGTCTGCCGACGTACGTGCGGTACGGTCTCGGCGAGCCGTGGCTGCAGGAGCTTCCGCTGCTGCTTCGGCTCGTTCTCACCAACCCGGTCGTGCTCGCCGTGCTGGCGGCCGTGGGCCTCAACGCGCTCACATCCCTGGCCTCCGCGCCCGAGGCAGCACGACCCGCGGAGCGATCGAATGCAGCCGACGAGGCCGGGGACTAGGCGGAGAGCATCTCTTCGATCGCCGGACGGGGAAGGGCACCGGTCTGGCGTGCCACCGGCTCTCCATCCCTGAAGAGGACGAGGGTGGGAATCCCCTGGATCTCGAACCGTCGAGCGAGATCCGGGTTGCGGTCCGTGTCCAGCTTCGCCACGAGCAGTTTTCCGGTGTGCTCCCTGGCGATGTCATCCAGGATCGGGGCCATCATCTTGCAGGGGCCGCACCAATCGGCGTAGAAGTCGACCAGAACGGGGACTTCCGCGTCGGAGACCAGCTTGTCGAAATCCTCGCCCTCCACCCGCACCGGCCGGTCCACGAGGATCGGCTTCTGGCACTTCCCGCAAATCGGACGTCCCTCGGCCCCGAGGTCCACTCGGTTCAGCGTGAGGCAGAATGGGCAACGGAGGGTGACGTGGCTGGTGGTGGCCGTACTCTCGGACATGCGCGCTCACTCCTTGAGTGCTTCAGTACGTGCTTCCTCAAGTGCTTCCGTACCGATTCTGTGGGATCTTCCCCCACAACGGGTTGCGCCCCTTTCCCGACAGACTCGGATTGCCGGCAGTGATACCCTGACTTCGGATTGGGATCCCGGAACGGGGAGCAGATGCGAGAGATCCGCGGGGACCGCCTCGAACGCCCGCTCGCGCTGACTGGCTTGCTGTTGCTGTTGGCGTGCCGAGGGCCGGCCGATCTGTCCGCTCAGGTAGTCGCCGACACGACAGGCGTACAGCTATACGATGTCGGCTGTGCGAGCTGCCATGGGCAGGATGGGCGCGGAGCCGATCCGGACAAAGTCGCCTTCGACATTCCGCTTCCGGATTTCTCGGACTGCAGCTTCGCCTCGCGCGAGCCCGACGCCGACTGGATCGCCGTCGCGCACCAGGGCGGCCCGGTACGCGGCTTCGACCGCACGATGCCTGCCTTCGGAGAGGCGTTTTCGGAGACGCAGCTGCAGGCGATCATCGACCACATCCGGACCTTCTGCGGCGATCCGAAATGGCCTCGCGGAGAGCTCAACTTCCCGCGGCCCCTGATCACCGAGAAGGCGTTTCCGGAAGATGAGTTCGTGTACGAGCTCGGCGTCCGCACCGAGTCCCCGGGGGCGGTCGGCAACGCGTTCGTCTACGAGCGCCGCTTCGGCTCCAAGAGCCAGATCGAGATCGCTCTGCCGTTCGGCTTCCAGGATCTGACCCCCCGAGATCCACTGACAGTACCCGCGGACTCTGCCGAGAGCGGCTGGAAGGGCGGCCTGGGGGACATCGGGGTCGGCCTCAAGCACGTGCTGCTACACAGCCTGACGAGCGGGACGATTCTGAGCGGCACGTTCGAGATCAAGCTGCCAACGGGCACGACGAGCAACGGATTCGGGGCGGGGACGACCCGTCTCGAGCCTTTCCTCACGTTCGGACAGGTGCTGCCTGGCGAGTCCTTTCTCCAGGGGCAGGGCGGCTTCGAGATCTCGACGAACACGGAGAAGACGTCTCACGAGGCCTTCTGGAGGGCGGCTCTCGGCCGGAGCTGGACCCAGGGGCGGTGGGGTAGAGCGTGGACGCCCATGGTGGAGATCCTCGGCAGCTCCGAGCTGGAGAGCGGCGGCGCCACCCACTGGTCGCTGGTGCCACAGCTGCAGGTCACGCTCAACAAACGGCAGCACATCATAGCGAACATCGGCGTCGGTCTTCCGCTCGACGACACGGAGGTCCGGAGGCCGGAGATCCTCTTCTACGTGCTGTGGGAGTGGTTCGACGGCGGCTTCTTCGCCGGCTGGTAGGCGGATAATGAAGACACCAGATGGGAGAGTCTGATGAACGGAGCTGCGGCATCACCGGAACCCTCGAACGGGCGCGCGAAGCGCTGGGCCTCCAGGATCGCTCTTGCCGGCCTGGCACTGGGCCTCGCGGCTTACTCCACGTTTACGATATCGGGCGCGGTGCTGCTGGCGGGCGACCATGATGAGAACGGCACGATCCGGGGCCGCGTAAGCCTCTCGGGCGGCGTTCAGTTCGCGGGAGAGGCGCCCGCCCCAGAGCCGATCGACATGGCGGCGGATGAGTACTGCCTCTCCGCACACGAGGGTGAAACCGTGATGGACTCTCCCGTCCTCACGGACGAGAACGGCCGCCTGCGCGATGTCGTCGTGTACGTGAAGGAGGGCTTGGCCGATGGCGATCATCCGGAGCCCGAGACGACGGAGCTGCTGGATCAGGAAGGCTGTCTCTACGCCCCGAGATCGCTCGCCGTGCGGGCCGGACAAACGCTCGTGATCCGCAACAGCGATGCGACGCTACACAACGTGAACGTCAAGGCCCGTGAGAACCGGGGCTTCAACATCGGCCAGCCGATCAAGGGGATCGAGGCGAAGCGCTCCTTCGACGCCCCGGAGATCGGGATAGAGGTGGCGTGTGACATTCACGGCTGGATGCACGCCAACATCTCTGTCTTCGATCATCCCTACTTCGACGTCACGCGCCCGGATGGCGGCTTCACCATCGAAGGCCTGCCTGCCGGTGACTACGTCATCGAAGCCTGGCACCACGCGCTCGGCGCCGTGGAGACCGCGGTCAACGTCCCGGCGACAGGCAGCGCGGAGATCGAGCTCGTCTTCGAGCCCTAATCGTCCGGCAGCTCGAGGGGCTCCAGACGGGGCAGCAGCTCGAGCTCCGAGTCGGCCACCAGCTCCCGGAACGCCGATACGTCCTCGCCGAACACGCGGTTGATCTCCGTCAGCGCATCGGCCACCGCTTCCTCCGCCAACCGGAGGAAGGTGAGCTGAGCCGGAGTGGGAGCGTCGTTCGATGAGCCGAGCGCGAAGAGGGCCCGGCCGGCCATGCTCCACGGCTTGTCGTCGCTGTACGGGATTCCCTTCGTGTCGGGCGGGACCCAGAGCTTCCTCTCCAGCTCTGCGAGCGTCTTCTTGAGCTTCTGTCCTGATTTCTGGAGCGCCTCGAGCGGGCTGTCCTCGTCCTCCGCATCGGCCGCGCCCTCAGCGTCGCCGGAGCTCGCTTTCTCGGCTTCCTTCAGCGCTTGCCGAACCTTGCCCAGCAGCACGTCCACGTCCCTTCGAGTCCGGTAGATTCGGGTGATTCCCTCCGCGAGCGCGTCCCTCACCCCGCCGGCACGCGTCATCGCCTCGTACTTGGCGATCCGATCGGCCTCTGAGATGTTCTCGCGAGGGTCCGGAACGATCCGCACCGTCTCTTCAGCCTCATGATCGTTCAGCGAGAGGCGCACGGTATACGTGCCGGGCCGGACCGGCCTCCCCGAGCGCTGGAAGGGCGACACCTCCTGCGGTTCGCCGGTCTCGGGGCGCTTGAAGGCGTCACCTCTCAGGTTCCAGGTGATGCGGTTCACGCCCAGCTCGACGGGCCGCTCAAACGTTCTGACGATCTCGCCTCCGTCGTCCAGCACTTCGACCTTGACCTGAGGCCCCTTCTCCCCACCGCCGGGCGCTCGGCCCGGCCCGCCGCCGGATCCGGCCATGTGCGGACGATCTTCGGGTTCTCCTTCCGTGCCTTCTTCCTCGTCGGGTTGGCCGGCCGGGGCCCCTGATTCGGCGGATTCCGCACGCTTCTTGGCGCGCTCTTCCTCCTTGCGCGCCCGCTCCGCGTCCTCGTCCGGATGAGGAAGACCGGGCTGGTTGGCCGAGAAGGTGATCATCGCCCCGTAAGACCTGTTGTCGCCGCGGAATTCCCCGTCGCCGGGGAAGCGCGAGGCACCGGTCTGCTTGACGCGATGCTGGATCGCGTTGGGGATCGGGAACAGATGTAGCGGCCGGGAGAGGACCTCGGCCGTCAGGCCCCGGAGGGCGCTGATGTCGTCCAGGACGTAGGCGGCGCGGCCGTGAGTGCCGAGCACCAGGTCGTGCTCCCGCGGCTGCACGACGAGGTCACGGACGCCGACGGTAGGCACGCCGTGTGTCCACTTGAACCAATCACCACCGCCGTCGGTCGATACGTAGAGGCCGAACTCCGTGCCGAGGAAGAGGAGGCTCGGGTCGACGGGGTCCTGCGCGATCGAGAGCGCGTAGCCCCATACGTCATCCTCACCCGCCAGGCGCGTCCAGCTCTGGCCAAAGTCACCGGTGCGGTAGACGTAAGGCGTCCAATCGGAGCGCCGATGGTTGTCGAACACGACGAACGCGGTCGCGGCGTCGAACGGCGAGGGCTCGATGTGCGGTATCCACGTGTTGGCCGGCACGCCCGGCAGGTTGGACTCGACGCTCGTCCACGTGGCGCCACCATCCCTCGTGACGTGGAGCCGTCCGTCATCGCTTCCCACCCAGATGACGCCACGCTCCACGGGGCTGGGCGCGATCGCGATGATGCTGGTGAAGTTCTCCGCGTTGGTGACGTCGAGCGTGAGGCCGCCACTCTCGGCTTGCCGCTGCCACTCCGGGTTGTCGGTGGTGAGGTCGGGGCTGATGATCTCCCAGCTGTCGCCACGGTCGCTCGACCGGTGGACGAACTGGCTTCCGTAGTAGATCGTCGATGCGTCGAACGGGTCCTGCGCGAAGCCGGCGTTCCAGTTGAAGCGCAGCTCCTCGCCCTCGGGCGGGGCCGGACGCAGGTTCTTCCGCTCTCCCGTGACGAGGCTCCAGCGGAACAGGTTGCCGCCCTGGCTCATCGCGTAGCCCTGCATCGGGTCGTCCGGGAAGGGGGCGGTGTCGAATCCGTCGCCGAACCCCACCTCCTCCCAGTGATGATTCCGGATCCCTCCGTTCTCCCACACCGAGCTCGGTCCCTTCCACGAGCCGTTGTCCTGCATGCCGCCGTAGACGTTGTACGGAAGCTCATCGTCGACGCGGATGTGGTAGTACTGGGCAAGCGGGAGGTTGGAGACGAATCGCCATGTGTCTCCGCGGTCCTTCGAGATCGCGACGCCGCCGTCGTTCCCGATGATGATGTGGCGGGCGTCGGCCGGGTTGATCCACATCGCGTGGTGATCCGGGTGGACGTCGCTGTAGGAGACGAGCTGCTCCCAGGACCTGCCAGCGTCGTCGGAGACGCTGATGCGCGACCAGAGGCTGTAGATGCGGTTGGGGTACTGCGGGTCGACCCGGAGGTCGGCGTAGTAGAACGGGCGGTTGCCGAAGTCCTCCTTCGCCCCGGTATTCTTCCAGCTTCGACCGCCGTCGCTCGATCGGTAGATGCCGTTTTCCTTCGCTTCTATGAAGGCGTACATGATCTCCGGCGACGACCGGGAGATCCCGAGTCCGATCCGGCCCAGATCCCCCTCGGGCAGTCCGTCCTCCGGGGTGAGTCGCGTCCAGCTCTCTCCACCATCGCGCGTCACGTGGAGGCCCGAGCCCGGGCCGCCCGACTTGAAGAACCACGGCCAGCGCCGATACTCCCACATCGCCGCGAACAGGACATTCGGGTTGTCGGGATGCATGACGAGGTCGGCAGCGCCGGTCTTCTCGTCCACGTACAGGATCTTCTCCCACGTCTTGCCGCCGTCGCGCGTGCGGAAGACCCCGCGCTCGGGGTTCTCGCCCCACTCCCGACCCATGGCGGCCACGTACGCCACCTCCGGGTTCGACGGATCCAGCACGATCCTGGCGATCCGCTCGCTGCCCTCCAATCCCACGTGCTCCCAGCTCTCGCCGCCGTCCCGGGTCCGGTAGACGCCGTTTCCGACCGAGACGCTGTTGCGGACGTTCCCTTCACCCGTCCCGACCCAGAGCACGCCGGGATCGCTCGGATGGACGGCGAGGGCTCCGATCGCAGCGACCGGTTGATCGTCGAAGATCGGCTCGAAGGAGAGACCTCCGCTCACCGACTTCCACACGCCCCCCGTTGCCGCGCCCACGTAGACGATCGTGGGGTCGGACGGAGCCGCTACGACATCGGCGACGCGTCCGCTCATCCCGGCCGGTCCGATAGAGCGGGCCTCCATGCCGGCGAGCAGCTCGGGGTCGATCTGCTGCGAGAAGCCCGCCACTGGCGTGGCTGTCGTCGCCACGATGCAAGCCGCTCCGAGAAAGAGGCCTTTCGAAACGGCCTGGGTGATGTTCACGGCGACGATCCTTATTGGCTTCATCGGGGCCATCCTCATCTCATCCAGTGGCGTAGAGATCCCGTCAGGTCGGGTGCGCAATAGTACCGAGTCGATCCCCCGGTTATCCAGAGGGGGCTCGTGGCTTGCGCGGCTTGTGGGCGACAGATTGGGGCGCGATGCACGCGCAATCTTTTTCCGGCCACGCGGCACTGGTACGTCGCTCTCTTCGCCGCGCCATCCTCTCGGCGCTCCTGACGAGCATGGTGGCCTGGGCCGCGGCCGTTGAGGCGGCGCACGCTCAAGACGTGAAGCCGGCGCGACCGACCCACGCACCGGCCGACACCGTCGACGTACGTGCGGACTCCACCGCCGCGGACACGCTGGCCGGGATCCTCCAAACGCTGGTCGTGCGGGTCACGCGACCTCTCGTCATCGGTGGATCGAGCGCCTTCGAGGCGGACCTGGACTCGATCGCTTTCCTCGAGCCCTCGGCGACGCTTGCCGATCTTCTGAGAGAGATGCCCGTGCTGCGAGTGCGCGAGAACTCCCGCGGCGAGATGCAGGTGTCGCTGCGAGGGTCCGAATCCCGTCAGGTACCCGTTCTGCTGGATGGGACCGCCCTCACCTACGGCTGGGACAACCGGACCGACCTCTCGTTGATACCGCTCACGGGCGTGCGTCGGGTTACGACGGTCCGCGGTCTCTCGTCGCTCCTCGCCGGGCCGAACGTTCTCGGAGGCGTCATGCGGCTCAGCGTCTCGGCGGAGCCGTTCGCATCGACGCACCTCGAACCGCTTCGCGTACGAACGGCGATCGATCAGACGGGAGGGGGAAGCGTCGACGGTGGCTTCGGCGGCGTGATCGGAAGCGAGACGCAGCTGCTCCTGCGCGGCGGAGCCGGTTTCCGAAGTCGTGGCGACCTCCCGATTCCGAAGGGAATCGAACAGCCGCTCCCCGCTCGGCCCGGCGAGCGTCTGAACAGCGATGCGGAGCAGGTCAACGGCTTCCTGTCGGCCCGCTTGCAGGCGAAGGGTGGTGCCTCGGCTTCGCTGTCCTCCGTCGCGTACGGGGCCCGGCGAGGGGTGCCGCCCGAGCTGCACGTGCAAGACCCCAGGCTGTGGCGGATTCCAAGCGTCTGGCGCTGGACCACCGTCCTGGCCGGAAGCAGCGGATGGCTCGGAGCCGGCGACAACTGGCAGCTGGGCGGAAGCGTCGGGCTCGACTTCGGGGGAAACGAAATCGACGTTTACGAGACGCCCGACTACGAAGATGTGATCGGCGGCGAGGAGGGGGACGACCGAACGCTCACCTACCGCCTCTTCGTCGACCGCTCGTTCGGATCGGATCTGCTGGCCGCGGCGTTCACGTTCGCCGACGCGGACCACGACGAGCGGCTGGAGCCGGGCGGCGAGGCGAGCTACAGCCAGCGCCTCTGGAGCGGGGCCGTCGAGTTCGAAAAGACCCTCTTCCACCGCGGCGACGGGAGTGGCGCCGCCATAACGATCGGCGGCAGCCTGGACGGTTCGGATACGCCGGAGACGGGCGTCCGGCCGAAGCGTGAGACGCTGTGGGACTGGGGCGCGAAGCTCACCGGATCCTGGACGCTGGCCGGGGGCGTGACCCGGCTCCATGCGGGGTTCAGCCGGCGGGCGCGCTTCCCGTCACTGCGTGAGCTCTACTCGGGCGCTCTGGGCCGCTTCGTGCCGAATCCCGACCTCGGCCCGGAGACCCTCATCGTCGGCGAAGCGGGGGTGACCGCCAGCGGCGAGAGCTGGACGGTCCAGGGGGTCGCGTTCCACCAGAGACTGAACGATGCGGTGGTTCGAACGGGTCTGGGCGATGGGAGGTTCACGCGGGAGAACCGGGACCGGATCCTGAGCACCGGCGTCGAGCTCCTCGGCTCCTGGCGCCTGCGCTCTTTCTTTGGCTCGCTCGATCTTACCTTGCAGAACGTGGACCTCGATGACCCCACGGCGCCGGAGGACCAGCGCCGCCCCGAGTACCAGCCGGCGGTCAGCGGGAGCCTCGAGCTCGGCGTCCAGGCGCCCCTGGCGATCGACACACGGCTCTTGATCGACTACATCGGTCGCCGCCACTGCGTGAACCCGGACCTGGGCAGTGACCAGGAGCTCCAGGCGAGTACCGCCCTCGGGTTCCAGCTCTGGCGGGATTGGTCCCTCCGGGCCGGTCCCCTGCGTCGCTTCCGGGCGCTCGCTGCACTGGAGAACCTCACCAACGGCGAGACATACGATCAGTGTGGCCTACCGAGGCCCGGACGGGTCTTCCGAATTCAGCTGGAGGTCGGCTAGCCGGTCCTGGTCCACCACTCGCGCGGCTTCCACCGCTCACCAAAACCCAGCCTCTTGTCCAGCCAGAGCATCAGACGACGAAGAGGGGTGCCGGCCAGGACACGGCCGGCGCGCGCCCACCAACGGGAGAAGTCCTTGTTGTAGGGGCAGACGCGGAGGCAGATGGCGCAATCGCTGTTCTGTTTCACCCAGTAGTCGAAGCAGCGCTCCCCGTCGATCGACCACTTCCGCACGCCGCGCAGGTTGGATTCGTTGTGCACCTCCGTCGTCGGCTCGCCAGCCGAGATCGCCTTGACCGGACAGGCGTCGCTGCAGCGACGGCAGATGTCGCAGAACTCCTTGACACCGAATCGGATCGGCGCGTCGGTGGCGAGCGGGAGGTCCGTGAAGATCTTCCCCAGGCGCACACGCGGGCCGAACTCCTTCGTGATCAGGAGTCCCAGCCGGCTGTACTCTCCGAGTCCCGCCTTGATGGCGTAGGGGACCGCGAGAGAGGAGTCGTTCATGCTCGCGATCGCGTTGTAGCCGAGGTTCCGGATGTACTGAGCCGTCGAGAGTACCACGAGCGCGTCGTGCGAGTAGCCGAGGCCGGTGGCTGCGCCGCTGAGGGCTGAAGGAACGGTCCGGATCCAGTCGTAATCCATTTGCTGCGCCGTGACGACGACCCAATCCAGGCCGGCGGGGATGTCGTTGGGTTTCTCGGTGAGCGAAATGTCGCTGAACTTCGAGGTGTACATCCAGCGCTCGTCGAGCTCCGTAATGCCGACGAGGCTGGCGCCGAATGCCTTCGCGACCCGCTTCATCTCACGCGCCGCCACCTCTGGCGACTCGAACTCGGTCCTCTCGCTCGCGACCTCGCGCTGGAGCGTGAAGGCGTCCGTGAACCCCTCTCGCCGGTCCTCGGACTCCTTCAGCTCGGTGAAGATGTCGCTGACGTGCCAGGCCGCGTTTCGAAGCGCGTAGTCCTTCTGGGTGAATCCGTCCGCCTTGCGCCAACTCTCTAGCGCTTCCCGGTAGGTCCGGTAGAAGAGGGCTGACTTGTCGCTCTTGACCCGCTCATCCCACCAGGAGCGACGGAACACGTCGTATTTCTGATTGAAGCGCTCGAACTCCGGCGTGATCTCGAAGCCGGCTCGCTCGTCCGAAGACCGGAAGCCGCTTCGCTCGTCGCTCATCGGTCCATTGTCCAATACGGGCTAGACCCGGACGACCAGTCGATCGAACATCCTCCGGGAGGCTTCCGCGACCTCTGTCACGGCGCCGTCGAAGGCATCCTGGTTGGCCTTCGAGGGCTGCCGATATCCGCTGATCTTTCGCACGAACTGGAGGGCCGCGTCCTGCAGCTCCTCGTCGGTCGGCTCGCCCTCGGGGCGCCGGAGCTTCTTGATGTTCCTGCACATGGCTCGCCCTATCCTCGGTCGATGGATTCGATGGAATAGATGAGAACGTCAACTCCCTTGTGGGTTGCGGGCTTTTCGATCTGAAGACCGACCTTCTCGGCCACTCGGCGGGAGGCACGGTTGTCCGGGTGGATAATGGATATCAGTCGATCGCGCCCTAGAACCTGGAAGCCGTGGTCCCGGCTGGCGATCGCCGCCTCCGTCGCCAGGCCGGCACCCCAGTGGCTCCGAGCGATCCAGTACGCGATTTCAGTCTCGGAGACGTCGTCCACGACCTGCGCCAGCAGGCCTGCGTGACCGACGTAGTCCCCGGATCGCTTCATCTCGAGGGCCCAGAAGCCGTGACCGTGCGTCTCGTAGGAGTCGATGGCCCGCTCGAGCCATTCAGAGCTCTCTTCCAGGTTCTTCACGCGCCCCGAGGCGTAGCGGATCGTCTCCGGATCCGAGTGCATCCGATGCACATCCTCCAGATCCTCCATGGTGAGCCGACGCAGGTAAAGACGCTCGGTCTCCAGCACGATCAACGGTCCGCTTCGATCCGTCTAAAACGGCCGTACACGAACTGCTGATCGACGCCGGAGGGTGTGTGGTGGGTCTCCTCACGGGTTTCGACAAGCTCCCACATCTCTCCGAGCTCCGCTGAGAGAGAGGCGGCGTCGTAGCGAACGACCGGAAGTCCGCTGCAACGCTCCGGTCCCTCGGGCCCGAAGGTCGCCAACACGGCGTGCCCACCGGGCAGGACAGCTCGGCCCAGGCTCCCGCGGTAGCCGATCCGATCCGCCGGATTCCTGAGGAAATGAAAGACGGCCCGGTCGTGCCAAACGTCGAACGTGTGCGGAGGTGTGAAGCTTCTCACGTCTCCGCAGAACCATTCGACAACTTGGGCGCGATCACCCAGCCTCTCCCTGGCGATCGAGAGTGATGTCCGAGAAACGTCCAGTACCGAGATGTCCGAGTACCCGCTGTCGAGCAGGACGTCCACCAGCCGCGATGCGCCCCCGCCGACATCGATGATGCGGCCGCTCGTGCCCTTGCTGGCGTCGCGGATGAGCTCGAGAGAGATCTCAGGCTCGGCCTGAAACCAGCTCATCTCGTCAGGGGCGCACGCGGTCCAGACTCGCTCCCAGTGTGCCCCCACCCCTTCGCCGTGGTCAGATGTCATCGTCACGGTCCGCGTGAGTGGCGGCCTCGGCAGACGCGGCTGCCGCTTCCGGTCGGCCCGGTCTCGTCTCGCCCAAGCGGGCCACGATGCGGTCGACGCGTCCGGCGGCCTCGACGATCATCTTCCAGTTGAGGGGGACGATCGGCTGGGTGTGCGCCAGGTTGTTTCGGAGGGAGCCAAGCTCCTTTATCCACCTCTCGCCGTCCCTGCGCGAGGAGAACCCGAATTCCTCGCGCCACTCTTCTTCTCGAACCAGGAGCTGCATCTTGTCACTCAGCTGGAGGCAGTCCACCAGCCGCACCGGCTGCTGGCGTCTCGTTCGCTCGGCGTGGAGCTCTCGCGCTTTTCGCATCCGCCCGGTCGAGACGAGGTCGGTCCAGATGTCGTCGGGATACAGCGATTCGATGGTCTCGGTGAGGAAGATCTCCGCGATCGTGATCATGCCGAACAGCCACATCCTGGCCGGTGGCTTCTCGAAGTGCGCGCGCACCACGAAGGCGTCGATCTGGCCAAGGACAGACACGAAACAATACTCGCGGCCCTCGCCGAGACGCTCGACGACCTCGGGAAGGGAAGCGCGGTGCAGGACGACACGGGCTGGATCGATCTCCCGAACGTGATCCGCGCAGGCGCCTCCCGACTGAAGATCACTGGCGCGGACGTACCCGGACACCCGGCCGTCGCGCCGCACGCCCCCGACCGGATCGCGGGACCTTTCCATCGCCGCCAAGGCTGCAGCGGCTTCGGCGGGCGCGTCGAACGAAAGCAGCGGCTCGGCGATGTCGAGGACCGTGAAGCCTTCGGTGAAGAGCTTCTTCATGCGAAGCTGCAAGGCCTCCCGGTCCATTGGGTCGCGGGAGATCATTTCAGCGACTTCCTCGATTGGCGCGATTGACTTAGCACGGCAGCGACCTCACCAGAGCTTCCAGACCGGGATTCGGCGCGGCTCGAAGGAGAAGGTTGGCCCCGCCGTATCTACCGCGACGCGAACCCAACCGACTTCGGGAGATCCCATGACTTGCATCCGCGTGAAGTTTTCGAGAGCTCGTCCCGTGCGTCGGTCCACGAGCGGTGAATCGACGTTGTAGTCGTGGCTGTCGCCGTGAGCGAGCAGGACGGGCCCGTCGAAGATAGCCACCACCTCCTCGAGGGCGCTCAGAAACGGCTCGAAGGCTCGTCGATACTCGTCGGCCGGGTCCTCGAAGACGAGGTCCGCGTGCTGTAGGAGGACGACGGCCCGAGCGCCGGCGTCGCGCGCCTCGTCGAAGGTGCCGCGGAGCCACGCCGCGGCCGCCTCGGTCCGGCGCTGCGCCTCCCGGTCATCGGCCTCGATCCGGCCGGGAAAGTCGTCCTTGCCGTTACTGCTCCCCACGAGGTGAAGCGTGGCGAAGACGATGCCACCTCTCGTCCACCGCTGGTTCTCCACGAACTCCGACCACGTGGAGTCCGAAGCCTGGAAAGCGACCTGCATCGGCGTGCCTCCGAGGCTCCGGCCCGGATTCGGGAAGTAGATCTCGCGCACCCTCTCCAGCCGGTCCAGGGGCTCGAACCCACCCTCGCGCGGCCCCCAACAGTCCGTCCACTCGTTGTCGCCGGGCGTGTAGACCACCGGGTGTCTGATCCGCTGCAACACCTCGAGCCGCTCGCGCATCTTCTCGTCCGAGCACGGCTTCCAGAAGAGATCACCGACGTGGATCACCCAATCGAGCGAGTCGGCGTTCAGGGCATCGACCAGATGCTCGTAGCGGCGGGCCTCATGCCAGTAGTAAGGGGCGTCGCCCATTACCGTGAACGTGAGGTCACCGCGGACCGATCCCGACTCCGGCGAGCTTCCGCAGGCCGCAGCGATCAGCAGCACGACGACGACGCGAGCCCCCAACGCTACTCGGGGACGATGATCGCAGGCGCTCCGGCCGCGGCCAGCGCGGCGCTGAACGCGTCCACGTCGCCGTCGAGCACCTCCCGGAGTTCCGAGAGAACGGCATGCAGCTCGCGGGTCAGGTCGTCGAAGCGCTCGTAGGCGCCGTCCGTCGGGGGTGCGTCGGCGCCTCCGACCACGCCGTAAAGATAGACGAGCTGCGCATCGAGCCTCGGCGGGAAGTTGAGCGGGTCCTGGCGGCTCTCGTTCTTCGTCTGCATGAGCTGATCCTCGACCGCCGTCAGCTTCGAGGCGATCGAGTCCGCCTGGGCCTCGAAACCGTCCCCAAAGCCCGCCTCCTTCGCGAGCTCCGCCTTCGCCTTCACCTGCTCGCGCACCGACCGGAGCATGCGGATGGCGTCGTGCGCCTCCTGGATGCGATCCCGAACCTGGGTCATGAGCTCGTACTGCGCCTCGCGCTCGGCAGCCGTCAGGGTCACCCTCGGGTCGGGCAGGAGCTCGAACCCACGACTCTGGGTCCAGTCTCCGATCGTGAGGCGAACCTGGTAGCGGCCCGGAGCGACCATGGGACCGAAGGTCGGCCCGAAATACACGGCACCCTCGACGATCTCAGGGGCCTGGTGGCGGAGATTCCAGTTCGCCCGGTTCAGCCCGGCGCGGACGGAGATCGAATCGCCCTTGGCGCTTCGTTCGAACGGCTCTTCCGAGCTCCCTTCGTCGCCGGCTGCCTCCCCGCCACCACCCTCACCGCCGGCCTCACCCTCTTCGCCCGTGCCCTCCGCCTTCTCCTTCTTTGGCTCCCACGTATAGGTCCGGATCGCTTCTCCCGACTCGTCGAGGATCTCCAAGGCGACCTGCTCGGTCGGCTCCTCCGCCAGGTAGAAGTGGAAGAGAGCGCCGGTCGGCACAGTGTCGGGAGCGAACCCGAAGCGATCGCTGGTGCCGAAGCGGGCCCGGTAGGCGTTCGCCGGCTCGTAGAGGTGGGCGTTCGACCTGGCCACTTCGCCCGTCAGCTGCCGCAGCGGAGAGAGGTCGTCCAGGATCCAGAAGGAGCGTCCCTGGGTGGCGACCACGAGGTCGCCGTGATGGACCTGGAGGTCGGTGACGGGTGTCACCGGCAGGTTGAGTTGGAGCGGCTGCCACCGGGCTCCGTCGTCGAAGGAGACATACATCCCGTATTCCGTGCCGGCGAACAGGAGGCCCTGGCGCTCCTGATCCTCCCGGATCGCGCGGACGAAGTGGCGCGCGCCGATGCCGTTGTCGCGGGTCAGGAGGCTCCAGGAGGCGCCGTAGTCGTTCGTCCGGAATATGTAGGGCGTGAAGTCGTCCTCCCGGTACCGGTGCACGGCGATGAAGGCGCGTCCGGGCGCGTGAGCTGACAGCTCGATGGCGTTCACCGTGCCCCACTCAGGCATCGCCGAGGGCGTGATCTCCCTCCACGTCGCCCCGTCGTCGCGGGAGATGTGCACGCGGCCATCGTCGGAGCCCGCCCACAGCACGCCCCGCTCGTACGGCGAGACCTCGAAGGTGAAGATCGTCCCGTAGACCTCCACCCCCGTGTTGTCCATCGTGATCGGCTCGCCCGAATACTCCTGCTTCGTGGCGTCGTCCCGTGTCAGGTCGGGGCTGATCGTCTCCCAGCTCTGCCCACCGTTCGTGGACCGGTGCACGTACTGGGAGGTGTGGAAGAGGACATCAGGATCCCAGGGAGAGATACGGATCGGGGCGTTCCACTGGAATCGGTATCTCAGGTTCTTGGCGGCCTCGCCGATCGCGAGCTGCGGGTAGGAGAGGACGTTGCGGTTCGTGCGATTCCTGTAGTCCCGACGGGTGATCGTGCCGCCGTACGACCCTGCATAGGTGATGTCGGGGTTCCTGGGATCGATGGCGATGTGGCCGCTCTCGCCGCCGCCCACGGACCGCCAGTTCTCGTATGGCGTCAGCCCCCCGATTCCCTTGCTCGGCAGCGAGATCGTGCTGTTGTCCTGCTGGGAGCCGTAGACGCGGTAGGGGAACCGATCGTCAACGAAAAGCCGGTACATCTCGGCCGTGGGCTGGTTGTACATCGTGGACCAGGACTCCCCGCCGTTGTACGTGACCTGGGCGCCGCCGTCGTTGCCGATGATGATGTTGCGAGGATTCGCCGGGTTGATCCACAGGTCGTGTGTGTCGCCGTGAAGCACCTGGATCTGCTCGAACGTCTTCCCGCCGTCGATCGACTTCCAGAAGCGGACGTTGAGCACGTAGACGGTGTTCTCGTCTCCCGGGTCGGCGTAGACGTGCGTGTAGTACCACGCTCGCTGGCGCAGCATGCGTTCCTTGTTGACCTGCTTCCAGCTGTCCCCGCCGTCGTCGGAACGGTAGAGACCGCCCTCGTCCCCGGGCGCCTCGATCAGCGCCCAGACCCGGTCCGGGTTGGCCGCCGAGACGCTCACGGCCGTCTTTCCGACCAGGCCCTCCGGCAGCCCTTTCTCCAACCGCTCCCAGGTGTCTCCTCCATCCTTCGTGCGCCAGATGCCGCCCTCGGAGGCCCCGCTGATCATCGTCCACGGCTTCCGTTCCGCCCGCCACATCCCGGCGAAGAGGATGCGGGGGTTGTCCGGTCGCATGGCCAGGTCGACGGCACCCGTGGAGTCGCTGATGAACAGGACGTTCTCCCAGCTCGCGCCTCCGTCTCGGGTCCTGAAGACGCCGCGCTCGGGATTCGGCCCGAAGGGATGGCCGAGGGCCGCGACGAAGGCCACGTCCGGGTCGCGCGGATCGACGACGATCCGCCCTATCTGCCCGGCCTCGCGCAGCCCGGCGTGGCTCCAGGTCTTCCCTCCGTCGAGCGAGCGGTAGACTCCGTCGCCCATCGAGGTGTTGCCGCGAATGCAGGCCGAGCCCATACCCGCCCAGATGACGCTCGGGTCCGAGTCGGCGACGTCGATCGCGCCGACCGAAGCGGATTCGAGGTACTTGTCCGCGACGTTGGCCCAGCTGCTCCCGGCGTCCTCGGTCTTCCAGATGCCACCGCCCGTGCTGCCCATGAAGTAGACGAGCGGGTGATCCGCGATCCCCGCAACGGCCGTCACCCGGCCGCCGCGGTGCGGGCCGATCATCCGGTAGCGCATCCCGTCGAACAGGGTGGAGTCGAAGGCTGCGCCGGCCTGAGCCTGGGCCACGAGCGCCGAGGGAAGCCACAACTGCACGACAAGAAGGATAGCGAAAAACGGGAATGCGACGGTCGCCCGCCGAAGCGCGCGAATCTTTGATCGCTCGAGTCGCACCGGAACCATGACGACGCTCCTGCGTTCCTGTTGTCAGCGGATAGGGTCGATCGAAGGCTAATGCGCATCTTCGGCTACCCATCGCATCTACGCCACCCCCGGACAGCAAGAGGAGGAGCCTCGTGAGAACACCCGAGCCGTTCAGCCGATGCCCGCGCTCAATCCTGCCTACGCGTGTCCGAGTCGATCGCCGGAGTCTCCTCACCGCCTTCGGCCTGCTCGTGGTGCTCGGCGCCGGGCTGCCCCGGCTCGGTTCCGCGCAGATCCCCGAGGAGTTCAACAATCTTCAGGTGCTCCCAGAGGAGATCGAGCAACGACAGCTGGTGGGCGTCATGCGCGGCTTCGCCATGGGGCTAGGCGTCCGGTGCTGGTATTGCCACGTAGGCGAAGAGGGAAAGCCACTCTCGGAGTTCGACTTCGAGTCGGATGAGAAGCTGACGAAGAAGAAAGCCCGCTTCATGCTGGAGATGACTCAGTATCTGGACGAAGAGCGCCTGCCGGGCTTGACCGAAGTCGGCGACCGCGCGGACCCCGCCGTTCGGCTCACCTGCTACACCTGCCACCGCGGCCGGCCGGTGCCACGCACCCTCGAGGAGGAGCTCGGTCATGTGATCGCCGAGGAGGGCGTGGACGCCGCTGGCGCTCGCTACCGGGAGCTGAGGGAGGAGTTCTACGGCCAGGGCGCCTTCAACTTCGGTGAGTTCACCCTTCTCAATGTCGCCGAGAGCCTGGGTGGCGAGGGCCGCGTGGAGGACGGCATCGAGATCGTCAAGCTGAACCTCGAGTTCTTCCCCGAGTCCGGTTTCTCCTACTTCGCGCTCGGTGAAGGATACCGGATGTTGGGAGAGCCGGCCGAGGCCATCGCCGCCTACGAGAAGGCACAGGAGCTCGTTCCCGGCAACCCGATGATCGGGCGCCGGCTCCAGGAGCTCCAGGCCGCTGCCGAGGAGGGTGGCGGCTGACGCTCGTGAGGGATGCTGGGATTTGCCCGGCGCACATACGCAGCGCCCTCTACCTGTACAGGTGTACAGGTAGAAAAAGAAGGACCTTTGCGGGCCGCGGGAACGGTAGAGGGAGTGGAGGGCGTAGCCGCGGCTAAGGGGCTCTACTTCGCCGGCTCGAACCTCCAGAAGTCGATGCCACCCGGCTGGTGGTGGACCTCTGTTGAAGCGACGAGCTCCAGCGATTCCAGATCGATCACGTCGATCGTGCCCCGTGTCGCTCCGATGGCCTCGTTCGACACGAAGGCGTACCGGTCGTCGGCGCTGACCACGACGCCGTGCGTGATCGGCCGCGTCGTCGGGACGCGGGCGATCTCCTCGCCGGTGCCGAGGTCGAAGATGCTCACCGATTGCGCTCCTTTGTTCGTGGCCAGCAGCAGTCGCCCGTCGGAAGTGACGTCCAGGTTGTAGGGCCCCTTTCCGGCCTCGAAGCGCCGCGTGACGGTAAGGTCTTCAGCGTCCAGTTCCAGGACGTCGCCGTGCTTGTTGCAGGCGACGTACACGTGGGCATCGTCGAAGGCAGGAGTCGCCCAGGTGGGGCCGCAGACGGGGCTGTCTGCGCGGACCGCCGAAGCCTCGCCGGGCTTCGCCAGGACCCGCTCCGACCCCGGCGTGAGCTTCACGGCACGGCGGACCTTGAGCCGCTCCACGGAGATCTCCACCAGGTGGTCGTCTCCCACGCAGACCGAATAGTGCCGCGTTCCCGCGTTGTTCACGCGGCTGCCGTGCGGCTTGATGCACGTCTCGATGCGCGCCATCTCGACCATCTCGGGGAGGAAGATCGCGGAGACGGAAGAGGGGACGGGGTTTCCGTGCAGGTTGAAGTTGACGACGAAGCCCATGCCGCCGTCCGGCGTGACCGCTATCGTCGCCGGAAAGAGCCCGACCGACACACTGTCGGACAGCTCGCCGTTCGCGGTGTCGTAGCTCCACAGCCGGCCGTAGGGCGTGCCGTGCGCCAGCGAGACGAAAACGCGTCGGCCGTCGGGCGAAACTCTCACTCCGTGCGCGCCGTCGAGATCGGCGGGCATGATCCCGACCTCGAGATCATCTTCCACCGCCGCCCCATCGGGGCCGAAGCGCACGAGGCTGACGAGGTCCGACGACTCGTTGGCCACGAACACCCAGTAGTTCGCGTCCGGTATCCGGGCGCCGGCAAACAGGGTGTCCGCCGCAGCCGATGCACCCGCCGCCACCGCCCCACCGACCGCCGGGCCGGCCGCTGACGCCCCGATCGGAGCTGCCCCGACAGCCAAGGCGAAGCCTGCTCCGATAAAAGGCCCGAGATACCGCAAAAGCACTGCTCTATCCATGTCTGATCGCTTCCTGGTCAAGACGGTCGAAGATCACCCGGCCCGGCCGGCTCGGTCTACGGAACGAGCGGCCGCTCCGGCGGTTCGACCTGGATCACCCAGAGCCCGCTGTTCATGTCCGACACGAAGACGTTGCCCTTGTGCGGCTGCGGTCCCCAGGCTAGGGGGGCGTTCGGCACGACGGCCTCCCCCTCTTTTCCGGCCGACTGGAACCACGCCACCTCGCGTCCCTGCTTGTAGAGGTCGCCGCGGAGCTCGCCCGAGACATCCACCACCCGAAGTCCGCCCTGGTAGTAGGCGATGTAGAGCAGGCCATCTTCGACCCAGATGTTGTGCGCCCCGGCTTCGGGCACCTCGTACCGGGCGACCTGCTTCGGGTTCTCGATATCGCTCACATCCACCACGTGGATGTATCCGCGCGGTCCGTTCACGCAGTCGCCACACCCGAAGATCTCATCGCCAGTGAAGACGTAATCACCATACCGGTAGGCGGTGTGTGTGTTGCCGTACTCCTCCGGCTGGTAGGTGCGGTACTGGTACTGCGAGACGAACTTCGGCTCCCTCGCGGTGCCACCCTTCGCGCCGTCCCCCACGTCCAGAACGATGAGTCCGTCATCCCAGTAGGAGAGATACGCGAAGCCGTCCTCCGCCCACACATCGTGGAGGCTCTTGTTCTCCTCGCCCGGTCTCACCTCCCAGCGGCCGATGTGCCTGGGGTTCGTCGGGTCCGCCATCTCGATGATGTGCATGGCGCTCGTGCCGTCGTTGACCGCATAGACGACATCCCCGTTGATCCAGACGTTGTGGATCCCGGCCGTCAGGCTGTCGGTCAGTTCGGCGATGATCGTGGGATGCGCGGGATCGGCCAGGTCCAGCACGATGATCCCGTTGCGCCGGCTGCTGGCACCCTCGCGGGTGATCATCGCCCAACTCGCGTCCGCGTTCACCTTCACGTCGTTTACCACCCGGGCGTCCACCACGACCGAGTCGGTGAGCACCGGCGAGCTCGCATCCGTCACGTCCCACGCGTACATGCGCTCTCCGCCTCCCTGGGCGTGAGTGCCCGTGTAGGCGTAATCGCGCCCGTCGCTGCCCTGGAAGACCCAGAGGTCGCTGGTCGCCACGTGCGACACCGCGCCGCGGCCCACGAGCTGGCTGACGCGGCGAGCCGCTCTGGGTGCCGCCTCGATGACCACCGTTGCCGATTGCCCGCCGGCCGTCACCATCACGCGGTACGCGCCGGGCGAGTTCGCCACGAAGGTGCCATCGCCGAATACATCGGCTCCATCCGTCGGGCCGTCGATCGCCGACACCGAGTAGCTGACGTTGACATCATCCAGGGCGCGGTTGCCGCTCCCCGATATGGCCGGGGTAAGGTGCACCACGTCGCCGGTGCGTACGCCGCTCGCGCTCGCGTCGAGCCCGACCGATCGAACCGGGTTGGGCTTCACGTCGACGGTCAACGAGCCGTCGAGGCCCTCGGCCGAGGCCGTCAGCACGGCCCGCCCGGGCGTCCGGAACGTGGCGATGCCGTCGGGCGTCACCGACACGATCTCGGGGTTCGAGCTGGACCAGCGGGCTTTCGCCGTGGCGTGCTCGGTCTCGTGAGTCGTGATCGCGCGAGCCTCCAGGCCGAACACGCTGCCAGCATAGGTCCCGAAAGCCGGCGGATCGACGTCCACCCGAGCGACGGGCCAATCGTTCACCACGACATCGAAGCTCGCGATGCGGGTCCACTCGACCCCCTCCTCGGTCGGCTTCGGCAGGACGATGTAGATCTCCGTCGAGCCCGCGCTCACACCCCGAAACAGATAGCTGTCCGGGATGCTGTCCTTGATCGACTCGATGTCGATCGGTCCGCCTGCGCCGATCCCCCACCTGGCGCCGGTCACTCGGTTCCCATCGGCATCGGTCAGATGGCCCTCCACCCGGATGACGTCGCCGCGGGTGAGGACGATCGGCGACGGCGAGAGCTCGATGTCGGTCACGCGGGCCGACGCCACCATGTCGCCGGCGATGTGCGGGTTCTGGTCCTGCGGCTGCTGATCGGCGTCTGCCTCGGTGTCGGAGGCCTGATCGGCTCTAGCCGCTTCCGAGGCTTCGCCGGCTGCGTCGGAGGCGTCCCCGGCTGGCTGTGAGACGCCGGCGCCCGGCGTGCCGGCCGGAGCGCTGCCTGTCGTCGAGCTCGCGCAGGCCGCGAGCACGAATGCTAAGAGGGTCACGCTGAGGATGCGCACTTGATGAAACTCCTTGCTGTCGTCTGAGGCTACGGCAGGGCACCGCCGGGAAGGCGGGGGCGCCCGCGAATCGATTCACTGCTTAGGACAGGAGGACCGGCCCTTTGGTTGTACCGTCGGACCGCCACTACGGGAAGCCGTAGGAGATGCCGAACAGGATGGTCGTATCGAACTGAGTCCTGGTGTTGTCGGTGGCCTCGACGTTGAACGGAGAGATGTATCCGCGGAGGTCGAGTCGAATCGCCCAGTGCTCTGCTACGAGCGTGAACGCTCCGAGTCCGAAGTTGAAGACCCCGTTCGTGGCGTCGGTGGCCTGCGGAGAGGCGATCGGGTCGACGTTGAGATTTCGGATGCCGCCGCCGACCAGGACGTAGGGCTCTACCATTCCCGCCGGGCCCTTCAGATCGACCCGGTACATCAGGTTGGCGGTGAGGGTCGTCCACTTGGCGTTGCCCAGGTCGGGAGGCGCCGCGACCGGAACGTCCTCCGGCGAGATCGTCAGCTTCGCTGGAGCGTAGAGCCCGGTGACCCCGACGCCGAAGCCACTCTTGAAGAAGTAGTCGAACTCACCCCCGAAGGCGATCGAGATGCTCACGTCCGTGCTGAAGCTCTCGGGGTCCTCCGTCAAGTTTGCCAGCGGCGCCATGACGCCGAAGTAGCCGGTGACCACGCCGACGCTTCGGGTCCGTTCCCGCTCGTCCCGCTCCTCGAGCTCCGGGAAATCCTGTGCAAGGGCGGGCGAGGGGGCGGTGAGCCCCACCCACACCCACAAGAATGTCGCCGATCGTACGAGCCTGTTCATCGCATGCCTTCTCATCGGTATTCGATGACGAGGAGAGGGTGGGAGAAGTTTCGTCGAACGGCGCTCGCTGTCCAGTCCGACCTGGCGCGTCACCGCGTTCGCATGATCAGGACTTGCGCGACGGCGGTGGGCGGGAGGGCTGCACCGTCCTGCCCGAACAGCTCGATCGCTAGGGCGGGGGCTTCGCTCTGGCCGGCGAGTCTGAAGTAGGCTTCCGTCGAGGCGTTCAGGTCGAAATCAAGCGCCCGCGTCACGAAGCCGAGAGGCGAGAGAGCCAGCGGGTACGGGACGGGGAAGCGTTGTCCTGCACCCGGATTCTCGTTCAGCGCGGCGAATATGTCGCGGAGGTTCCACGTCGTGATCTGGTAGCGGGTATCGAGACCCGCCACTTCCGTATCGTCCACCGCGAGCGTGATCGCGAACTCGGCGATCAGATCCTCCCAGGCACGTCCGGTCTCGTTCTCCACGTTCGCGATCCCCTGGCGCTGTCCGCCGCCGCCGCTCGCCAGCGCCCGGATGAACGCCGCGGGATCGTCGCCGCCGTGGTGGTCCAGGAGCCACCGCAGGAAGAAGAGCCCGAAGCCTCTCATCTGCTCGCTTCCGAGTCCGCCGGGGTCGAAGGGCGCGAGGACGGGAGCGATCCCCGGAGCGGCCATGTAAAGGCCAAGGCTGAAGAAGTTGGGGATCAGGTAGATGTTGAAGATATCGAGACGGTCGCGGTCGCCCCCGATCAGATCGAACGTGATGTTCTGGCCCTCGGGCAGCTCCATCAGTCGCAGGCCGACGAGCTCTTCGGCCAGGTGGGAGAGCCCTTCGTCGAGCCAGCTCTCCTCGACCGATCCGAAGTCTTGGCTACCCAGAACGACGCGCTGCTGCGCGGCAAGCAGGTGCTGAAGCTCGTGCGCGGCGGTCCGGCGAGCCGCTCTCAGTGCCTGTGCCTTTGTGAACGGGCTCCCGAACTCCCCGTTCGGGTCCGCCACGCCGATGTAGAGGATCTCGCCCTCGTTGCTGGCGGGGCAGGTGGCGCCTCCTTCGCCCGGGACTCCCGCTCCGCCCTCTCTGCCGCTCGCGGCGAGGTCGCTGAGGAGGAAGAAGCCGTTGATCCGGCCGCCCCCCGGCGGTGTCAGGCTGTTGACCTCTTGCGTGAACGCCAGCGTGACCCGGCCGTTGCCATCCAGATCCGCCGCCTCTCCAAAGTAGGCTGTGCCGGTGGGGTAGATGGTGGCGTCGAACTCATCGGCGATGAGTCGCCAGTCGGTGTCCGTGAAGCCCGCGGCCGGAGCCTGTGGGTCTTCGACGATCAACGTCCGCTCGCCGATGGCTCGCACGACGCCGTCGATGATCCGGGCCGGCGATTCGCAGGAAACCGACAAGTCGGAGTTGACGGCGAACTGGACCGGGAGGATGTCGCCTACCGCGAGATCGGCAGGCTGAACGGCGGCGCGAACGGCCGGCTCGGCGACCCGCATCGGACGCGCCTCCCGATCCAGCAGCTCCGCGAGCGCCTGCGAAGAGATGAAGGCCTCGCCGAACGCCTCGCCGTAGAATCCGACTTCATCGATGGCTTCGACCTCCGTCTGCAGCAGGTCCGCCGAGCCCAGCTCGCTCTCCTCCGGCGCCCTCAAGCCCATCCGAAACGACGCGACCGCCTCGGGCGCACGGCTGGCGCTCTGGACATGGAAGACGAAGTCGGTCCGCCCGAGCGACGAGGAGAGTTGGACGCACAGCGCTGCGTCTCCTCGCAGAAGTGCCGTCTGGCCCACCGCCAGTTCAACCGGAGCCTGGGCCGGCTGTAGCTGCACGAGCTGGCCGTTACTCGCCTCGCCCCCGACGAGCGCGCGGACCCCCACGTCGCGTTCGGGGAGGCAGCGATCGAGAAAGGCCGGGACGACGAATGAGATCTCCGTCGGACTCGCCGACACGATCTCGGCGATGACCCCTTCGACTCGGACCTCGTTCTCGTCGATCTGTTCGCTGAAGCCGGCGCCGAACATCGTCGCTTGCTCCCCCGCCTTCAGCGGCAACGGGTCGACGAAGTCCACGATCACACCCGTCTCCAGCACCGCCCGCGCCGATGCGGTGAAGCGGATCGTGTCGGAGGCGGTCGTGCGCGTGGCATGGGCGGCGACGGTCACCACGCCCGTCTCCGGACCGAGCGTCAGGAGCGTTTCGGCCCGGCCCGTTTCATCCGTGAATGTCGTGTCGGCGCTGAGGCGGACTCCGCCGACCTCACCCTCCACGAACCAGGCGATCGGTATGCCGGCGACCGGCATGCCCTCGCCCACCGAGGCGTTTACGATGAAAGGCAGCGGCAGCTGGGATTCGATCTCGGCTACCTGCCCGTTGCCCTCCTCCGAAGCCAGCTGCACGAAGGCGGATGGGACGGTGAGCACATCGAAACTGACCGCCTCGACATTGCTCGCGCTGGGGATATCCGCCCGGATGCGACTCTCGTCCGCGACGCCGTCCGCCTCGAAGAACGCCTCTGCCACTCCCTCCTCGTCCGAGACGGCGAGGCTCGGGAAGACGCGACCGGGACCCGATTCGAGTAGGAATCGAACGGGGATGCCTTCCACCGGATCACCCGTGGTCGCTACGACGCGGACGGCGATGGAGGGATCGATCACGGCTCCCATCTCGACCGTGTCCGCGCCCGCCGAGAGGGCCTCAAGGAGCGCCGGCCCGACCCCCGGCTGGGTCGAGGCCGTCTGGCTGTCGGTGCAACCGATGAGCGACAGCGCCACGACCGCCCCGAGCCACCGGCCGGAGCGTCTCATGCCGCTGCTGTGCCGCGGACCCGTGCAGGCGCCCGGTCCCTCGCACCCGTTCCGCATGCCTTCTCTCGTAAACAAGAAAATACCCGGAATCCCAGCCGAAACGGATCGTCGATCCAGCCCGGATAGAACGGATACCCGCACACCTAAACTATGCTCCGCGCTCCGCTTGAGACAGTCCGTGCCGGGTCTGGTGGCGGCGTTGGGCGACGGCGTTGGGCGACGCGCCGGCATGGCTGAATCCGCGGGCAGGGAAACCGCAGGGAAACCATCCGCTGCCGCCCGCTGTAGCACTCCTTGCGGAGGGACGGGAGGTCGCGGGCCGGCATCGAGCGAGTCTCGAGGTGCGGTTCGAGGAAAGTCCGGGCTCTGCAGGGCACGGTGCCGGGTAACGCCCGGGCGCCGCAAGGCGACGGAAAGTGTCACAGAGAGCAGACCGCCGATGGCGGCTTCGGCCGCACAGGCAAGGGTGAAAAGGTGGGGTAAGAGCCCACCGCGCCGCTGGAGACAGCGACGGCACGACAAACCCCACCGGGAGCAAGGCCAAATAGGGAGCGAGCGGCGGCCCGCCGCGATCGAGCTCCGGGTAGGCCGCTAGAGACGCCGGGCAACCGGTCGTCCGAGACAGATGACCTCCGCGGGGCGTCCTACAACGCCCCGCCACAGAACCCGGCTTACGTCCCTCCGCAACCTTCACTACATTCGGCGGCCGTCACCGGCCGTCGACCCTCATCCGGTCGGCATCCGGTCAGTGAGTCACGAAAGGAGCCGAACGGCCTTGAGTCATTCATCTTCGCCCCCTCCCCGGTCACGCGATGCGAGCGAAGTCAGCTTCGACTTCGAGGAACAGGTTCTGGACAACGGCCTCAGGGTCGTCCTGCACGAGGATCGGGCGGCTCCCATCGTGGCCGTCCACCTCATGTACCATGTCGGGTCCAAGGACGAGCGGACCGGCCGGAAAGGCTTTGCCCACCTGTTCGAGCACCTGCTGTTCCAGGGGTCGGAGCACGTCGCGGAGAGCGAGCACTTCAAGTTCATCCAGAACGCCGGCGGAACGTTGAACGGGTCGACCTGGTTCGATCGCACCAACTACTACGAGACGCTGCCGTCCAGCCACCTGGACCTCGCGCTCTGGCTCGAATCGGACCGCATGGGCTTCTTCGCCCCCGGCATCACGCAGGAGAAGCTGGACAACCAGCGGGACGTGGTGAAGAACGAGCGGCGGCAGGCCTACGAGAACCGGCCTTACGGACTGGCGTTCGAGACGGTGCTTCGCATGGCATACCTCGAGGGCCATCCGTACCGGCACCCAACCATTGGCTTCATGGAGGATCTCGACGCGGCGACGTTGGAGAACGTCCACGAGTTCTTCGACAGCTACTACGGCCCGAACAACGCGGTCCTGGTCCTGGCCGGCGACTTCGACACGAAGGACGCGCTTCGTCGCATCGACCGGTACTTCGGCGAGATTCCGCCCCGTCCCCGACCCCCACCGGTGGAGGTCCGGCCCCCCGCTCTGGATGGTGAGCGACGGGGGACGATCGAGGACCAGGTCCACGTGCCGCGGGTCTACCTGATGTACCACGCACCTTCCTTCAACGCGCCCGAGTTCGAGACGTCGGATCTCCTGAGCCATCTCCTGGCGGACGGCAAGAGCTCCCGCCTTCATCACGGGCTGATCTATGACAAGCGCATCGCGGGAGAAGTGCACGCCTTTACCTGGCCTACCGAGTGCGCCGGCATGTTCTTCGTCGTCGCGACGGCCCGGCCCGGCGTCTCCGCGGAGAGCCTGGAGGAAGCGATGATGGAAGCCATCGCCGGTCTTGGCGGTGACGGGTTGAACGAGGACGAGGTGGAGGGAGCCAGAAACCGGGCGCGTCGAGCGCTGGTGCAGCAACTGAACGGCATCGGAGAGCGCGCGGATGCCTTTGCCCATGCCGCTGTGCTGAGGGGAGAGCCGGCATACGTGAACGACGCCTTCTCCCGCTACCGGGAGGTGACGCTGGAAGGGTGCGCCGGGCTCGCCGGCGAGATCTTCGACGACGACCGGCTCGTGTCGCTTCACGTCGTTCCCTCGCCCGAGGACTCGGAGGCCGAATGAGCACGGCCGGCGCGTTGGATCGTACCCGTCCCCCTCCCTCCGAGGAGCTCCGGCCCCTCGAGCTGCCGTTCTTCCATCGCTTCCGTCTGGACAACGGCCTGAAGCTGCTGGTCGCCGAGAACCGGAAGCTGCCGGAGGTCTCGCTGCGCCTCATCCTGGAGGCGGGCGCCGCGGCGGAGCGGCCCGAGCTGGGGGGCGTGGCCGAGTTGACGGGCCGGCTGCTCAGCGAGGGTGCGGCGGGGCGCTCGGCGCTGGAGATGGCGGCCTGGCTGGACCGGCTGGGCGCCGCCTTCGGAGCCAGCGTCGGTTACGACGTGGCCAACCTCTCGATGCACTTCCTCAGCGACGTGTCGGATGGGGCGCTGGACTACCTCCGGGCCGTGGTCCGGGAGCCAGCGTTCGAGGAGGAGGAGGTCGCTCGGGTCCGTCAGGAACGTCTGGACGAGATAGAGCGCCACCTGGATGAGCCGGCGGTTCTCGCCGACCTTCGGCTCATCCGGACGATCTACGGAGACCATCCGTACGGCCGGCCGGCCGGTGGGGAGCCGGAAACGGTGGCCAGGCTGGGCGCCGGCGAGGTGACCGGGTTCCACGAAGACCAGTACCTGCCCGACGGCGCAGTGTTGATCGCGTGCGGCGCGCTGGACCCTCTGGCGTTCAAGGACGCGGTGGCGCTCCGGTTCGACGACTGGACCGGCGCTGGCGGCATCAGTGAGCTTCCCCCGCCGTCGAGCGAAGCGCCTGCCGGCGGGCTGCTCCTCGTGGACCGGGAGCACAGCGCCCAGGCGGAGATCCGCGTCGGTCGCATCGGAATGGAGTACGGGGCGCCGGATTTCTTCCCGGCGACCCTGGCGAACGCGATCCTCGGCGGGCTGTTCAACTCGCGGATCAACATGAACTTGCGAGAGGACAAGGGCTGGACGTACGGGGCGCGCAGCTCGTTCGGGTTTCGTCGCAGTGCGGGTCCGTTCGTGGTGAGCACCGCGGTGGAGAGCGCGGCGGCCGCCGGCGCGTTCCGAGAGATACTGGCCGAGATCCGAAGCTTAGTGGAGCGTCCGCCCGACGCTGACGAGCTGCGGCTCGCGAAGAACGCGCTCACCCTGTCCCTACCGCGCCAATTCGAGACGCCGAGCCTCGTGACGCGGAAGGTGGCGACCCAACAGATCTACGAATTGCCGGAAGACTACTGGGAGACGTACGTAGACCGGGTGGAGGCCGTCACGCCGGAGGAGATCGTCGAAGCGGCCGGGTCTCGAATCTCGGCGGAGTCCATGACGTTGCTCGCCGTGGCCGCCGCCACCGAGGTGGGGCCGATGCTGGAAGACGTGGGGGATGTGAGGGTTGAAAACGCCGAAAGCGGTTGATAGGCCTTGACTTTCGGGAAACCTTCGGCTATGTTCGGGGCTGATTCGTATCGGGCAGTACCAAGGAGCCGAAGCTGAAGCCCCCCGATACCGGCCAAATTGACAGCCGCGTCGTGTATGGGGGCAGTTTCTTCAAGGTACGCCGCGACCGGGTTCGCCTGCCGGATGGATCTGTGGGCGAGCTGGAGATTATCCGCCATCCAGGCGCGGTGGCCGTCCTTCCTGTTTACAGGCCGGGAGAGTGGTCGAGCGGCGACGGGGCCGCGGTCGTTCTGCTCCGGCAGTACAGATATGCCGCCGGCGGCTACGTGTGGGAGATTCCGGCGGGAAAGCTCGATGCGGGCGAGGCGCCGGAGCTTTGCGCACGGCGCGAGTTGGAGGAGGAAGCGGGGCTGCGGACGGCGGAGCTGGAGAAGCTGACGTCGATCTACACGACGCCGGGATTCACGGACGAGCAGATCGACATCTACGTGGCGACCGGTCTTTCGGAGGGCCGAGCCGCCCCCGAGAGAGGCGAGTTCATAGAGACGGAGACGCTTCCGGTGGCGGAAGCTTTCCGTCTCATCGAGGAGGGCGAGATCGCGGATTCCAAGACGATCTGCTCCCTTCTCTGGGCGCGCTGCTTCACGGCCCTATTGGATGGGTGATGTGACAAACCTCGACTCTCGTGCGTCCTATAGGTGGAGACGGGACGGGGAAGCGTTTGGAGCCGATGTCTGAGATAGATCAATCAGCTGTCGCTCGTAACGGAGACCTCAGCGAAGAGGGAGCCGCGACGGTAACGCGTCGCGACCCGGCGAGCGATGGGGAGGGTACAACCAGAATGCCGAAGTCGCTGGCTGTACAGCATGCAAAGGGAGAGCCGCGGTCCCGGCTCGAGCTCAAGGAGCTCAATGACGCCGAGCTTGTGGCCGAGTACCTCGATGGAGGGCGGTTCGCGTTCCAGGAGTTGGTCGGGCGCTATCACGACCGCCTTCTGAACTTCATCTACCGGACGATCGGAGATCGGGACCGCTCGGAGGATCTCGTTCAAGAGACTTTCGTGCGGGTATACCGGCATCTGCATCGCTTCGATCCGACCAAGAAGTTCTCGACGTGGATCTACACGATCGCGAGCAACCTGGCGAAGAACGAGCTCAGGAACCGGTCGCGCAATCCCATGGTGCTCTTCCAGGCGATCAAGAAGAACTGGGATGCCGACCACCGTCCGCTGCAGTGGGAGGACCGGTCGTACGCGCCGGACGACCTCTTCCGGAAGCGGCATCTGCGGGCGCAGGTCGAGAAGGCCGTCGAGGAGCTGCCTGAGCATCACCGCGTCGTCTTCGTCCTGCGTGAGATGGAGGGCAAGACGTACGAGGAGATCTCGGAGATCACCGGCGTGACGCTCGGGACCGTGAAATCCCGCCTCAACCGGGCAAGGAACAAGTTCGCCCAGATCATCGCGCCCATGCTCGAGTAGCAGGCGAGCGGCGGCCGACGACATCGCGACACGCATTTAAGGGCGGCCCTCGAGGCCGCCCTTTTTTGTCGGGAACCCCCCCTGCCCAAACGAGTAGAAATCGCCGGTTCCCAAAGCGTAGACGGGCCTTCGGGTTCGCGTCGGAAGCGCGAACGGTTGTCCGGAGTGTGCCGATGCCCGGGAGAGGGTTGCCCGTGATGGATTGTGGGGAGTTTCTCAAAGGTTACTCCGACTACTCGGATGGTCTTCGGACGCCCGAACAACTTCGGGATTTCGACTCCCATCTCCGAGAATGTCCGGACTGCGCGCGATACCATCGCGTGGTCAGGCAGGGGATCGACCTGTTCCGACAGCTTCCGCGACCCGATGCCTCGCCCGATTTCCTTCCTCGCCTGCGGCACCGCCTCTACCACATCGACGACCACACGGTTTTGGGCTCACGACTCGGCGGCGGCGCCGCGCTGGTCGCGATGGCAGCGGTGGGGCTCCTTGCTGTCGTGTGGCTCCCGTTCGCGAGCAGGATTCCGGTCGAGGTCGAGCTCGCACCGGTGGCCGTGACCGTCCCGGCGCCGAGCGCAGAGGTGCCGTCGCTGTTCAGCCCCGGGCCGTTCGTCACTCCGGTGATCTACGAGCGGGTATGGGTCGGGGGAGCCGTTCCCACGATCTGGGAACGCCGATCGGGATCCGAAGAACTCTTCGTGCCCCTCGTGCAGACTGGGTCGTCTGCGCTGGAGAGCGATCCGTCGCGCTAATCGGTCCGTCGGGCATCCCGGGTCGTCGGATACGATTACGACCGCCCATCACTCATAACGCAGACCGAAGCACCGATGGCTCTGCCACCGGATAACCAACTGCAGCAGGCGCTGAGCCGCGGCGACGTGGAAGGCGCCTTTTTCTTGTTCGGCGACGCGCCGCAGCAACGCGATGCCGCCGCTCGCCGGATCGTCGATCACGCCCTCGACCCTTCGACCAGGGACTTCAACCTCGACCGGTTTCGTGCAGACGACGTGGATCCGGAGACGCTCGCGGCCGCGCTGCACACTCCACCCATGTTGGGCGATCGGCGCGTGGTTCTGCTTGTGGAGGCTCAAGAGCTCGGCACGGCGGCGGCAAAGGTCGTCGACACCGTGCTCAACGCTCTCCCGCGTCAGCTCACTTTCGTGATCACGGCCGGGCCCGCATCCGGGAAGGCCGAGAAGACGATGAAGGGATTCGCCAAGCGGTGCCGAAGCTACGAGTGGAGGGTTCCCCGAGAGGACGCGCTGCCCGGGTGGCTGCTGGAGCAGGCCAGAGGACGCCACGGGTACGAGTTGTCAGAGCGAGCCGCCCAGGCGGTGGCGGATGCGATCGGGCCCGAGCTCGGCCTGCTGGAGAGCGAGCTGGAGAAGCTCTCGCACGCCGCGGAGGGCGGTCGTGTATCGCTGGAGGCGGTCCATCGTCTGGTGCCCAACGTGCGCCAGGTAAACCGCTGGGAGTGGCTGGACCAGGTCGCGGCGCGCCGATACGAAGGCGCACTCGCCTCGCTACCCGCTCTGCTGTCGGACAGCCGTGAGAGCGCCGTCGGACTGCTGGCGGCCATGATCGACCAACACATCTGCCTCGGCATCGCCATCGAGGGCGGCGCGGGCCTGCTCGGCAAGGCGCTGAGCGAGGCCGGCAAGCCCTACCTCAAGTGGAAGGCACGGATCTACGCTCAGCAGGCGCGGGCATGGGACGCGGAGGGGCTCGAGCGAGCCCTGCAGCTGATGAGAGACGCCGACTGGCACTCCAAGTCGGGCATCGGCGACCGCGCGGCTCTCGAGGAGCTTCTGCTGTCCCTGCGCCTCGAAGTCGGACAGGCCGCGTGAAGCCCGGCGTCCTCGTCGTCGCGGCGAGCACCTTGTGGATCGTCGGCGCCGGCCGCGCAGATGCTCAGACGGCGGGCTCTGACATCTCGGAGCTCGACAGGGCGCAGGCGCTCGCGGACTCCGGACGTACGGACGAGGCCCGGGCGTCGCTGCGCGCCTGGTACGGCGCGAGCCAGGCGCCGGGGTCCGTCGAGCTCTCCCGGGCGCGCCTGTTGAGGGCGCGCCTCGCCTCCGATCCGGATTCGGCTGAGCTGGATTACGTGTGGGTGGCGATCGAGGGCGATGCCGCGCACGCGCCCGAGGCGTCCCTGCGGCTCGCCCAGCTCAGGCTGCTTCGGGGCGAGCCCGAGAGGGCGCTCGCCGACCTGGAGCGCCTGCGGTCCAGCCATCCCACGGACCCGCGTATCGGTGAGTCCTGGCTGTGGACGGGCCATGCTCAGGAGGCGCTCGGCGAGCTGGAAGCCGCGTGCGCCGCGTGGAGGCGTGCGGAGCCCGTGGATTCCGTCACCCGCCCGGTCGTTGCGGAGGCTCTGAGAGCCTGCGAGCAAGGGGGCGCCGTATTCGCCGTACAGGTCGGGGCGTTCGGCGAGACCTCGGGCGCCGAGATGATCCGTCGCCGGCTGGAGAGCGCGGGTTTCGAGACCTACGTGGTCACGAGCGGCGACGACGGTCTGCACCGCGTGCGGACCGGCCGGTTCATGCACCTCACGTCGGCTGCCCTCTACGCGGAGCGCGTGCGCCGAAGCGGATTCGAGGCCGTGGTCGTCCTGACCGGCCCCGCCTCCGGCTAAGCGGGGACGAGACGGCCGTGCCCTCGCAGAGCCTCGGGACCGGCGCCCACACGCCGCTGATCCGGCAATACCTGGAGGTCAAGTCACGCCACCCCGAATCGATCCTCTTCTTCCGGGTCGGAGACTTCTACGAGATGTTCTTCGAGGATGCCGAAGAGGGCAGCCGGCTGCTGGGCATCACGCTGACCAGCCGGAACAACGGGGCGAGCGCCGACGTGCCGCTGGCGGGTGTTCCCGCGAAGGCGGTCGACGAATACCTCCCGAAGCTCGTGAGCCTCGGAAGGAGCGTCGCCGTCTGCGATCAGGTCGAGGACGCTGCCGAGGCAGAGGGACTGGTGCGCCGTGAAGTCGTCGCGGTCATCACCCCGGGGACGGCGATCGAGGATGTCCTCCTGGACGCGCGGCGCAACAACTTCGTCGTCTGTGTTGCGGGGACGGACCGCCTGGGGATCGCGGTGGCGGATCTGTCGACCGGCGAATTCGATCTTCAGGAGTGTCTCCCCGGCGAGCTGCCGGACGCGATCGCGCGTCTGGAGCCGGCCGAGCTGCTTGTGGGCTCCGACAGAGAGGAGGTTCCCGAAGGAGGCTGGACCGTGACACGCCGCGAAGCCTGGCGTTTCGATCCCGATTTCGGAGAAGAGGCGCTTCGCCGGCGATTCTCCGTGGCGAGCAGCGAAGGCTTCGGCCTGGCACCGGCCGTGGACCGGCACCTGGTGTCGGCTGCCGGAGCGCTCGTCGCCTATCTCGAGGAGGTGCGGCCCGCCGGTCTGGGACACCTGCGCTTTCCAAAGGTGGAGCGATCGGGTCTGGCGATGCATCTGGACGAGATGACGCGCCGGAACCTGGAGCTCGTCGAGCCACTCCGAACCGATGGAGGGGCGACTCTCCTGGACGTGCTCGACCGGACTCGGACGGCCATGGGGGCGCGCCTGCTGCGCCGTTGGCTTCTGCGCCCCCTGCTCGATCCGGCTCGGATCGCCGTACGCCAGGATGCCCTGGCGACGCTGGTCGAGAACCCGGAGCTCCGTGGCTCCCTGCGGGCGAGGCTCGGAAGGGTTCGCGACCTCGAGCGCTCGGCCACCCGCGTCTCTGCCGGCCGGGCCGCCCCCCGGGAGCTCCTTGGCTTCGGCCAGTCACTCGGGGAGCTGCCCCACCTCAGCGAGCTGGGGAGCGGCAGAGAGGGGAGAGTCGGGGAGCTGTGCGGGAGCCTGGACGTGCTCGACGACCTCCGGGATCTCGTGGAGCGGGCGATCGCGCCCGACGCGCCGGCCGCCCTGGCCGATGGGGGCGTCATCCGATCGGGGTATTCAGCCGAGCTGGACGAGCTGCGAAGCCTGCGGTCCGGGGCCGTGGAATGGATCGCCTCTTTGCAGGAGCGGGAACGGCGGCGAACGGGCATCCGCGCCCTGAAGATCGGCCACAACAAGGTCTTTGGATACTACCTGGAGGTCACGCGCCCGAACCTGGATCGAGTTCCCGAGGAGTATCAGCGCAAGCAGACCCTCACCGGCTCGGAGCGCTTCGTGACGCCGGAGCTGATGGAGTGGGAGGAGAAGATCGTCGACGCGGACGTGAGGATCGGCGAGCTGGAGTCGCGCCTCTACCGGGAGGTGCGGGAGGCGATCGCTGCTCGCGTCGAGAGGGTCCAGGAGGCCGCGCGTCGCGTCGCCGAGCTGGATGTGTTGGCCGCGCTCGCCTCGGCGGCGGCGAGAGGCGGTTACACACGTCCGCAAGTCGTCGAGGAGTTCGGCCTCGAGATCCGCGGCGGTCGGCATCCGGTCGTCGAGACGATGATGCCGCGCGAGGAGTTCATTCCCAACGATGTCGTGCTGGATCGCGAGGGGTTCGTGATGGTGCTCACCGGGCCGAACATGGCGGGCAAGTCCACCGTGCTCCGCCAGGTAGGTCTGATCGTCCTGATGGCCCAGATCGGCTCCTTCGTGCCCGCCGATAGCGCGCGGATCGGGCTCTGCGACCGCGTCTTCACCCGGGTCGGCGCCTCGGACAGCCTGACACGAGGCCAAAGCACCTTCATGGTCGAGATGACCGAGACCGCGACCATCCTGAACTCGGCTACCGAGCGGAGCCTGGTGCTCCTGGACGAGATCGGCCGCGGAACGTCGACGTACGACGGTGTTTCGATCGCCTGGGCGGTCACCGCCTACATCCACGACCGCATCGGCGCCAGGACGATATTCGCCACCCACTATCACGAGCTTGTGGAGCTCGCCGATTTGTTGGCTGGCGTGGTGCCGGCCAACGTGGCGGTCCGGGAGCATGGCCACGAGATCGTCTTCCTCCGCCGCCTCGAGCCGGGAGGGAGCGACCGCTCCTACGGCGTCCATGTGGCTCGCCTCGCCGGCCTCCCACGGGAGGTTTTGGACGAAGCCACGCGCGTGCTGCACGAGCTGGAAGGCGGCCCATCGGGCGCCGGCAGCCGGCTCGCCGGATTGTTGGATCGAGAGCAGTACTCGCTGTTCGCCGAGTCAGCCGACTCAGCCGAGCTAGCCGAGTCAGAGGAAGAGACGGGTGCGCCTTCGGGGGAGGGAGCCAGGCGGGACAGCGCGGGAGAGACGCTTCTGGCGAGGGTCTCCGAGCTCGACCCGGAGCGACTCACGCCGATCGAAGCGCTTCTCACGCTGGCGGAGCTGAAACGCCTCGCAGGAGCTGGAGAACGAGGCCGCGGGAGCGCCGAGCCGGGTGAGGAGGCCCGAGAGGGATGAACGGCGGGCGAAGCCGAGGTCCTCTCGGGCTCTGCGCGCTGGCGGCGCTACTGTCGGGATGCAGCGAGACGATGAGGCCCGTATTGGGCGGCCTCGCCGTCGGTGACCAGGGTTCGGCGTTCCACATGCCGACGCTGCTGAACGAGCAGCTCCCGTTCGAGTATCCGCAGGATGCGTGGACCAGCCGGATCGGCGGAGAGACGGTGCTCCGGATCCGGATCTCGACCGCCGGCGCCGTCGACTCGGTCGCTGTTCAGAAGACGAGCGGGCACCGAAGCCTGGATTCAGCCGCCGTGGCAGGCGCACGCGAGCTACGTTACAAGCCGGCTCGGCAGGGAGAGCGGCCCGTGCCCGTCTGGGCGACGCTACCTGTCCGGTATCCGATGCCAGAAAGGAACGGAGCGCCGTGAAGATACACGGTACGCCCTACGACAACGTCCTCGAGACGATCGGCCAGACGCCGCTGATCCGGCTGAACCGGGTCACGGACGGGGCTCGAACGCCAGTGTACGGGAAGGCCGAGATGTTCAACCCGGGTGGCTCGGTGAAGGACCGCATCAGCCTGGCGATCATCGAGGCGGCGGAGGAATCAGGCGACCTCCGACCGGGTGGCACGATCGTCGAGGGAACGTCGGGCAACACGGGCGTGGCCTTGGCCGTCGCGGCTGCCGTTAAGGGGTATCGCTGCATCTTCACGATCCCCGACAAGATGAGCACGGAGAAGGTGAGGCTTCTGAAGGCGTTTGGCGCCGAAGTGATCGTGACGCCCTCGGCCGTTCCGCCGGACCACCCGGACTACTACAACAACCTCGCCAAGCGCATCGCCGAGGAGCGGCCAAATGCGATCCTGGCCGACCAATTCTACAACCCCGCGAATCCGCAGGCCCACTACGAGACCACCGGTCCGGAGGTCTGGGAGCAGACAGAGGGTCGGATCACCCACTTCATAGCCTCACCGGGCACGGGCGGGACGATCTCTGGCGCGGCGCGCTATCTCAAGGAGCAAAACCCGGAGGTCCGGATCATCGCGGGCGACCCGATCGGCTCGATATTCACGACCTATCACCGTACGGGACAAGTGGAACCCGGTGCGCCCTACAAGGTCGAGGGGATCGGCAACGACAAGATCCCAACGACGCTCCACTTCGACCTCGTCGACGAGTTCCGGCAGGTATGCGACCGCGATGGGTTCCACATGGCGCGGCGCGTCACGCGCGAGGAAGGGTTGTTCTCCGGCGGCTCGACCGGGCTGATCGTGAAGATCGCCGTCGACGTGGCGCGGGAGGTGGACGACCCCGAGGCCTGCATCGTCTGCATCCTGTGCGATACCGGCGAGCGCTATCTCTCCAAGGTCTACAACGACGAGTGGATGGCGGAGAACCGGATGTTCCGTCCCGCGAGGGTGACGGCGGCCTACCTGCTCGAGTCCAAGGCGGACGACACGCCCCTCGTCTCCGTTGGCCCGAGGGCGTCGGTGCGCGAGGCTCTCGACCTCATCGAAGAGCACAACATCTCGCAGCTTCCGGTGCTGGAGGAGGGGCGGCCGGTCGGATCGGTCAACGAGTCGGCCCTGCTCGGAGCGGTCATGGAGGACCCGGTCCGGCTGGCGAACGAGGTGCGGGAGGTGGCGGACGAACCGTTCCCCGTCGTCGACGCCGACGCCGAGCTCTCGGAGATCACGAGTCGTCTGACCCGCCAGAATCCGGCCATCCTCGTGGCCGAGAACGGATCGGTGCGCGGGATCCTCACGCGCTACGACGTCATCCACCACCTGATTCCATAGTGGAAGGCGACGGTTCCGGGGTGAGAGTCTACCGCGGCAGGGTGGGAGTGACGTGAGGATCGCGCTCTTCACCGGGGGCACGAGCGAGGAGCGGCAGGTCTCGCTCGCATCGGGCAAGGAGGTGCTCAAGGCGCTTCGGTCGCGCGGCCACACCGTTCACACGGTCGACACGGCGACCGGCCACGTGCCCGCCGATCGAGAGGCTGACCTCTTTCCGGCCGAGGTGGGCATCGACCCTCCCGACATGGCTTCCCTGCACGCGGCGTTCGACGAATCGGCGCTGTTCCGCATCACAGAGGCGGACGTCGTTCGCGAGGCGGACGTCGTCTTCCTCGCGCTGCACGGCAGCCCGGCCGAGGACGGCAAGCTGCAGGCGATGCTCGACCTCGCCGGGATCCGCTACACCGGTACCGGCTCGCTGGGCTCGGCGGTGGCGATGGACAAGCGTCTCTCGAAAGAGCTCTTCCAGGCGGCCGGTGTCCCCACCCCTCCGTGGGCGCCCCGGAACCGGGCGCCCGAAGAGATCGTCGACTCGTTGGGGCTCCCGGTCGTCGTGAAGCCCTCCGGAGGCGGCTCGACGATCGGCCTCACGGTCGTGCACGAAGCCGTCGACCTGCCGGCCGCGATGGAGCTCGCCGCGCGCTACGATCGCGATGTGCTGGTGGAGCGCTTCCTGCCGGGGCGAGAGCTCACGGTGGGGATTCTGCTGGACGAAGCCCTCCCGGTTCTGGAGATCATCCCGAGCCACGAGATCTACGACTACGAGTGCAAGTACACCCCGGGGATGACGAGCTACGAGGTACCCGCGCGTCTCGAGCCCGGCGAACCCGAGGAGCTGGCGCGCCTCTCGCTGACCGCCCACCGGGTCCTGCGCCAGGGATCGTTCGGTCGGGTTGATTTCGTCCGGGGCGAGGCGGACGGGGTCTTCTACTGCCTCGAGACGAACAGCCTCCCAGGGATGACCTCGACCAGCCTCCTCCCCAAGGCGGCCGCGTCGGTCGGTATCTCCTTCCCCGAGCTGTGCGAGCGTATCGCGAACGCCGCCCTGGAGAGAGCATGAGCGCCTGGGAGCGGGGCGGCGGCGCGGCCGGCGGCGCGGCCGGGGGATTCCGGATGGGCGCCGGAGGCGGCGCTCTCTCCCGGATGATGACGCCATGGGTCAAGCGCCTTCTCCTGGCGAACACGGCGGTGTTCCTCGTCGTGAACGTCCTCGGCCTGGTTCCGCTACCTTGGGCCGTGGATGTTCTGGGCTTCTCTCCGGCCCGGCTTCTCATCCACCCCTGGTCGCCCCTTACCTACATGTTCGTGCACGGGAGCTTCTTCCACCTGTTCGCGAACATGCTGGTGCTCTTCTTCTTCGGCCCGCCGCTCGAGGGGGCGTGGGGCGAGCGCTACTTCATTCGGTACTATCTCGTCGCCGGCATGGGCGGCGCCCTTTTCTCGCTGCTCCTCATACAGCTCATCGGCACGCCGACGGTGATCGGCGCCTCCGGAGCGGTATTCGGGCTGCTTCTCGCGTTCGCCCTCAAGTGGCCGGACGCTCCGATCTACCTCTGGTTCCTCCTCCCGGTGAAGGCCAAGTACTTCGTGGGCTTCATGGCCTTCTTCTCCCTCTACGCCAGCCTGGGTGGGGCAAGGGACGGCGTGGCCCACTGGACCCACCTGGGCGGCCTCGTCACGGGGTTTCTCTACCTGAGGTACGGGGACAGGCTCACGGGGCGTCTGGGAGACCTCCGGAAGCGGTGGCGGCGAAAAGGCCTCAAGACGACGCCAGGGGGAGCGGCAGAGCCGTCTCGCCGCGTCTCGAAGCGCCGCAGTCGACTCGAGGGAGATCGACTCGACGAGGTGGACCGGATCCTCGACAAGATCCGCGAGAGCGGGATCGAGGCGCTCACGCCGAAGGAGCGCGAGTTTCTGGACGATATGAGCCGGAGGTATCGAGGGTCCGGCTGACCCTTTCGACCCCTTCGCCACCCACCTAGAATGGGACCCCCCGACAGATTTGCGTCCCGACGAAGTGAAGGAGGAATAGATGGCGCCGTCCGCCCCCGAGTATGAATCCTCTCTGATCCGAAACATAGCCGTGGTGGGCCACGGTGGAGCCGGCAAGACCACCCTGGTCGACGCGATGGCCCATATCGGCGGAGCGACCCGCCGGCGCGGCTCGGTGGAGCGCGGCAACGCGCTCACCGATTTCACCCCGGAAGAGACCGACCACGGGATATCCATCAACCTCGCCGTGGCGCCCGTGCCCTGGCAGGGCGTCAAGCTGAACCTCATCGACACCCCGGGTTTTACGGACTTCTTCGGTGAGGTCAAGGCGGCCGCGCGCGTCGTGGACGGCGCGCTGGTGGTGATCAACGCCCAGGACGGCGTCGAGATCGGCACGGAAAAGGCATGGGAGGCCTGCGAGGAGCGAGGAATCCCGCGGATCTTCTTCATCTCCATGATGGACCGGGAGAACGCCTCCTTCGAGGACACCTTCCAGCAGATAAAGGAATCCCTCTCCGGCGCCGCGATTCTGGTCGAGGTACCGATCGGTTCGGGCGAAGACTTCCGCGGGATCGTCAACCTCTTTTCCGGACGTGCTCACATCTTCAAGCCCGGCTCCGGCAAGGGCGAGTACGAGGAAGTGGAGGTGCCGGAGGAGCATCAGGCAAGCGTCGACCGCTACCGGGAAGAGCTGATCGAGACGATCGCCTCCGCCGACGATGAGCTCCTGGAGGCGTATCTGGAGGGCGAGGAGCTGGACCGGGAACGCGTGAACGAGGTTCTGGGAGCCGCGATGCGGCGCGGCGAGCTCTTTCCCGTGTTCTGCGGGTCGGGCGATTCCGGCTACGGGGTCAGGGCCGTCATGAAGAAGCTCGTGGAGCTGATGCCTTCGCCCGAGCAAGCGGGACCGTTCCTGGCCGAAGGCCGGAGCGGGGACGCCGTGGAGCTCACCGGGGTGGACAGTGATCCGTTCACGGCAATCGTCTTCAAGACCACCTCGGAGCCTCACGTTGGCGAGCTCTCCTACTTCCGGGTGTTCAGCGGCACCGTCGACAACGGCTCCACCGTGTACAACCCGGCGCACACCACTCCCGAGCGGGTGACGCACCTGGCCACGCCCGCCGGGGAGCAGCGGAACGAGACGCCGCGCCTGCACGCGGGCGACATCGGCGTCGTCGCGAAGCTCAAGGACACGCACACCGGAGACACGCTGTGCGCGGACGGCCGTCGGCTCACCCTTCCGGAGATCGAGTGGCCCGCCACGGACAACTCGATAGCGGTCTCACCCAGGCACCGGGGGGATGAGGACAAGCTGGCGACCGGACTCAACAAGCTGCACGAAGAGGATCCGACATTCCGCTCCGGCTACGAGCCCGAGCTGAGCCAGACGATCGCCAGGGGGTGCGGCGAGCTCCACCTGAACGTCTGTTTCGAAAAGCTCAAGCGGAAATACCACGTCGAGGTGGACACGGAAGAGCCGCGGATCCCCTATCGGGAGACGCTCACGCAAACGGCCGAGGGTCAGGGGCGGCACAAGAAGCAGACGGGCGGACGGGGCCAGTTCGGGGACTGCTGGATTCGGCTCAAGCCGCGCGAGCCCGGCGAGGGTTACGAGTTCGTCAACCAGATCAAGGGGGGCGTCATCCCCAACAAGTTCATCCCTGCGGTGGACAAGGGGATTCAGGCGGCCTCGGCCAGGGGGGTGCTCGCCGGCTATCCCCTGGTCGATTTCGTGGCGGAGTGCTACGACGGCTCCTACCACTCGGTGGACAGCTCCGAGCAGGCGTTCAAGGTGGCGGGCTCGGTAGCGTTCAGGAACGTCGCCCGGAATGCGGGCCCCGTCCTGCTGGAGCCGATCATGGAGGTCGAGGTACGCACGCCCGAGGACTTCATGGGCGAGGTGATCGGCGATCTGAACCAGAGGCGCGGGCGGATCCTCGGGATGGACTCGAGGGGCCGCTGGCAGGTCGTGCGGGCCACCGTTCCGCTGGCGGAGCTGCACAAATACGCGGCGGCCGTCCGATCCCTCACGCAGGGGAAGGGGACCCACACCCGGACGCTCCAGGGATACGATCCCGTGCCTCCGCACGTAGCCGAGAAGGTGATCGCCGAAGCCGAGCAGGAGCGCGAGGCGGCGCTGGCTGCACGCTGACGGCCGCTCTCGCTTGATGGAGTAATGGAGTAGAGGCTTGGCAGGACACAGCAAGTGGGCGCAGATCAAGCGCCAGAAGGCCAAGAACGACCAGGCCCGCGGCAGGATGTTCGCCAAGCTGGCGCGCGAGATCACCGTCGCCGCACGCCAGGCCGGCGGCGATCCCAACTTCAACCCCCGTCTGCGCACCGCCATCGACAACGCGAAGGCCGAGAACATGCCGGCCGAGAACATCGACAGGGCGGTCAAGCGCGGCACGGGAGCCCTGCCGGGGGCGAGCTACGAGGAGTGCACCTACGAGGGGTACGGCCCCGGCGGCGCGGCCCTTTTTCTGGAGTGCCTCACCGACAACCAGAACCGCACGATCGCCGAAGTGCGCCACATCTTCGACAAGAGGGGTGGCAACCTGGGCGTCGACGGCTCGGTCTCCTGGATGTTTGACCGCTTGGGACAGATCTACGTCGACGCCGGCCGCTACGATGAGGAAGCCCTGCTGGACGCCGCGGTGCTGGCGGGCGCCTCGGACATGGAGCGCGAGGCGGATGTCTTCCTGATCACCTGCCAGCCCGGGGACTTCCACGCCGTCCAGGAGGGTCTGCGCGAGGCGGGGATCGAGATCCGCGAGGCCGAGCTCGGCATGGTTCCGAAGTCCGAGGTGGCCGTCGAGGGCCGGGAAGCCGAGAAGCTGGTCGGGCTCCTGGGGGCGCTCGAGGAGCACGACGACGTACAGCGGGTCTACTCGAACATGGATGTGGACGAGGAGGCGCTGGCGGCGGCTGCGTCCTGACATCTGGAGCGGCGCCCGGGGGCCGCGCGGCGAACGCCTTCTACGTCCTCGTTCCCCTGCTCGACTCGCTCGTAGACGACGTTCCCCCCCTAACCGTCTCCGGGAGCCTTCGGCTTGCTGGAGCGGCTCCGTCTCCTCCGCACCTTTGATGAGGTCGTTCCGGCGGCCGCCGGCCTGAGCGTTGCCATAGCCTCCCTGCAGCGCCGCGTTATCTTGCGCAGCGATGAAGGTTCTAGGAATCGATCCCGGAACGCGGGGAACGGGATACGGCCTCGTTGAATCGGCCGCCGGAGAGCTCCGGCTCGTCGAGTGCGGGGTGATCCGGCCGCCCGCGGCTGCATCCCTGCCCGAGCGCCTGCGGGAGATCCAGGAAGGGCTGGCCGAGGTCATCGAACGAACCGACCCGGGCTGCGTGGTGGTGGAGGGCGTGTTCTACGGGCAGAACGTCCGCAGCATGGTGGTCCTCGCCCACGCTCGCGGCGTGGCCGTGCTCACGGCGGCGCAGCGCGACCTGCCGGTCTTCGAGTACCCACCGGCCGAGATCAAGAAAGCGGTCGTGGGCACGGGGGGAGCCACGAAGGAGCAGGTCTCCTACATGGTCGCCAAGCACCTGCGGCTGGCGACGCCGCCCGAGCCTTCGGACGCCTCGGACGGGTGCGCGGCGGCCCTCTGCCACCTGATGGGCGGGCGTTCCCGGGGGGGCGAGGCGACGCCGGCCGGTTCGTCGGCAGCCGGTTCGACGCCGGCCGGCGGGCCGTGATACGTCGGGTCGTGGGCCAGCTCCTCCACAAGGCGCCCGAGGGGGTCGAGGTGATGACGTCGGGTGGGGTCTCCTACGAGCTGCTCGTTCCGGCGGCCATGCTGGACCGTCTTCCGGAGGTGGGCCAGGAGGTCGAGCTTCACAGCGCCCTCGTCTCCCGCGACGATTCGCTCGAGCTGTTCGGCTTCGGGTCCTCGCGAGACCGCACGCTCTTTCTCCGCCTGCTGAATGCCACCGGAGTAGGCCCTCGCCTGGCGCTGGCTATGCTCGGTCAGCTGCCCGGCGACCGGATCGTGCTGGCCATTCGCGCAAGGGACCACGAAGTGCTCCAGACGGTGAGCGGGGTCGGGCGAAAGACGGCGGAGCGCATCGCGCTGGAGCTCAAGGACAAGCTGGACGACCTGGCGGTGGAGGAGGTGGCGCCGCTGACCGCTGGCGCCTCGGCGGTCGATGCGCTGCGATCGCTCGGCTACGGCCAGACCGAGGCGGAGGCCGCGGTCGCACGAGCCCGGCGGGAGGTAGACGAGGCGGCCGGCACGGAAGAGCTCGTGAGAGCCGCGTTGAGACATGTCTGAGCGAACCGAGATAACGACGCCGCGACCCCTGGAGGGCGAAGCCGGACTGGAGCAGTCGCTCCGGCCGGCGAGCTTCCAGGAGTTCGTGGGGCAGCAGAAGGTCAAGGAAAGCCTGGAGATCTACGTCCAGGCGGCACTGGGCCGGGGAGAGGCCCTGGACCACACGCTCTTCTTCGGTCCGCCCGGCCTGGGCAAGACGACGCTCGGGCTGCTGCTGGCCAGGGAACTGGGCGTGAACATCAAGCTCACCTCGGGTCCGGTGCTCGAGAAGCCTGGCGACCTGGCCGCATACCTCACCAATCTCGAGCAGGGAGACATCCTGTTCATCGACGAGATCCACCGTCTTCGGCCGGCGATCGAGGAGTTCCTCTATCCGGCCATGGAGGACTACCGGATCGAGATCCGTCTCGGCGAGGGTCCCCGTGCCCAGACGATGTCGATGCGCATAGAACGGTTCACGCTGGTGGGGGCCACCACGCGCTTCGGGTTGCTCACCGCCCCCCTCCGGGCCCGCTTCGGTGTCGTGGAGCGCCTCGGCTTCTATCCGCCCGAGGAGCTGGAGGAGATCGTGCACCGCTCCGCGGGCATCCTGGATGTTCCCGTGACCGACACCGGGGCGAGGGAGATCGCCCGGCGCTCAAGGGGCACTCCCAGAATCGCCAACCGGCTACTCAAGCGAGTCCGAGACTACGCGCAGGTGAAGAGAGATGGCCGGGTCGACGAGGAGACGGCGGCAGCCGGGCTCGAGATGCTCAACGTGGACGAGTACGGCCTGGACAAGATGGATGCCCGGATACTGAGGCTGATCATCGAGAGCTTCGACGGCGGCCCCGTCGGCCTGAACTCGCTGGCCGTCGCGGTGGGAGAAGATGCCGGCACGCTGGAGGAGGTCTACGAGCCGTATCTGATTCAGAACGGATACCTCCAGAGATCCGCACGCGGGCGGGTAGCCACGCGGAGGGCCTACGAGCGCTTCGGCTATCAACTACCATCCGGGGACGATGCCCAGGCTCGCCTCTTCGAGTGACGCCGACACCGAGGCGTACGGGTACGATCTTCCCCGCCACCTGATCGCGGAGCACCCCCTCCCGGAGCGTGATGCGAGCCGGCTTCTGGTCCTTCGGCGTGACGAACGGAAGGGCGAGCCGGCTTTCGAAGATCGCCGCTTCCCGGACCTCCTCGAGCACCTGGATCCGGGTGACGCCCTCGTCGTCAACGACTCCCGGGTCTTCCCGGCCAGGCTGGTCGGCCGGAAGCCGACGGGAGCGGCGGCGGAAATCCTCCTGCTCCGCCCCATCGATTCCGATGCCCATCGCTGGGAGGCTTTGGTACGGCCCGGCCAGAAGCTGAAGCCGGGGCGTGTCGTCGAGGTGGCGGAGGGCCTCTCCGTCCGCATCGAAGCCTCTCGGGAGGGTGGCCGCGAGGTGCTTCTGGAGACCGCGGACGACCCCTGGACAGCGATCGAGCGACACGGTCTCGTGCCCCTGCCGCCGTACATCCGACGGGAGAGCACGGAAGCCGATCGCGAGCGCTACCAGACCGTCTATGCCGCCCACCGGGGGAGCGTCGCGGCCCCGACCGCCGGGCTCCACCTTACCGAGGAGCTCCTGGAGAGCGTGCGCCGGCGCGGCGTTCGCGTCGTGCCGATCACCCTCCACGTGGGCCCCGGCACGTTCCGTCCCGTGGAGGCGCCTCGCCTGGAGGAGCACCGGCTCGAGGCCGAGCGCCACGCCGTGAGCCCGGAGTCCGCCGGCACACTGAACGAGGTGCGCTCGGAGGGCGGCCGGGTGGTCGCCGTGGGCACGACCGTGGTGCGCGTGCTGGAGGCCACCGTGAGGGAGAACGGGGTGTTCGAGGCGGGCAGCGGGGAGACCGACCTCTTCATACATCCCCCCTTTCGCTTTCGCGCCGTGGACCGTCTGCTGACCAACTTCCATCTTCCGCAGTCGACCCTGCTCATGCTGGTCGCCGCTTTCGCCGGGAGGGAGCGCGTCCTGGGGGCGTATCGTCACGCGGTGGCCGAGCGCTACCGCTTCTACTCCTACGGCGACGCGATGCTGGTGCTCTGATGGAACCACTGGAGGCCTCGTTCGGGATCGAGGGCGCCGACGGCCGCGCCAGGGCCGGCACGCTCGCGCTCGCTCGAGGCGCGGTAGCGACGCCGTGCTTCATGCCGGTGGGCACGCTCGGCACGGTCAAGTCGCTCACTCCCGAGGAGCTCGAGGGCGCCGGGGTCGAGATGCTGCTCGCCAACGCCTACCACCTTTATCTCAGGCCGGGGACCGAGATCGTCGAAAAGGCGGGTGGCCTGCATGAGTTCATGAGCTGGCGGCGGCCGATCCTCACCGACTCCGGCGGCTTTCAGGTCTTCTCGCTCGCCCGCATCAACCAGATCGACGACGAGGGCGTCACCTTCCAGAGCCACATCGACGGATCGCGTCATCGAATCACGCCGGAACGATCCGTGGAGATCCAGACGGCGCTCGGCTCGGACATTCTGATGGCCTTCGACGAGTGTCCGCCCGGCGGAGCCGATCGCGACACGGCGCGCACGGCGCTGGAGCGAACCCTCGGGTGGCTCGAGCGCTGCCGGCTCCATCACGCGAAGCTTGCCGAAGAAGGGAGAGCGCGGGGGACACTCTACCCGATCTTCCAGGGGGCGAGCTACGCGGATCTCCGGCTGGAATCGCTCGAGCGCACTTTGGAGCTGGGCGAGTGGCAGGGCATGGCGATCGGCGGGCTCTCGGTGGGAGAGCCGAAAGAGGTGATGCTCGAGATTCTGGACGAATGCGAGCCGGCGCTGCCGCCCGAGCTGCCTCGCTACCTCATGGGCGTGGGGTACCCGGAGGACGTCATCGAGGCGGTTCGCCGGGGTGTGGACCTGTTCGACTGCGTGGCGCCGACGCGCAACGGGCGGAACGGGACCGCCTTCACATCGCTCGGTCGGGTCAACGTGAAGGTGGCCCGGTTTGCCGACGACGCGAGGCCGCTGGACCCGGAGTGCGAGTGCTACTGCTGCAGGCGCTACACGAGGGCGTACCTGCGCCACCTGTTCGTCTGCGACGAGCTCCTTGGGCTGCGGCTGCTCTCGCTCCACAACGTGCGGTTTCTGGTGACGTTGACCGGACTCGCCAGGGCCGCGATTCTCCGGTGCGAGTTCGAGTCCTGGGCCCAGGGGTGGCTGGAGCGCTACCGGAGCGCGGAGATTTGACTCGCGGGCTCGCGGACGGACATTCGGTGTATGCACGACCCGTCGCCGCGGCGGAGTTGCGGCGGAGTTGCGGCGGAGTTGCGACTACCCCCAGAGGCACAACGAGAGGCACAAGGTGATAGCCAACGTGTGGATCATGGCCAGTCCGGATGGCAGTGGTAACCCGATGGGCACGCTGTTCATGCTCGCCGCGTTCTTCGCCATCCTCTACTTCCTGCTGATCCGGCCTCAGCGCCAACAGCAGAAAGCTCACCAGGAGTTGGTCGCCGGCCTGAATCGAGGCGACGAGATCGTTACGCTCGGCGGGATCGTCGGGAAGATCATCCACCTGGAGGATGACCGGGTCACGATCAAGACGGCCGAAGACACGCGCCTGGAGATCGAGCGCAGCAAGGTGGCCCGCCGAATGGGGAGCTCGGAGGAGGGTTGAGCGCTCGGGAAATCAGGCTGCTGGGCGATCCGGTTCTGCGCGAGTTGGCCGAGCCTGTCGATCGCGTCGACGAGGACGTCCGCGCGCTGATCGCTGACCTCATGGACACGATGTACGAGGCCGACGGCATCGGTCTCGCCGCGTCTCAGGTCGGCGTTCCGATACGGGTCTTCGTCTACGACATCCGCGAGCCGGAAGACGCGCGGGGAGCGCTGATCAACCCGCGTATCGTCGAGACGAGCGGGCGGCAGAAGGAAGAGGAGGGATGTCTGAGCATCCCCGATCTCCGGGAGATCGTGCAGCGCGCCGGGCGTGTCGTCGTTGAGGGCCTGGACGCGGATGGCGAGGGAGTCCGAATCGAGGCGGAAGGACTGCTGAGCCGCTGCCTGCAGCACGAGATCGACCACCTGGATGGGGTCCTGTTCATCGACCGCGTGAGCCCTCTCAAGCGCAAGATGCTCCTGAACAAATGGTCCAAGCGGCCGGAGAGCGAGAGGTCGGCGACTCCGGCCATGTAGCCATGTAACCGTGCGTATTCTCTTCTGGGGCTCTCCCGACTTCGCTCTTCCCTCGCTCCGGGCCGTGGCCGCTGGACACGAACTGGTCGGCGTGGTCACGCAGCCCGATCGCCTGGCCGGGCGTGGGCGTCACCTGAGGGAGAGCGCCGTTAAGAGGGAGGCGATCGATCTGGGCGCTCCCGTTCTCCAACCGGAGAGAGCCCGAGGCGCCGAGTTCCTCGAGTCGATCTCCGAGCTACGGCCGGACCTCTCCGTGGTGGCGGCCTACGGGCAGCTGCTGGTGGACGAGGTGCTGGCGCTGCCAGCTCGAGGCTCGATCAACGTCCACGCGTCGCTCCTTCCGGAGCTCCGGGGCGCGGCTCCGATCAACTGGGCGATCATCCGCGGCCACGACCTCACCGGCGTCACGATCATGCGCATGGTTCGCGAGATGGACGCCGGACCGATCCTCCACCAGAAGGCAGAGCCGATCGGTCCTGATGCGACGGCCGGAGAGCTCTCCGGCCGGCTCTCGGCGCTCGGGGCCGAGGCCCTGGCAGAGGTCCTCGATCGGCTCGAGAGCGGGGACGTGACGGAGCAGGAGCAGGATCACGATCTGGCCACGTTCGCCCCCAAGATGAGCCGCGAGCTGGCGCGGATCGATTGGAGCCTTCCGGCCTCGGAGATCGGGTGCTGGATGCGGGGTTGCGATCCCTGGCCGGCGGCGTGGACCGAGCTCGAGGGGTCCGTGGTGCAGATGTTCGGTCCCTCCCTACCGGGTTCGGAGACTGGGCCGGGGTCGGAGTCGGGGACGGCCGCGGAGCCCGGCACGGTGGTGGAGGCGGATCCTCGCGAGGGACTGGTCGTCTCCACCGGATCTGGCACGATCCGGATCGGAGAGGTAAAGGCGGCCGGTCGGGCTCGCATGGAGGCGGCGGCCTGGATCCGGGGACGCGGAGCCGCGAGCGGCGATCGCTTCCGTTGAGCATCCCCCTCCTCCATGTCGTGGCCGGCGATGCGCAGGCCAGCCGGCCGGACTTCCTCGAGGTTGGCCGGACGATGCTGGAAGCACGGGGCGCGGACCTCGCCCTTCACCTTCGGCTGAAGAACGCTCCGGCATCCCGGTTGTTGGATCTGGCGTCCGACCTGTCCGGCTGGGCGGCCGCGACCGGTGGCTGGTGCGTCGTCAACGAGAGGCTGGATGTGACGCTCGCGGCCCGTGCCCAGGCCGTGCAGCTGGGCCGAACGGGCCTCCCGGTCGAGATAGCGCGCGAGGTGATTCGACGGGCGCACGGTGCGTGCGCGCTCGGCGCCTCCGTGCACTCCGAAGCGGAGGCGCGGGAGGCGGTGGCGGCCGGAGCGAGTTACATCGTCCTGGGTACGGTATTCGCGAGCAGGACTCACCCTGGCGTACGACCCCAAGGGACGGCGATCGTGGAGAGATGCCGGACGGTCGGCGTGCCCGTGGTCGGTATCGGCGGCATCGACGCCGCCGGGGCGCCGGCGCTTCGGAGAGTGGGGGCGAGCGGGATCGCCGTAGTCCGAGCGGTGTGGGAAGCCGAAGATCCAGTGGACGCTTCGGGCCGGCTGGTCCGAGCCTGGAACGATGCCTGATGAGAAACATGGCCGCGGTGGTCGCGGTGGTCGCGGTGGCCGCGGTGGTCGCGGTGGCCGTGGAGGCCGTGGAGGAAGCATGATCTCGGATGAGATTGAGATACTGGTGAACGGACAGCCTCGTATGGCACGGGTCGGCCAGGCCGTCTCGGAGCTGCTCTCGGAGCTGGAGCTGGACGGCCGTCTCGTCGTGGTGGAGCTGAACCGTCAGATCCTCCGCCGAGGCGAGCTCTCCGAGGTGAAGCTGGAGCCGGGTGATCGCGTGGAATTGGTCAACTTCGTAGGCGGAGGGTAAGCGATGACGACGACGCTCGAAGAGGTCGGCGCGGGCGTACGGGACGAGCCCCTGACGATCGCCGACCGGACGTTTCGCTCTCGCCTGATCGTGGGCAGCGGAAAGTACCGGGACAGCGAGGAGATGGTGCAGGCGATCCGCGCGGCGGGCGCCGAGATGGTGACCGTGGCGGTCCGGCGCGTGGATCTCGACGCGTCCAAGGAAGAGAGCCTCCTTCACTGGCTGGATCCGGAGGAGTTCTTCGTTCTTCCAAACACGGCGGGGTGTTACTCGGCCGACGAGGCGATCCGTTACGCACGCCTGGGGCGAGCCTCCGGCCTTACCGACTGGGTGAAGCTCGAGGTGATCGGCGACCAGGCGACGCTCCTCCCCGACACCGATGGGCTGCTCGAGGCGACGCGGATTCTGGTCGATGAAGGGTTCACCGTGCTGCCGTACACGAACGACGACCTCGTGACCGCCCTGAAGCTGGAGGAAGCCGGCGCAGCGGCCGTCATGCCGCTCGGCTCGCCGATCGGCAGCGGGCTCGGGCTCCTCAACCCGGTCAACGTGCGCATCCTCAAGGACCGCCTCTCGGTGCCCGTCATCGTGGATGCGGGCGTTGGTACGGCGTCGGACGCCTGCATCACGATGGAGCAGGGTGCCGACGCCATCCTCATGAACACCGCGCTGGCCGAGGCGGAGCGGCCGGAGATCATGGCCGGCGCCATGCGGTTGGCGGTCGAGGCGGGCCGGCTGGCCTACCTGGCGGGGCGGATGCCCCGGCGGGAGTGGGCGGTTCCATCGAGTCCGCTGGGGGGCATGCTGAGCTGACACTGCCTCGCGTCGCCGCCTTCCGCGTCCTGGAGGACGTCGAACAGGGGGCTTACGCTGACCGCGCGGCCAACCGAAGGATGGCGGACCTGCCTCCCCTGGAGCGAGGTCTGGCGCTCGAGTTGGCCTACGGCGCCATCCGCCTGCGTGCCCGCCTCGATGCCGAGCTCCTCCACCTCGTGGATCGCCCCCTCGAGCGCCTGGATCGGGCCGTCCTGCTCTGGCTACGACTGGGCCTCTACCAGTTGCGCGAGACCCGTGTCCCGGATCACGCCGCCGTGCACGAGACGATCGAGGCGTTTCGCTCAACGGCGGGCGCACGCGCCGTCGGGTTCGTCAACGCCGTGCTGCGCTCGGCGGCTCGCCTCGGCGAAGAAGAGCGGGCGGCCCTCTTTCCGGCTCCGGAGGCCGATCCGATCGCCCATTTCGCCACCTATGGCTCGCACCCCGAATGGTTGGTGCGGCGCTGGCTGGAGCGATGGCCGATCGAGACGGTGACCCGTCTCGTCGAGTTGGACAACCGGCCCCCGCGCGTGACGCTTCGCACCCTCGGCGACGAGGGCGGGAGGCGGGAGGCCGACGACCGAGCGACCGCCGACGCTCGGCTCGAGGCCATCCCGGGATTCCCGGGCTGCTGGGCGCTGACCGAGGGAGATCCAACGGAGCTGCTCGCGCGCCTCCCGGCCATCGTTCAGGATCCTGCGGCATCGGCCGTGGTAGAGTACATGAGCCCACTGGAAGGTGGTCTCTCGGTCGACCTCTGCGCCGCGCCGGGCGGCAAGTGCATCGCCCTGGCCGCCAGCCGGGAAGGCGGGTCCGTGATCGCGGCGGACCGAAGCCCGGAACGCCTCATGAGGGTTGTGAAGGCCGCGCGCGTTCGAGACGTCGATCTTCCGGCCCTGGTGGCGGATGGCCGGAAGCCGCCGTTCCGAGCTGCTCGAACCGTCCTGCTGGATGCGCCCTGCTCGGGGACCGGCGTACTGAGACGCCGAGCCGATGCTCGGTGGCGGCTCGGTCCCGACCGCCTTGCGGGTCTCGTTAAGTTGCAGCGCGAGCTTCTGGACGCCGCGGCGGAACTGGTCGAGCCGGGAGGGACTGTCCTCTATGCGACCTGTTCGCTCGAGCCGGAGGAGAACGAAGGACAGGTGAGCGATTTCCTGAGCCGACACGAGCACTTCTCTCGCTGTCCGTCCCCACGCCGCCCGGCGCTCCCGGCGGATGCTCTGGGGGCGGAGGGAGAGCTTCGGGTGCTGCCCTGGCAACGGGAGACGGACGGCAGCTACGCGGTCAGACTACGGCGAGCGGCATGAGCTTCGAGTGGCGGACGGCATGAGTTTCGTACGGAAGACGGCATGAGCTTCGAGCGGCGGAAGGGCCTCGGCGGCCCCGAGCTGAAGATGGACAGGACGACCACTCGCAGGGGACTCATCTCGCTCGCTGCCGGTGCGGTGGCGCTCGTCGCGGGCTACCTGATCGCCGCGACGGTGGTGTTTTCTTCGCCGGACCGCACGCCCGAAGCCTTGATCGTGGTGCCCGACCTGATCGGAGAGTCGGCCGAGCGCGCGGGCGAGGGGACCGAGGCGGCCGGCCTGACCTTTCGGGTCACGGGCGAGATCCACCATCCGGATGAACCGATGGGAAGCGTGATTGCCCAGCTGCCGCTGCCGGGGCAGTTCGCGTTGCCCGAGACAGAGATTCAGGCGACCCTGAGCCTTGGGCCGGAGAGGGTCGCGGTTCCGGACGTGACCGGCTTGAGCGAGTCTCAGGCGGCCCTCGTCCTCGGCCGGCTGGGCCTCTCCACGTCGACCAGCACGACCGCATCTCAGCAGCGCAAAGGGGAGGTAATCCGGACCGAGCCCGAAGCGGGCGAGATGCTGCCCGTGGCCTCGGAGGTCCAGCTGGTCGTGAGCGAGGGGAGGGAGGTGGTGGCCGTGCCCGATCTCGAAGGTCGCCATCTCGACGACGTCGAGGTGCTGCTCGCACGCCTGGGCTTGCTGATCGGCACGGTGACCTTCGAGCCTGCCTCGCTCGGCGCACCGGGCCGCGTCATCGGCCAGTCGCCGCCGCCCGGTTTCGGGCTGCGGGAGGGCGGCGAGGTCTCCGTGCGCGTTGCGGGCAGCCCGACGGACGTGATCGAGATGATTCAGGGCGGACGGGAAAACTAGCATTCCAGGGGGACGGGACAATTAGACGATTCCGGTGGAGGGCCGCGTTCTTCGACAACTGGGGCTACAAGCTGGCCGCCGTCGTGCTGGCCGTCCTGCTGTGGTTCAACGTGACTGCCGGCGAGCGACGCGACGAGCAGGTTCGCACGCGCCTCGAGTTCGAGGTGACGGACAGCGCGTGGGCGGCGATCCAGCTGCCCGCGGAGGTCACCACGATATTCCAGGGGCGGCGCAGCGACGTGCAGCGGCTCTTCCTGGAGACGCCCCGCATCCGCTACGTCGTCGACAGCGTAACGTCGCCGACGATGCAGGTTTCCCTCCGTCCGGACATGGTCTCGTACGATCGCGCGCTCAGCGTGCGAGCCACTGATGTTCGTCCCTCCAGCGTGGAGCTGCGCTTCGAGCGGCGGGTGAGGAGGGAGATCGAGGTCGAGCCGGTCATCGAGGCGTCGCCCGCTCCCGGCTACGTGATCATCGGCGAGCCCATCATCGACCCCCCGACCGTAACCGTGCGCGGCGTCGAATCGGTGGCGGACACGGTGGCCTCGATCCGCACGGAGCGGCTCTCGCTGCGCAACGTCACCCGGAGCGAGACGTACCGGTTGGTACTTCAGCTTCCTGCCGATCCGTCCCGTCTCAGCGTCGAACCGCGCAGCGTTCAGGTCACGATCGAGGCCGACTCGCTGATGGAGCGCACGCTCCAGGTCCCGCTGCGGGTGACGGGACGGGCCGCCGACCAGGTCCGGCTCGCGCAGGCGGTCGTGCCCGTCCGCCTTCGAGGGCCGGCGCGGGCCGTTCGCGCGCTCTCGGCCAGCTCGCTGACGGCAACGGTCAGGGTCGACGCGGTGCCCGAGACACCGGTCACGCTGACCGTTCAGCTAGGCCTGCCAGAGGGGTCGGAGGCCGATGTGGTCCAGTCGGTGCGCGTGCTCGTCTCGCCGCTCGCACCCGAGCCCGAGGTTCCCGATTCGACGCCTGCCGACTCGCTGCCGCCTCTGGACCAGGGATCGGCGGACGAAGGCGGCGGGCCGGCTAGCGATCCCTCCAGGGGGCCGGACCGGCGGACGTGACCTGGAAAAGCGGTCCCGTCCTCGGGATCGAGACCTCGTGCGATGAGACATCTGCGGGGATCGTCGAGGCCGGGACGATCCGCGGTCACGTCGTCGCCTCCCAGGATGTGCACGGCGCCTTCGGCGGGGTCGTGCCGGAGATCGCGGCCCGTGCTCACATCCGTCAGCTGGACCGGGTCGTCGAAGCCGCGCTGGAGGAGGCGGGAATGTCGGCGGATCTGTTGGCGGGTGTCGGCGTGACGACCGGCCCCGGCCTGATCGGCTGCCTTCTCGTCGGGGTCAACTGGGCCAAGGCCCTCGCGTTCGACCAGGACCTTCCGATCGTCGGGATCCACCACATGGAGGCGCACCTGTTCGCCAACTCGCTCGAGCGCCCCGAGGCCGAGCCCCCCTTCGTGGCGCTCCTCGTGAGCGGGGGGCACACGCTGCTTCTCTGGGTGCCGGAGTGGGGTAGGTACGCGCTGCTGGGTCAGACGCGTGATGACGCGGCCGGCGAGGCATTCGACAAGGTGGCCCGCCGCCTCGGCCTGGGGTATCCAGGAGGGCCCGAGATCCAGCGCGCGGCGGCGCGAGGCCGGCCCGGGCGCTACTCGCTACCGCGGCCGATGCTGTCGACCGCGGCCGGGCCCGACGATCCTGCCTGGTTCGATTTCTCGTTCAGCGGCCTCAAGACCGCCCTTTCGCTGCTCGTGGCGGAGATCGAGGAAGAGAGCGAGGGCGCTATGGAGCGAGCGCGCGACGACCTGGCGGCGGAGTTCCAGGCGGCCGTCATCGAGGTGCTGGTGACGAAGACGCTGCGCGCCACTGAACTGACGGGCTGCCGCCGCGTGATCATCGGTGGAGGCGTCGCCTGCAATGCCCCCCTGCGGGAGCGGCTCGCCGAGGTACTCTCCGCCGACGGAGAGCTCTATGCTCCGACGCCCCGGCTCGCCACCGACAACGGTGCGATGGTGGCGAGACTGGCGGAGCACCGATTGGCCGCGGGCGAGCGAGACGGCCTCGACTTGAGCGCCGATCCGTCGCTTCCGTTTCCCGGTATCTCGAAGGACGCCTGACATGCTTCCGGAGCTCTTCCGCGTGAACCTGCCCCTCGTGGGGGAGCTGACGATCACCTCATTCGGCGTCTTTCTGGCGATAGCCTTCCTGGCGGGCTATCAGACGATTCGCGTCCGTCTCAGGGAGCTGGGGGAGCCCACCGATCTCGCCGGCGACATCCTCCTCGCGACGCTGGTCGGCGGGATGATAGGAGCCAAGGTCTATTACCTGCTGCTGACCTGGGATCGGACCTTTGCCGACCCCGCGGCCGCGATCTTCTCGCGCTCCGGCCTCGTCTGGTACGGGGGACTGATCGGCGGGACGCTCGCCGTCGCCCTGGTGGTCAGGTGGCGCGGCCAGTCCTTCCTGCACGTCACGGACGTGGCGGCCCCCGGCCTCGCGCTCGCCCACTCGATCGGACGGATCGGCTGCTTCATGGTGGGGGATGACTACGGCCGTCCCACCGACTCCTGGGTCGGGGTCGCTTTTCCGGACGGCTACCCGCCGACGACGGCCGGAAACCTCAGACGGGACTTCGGAGCCGACGTTCCCGCCGACATACCCGACTCGGCCGTGCTGGAGGTCCACCCGACGCAGCTCTACGAGAGCGCCCTGCTCTTCCTGATCTTCCTGGTGCTCTGGAAGCTGAGGAAGAGGCCGCACGCCGCCGGATGGCTCTTCGGCGTCTGGATGATCCTCGCCTCGGCCGAGCGCTTCCTGGTCGAGTTCCTCCGGGCGAAGGACGATCGCTTCCTCGGTCCGTTCACGCTCGCGCAGTCCATCAGCGTCCTGGTTCTTCTCGTGGGTGTGTACCTGGTTGCCAGCCGCAGCCGACCGCGGCCGGACCCGACGGAGGTGAGCGCGGACGACTCCGCCGGGCTTCGGGAACGGCCGGCAGAGTCGGGGGCCTGAGTCGATCCGCCATGCCGAGCATCCTCCACGTCTCGGATATCCACTTCGGCCCGCCTTTTCTTCCGGACCGTGCCGCCGCCGTCAGGGAGCTGGCCGGTCTCGCGAAGCCTGACCTTCTCGTGGCGAGCGGCGACTTCACCCAGCGGGCGAAGCGGCAACAGTTCGAGGCCGCCGCCGAATACCTGCGCGGCTTCGACCTCCCGATCGTCGTCACGCCGGGCAACCACGACGTCCCGCTCTATCGGGTCTGGGAGCGCATGTTCTCGCCTCACGCGCTCTACCGCAGGCACCTCCGCGACACCCTGAACGAGGTCTACCGGTTCGAGTCCCTGACGATAGTGGCGCTCGATTCCACGAGGCCCGCCCGTCCCACGAACGGGAAGCTTCGCCGCGGGCAGCTGGAGTTTGCTCGCCGGGCCTTCGCCGATGCCCCCGACTCGGATCTGCGCGTGGTCGTCACCCATCACCACCTCGCTCCGCCGCCCGATTTTGAGCACGACCGCGTGATGAGTGGCGCTCGGAGGGCTCTGAGGGTCTTTACAGATATCGGGGTGGACCTCGTGCTTGCCGGACACCTGCATCGCGCCTACATCGGCGACTCGCTGGACTTCTTTCCCGGCGAGAGGCGCGAGACGGGGATCGTGATCGTTCAGTGCGGCACGACCACCTCCTCGCGAGGCCGGGGCAGGGAGAGGCTCAAGAACAGCCTGAACTGGATCGAGGCGGACCGGGAGCGAATCGTCGTGAGGCATTACCTTTGGTGCGATGTGGAGCGGCGTTTCCGGCCCCACAGCGAGCATCGCTTCGGCTCGCGCGATTCGGCGTGGCTGGAGCGGGGTGACGGCGCGGAGACCGCCGGCGGGGAGGCGAACGAGGCGAAGATTCTCTCGAGTCGAGATCGGAGCTGACACGTGACGTACTACCGGCGGCGGGACATGACGGACGCGGAGTGGGCGCTCGCGGGTGCCCTTGGCGCAGCCGTAGGAGCGGCCACCTTCTATCTGGCCCGGATCTGGATGCAGCGAGAGCCCCTGTCCGAGGGTCCGCCGGGGCCGGCGAAGCCAGAGGCCGCGCTCGAGGTCGGCGGGCCAGTGGCCGAGCTCGAGGTCCCGGAGACGGAGGCCGAGCTCGAGGTCCCCGGACCGGACGCCGAATCAGAAGCCGAGGGAGCGGAACGCCCGCCGCGGTGATCGGCGTGAAGTCGCGCGCTCTCCTGGTGGCGGTCCCGCTCCTTCTCGCGCCGGCTCAACTTCGTGCACAGGCGCCTCCCGAGCGGGAGCTGGCCAAGCTCAGCTTCGAGGGGAACGAAGCGTTCTCCGACAAGGAGCTTGCGGCTGCCATCGTCAACAAGGCCACCTCCTGCAAGACCTTTCTCTTCGTGGCGCCCATCCCGCTCTGTCCGTTCACCGACTGGGGGATCGCACACAACCGGCGGAACCTCAACGCGAAGGAGCTTCCGCTCGACATGCTCCGGCTTCGCGTCTTCTACCGGCAGCGGGGTTACCGCCAGGTCGTCGTGGACACCCTCGTCGAGAGTGGCCGCGACGATTCAGAGGATTCAGAGGATGCAGGGGCAGAGGATTCAGAGGATGCAGGGGCAGAGGATGCAGAGGATGCGAAGGATGCGAAGGTCCACGTCACCTTCCTGATCGATGAGCAAGCCCCCACGCGGGTCAGATCGCTCAGCTTCGAGGGTCTCTCCGAGCTCTCCGACACCGTCGGGCTCCTGGAAGGCTTCCCGCTCGAGGAGGGTGATCCGTTCGACGTTCTCGAGCTCCAACGCGGCAAGCAGGAGATCGAAAACCGTCTGCTCAACATCGGGTTCGTCGGCGCGGCCGTGCTGTCCGAGTACTTCATTCCGCGCGAGGAGCTGGAAGCCGATGTGACGATCACCGTGATGGCCGGTGACCGCGCGCGCATCGGCTCCATATCGATCCAGGGGACCGAGAAGGTGGAGGAGTCTCTCGCCCGACAGTTCCTCGCCTTTCGCACCGGTGAGTACTACAGCGAGCAGAAGATCCGCGATAGCCAGCTCAGTCTGCTGGATGTGGCGGCCTTCCGCTTCGCCAGCATAGAGGCGACTCAGCGGGAGGATGTCGATACCCTCGTGGACGTTACAGTGACGGTGACGGAGGCAAACCTGAACGCCTTCCGCACGGGCGCCGGCCTCAGCACGACCGAATGCGGGGTCCTGGAGGGTGATTTCTCACACCGTAACTTCCTGGGCGAGGGACGGTTGCTCACGCTCTCCGGCCGAGTGGGCAACATCGGGGCGGAAGCGCTCAAGGGGGGCTTCCCATGCAGTGACGTGGGCAACGACCCGGTCTTCCAGCAGTTCACCTGGCGGGCCAGCGCGGACTTCGATCAACCGTACTTCATCTCGGAGAAGAACCGGCTCCTGGGCGAGGTCTTCTTCGAGCGCGAGAGCGTTCCGAACATCTTCGTGAGCACGAGCGTGGGTGCCGCGATCGGCATCAGTCGACGGATCAATCCCCGGCTCACGACTACCTATTCATACCGGCCCCAGCTGACGTCCTTCGATCCGAAGTCCACGGACATCTTCTTCTGCGCCAGCTTCGGGATCTGCGATCCCGACGACATCGAAGTGCTCACCGAGCCGCGCTGGCTCTCTCCGATCGTCGCGACGTTCGTCTACGACCGCACCGATACCCGCTTCAACCCGACCCGCGGCTACCGGGTCACGCCGCAGGCGGAGTTCGCCGCTTCCTTTACGGGCTCCGAGTACCGCTACGTGCGTTTCGCGCTCGATCTGGCCGCCTACCAGAAGCTGAGCCCGCAGTGGGTGTTCGCCTTCCATCTGAGGGGCGGCGTCGTCGAGCCCTCCCAGAGCATCATCTTCGGATCGGACGGACAGGCCGCAAGCGACGAGATCGTGAACCCGGCCAAGAGGTTTTACGGCGGTGGGGCGAACAGCGTACGAGGGTACCGGCAGAACCTGCTCGGGCCCACGGTGCTCGTCATGGACTCGGTTACCCAGTGCGCGGACACGCCGCTCCAGCAGTGCGCGATCGCCCTGGCGGACACGGCGGCCAACGATTTCGATGAGCGCCCGAAGGGCGGGAACGGGATGATCGAGGGCAGCTTCGAGTTCCGCTACTATCTCACTCGCCGCTGGCAGCTGGTCGGTTTCCTGGACTGGGGCGATGTCTACAACGACGTGACCACGCTGGAAAGGCCGTCGTTCACGCCGGGCGCTGGAGTCCGGTTCTCCAGTCCGATAGGGCCCATACGGCTGGACCTCGGGTACAACACACAGGGTCCGCGCCTGCGCGAAGTGGTGGCCGAGCTGGAGGACGGCTCGCTCTCCCAGGTTCCGCTTCCCGTGGTCTACGACCCGGTGGGCTTCGACGAACCCAGCTTGTTCAAGGAGTTCTTCAGGAGGCTGAGGGTGCACTTCGCGATCGGCCAGGCGTTCTGATGAAGTCGCCCCGAAGCTGGCTGAGGAGCGTGCTCAGAGCGCACGGGATCGCCGCCACGTACCTCGTGCGGGCGGCCGGCGTGCTGGCCGGCTTCGTCAGCTTGGGCGCCGCCGTCGCCCTCTTCGGCGCCACGCAGACGGAGTTAGGGCGCAACAAGGCGCTCTCCTACATCGAAGGCGCCTTGACCGGCGCGTTCAACGGAACGGTCGAGCTGGGCCCGGTCGTCGGAGGCAACCTGCTCACCCGCGTCCATCTGGAGCGCGTCAGGATCTCGGGGCCGGACGGCGAGCTGTTCGTGGAGCTCGACGACGTTCGGCTCTCCTATAGCCCGTTCGGGATCCTCGGCGAACGCTACACGTTTCGGCGGCTGTCCGCGGATCGCCTGAAGCTGATCCTGCGTCAGTATCCCGAGGGCGACTGGAACTTCGACCGCATCTTCGGCGGCGAGCCGGACACGATTCCCGATGAGCGGCTGCTGCCGATTCCCGCCCCCACGCCGTTTCCGCCGCCCGTGCCCGCGCTGGAGCCCGAGGGCGTTCGCGTGGCGATCCTCGACGGACAGGTCCGCGAGGGCGAGGTCGCGCTCATCTGGCCGTGGGCGCATGACCTGACCGGCGAGGCCTACGAGGCGGCGGCGCGGGCTGCGCTTGCCGGCGAGACCGTGTGGAACGTCGAGCCCGAAGGTGACGGGTTCGTTCGGGTGATCCGCGCGACCGGGCTCTCCGGGCGTTTTCCGCTCGTGCGGATTGCCGAGCCCGAAAAGCCGGTCCGGATCGACCTGGAGATGAGCGCCCGGATCAAGGCGGTGACCCAGCCGCTCGACTTCCGCCGATTCGACGGCTCGATGGTGTTCGAGGACAGCATACGGTTCGAGGTCCGCGAGGCGGAGCTGGGCGCCAGCCGGCTCACCGGGCGCGGCTGGATCGCCAGCGGCGACAACACGGAGAGCGGCGAGGGCACGGACTTTCGCTTCGACCTCGACGGCGATCCGATCGGGTTCGCGGATCTCCAGTGGCTTCCGATCCCCGTCCCGCGGGAAGGAGGCGGGCCGGGCGACGTCGTCATCCGCTCGCACGGTGGGGACACGTTCGTCGAGCTGCGAGACTCGGAGGTCCGAGTGCGGGACTCCCGCATGGATGGAGGCATGGTGGTGGAGCTGGGCATTATGCCGAGCTTCGATTCCCTGAGCGTACGGTTCGATCCCCTCCGCCTCGAGCTCGTGGACGAGATCCTGGAGCGGGAGAGCCTGATCGACGGCTACCTGAGGGGGCCGTTGTCGGGCACCGGGCCGATGGACGCCATCGACCTGGTCGCGGACCTGACGGCCGAGAGCCTCGACGGAGAGGCGGAGCCGTCCCGCGTGAGAATGGCGGGGAAGGCCGGGATCGTGGAGCCGCGCCTGATGAGCGGTCTCGTCCTCGATCTCGCGGCGTTCGAGCCGCGTTGGACGGCGATCGTCGAGCTTCCCAACCAGTTCGAGGGGCGCATCGACGGGCGGGTGGTCGTCGATGATCTGCCCGACGATACGGTCCGCGTGGTAGCGAACTTCGAGCATCGAACCGCCTCGGGCGTGGTTTCGCGACTCGACGGCGGCCTGGCGATCCACAAGCCGACGCCGGCCGTCGAGCTGGATGCCACGCTGGGTCCGCTCCAGCTGATAGCCGTCGACATGTACATCCCCCAGGCGACGCTCATAGGCTCGGTTCGCGGTGCCGTCTCGCTCTCGGGCCCCACCCGCGATCTGCGGGCCCAGGCGGACCTCCTCACTCCGCGAGGCAGCCTTTCGTTCGACGGGAGCTTCGACCTCGCCTCCGAGCGAAAGACGTACGAGGCCGAGTTGGAGGCGAGCGACATCCAGCTCCGGGAGTGGATCGAGGGTGGGCCCAGCACGGACCTCGCCGTAAGCGGGCGTGTCCGTGGCGAGGGGACCGATCCCGCCGATGCCGAGGCGACGTTCGACCTCGCCGTCCTGCCTTCGATCGTGGAGGGAGCCCGGATCGACACGAGCCTCCTCCGCTTCTCGGTCGGACGCGGAATCGCCCGGGTGGACACGTTCGCGATTCGCAGCGAGTTGGCGAGCGTCGACGGCCGCGGGACCTTCGGGCTGGCCGCCGACACGACCGGGACGCTCCTCCTCGACGTGCGCTCCGATCTTTCCCGGTTCAACCGATGGCCCGCATCGGACCTCATGCCCGATGTGCCGGCGGCCGCGAGCCGGGAGGCGCAGGAGGATCTGCTGGCGGATTTCGCACCCTCGCAGGCCGCCGTCGGCGCCGCGACGGACACGATCGCCGGCACCCTGAGCGGCTCAGGCGCTTTCTTCGGCAACACGGAGAGCCCGGGGATCCGCCTGGCGGTGCTGATCGACAAAGGCGGCTACCGCGGCTTCTCGGCGGACTCCTTGAGAGGGACCGCCCGGGTGAGGAACCTGAGGAGCCGGGACACCCTCTCGGTCGACGCGACCGCCTACGGATTCGCGGGAGGCCTCGTCGGGTCGCAGCCGCTGGATCTTTTGATCGTCCAACTCGGCCGGCGGGGGGGCGCCTGGACCTCCTTCAACGGCCATGCCGAGCGTTCGCCCGCCGTGTCGATCACCACGGAAGGCGAGTTCCGGCACGACGCATTCGTGGGAGAAGAAGAGGATGAGGAGGATGAGGTCGAACGGACGGCCATCACTCTGAGCCGGCTGGACGCGAGGTTCCGGGAGCACGTCTACGAGCTGGAGCAGACGGCGAGGGTCGTCTACGGAGACTCCGGCCTCGTCATCGACGAGCTGGCTCTCTCGGACGGAGCCGGATCCCGGGTTCGGCTGGATGGCGGGATTCCGGCCTCGGGAGGCGTCGACTTCGGCCTCGAGCTCTTCGAGCTTCCCGTCGGTGCGGTGCTCGAGCTCGCTCCGGGCGACTCGCGAGTCGACGGCCTCATGCGCGGGAGCCTGCAGGTGCGCGGGACGGCGGAGTCGCCGCTCATCGATGTGCGGCTTGTCGCCGAGAGGCCTCAGCTCGACTCGACATCCTTCACCCTATTCACGGCCGACCTCGCCTACGCGAACGAGCGCCTTCAGGGCGGGATCGAGCTCATGGGCGAGGGAAGGGCGGCCATCCGGGCCGAAGGGGAGGTCCGCGCGGATCTCTCCTTCACGTCCGTCGAGGAGCGGATGCCCGAGGATGCGATCGACGTAAACGTGAGGATCGAGGAGCTCCCATTCGAGATCGTCCGCCTGATAAACTCCGACATGACCGAGGTGGAGGGCCAGCTCGACGGGACGGTTCGCGTGCTCGGCCGGCCGGGCGGCTTCCGCTACGAAGGGGATCTCGAGCTCTCCGACGGATCGGCCTGGATGATTCCCCTTCAGGTCCGCTACACGGACATGCAGGGGCAGGTGACGTTCGACGGACAGGAGGCACGGATCGAGAGCTTCCGGCTTCGATCGGAGCTCGGCGGCGAGGGGACGGCGACCGGCACGCTGGGAGTCGGGACTTTCGCCGATCCCACCTTCGACCTCGATCTCCGCCTCGACGCGCTCCGCGCCATAGACAAGCGGGAGATGAACTTCGCGGTGACCGGAGATGGGGTCCTCGGCGGCTCTTACCGGGAGCCCACGCTCGGCGGCCGGGTTCGGCTCAGCGAGGGCAATGTCCTGCTGGGAGAGGTCTTTCGCGGACCGGACGTGGTCGACCTCACCGACCCACAGATCGCCAGCCTGATCGACACGACGCTCGTCGAGGAGCGCCGGCTGATCGAGCGCGAGCAGCGATCATTCCTCTACACCCTTCGCGCGGAGTTGGACGTGGAGGTCGGGCCGGGAGCCTGGCTCCGGTCGCCCGACATGGATGTGGAGCTGGGGGGAGAGATCGACGTGCTCATGCACCCGGCAGAGCAGGACATGCGGATCGTCGGCCGCCTCAACCTCGTGCGGGGCAACTACCGCTTTCGGCTCCAGGGCCTGCCGAGCAGCCGCGATTTCAGGATCGAGGGGGGAACGATCGAGTTCATAGGCTCGCCCACCCCGAACCCGAGGCTGGACATCGTGGCCACCCACCAGACGCGAACGGATCGGGGCAAGCTGGACATCGAGGCTCGCCTGACGGGCACGATCTCCGACATGGACGTGGCTCTTACCAGCGACCCGCCTCTCAGCGAGTCGGACCAGATCTGCTATCTGACCCTCGGAGGGCCATGCGGGGCGTTCGCCACGGAGAACCAGGGGGCGGCTACCGCTCTGGGCTTGGGCCAGCAGGCCACGCTCGGTCTGTTCGGGTCTCAGCTCCAGCCGCTCATGGTCGGCGACCTGGGGCTGGACCTCTTCCAGGTGCGATCCGCCGGCACCGACCAGCTGCGAGCCTCGAACGCCAGCTTCTTCGCGGGCGCCGAAGTGGAGGTGGGGACGTACATCGGGCCGGACGTCTTCTTCACCTACACACAGCCGCTGGACGGGCGGCGGCCCGACGTCTCCCTGGAGTGGTACTTCGCGGAAGGGTGGACGCTGGAGGCACGCTACGAGAACCGCTTCCAGCGGCTGTTCTCGGCGGGATCTAACCTGGAGACGCAGCAGAGCCTCGGGCTCTTCGTCTTCCGGGAGTGGTCGTACTGACTTCCTGACCGCCGGCTCTTCGTGGTGCGGAGCCCTGGGGGCGCCTCTCAGGCGGGAGGATCGCGGCGGAGCCAATGCTCGCTCGCTGGGACACCCCGACGACGCGGGCCCGTTGCACCCCCTTTTACTCTACCTGTACAGGTGTACATGTAGAGGGGCGCGAGGGGTCGTACGTACGGTATCCCTGAGCCGCGGGCGCCTCTGCCAAAGTGGAGCGGACCGTCGCGGATCCGAGGGGTGTAGGACCGCCGTCGGATGATAGGACGGCAGGATGACACGGAAGATGACAGTGACCTCATGAGTTACGTGAAGACATTTGGGTTGATGGCGGTGCTGACGATGTTGTTCGTCGGGATCGCGGGCTTCTTCGGCGGCTCGAACTGGATGGTGGGAGCCCTCCTGTTCGCGGCCGTCTTCAACTTCGGCAGCTACTGGTTCAGCGACCGGATCGTCCTCCGCATGTATAGGGCCCAGGTGGTGGGGCCCGAGGAGGCGCCGGAGCTGTACGCGATGGTGGACGTGCTGAGGCGGCGGGCGGACCTGCCGATGCCGACGGTGGCGATCGCGCCGAGCTCGCAGCCCAACGCCTTCGCGACCGGCCGGAGCCCGGAGCGCGCCGTCGTGTGCGTCACGCAAGGGATCCTCGAGGGCCTAAGCCGTGACGAGCTGGGCGGCGTGCTGGCCCACGAGCTGGCCCACATCAAGAACCGCGACATGCTCGTCGGCACGGTCGCGGCGACGATGTCGGCGGCAATCGTCACGCTGGCCCGCGTCGGCTTCTGGTTCGGCGGCGGGCGCGACAGGGGTGCCGTAGGCGCGATCGCCGGGATCCTCATGCTCATACTCGCTCCGCTGGCGGCGATGCTCGTCCAGATGGCGATCAGCCGCACGGGGGAGTACCGGGCCGACCGGGTGGGCGCCGACATCTCGGGTCGGCCGCTCGATCTCGCCAGTGCGCTTCGCCAGCTCGAGAACGGCGCCCGCCGAATCCCGATGCAGGTGAACCCGGCGGCGGCCCACCTGGCGATCGTGAACCCGCTGCGCGGAGGGACCGGCGGGGCGTTCGCCTCTCTCTTCCGCACCCACCCGCCGACGGAAGAGCGGGTGCGGCGCCTGGAGGAGCAGGCCGGCCGAAGTGCCTGAGGTCCCCTACCCGAGCGCCGAGCGCTTCCTCGTCCTCATCAACCCGTCCGCGAGCGGCGGCCAATCGCCGGTCGTCATGCGCCGCCGGATCGCCTCGGCCTTCGCCGAGCACGACGTCCCGTTCGATCTGGTAACGTCGGCGAGCCCGGCCGAGGCGCTCGAGATCTCGAGGTCCGCTGCCCGCGAAGGGGTCCGCGCAGTCGTGGCGGCCGGGGGGGACGGCACCGTCGCTCAGGCGCTGCGGGGGACGGCCGGAACGGAGGTCCCGGTCGCGATCCTTCCCCTCGGCACCGGGAACCAGCTGGCGAACAACTTCGACATCCCCGCCTCCGTCGAAGGCGCTGTGCGCGTGGCGGTCGAGGGACAGGTCGAGCAGATCGACCTGGGGCGAGCCGGCGACGACGTGTTCGCGCTCATGGCCGGCGCAGGGCTGGATGCCGAGCTGATCGCCGCGGCGACGCCGGAGATGAAGAAGCTGCTGGGACCGGCCGCCTACGTCCTAGGAGGCCTGAAGAGCGCGTTGGCGCCGCGCTCGTCCAAGTTCCGTCTCGTCGTGGACGACCGTGAGCTCGAGGTTCAGGCGTCGATGATCCTGGTGGCGAACGTCGGGCAGTTGGCCGTCTCGCCCCTGCCGATGGACATCAAGCTCGCGCCCCGCGCCTGCTTTCAGGACGGACTGCTGGATGTCTGCATCTTCGCGGCTCGGAAGCTTCCGGACTGGGCGGCGATGCTCTGGCGAGTCGCGCGCGAGAGGTATGCGGGCGACGACCGCATGCTCTTCATCCAGGCGAAGCGCGTGAAGGTCGAGGCGGATCCGCCGGTTGCAGTGCAGATCGACGGTGAGGCGGCGGGCGAAACGCCGCTCGAGGCCAAGGTGATGCCCGGCGCCGGGCGTATCCTGGTGCCGCGATAGGATGGCGCGGCGGAAGAACGGTGCGGGCTCGGCGGTAGCCGGCCCGGAGGCGCGGATGACGGAGCCGGGTGACGCACAGACCGGCCCGGGTGACGTTCTGATCGCCCCCGACGAAGAAATGGGCTCGGGGGTGCAGGCGAGGTCCGGCGAAGCGGAGGGCTCTGGCGAAGTGGCGGGCTCCGGCGAAGCGGCGGGCTCTGGCGACACGGAGGGCCGGGCCGAGTCCGATACGCTCGTCGTGCGCGGCGCCCGCGAGCACAACCTCCGGAACATCGACGTGGAGATTCCCCGCGATCGCCTGGTGGTCGTGACGGGTCTCTCGGGCTCCGGCAAATCCTCCCTGGTCTTCGATACGATCTACGCCGAGGGCCAGCGCCGATACGTGGAGTCGCTCTCCGCATACGCCCGGCAGTTCCTCGGCGTCCTCGAGAAGCCCGACGTCGATCAGATCGAGGGGCTCTCCCCGGCGATCGCGATCGAGCAGCGGAGCGCGAGCCGGAACCCGCGCTCCACGGTCGGAACGGTCACGGAGGTCCACGACTACCTCCGCCTCCTCTGGGCACGCGCCGGGACTCCTCACTGCCCCAACTGCGGCCGGCCCGTTCGCCCGCAGTCGGCCACCGAGATCGCCGAGCAGGTCCTTACCTGGCCCGAGAGAACGAAGATCGAGGTCCTCGCCCCCCTCGTCAGGGGCCGCAAAGGCGAGTTCCGCGATCTGTTCGAGGAGGCGGTCAAGGAGGGGTTCGTGCGGGCGCGGGTGGACGGCGAGCTGGTGGAGCTGAGCGATCCGCCTCGACTGAACCGCCGCGCGAGCCACGACATCTCGGTGGTCGTCGACCGACTGGCCGTTCGGGGGCGGGATCGGGAGAGGCTGGCCGACTCCGTGGGCACGGCGCTCCGGATGGCGGCCGGCACCGTCGAGGTGCTGCAGATGGATTCGCCGCAGGATGGGCGGCACCTGTTCAGCGAGCAGTACGCCTGCCCGGCGTGCGAGCTGAGCATACCCGAGCTCGAGCCCCGTCAGTTCAGCTTCAACTCGCCGTACGGGGCCTGTCCGGAGTGCGACGGCCTCGGCCTTCAGAAGCGGCCCGATCCCTCCCTGATCGTGGGGGGTGATCCGATCTCCATCATGGAAGGCGTCATCCTTCCGTGGGGAGGGCCGACCGGACGGCTGAGGCGGCGGATCCTGCCGGCCCTGGCCGAAAAGCACGGGTTTTCGCTCGGCACTCCGTGGGGCGAGCTGGAGGACGCCCAGCGGGAGGCCGTTCTGGAGGGCGACCCGGAGCTGGATTGGGAGGGCGCGGTCGCCGACACGGCGCGCCGCTACCGGGAAGCGCAGGCGGACCGGGTGCGCCTGGCGCTCGAAGCCTTCATGGTCGCTTCGTCCTGTGAGGCGTGCGGCGGTGCCCGCCTGCGGCCCGAGAGCCTGGCCGTGACGGTGGGGGGGCGGCGGATCTCCGACGTGCTGGAGCTTCCGATCGACGAGGCGCTGGAGCTCTTCGAGGAGATGCTCGCTCGAGCCACCAGCCGGACGGCGGAAGTCGTCGCTCCCATCCTCAAGGAGGTTTGCTCCCGCCTCCGCTTCATGGTGCATGTCGGGCTCGGCTACCTCACGCTCTCGAGGGCGGCCGAGACGCTCTCCGGGGGGGAGAGCCAGCGGATCCGGCTGGCCACCCAGATCGGGAGCCGGCTGGTCGGCGTGCTCTACGTCCTGGACGAGCCGAGCATCGGCCTCCACGCGCGCGACAACCGGCGTCTGCTGGACACGCTCGAAACGCTTCGCGATCTGGGCAACACGCTCCTGGTCGTGGAGCACGACGAGGAGACGATCCGCTCCGCCGACTACGTCGTGGACATGGGGCCCGGCGCCGGCCGGCACGGCGGCGAGGTCATCGTGTCGGGGACGGTGGAGGATCTGCTGGGCCACGAGGCGTCGCTGACGGGCGCCTACCTCAGGGGCGATCGGAGCATCCCGGTGCCGAAGCGACGGCGCTCGCCGGACGGGCATCAGAAGCTGGTCGTGCGGGGCGCGCGCGAGCACAACCTTCAGGACATCGACGTCGAGTTCCCGCTCGGGCTCTTCATATGCGTGACCGGCGTCTCGGGGTCGGGGAAATCCACCCTGGTCGAGGAGATCCTCTACCGCAGGCTGGCGCGCGAGCTCTACCGGGCCCGCGCCGTACCGGGCGATCACGAGGCGATCGAAGGGATGGAGGAGATCGACAAGGTGATCGACGTGGATCAGAGCCCGATCGGCCGCACCCCGCGCTCCAACCCGGCCACGTACACGGGCCTTTTCACACCGATCCGGGAGATGTTCGCCCGGCTACCCGAGTCTCGGATCCGCGGCTACGCGCCGGGGAGGTTCAGCTTCAACGTGAAGGGCGGGCGCTGTGAGGCCTGCAGGGGCGACGGCCTCGTCAAGATCGAGATGCACTTCCTGCCGGACGTGTACGTGCCGTGCGATGTCTGTCGCGCGAAGCGCTACAACCGGGAGACGCTGGAGGTTCTATATAAGGGGAAGAGCATCGCCGACGTTCTCGACATGACCGTGGAGGATGCGCTCTCCTTCTTCGACCCGGTGCCGACGATCCGCCGCAAGCTCGCCTACCTCCATGATGTGGGGCTCGGCTACATCCACCTCGGCCAGCCGGCCACGACCCTTTCGGGCGGTGAGGCCCAGAGGGTCAAGCTGGCCACGGAGCTCTCCAAGCGGAGCACCGGCCGGACTCTCTACATTCTGGATGAGCCCACCACCGGTCTTCACTTCGAGGACATACGCCTGCTGCTCCGCGTCCTGCACAAGCTCGTGGAGAAAGGCAACACCGTGCTGGTCATCGAGCACCAGCTCGACGTCGTCAAGACGGCCGACTGGGTGATCGATCTGGGGCCCGAGGGAGGAGGGGCCGGTGGGCGGATCGTGGCGGCGGGACCGCCGGAGGTTGTGGCTGCGGCCGATGACAGCCACACTGGAACGTCCTTGCGGCGGATTCTGTGACACCGGGCCCGAATCGGCGCGAAGATACGGCGCGAGACGAACCGGCCTAAGTGTCCTTCCTGGCCTTGACTGGCGGCCTGGCTTATGCGATACTCTCAAAACCGTCCCGTCCCTAATAGCAACGGTATGTGGCACGAGAATCTGCGGATCGTGGCTGGCCGCGACCGCAATGCGGTGGCCCAGCGCTACGGAGGCTCTGGTGCGTACAGCGTTGCAATTCACGATTCAACCTGCGATGTGCAGGAAATTTTTTGTTCTGACGGAACCTTATTGTCGAGCGAAGCCCCTTGCTACATAAGGGACTTGCGGGTAACTTCGGGCTGCTGAGCAGGGCCAGCGAGCGTACAGCGACGGCTTGGAGAGAATGATACGTCACCGGCGCGTTCACGTAGTCTTGTCGCCCTGTCCATTGGCCTGATATTTTCGTGACGACTGCTTTCGCCCGGGAATAGGGCGCGGAGTAGAAATCAGTTACAGGCAGTACCGATTCAACGTGGGGCGGCCGATAGAGGTCGCATAAACTATTGGAACCGCAGTACTGCATCCCTTAGGAGGAGTGCATGATGAAGCTGAAAGCTACCAACCCCCTGGTGTTGTTTGTCGGGGCGCTGGCAATCGGCCTGGCGGGCTGCGCGGACGACGTGATTATCACGGAGCCGCCGCCGCCTCCACCGCCGCCCCCGCCAGAAGCCGCAGAAATTAGCATCATCTCTATCGCCGAGTTCGATGATGGCGCCGAGCTCGGCGAGCTCGACGAGGGCCCGGTCGGCAGTGCGTTCGATCGCCGGTTCATCAGCGTCAACATCAGCTACGACACGGGTGGCTTCGAGGCCGCTGCCTTGGACATCCTCGTCGATTCCGACGTCGTGCCCTGCCAGACCTTCTCGGGTCAGGCAGCTGTCGGCTTTAGCGCCGACGTGCAGGAGGTCTCCTGCACGCTCGACACCGCCGAAGGTATCGGCGAATGCGTGGGCCAGACGCTGATGGGGCGCTTCGAGAACGGGGACCACACGATCGCGGCCCGACTGACCTTGCAGGACGGCAGCACGGTCAGTGCGACCAGGGTTGCCCCCCTCAACTTCCAAAACGAAAACACAGTGGCCGTCGTCTCCAACGACATCGGGCCGCGGGTCGTCGGCTTGGATGAGCAGGGCTGGTGGGGTGGACCCATCGACCTGAGCTGGTATGCGTGCCCGATCCTCTTCGACTCCTCGCTTGACGACTTCGGTGGCGTCTGCGAGGTGACGATTACCAACAACGGGGGCATGCTCTTTACGTCCACCTCAAGCTCCGTTACGGACGACGCGGCGCCTTACGAGGCGATGGCCCTCTATCGGGACGTTCCGACGTCGGATCCGACCTGGGTCGATGAAGAGTCCCGGAACGAGGACTCGGTGGAGGACACTGACATCAACGTCTGGGCGAACAAGGTGCTGGCCTGCGACGGCACGAACATCACCTCGGACTTCTCCGATCTCTTTGACAGCGGGGACGAGCGGAACATCGACCTCAGCGCTCCGCTCTGCGACGACGATCCGTGCGAGGTATGGATCGACGACGAATACCCGATCAACGACGGCAACGCCGCCGGCTTCACGAACAACCTGTTCTCGGACGGCGACTTCGACCTTCGCGACGACAGCAATACCATCGTCGACGACGACGGGGTGGGCCTGGTTCTGGGCACCACGACCGTGCTGGCCGCGTGGGACTACGCGGATGGCGACGTCGGCAACCTCGTGCTCTTCCTCACGCCCGTCTTCGGCGTCGCCGACCTGACCGAGGATGACGCGTGCGGCGACGACGGGACGACGGATCAGGCGCTTGGCCTCAACACCTTCGCGACCGCGTACGGCCAGTGCGCCGCTACGGGCGAGGCAGGCGCGCCGGTCGACGCCTACACGATCCAGATCGCCGAGGTGGGCGACCTGCTGGGCAACAAGCTGAGCGACGGCACGATGGACCTCCAGATCGAGGACGAGTTCATCACCGAGCTCGACGCGCCGAGCGGGGTCGTGATCAGCGGCCAGCTGGGAGCGGACTTCACCGGTCCGGTTATCGACGAGCTCATGCCGGATGCAACTACACCGGTGTTCGTCTGGAACCCGGATCTGACCTTCGACGGCGTGGATCCGGACTTGCGCGGCTGCGATCCGAACAACGCGTTGCCGGGCGATCCGCTCGACGAGACGCTGTGCGAGAACGTCATGTTCGAGGCGCTCGACCCGGATCTGGCCAGCGGCGATCCAGGGGCCGGCGTGGAGGACACCGGCTGTGGTCCCGCTACCAATCCAGCCACGACCACGTGTGCCGATGGCAATGGCGACGGCGAGCTGGTCTTTGTCGAGATCGACGACTCGCCGGGCGACGATTTCAACGACTTCGTGGTGCAGACAGCCCAGGCTTTCGGCACGCTAGCCGCTGACGGGATGTTCTCGGGCTATATCTGCAACGAGACCGCCGACGCCGGGTTGACCTACGCCTGCGACGGCAACAATGACGGCACTTACGCGCTCACGCATAGCGTGCCCGACAAGGCTCAGGTCGAGAACAACGTGTCAACGGCCTCGTACTCGGTCATTATCGACACGAACCAGCCGATCATCGGCTTCGGTGGGATCACCGGCCTGAACAGCTCGAACGCCGCGACGGTCGAGTTCGTTCTCGACGCGAGCGTGGTGGACCGCAACGGCGACGGCACGGCCGTCACGAGTGCGGTCGTCCAGGTGACGGCATTCAGCGTCGCAGGACTAAATACTTGCGATGCTGGCGGTGAGGATCTCGTCGACGAAGACGACGTGCTGGTGACGCCGGAAGGCGGCAACGACGACGCGACTGGCGCTACGGTGATCGTGGATGTCACGACCGAGGTCAACGCCGGCGGCGGCGACTTCGACGTCCTGTTCACGGCGGCGAACCTCACCCCGTTCACTGATGTTCTGTACTGCTTCACGATCACGGCAGACGACGGTGCGGAGCGGAAGGACGGCACGGACGACGGACTGGAGATCGGCGCGGTAGCTGGTAAAACCTTCCAGTGGCAGTAGTCGGATAACAGCGCGAGGAGGCCTGCTTCGGCCTCCTCGCCCAACCCTTCCTCGCGCGTTGAGGGAGAGGCACACCTCCTAAGGGAAGCCCCATCCAACCAGGATGGGGCTTTTCTTTACTCAGTTCTCATAGGCCGCGCTACATTCCTTCCGGCGCCAGCCGAGCCTCCGGAAGCTGCACCTGAAGCCTGGAGAACTCCGCCGTGGGATCGGGAACGCGTTGATCGCCGCCTGATTGTGCGTTAACGTTTCCGCTTGCGAAGATCATCGCCCGCGAAACCCCGATGGCGGGCGGCTCGTACGGAAACCAGGAGCGGGGAATGACGTTCATCCTCGCCATTCTGTTCATCATGTTCGTTCTCGGACCGATTGCCCGCGCCATCGCGGCGTCGATCGAGAAATCCGGGGAGAAGCGGGCGCTGGAGGCCCCGACGGGGACTTCCGAGCAGCTGGTGGCGCTGAGCGACGGCGCCGAGCGCTGGAGAGGATACAAGCACATGATCGGCCTTGAAGACCTGGAGAGCTACCTGATCCGAACCGAGCTGGACTACGAGGAGATCGGGGAGGGCATCTGGGCGGTCCATCCGAGCGCGGGCGAGGAGGAGCAGCTGCCGGCGATCTTGGTGAATCACGCGCCGCCAGTTATCGTCCTCCGTTCCGACGTGCAGCGAGCGCCCGAGGACGAGGAGGAGCAGCGTAAGCTCTACGGCCGGCTCCTCGAGTTGAACGCGACCGAGGTGGTCCACGGCGCCTACGGCCTGGAGAACGGGCAGATCCTGCTCAGCGACACGCTGGAGTTGGCGGACCTGGACTTCTCCGAGTTTCAGGCCTCGGTTGAGAGCATCGCCCTCGCGCTTTCGTCCTACAAACAGAACCTCGAAACGGACTGACCTTCCGATGGGATTGTTCGATAGACTCTCGCGGCTGATCCGCTCCAACCTCAACGATCTGATCGCTCGGGCCGAGAACCCCGAGAAGATGCTGACGCAGATCATCGAGGACATGCGGCGGCAGCTCGCACAGGCGAAGCAGGAAGTGGCCGTCGCGATCGCGGACGAGCGCAAGCTGAGGGCTCAGGTCGAGGAAGAGCGGCGTCAGGCCGTGGACTGGGAGAAGAGAGCCCGCCTGGCCGTGCGCGAGGACCGGGACGACCTGGCCAAGCAGGCGCTTCTGCGGGCTCAGGAGCACGCCAACCACGCCCAGGAGCTCCAGACGCAGTGGGAAAGGCACCGGGAGGACACGGAGCGCCTCAAGGACTCGCTGCGCCAGCTGAACGCGAAGATCGAGGAGGCGAAGCGGAAGAAGAACCTCCTGATCGCGAAGCAGAAGCGTGCGCAGGCACAGCGGCGCATTCACGAGACGATCACCGGCCTTCAGGACCGCAGCGCCTTCCGGGCCTTCGATCAGATGGCCGACAAGATCGAGACCGAGGAGCGCCGGGCCATCGCGGCCGCCGAGGTCACCGAGGAGCTAGAAGGCGACGATCTGGCGCGCGAGCTCGACCTGCTGGCCGCGGCCACACCGGACGTGGAGGATCGGCTTCTGGAGCTGAAGCGGGACATGGGCTTGCTGCCTCCGGCCCCTGATGACGTGGAGGAGGCGGAGCTCAAGGTGCTGGAGGGGGGCGAAGAGGTTCAGGACGCCGAGATCGTGGAAGAGGAGCGCGGCTAGGGTTCTCCTTGGGTGGGGCCGAAGGGTCCCACGCTCGCTTTACGGGCTTTGGGCGGCGAGCCTCCTCGCTTTGCTGCGGGGTCTCGCCGCCGTCGCCCTGAATCGCTTGTCGCGGAATCCCTCCGGCCCCTCGCAGCGGACCTCAGCCGCGCCCGGCGTCCGACGATTCGGCGTTCTTCACGCGCGGTGGTCGTTGGTTGGACTTGATGGTCTCCTCTACGGGTCGACGGTGACGGTCTCCGAGTCAGAGTCGTTGCCCGAGACCGGATCCTCCGCATCCGGCGGCGGGCTCACCGTCGCCGTATTCGTCACGTCCCCTACCTGATCGGCCTGCAGCGTTAGCGTGATCGTTGTGCCCACGCCGCTGGGCAATGTGGGGATGTCACAGGTGACGACCCCGCCGCCCAGGCCGCATGAGCCCGGACTCACGGTGGCGCTCACGAAGGTCGTTCCCGCCGGCACCACGTCCGTGACGGTGACATCGGTGACGTCGTCGGGTCCGTTGTTGAGGACGTCGATCGCGTAGACGATGTTGTTGCCGACGGTGACCGGGTTCGCCTGAGCTGTCTTGGTGATCGACAAGTCGGCCTGCAGGCCCGTGACATTCGTGCCCGCTCTGTCCGTGTTGTTCTCGAGGTCCGGATCGGCGACGGAGCTCGTCACGAGAGCCAGGTTGTTCACGAACCCGGTCTGTTCGGTCGTCGTCTCGATGGTAATCCGCACAGTGTCGCCCGGAGCCAGCTGCGCGACCTCGCACGTGACGACGTTTTGCCGGTCGTCACAGACGCCATCCGTGGTGGTGAACTCGTCGAAGTCCGTGGTGTCAGGCAACGAGTCGGTGACCACGACGTCGGTGGCGGTGCTCGGTCCGAGGTTCGTCACCACGAGCGTGTAGACGATGTTGTTGCTCACTTCGACAGGATCCGCTTCATCGTCCTTGTCGACCGACAGGTCGGCCAGCGGCGTGACGGTGGTGGTATCGGAGGCCGTGTTGTTGCTCTCGACCGTGTCCTGGACAGCGCCGGACACGATGGCCGTGTTGATGACTGCGCCAGCGTCGCCGGCCTCCACGGTGAGGGTCACGGTCGCGTCAAAAAGGAAATCGAGCCCCCCGAGGTTACAGGTAACCGTGCCGCCCTCTTCGGAGCAGGCGCCCTGCGACGCCTCGGCCGAGACGAACGTGGTGCCCTCGGGCAAGTCGTCCGTGACCCGGACGGCGCCCGCATCGCTGGGTCCCCGGTTCCTCACGCCGATCACGTAGACGATCTCTTCGCCGGGAGCCACCGGATCCTGTTCCGCGACCTTCGTGATAGCCAGGTCCGTGGTCACGCTCACCACATTGGTGATCTCGGTATCCGAGTTGTCGACCTCGTTCGGATCCGGCTCGATGGCCGAGACGGTGGCCGTGTTCTCCACCAGGCCCGCCGCCTCCGTCCCGACCGTGAGCGTGACGGTCGCGGTGGCAACGTCCGCCAGGCTTCCGAGATCGCAGGTCACGGTGCCGCCCGCCTCGGCGCAGGAACCCTGCGAGGCGACTGCCGAGACGAAGGTCGTCCCCTCGGGAACGTCGTCGGTGACCTGGACGTTCGTTGCGTCGCCCGGTCCGTCGTTCCGGACCGTGATCGTGTAGACGATGTCGGCACCCGGCAGTACCGCACCCTCATCTTCCTTGGTCAGCGAGAGGTCGGCCGGGTCGAGCTCTACGGTCGTGGTTTCCGTCGCGCTGTTGTTGCCGCTGTTGGGATCGTCCTCGTCGCCGCTCACCGAAGCGGTGTTGCTCACCTCTCCGCCCAGCGTCGCGGTGACCCTGAGCGTGATCGTCACGCTGCTGCCGCTGGCCAGGCTCCCGAGGGTACAGGTCACCGTCCCGTTCGCGTTCGCGCATGTTCCCTGCGACGGATTGGCCGACACGAAGCTGGTGCCCGAGGGCACGCCATCCGTCAGCTCAACCTGCGTCGCGCCATCCGGCCCGCCGTTGAAGACGGTGATCGTGTAGACGATCTCGTCTCCGATCGTCACGGGGTCGGCGGCGTCGGACTTGGTGATGGAGAGGTCGGCTTCGTCGCGCTCCGGGGCGGTCGGCTCGGAGCTGCAGCCGGACAGGCCGTAGAGAACGAGAAGCGTGAGGAAGGATAGTACCGGAAGCGCCGAACGGGATCTCGTCATGATCTCTATGATGTTTCCAATTGGCATTGATGATGAAGTCGAGTTGATGGACGGACCTATTCTATCGCCATTCCCCGGGCCGTGCATCGCGCGCACGCGGCAGGATCACATCGGCCAGCAAGGCGGCGCTGAACCGGATGGGGTCGGTTGCAGGGAGGCCGGTAAGCTCCTCGGCATTTCGAATCTCCCGCCGGGCCTCCGCCTCCGACATTCCATGCGTGTTGCAGGCGACCGCGACGACGCGCACGCGCTCCTCCGGACACACCCACGCCATCGCGTCCTCGTGGAGGCGGACCACCTCGTCCAGCGGCGGGATCTTCACCCAATCGTGATGGCCGCCGTAGATGGTCTTCCGCTCGGGCTTCGTGCACAGGACGAGCGCCTGAGGCAGGGCGCCGTGCATAAGGCCGAGGGTGACGCCCGAGTACCCGGGGTGTACCAGCGAGCCCTGGCCCTCGACGACGATCACGTCGGCTGACGGGTCCGCGTCGAGGACCAGGCACTCGGCCGCTCCGGCGACGAAGTCGGAGACGACGGCATCGACGGCGATTCCCCGGCCCTTGATCATGATGCTGGTCTGACCCGTAGCCGCGAACTCTGCTCGAAGGCCGCGCCCGGCAAGCTCCCGGACAAGCTCCATCGCTACGGTCATCTTCCCCACATTGCAGTCCGTCCCGACCGTGAGAATGCGGAGCGCACCGGTTTCGCGCGCACGGCCGGTCGCCACCGGCAGGCCCGCCGGCGGGCGACGAACGTCGTGGAGCGTGACGCCGTGCTCCTTGGCCAGCTGTGCGAACTCGGGGTCGTCGAGGAGGAAGACGTGGAGGCCGCTCCAGATGTCCAGCCCGTCCCGGATCGCTTCGGCGATCGTGGGGCGCCACTCTTCGGGGAGTTCTCCTCCCTGGGGCGCGATCCCGAGTAGAAGAGCATCGGGAGGGGGATCGAGCGTCGACGCTTCGGACAGTCGGGAGAGTACCGGGATCCCGCGGCCGAAGCCGAGGATCTCAGAGGCGTCGCGTCCCGCCTGCGTGGAATCCAGGACGGCGGCGACACTATCGGGCCGATACCGGATGATGCAGGCTGCGGTCTTCGCCCACTCCATGTCGAAGAGGCCCTCCGCGAGGATGACGGCCCGCGAGGGCTTCACAGCTGCTCCTCCCGGCCGAGCCATTTTTCAACCCGCGGTGGCTCGTACCTCCGCAGGAGCTCCAGGAGAGCAGCGGGTTCTTCCTCGACGAGGAGCATCCGCCGGTGCTCGGCGGCCAGAAAGCGCTCGCCGACGGCCCGGTCCAGCGCGGCGAGCATGCCGTCCCAATAGCCCGAGATGTTCAGGATCCCACAAGGCTTGTCATGGTAGCCGAGCTGACCCCAGGTCAGCGTCTCGAACAGTTCCTCCAGGGTGCCCATGCCGCCGGGGAGGGCGATGAAGGCGTCGGCCAGATCGGCCATCTGAGCCTTTCGCTCGTGCATGGACTCGACGACCCGAAGCTCGGTGAGGCCGTCGTGCCCGACTTCCCGTTCGAACAGCGCCCGCGGAATCACGCCAATCACGGGACCGCCCCGCGCCAGCACCTCATCGGCGAGGATGCCCATGAGGCCGACGCTGCCTCCGCCGAAGACGACGGAGATCCCCTCGTCGGCCAGCGCCCGCCCGAGCGCCCGAGCCGCTGCCGCGTACTCGGGTCTGGCTCCGGGGCTCGACCCGGCGAAGACGCAGACGCTGCCCAGGCGGGTCACGGAATCCGGGTCACTCGTCCGGGAGGATCAGCTCGCGGAACTCGGGAAAGAGAGCGGGATTGGCCGTGAGGACGCCGCCCGGCCACAGCGGCTCACCGGACTCGGCGCCCGGGTCGACGTCGAGGCGCTCCGAGCCTCGGGGCACGCGGACCCGCTCGACCAGACCACCCGCCTCCCGGATGATCAGGATGCCGGCCGAGAAGTCCCACGGCATCAGGGCCAGCTCCCAGAACGCATCGAACCGTCCGCATGCCACGTTGCACAGGTCCAAAGCCGCCGATCCCGCTCTCCGGATCCCGCTCGTCGAACGGAGCACCCGGTCGAACGAGTCCAGATAGCGGGCGAACACCTGCAGGTTCTTGAACGGGAAGCCGGTTCCCACGAGGGCGAGGCGGAGCTCGGACACGTCGGAGACTCGGATCGGCTGGCCGGCGCTCCGGGCCCCGCCTCCTCGGACCGCCTCGAACAGCTCGCCGGTCGCCGAGTTGAGTACCACGCCAAGCCGCAAGCCGGCGGAGTCCACGGCGGCGATCGAGACCGCGTACTCCGGGTAACCGTGCAGCCAGTTCGTCGTCCCGTCCAGTGGATCGATGACCCAGCGGATCTCGGGCGCCGCCGACGAGTTACCTGATCCAACGGATCCGTCAAGCGTCGGGCCGTCCTTCGCGGAGCCGGCGTCGGTCGCCTCCTCTTCGGCGAGGATCTCGTGTTCCGGGAAGCGGCCCAGCAGCGTCTCGACGATCGCCCGCTCCGCCTCCCGGTCCACCTCGGTGACGAAATCGGAGGTGCCCTTCTCCTCCCACGTCAGGGATCCGGCGCCGCCGGCTCGCGCCCGGTGCACCCGTCCAGCCCGGTCGGCAGCCTCCCGGGCGGCCTCGAGCAGCCCGCGGTCTTCCTGGCCCAGATTCCAGTCCATCGTCTTCCTCTCCACGCACTCGGCGTAAGAGCGGTATCCTTGCTTGCTACGGTCGTTGGGGCGGAATAACTTAGCCGGGCTCTTCCGACTCCTCCAGGCGATCGAGCGGGCCCCGAAATCCGTTTCCTTCCGAAGCCATGACGACCGAAAGAAAACGCGTGTTCAGCGGGATACAGCCGTCAGGGGAAGTCCACCTCGGCAACTACCTGGGTGCGGTCAAGAACTGGGTGGATCTCACCGACGACTACGAGTGCATCTACTGCATCGTGGACCTGCACGCCATCACGATTCCGTATCAGGTCGACGAGCTGCCCGAGCGGGTGTTCGACGTCGCCGTGTCCCTGGTGGCCAGCGGGCTCGAGCCCGATCGCTGCATCCTCTTCGTCCAATCACACGTGCCCGAGCACGTCGAGCTCCAGTGGCTGTTCAACACGGTGACGCCGCTCGGGGACCTCGGCCGGATGACTCAGTTCAAGGACAAGTCCGAGCGGGTCGAGTCGGTGAGCGCCGGCCTCCTGAACTACCCGGTTCTGCAGGCCGCCGACATCCTCCTCTACCTCGCGGAGTACGTCCCGGTCGGGGAGGACCAGCGCCAACACCTGGAGCTCACGCGCGAGATCGCGAGGCGGTGGAACGGCCGCTTCGGAGAGTATTTTCCCGAGCCCGACGCCCTGATCATCGGTCCGGGCCGGCGCGTGCTCGGGCTCGACGGCGTGGCCAAGATGTCGAAGTCCCAGGACAACATCATCCCTCTGCTGGCCACGCCCGACGAGCTGGCGTCCGTCATCCGCACGGCGGTCACGGATCCGGCGAGGAAACGCCGTGATGATCCCGGTAACCCTCACGTGTGCAACATCTTCTCGCTCCACGGCGCGTTTTCGACGACGGCGGAACGGGAGGAGATCGAGGCCCGCTGCCAGACGGCCGAGATCGGCTGCGTGGACTGTAAGCTCACGTTGGCCAACAACATAGCGGAGAATCTCGCGCCGATCCGCGATCGCGCCGACGAGCTGCGGGCGAAGCCGAGGCTGATCCGGGAGATCCTGAGCGAGGGCGCCGGGCGGGCACGGGCGATCGCTAGGCCCGTGATGGCGGAGGCGTACGACCGCATGGGCCTTCGCCGGGTCGGGTCGGAGTGATCCTCGAGGGCATCGGGTCGGAGTGACGCACGAAGGGATGGAGCCGGATTGATGGAGAGTTTTCTGGACCAGCTGCCGGCGTGGATCGAGGCGTTTCGGTTCCCGGTGCTTGGCCGCCTCGCGCTGGCCACAGCGCTTGGGGCGCTGGTCGGCCTCGAGCGAGAGCTCGCGGGCAAGCCGGCCGGCCTTCGCACGAACATTCTCATCTGCGTCGGCGCCACACTTCTCACCGAGGCGTCGCTGGGCATCGCCGGGGCGGAATTCGCAACGCACGGGCTCGCCAGGTCCGATCCGGGGCGCATCGCCGCCCAGATCGTGTCGGGGATCGGGTTCATCGGTGCCGGCACGATCCTGGTGGCTCGGGGGAACGTGCTGGGGCTCACCACGGCGGCTACCCTGTGGGTCGTCGCCGCGATCGGCATCACGGTGGGGATTCGGGCCTACGTGGAGGCGATCGGGGCCGCCATCCTCGTGTTTCTGGTGCTGTTCTTGATCGGAAGGATCGAGGACCGTGTGCTCCGGGCGCGGGCCGAGCGCACGCTCCGCGTTGCCTTCTCCGGTCCTCAGGCAGCGGCCGATCCCGTCGCCGATCTTCTGGCCGACCTCGGCATCCGTGCTCAGCCTCTCAGCATGAAGCGGAGCGCCGAAGGGGCGGAGTACGTGTACACGATCACCGGCGCCGAGGAAGCGAAGCGTCAACTCTTGGGGCGTCTGGCCGGAACCGAGGGCGTGCGCGCGTTCTCGCTCGAATGATCCGCCTTGCCTGAGCTCCTGATCTGGATGTACTCGACCAGCCAGCCGCACTGGTCGATGCCGGCCGACTCCGTCGCGCGGGTCCGGGAGGCGCTGGGCGACGGGTGGACGGTTCGGACCGTCGAGCACGAGATCGACGCCACGGGAGACGGGCCGCCCGCGACGCCGGGGCCCGTCCTGGAGGGGATCGCCGACGCCGAGGTCTACTTCGGCTTCGGGATCGCCCGCGACGCCTTCCGGGAGGCGAGGCGGCTACGCTGGGTACACTCGGGGGCCGCGGGAGTCGGAGGCTCCCTCTTTCCGGAGATGCTCGAGAGCGAGCTCCTGCTCACCAACTCTGCCGGCATCTACGCCGAGCCGATGGCCGATCAGGCGTTGGCGATGATGATCTACTTCACCCGCGGCCTGGACGGGGCCGTGGCCGGGATGCGGGCCAGGGAATGGCGCAGGGAGGCCATCGTGGGCCCGGCCGGAGGCGTGACGGAGCTGGCGGGTGCTGTGGTCGGAATCGTGGGATATGGAGGCATAGGTCGCGCTCTCGGCTGCCGCGCCCACGCGCTGGGCATGAGGGTCTGGGCTCTCCGCCGCAGCGAGCCGGCGGCGGGCGAGCGGCCCGACGAGGTGGAGTGGGTCTCGGGGGCGAGCGGCCTGGATGAACTGCTGAGCGAGAGCGACTATGTCGTCCTTACCGTGCCGGAGACGTCCGAGACTACGGGCCTGATCGGCGAGCGGGAGCTCGCCCTGATGCCGCGCTCCGCCGTCTTGATCAACGTCGCGCGTGGGCGCATCCTTGATGAAGAGGCCCTGGCCGCCGCGCTGGGTGCGGGCCGGCTGCGGGGCGCCGGGCTAGATGTGTTTTGCGAGGAGCCGCTGCCTTCCGACAGCCCACTATGGGAACTGGACAACGTTCTTATCACACCGCACATCGGCGGAACCTCCCAACGGTTCTGGGACCGCCAGACGGAGCTGATGATCCGAAACATCGGCAACTACCTGGCGGACCTCCCGCTCGAGAATCTGGTCGACAAGCGACTCGGGTACTGACGACGTGAGCTCCCGCGGCCATCTGCCAGGACACTCCGAAAAGGCAATCATCCCATGATGGAGACTCTCATTCGAGCGGCCGTCGAAAAGGGCGCCGCCACCCTGCACATCAAGTCCGGCGACGTCTTCCGGGCCCGTATCAAAGCCGACCTGGTCAAGCTCTCCGAGGACCCGCTGACGGAGGAGGAAGTGCGTGGCCTCGCCGCCCTCATCCTCTCTGAGAAGGTGCACGCCGGGATCGAGGAGATCACCGACTACGACTTCGCCTGGGAGATGAAGGATGTCGCGCGCTTTCGCGTCAACGTCCTCAAGCAGCGCGGCCGCTACATGATCGTGATGCGCGTGATCCCCTGGGAGGTCCCCGGTTTCGCCGAGCTCCACCTGCCGGCCGTTCTCGCCGATATCGCCGGCCAGCCCGATGGGCTCGTGCTCGTATCGGGAGCCACCGGTCAGGGGAAGACCACCAGTCAGGCGGCGATGATCGATTGGGTCAACCGGAACCGGATGAGGCACATCATCACGCTCGAGGATCCGATCGAGTACTGGCACGACAACATCCAGAGCACCGTGACTCAGCGTGAGATCGGGCTCGACACCGATTCGTTTCGGACCGGGCTCAGGGCGGCCCTCCGCCAAGACCCGGACGTGATCCTCATTGGTGAGATGAGGGACCTGGAGACCTATGAGACGGCATTCGAAGCCGCCGAGACGGGCCACCTCGTGATCTCGACGATGCACTCCAACACGGCGGTTGGGGCTATCACTCACATCCTCTCGATGTTTCCGGATTTCAAGGACGCACTCGTCCGCCGCCGTCTCGCAGACAGCCTGCGCGCGATCGTTTCGCAGAGGCTCCTCAGTCGCTTGGACGGCGGCAGGATCCCCGCGGTGGAGGTGCTGGTGGGGACGGCCGCGGTCCGGGATGCCATCCTTCAGGGCGAGGTCCAGCAGACGATCCTTCGCCTCATGCAGGAGGGGGACGCGTACGGCATGCAGACCTTCGACCAGCACCTGACGAGCCTGGTCACGGAACGTGTGGTGGGCTACGAGGCCGCGAAGCAGGTCGCGACCAACCCTGCAGACTTCGAGCTTCAGCTGCAGACGCTCGCCACCGGCGAGCCACCGCCAAAGGACGCCGACTTCGTGTCCCGCGAATACTTTCCGAGCGATGGCTGAGCCCGCGAGGAGTCCCACGCTGACTGTTGCGCGATGCTGAACGGCATACTCCTCCCGGTCACCACCCCGTTTCAGCCGTCGAGCTTCGACTTGGATGCCGAGGCGTTCACGACCAATCTGCGGAAGTGGGCCGAGCATCCGATCGCGGGGGTCGTTGTGGGAGGCTCCACGGGAGAGGCGCCGCTTCTGGAGCTTCAGGAGCTGGCGCGGCTCGTGGACCTCGGCCGCTCCGCCCTGCCGGCGGATCTCCTCCTGGTGGTCGGCACGGGGATGGAGTCCACCCGAGGCACCGTGAGCGCCTGCCAGCTGGTGGCGGAGCGAGGCGCGGAGGCGGTGCTGGTGCGGCCGCCGTCCTATTTCCGGTCCCAGATGACGCCAGAGGCACTGCGGGAGCATTTCCTGGAGGTTGCCGAGCGCTCGCCGGTGCCCGTGATCCTGTACCACGTGCCGAAGTTCGTGCCCGTCGATCTCGTGCCGGATCTGGTCGGCCGGCTGGTGGAGCACCCCAACATCGTCGGCATCAAGGATTCCTCCGGGGATCTCAAGAACCTCGGCGCGCTGACCGAGGCCTGCGCCGATCGCGCATCGGTGCTCGTCGGCAGCGGATCGCACCTGTACGCGGGACTCGAGCTCGGGGTGACGGGCGGGATCCTGGCGGTCGCTCTGATCGCACCCGGCGAGAGCTGCGCGGTGATACAGGCCTGGAGAGCGGGTCGGGCGGCGGAGGCGGGGAGGGCACAGGAGATCCTGGGTCCGCTGAACCGTGCCGTGGTGGGCGGGACGGGCGTGCCGGGCATCAAGCATGCCCTGGACGTGCTGGGCTACCGCGGCGGAGTCCCGCGCCCGCCGCTGCTCCCGCCGAGGGAGGAGGTCCGAGAGAAGGTGCTGGCGGCCCTGGCGCGGGCCGCGTTGCTGCCGTCTGGCATCGCCGATGAACCCGAGTCCGCGGCGGCGGTGGGAGGTGAGCGTGTTCGGTGACGGCGCCCGCTGCGTCGCCGTGGTCGGTGCGCAGTGGGGAGATGAAGGGAAGGGCAAGATCATCGACGTCCTGGCCGAGCAGGCCACGATCGTGGCTCGCTACCAGGGGGGCGCGAACGCCGGCCACACCGTCCACGTGGGAGAGGAGGAGTTCATCCTCCACCTCATTCCCTCGGGCGTCCTCTACCCGGATGTTCGTTGCCTGCTCGGCAACGGCGTCGTCCTGGATCCGTGGACCTTCCTCGAGGAGCGTGACGCGCTCATCGAACGGGGCTTGGACCTGGAGGGCCGGGTCGGGATCAGCAGCCGGGCACACCTGGTCCTTCCGTACCACAAACAGCTCGATGCCGCGCAGGAGTCCACCCGCGGCGGGAAGGCGATCGGCACCACCGGCCGGGGAATCGGTCCGGCGTATCGGGACAAGGCGGCTCGCATCGGTCTTCGCGTCGGCGATCTGGCCGACCTGACCCGTTGCGTCGACGTGGTGCGGCAGGGAACCGCCGCGGCCAACTCGATCCTGGCCTCGCTGGAGGCGGACGTGCGCGTCCGGCCCGAGGAGGTGCTGGAGTCGTTGCGCGAGGTAGCACCCGAGATCCTGAGGCTGAAGACGGACGTCGGCGCCGAGATCCGGTCCGACATCTCGGGCGCAGGACGCGTCCTGCTGGAAGGCGCCCAGGGAGCGCTCCTGGACATCGATCACGGCACCTACCCCTACGTGACGTCCTCATCGACCACCGCGGGAGGTGCGGCCTCCGGTGTGGGGATCGGACCGACGATGATCGACGAGGTCCTGGGTGTCGTCAAGGCGTATACGACGCGCGTCGGCAATGGGCCCCTGCCGACGGAGCTGCAGGGGGATGAGGCCGACCGACTCCGCGATCTGGGTGGCGAGTTCGGAGCGACTACCGGCCGCCCGCGACGGCCGGGCTGGTTCGACGGTACGGTGGTGCGTTACGCCGCCGGCGTGAACGGCCTCACCGCGCTCGCGGTCACGAAGCTGGACGTGCTGGACAGCTTTGACCGGATTCGGCTGGCGTTCGACTACGAGCTCGCCGGCCGACACTTCGACGGCTTCCCGGATGCCGCCAGAGATCTGGCTCGGGTGACCCCGATCTACGAAACGCTGCCCGGCTGGTTGACATCCACAGCCGAAGCGCGTCGGTTCCCCGATCTTCCGGATCACGCGCGACGGTATCTGCGAAGGATCGAAGAGGTGGCCCAGACGCCGATCCGGTACGTCTCGGTCGGTTCGGCACGAGACCAGACGATTTTCCTGGACGCCCGAAACGCCGCAACCGTTTGAACGAGCCCCGACGTTGAAGATGACGAGAAAACCGAACACGCTGGTAGCGTTGGCCGGAGCTGTCGCGCTCCTTGCCGGATGCTCAGGAAGCGATTGGGAAGCCGTCAGTTACGAGCGCGGCGACACGACGGTCGTTCGCACCGTGGCAGGGAGCGCCTGGGGCGGCCCGGCAAGGCTCGTCGAGCGGGCGAGGATCGCGGCGAACCCGGCGGATACGGTCGACGGGCTCCGCTCGGTGACCGCGCTCTCGGGCGGACCGAACGGCGACGTGTACGTGGTGGATGGCGAGACGCCGGCGGTGCGGCTGCACGATCGAAACGGTCGATACGTGCGTTCCTTCGTCGTGCCGCTCGGCGAGCCGGGCCACTACTCACAGCCGAACGGCGTGGCGGTGCTCTCCGACGGACGCGTCGTGATCCGCGATCCGAGGCGCTCCCAGCTGGTCGTCTACTCGCCGCGCGGGGTCTTTCTGGAGCGATGGCCGCACCCATCGGGCGTCTACAGTCCCCTTCCGCTCATCTCGGACGCGCAGGATCGACTCTACACTCGGGTCGTCTACAACCCGGACGAGCCTGCTGAAGAGTGGAATGAGGGCCTCGTGCGGTACGGGAGCGACGGATCGATCGAGGATACGATCCCGGACCACGAGATCGACTACGTTTCGCCGAGCCTGGCGGTGGCGTCGCCGTCCGGCGGTGATACCGTGAGATTCCCGATCCCTCTCACCCCGAGAGCCTACTGGGCGCCCTCCCCGTCGGGAGACGTCGTGACGGCGATCTCGGACCGCTACGCGCTCCAGGTCGCCAAGCCGGACGGCAGCATCGTCAGGATCGAGCGGGAGTACACGCCTGTGCCGGCGTCCCGGGACGAACGCTTCACGTACGTTCGAGACATCGACAGGCGGGCGAGGCAAATCGATTACCGGTGGACGTGGCGGGGGCCGGTCGTTCCCGAAGAGAAGCCGCCGTTCAAGGGCCTGTTCACCGACGCGGACGGCCGGATCTGGGTCCAGCTGCACCAACCTGCCGAGCTGACGGGAGAGTTTGCGGCCGGAAGTGACGAGGGTAGCGCCGACCCGGGGGCGGATTCCGATACGGCGGGCTCAGACGCCGTGGCCGGTCCCGAGACCGGCGATCGGCTGCCGACGGTCCGGGACTGGCGGGAGTCGATCGTGTTCGACGTCTTCGAGCCCGATGGCCGCTACCTGGGCCAGGTCAACGCGCCGCCCGGCTTCCGCACCCGACCCCTCCCCTCGATCCGGGGAAACACCGTTTGGGCCGCCGTCAGCGATCGCGGCGGCGTGCCGGATGTCGTTCGCTTCGAGATCGAGCACTGACCCCGTGATCGGAGTCACGGGGGACGTTGCCGAATTCCCTCTCACAGCCTACACTTAAAGGCTAATTTGCCACCGGTTCCGGCCGGAGGTACACCGGCCGGAGGGCGTCCTACCGGCAGTCACCCGATCCACAGACAGCGGACAGGTGTTCGAACGGCTCAGCGATCGACTGGACAGCGTCCTGGGGACCTTCCGGCAGCGCGGCGTCATCACGCCGGAGATGCTGAAGAAGGGCCTGCGGGAAGTGCGACGAGCACTCCTGGAGGCAGACGTCAACTACGAGGTCGCCCGCGATTTCCTCGACCGCGTCGAGGAGCAGGCTCTCGGGCAGGACGTCCTCTCGTCGGTGAGCCCCGGCGACCAGATCGTCAAGATCGTGCACGACGAGCTGGTCGCGCTGCTCGGTGAGGGGAGCCCGAAGCTGGCTTCCGCGACCGTGCCGCCGACCGTGACCATGCTGGTCGGTCTGCAGGGTTCAGGGAAAACGACGACGGCCGGCAAGCTGGCGCGCCGAATCCAGCGGGAGGGCCGGCGGCCGCTGCTGGTGGCGTGCGACCCCTACCGGCCGGCGGCGGGTGAGCAGCTGCAGACGCTGGGCGCCTCGCTCGACGTCCCGGTCGCCCGGGAGGCAGAGGAGACGGACGTGGCTCGGGTCGCGCGCTCCGCGGTGGAGAGGGCGCGGGTCGAAGGGCTCACGCACGTCGTGCTCGACACGGCGGGCCGCCTTCAGGCGGACGAGGCGCTCATGGAGGAGCTCCGCGCCGTCAAGGCGGAGGCGAAGCCCCACGAGGTGCTGCTCGTCGCCGACGGGATGACGGGACAGGAGGCGGTGCGGATCGCCGAGGGCTTCCACGATGCCGTAGGGCTCACGGGGGTCGTGCTTACGAAGATGGAGGGAGATGCGCGCGGAGGCGCCGCGCTCTCCATCTACGGCGTGCTCGGTGTGCCGATCAAGTTCGTCGGCGTCGGCGAGAAGATGGAGGACCTCACGGTCTTCGATCCGGACCGGATGGCCGGACGCATCCTCCAGATGGGGGACATCGTCGGCCTCGTGGAGCGGGCGCAGCAGACGATCGACGTGGAAGCGACGCAGCGCTTCGAGAAGAAGGTGCTGGGGAAAGGCGAGTTCGACCTGGAGGACTTCCTTCAGTCGCTCAAGCAACTTCAGAAGATGGGCCCGCTCGAGGGGCTGCTGAAGATGATTCCCGGCGTCAAGCCGAAGATGCTCGACGGCGTGCAGGTGGACCCGAAGCGGATCGGCCACATCGAGGCGATCATCCTCTCGATGACGCCTGAGGAGCGCCGCCGGCCGAAGGTCCTTAACGGCTCGCGGCGGGCGCGAATCGCGCGCGGCTCCGGGCGGCCGGTGCACGAGGTGAACCGGCTGCTCAAGCAGTTCAAGGAAATGCAGAAGATGATGAAGGACATGGGGAAGCTGGGACCGATGCTGGCCGGGAAGGGTCTTCCCGGCGGTTTTCCGGGCGGGCTGCCCGGCGGCGGGCTTCCTGGTGGAGGCCTGCCGGGCGGCGGGCTTCCCGGGGGTGATGGCGGCGCCGGTTTCGGCGGCCCTTCCAACTGAGAAGAAACGACTTACAGGACAACAAGAGACAGGCAACAACCAGATGCCAGCAACGATCAGACTGAAGAGAATGGGCCGCAAGAAGCAGCCCTACTACCGAATCGTGGTCGCCGACGAATCCGGCCCCAGAGACGGTCCTCCGGTGGAGAAGCTCGGGATCTATAATCCGCGCACGGAGCCGGCGGTCGTCCGGGTGGACGCGGCCAGGGCGCTGTACTGGCTTAACGAGGGAGCGACGCCCAGCCACACCGTGCGCTCCCTGTTCCGCCGCACCGGCGTCTGGGAGAAGTTCCACGCCGGCGTGACGGCCGAGACGATCGAGGAGGCGGTGGTCCACCTCGGTCCCCCGGCTGGTGAGGACAAGACGACGCAACGCGTCTCGGCACCGCCGAAGAAGGCGAAGGTGAAGACACCGTCGGCGTCGGCAGCGGCTCCCGCGGCGGCTGCCGCCGCGGCTCCGGTGGCCGAAGCCGCCGAGGAAGTTGCCGTAGAGGCCGAGGAGACGGTCGTCGAGGAGGTTGCGGAAGAGGTCGTGGCCGAGGCGGAAGTAGAAGAAGTCGAGGCGGAGGAGGAGGTAGCGGCTGAGCCTGAGGCCGAAGCGGAGGTCGCGCCCGAGGACGAAGCCGCCGCAGAGCCTGAAGCCGAAGCGGAGGTCGAGGCCGAGGCTGAGGAAGTCACCGCCAAGGCCGAAGCTGTCGAGGAGGCGGAAGCCGCCGAAGAATCCGAGGCCGAGGCGGAAGTAGAAGAAGTCGAGGCGGAGGCAGACGAGGAAATAACCGCGGAAGCTTCCGATGCCGAAGCGGAAGAGGAAGCCGAGGAAGAAGCGGCGGAGCCCGAGGAGGAAGAGCCGAAAGAGTAGCCGGACTTCCGGCCTCATCGAGGCTCGATTACCGGCTTTCGAAACGATGGGCCAGGTCGTTGTTGGAACGGTGCGGCGCGCGCACGGAATGAAGGGCCAGCTGCTGGTGCACCCCGAGACGGACGACCCGGAGGGTGTCTACGAGGTCGGCAGAGTTTTCGCCGTTTCCGATGCGCCGGAGGGGCGTGTCTCCCAGTTGACGCTCTCGTCGGCTGGCTGGAGCGCCAAAGGCTGGAGGCTCGGCTTCGCCGAGATCGGCGATCGCGACGCCGCGGAGAGCTTTGCCGGGTGCACCCTGGAAGTGGCCGAAGAGGAACTGGCAGCCCTCCGGGAGAACGAGTTCTTCCTCCACGACCTGGTCGGACTCGATGTCGAAGGGCCGGAGGGCTCGGTGGGGCGGGTCGATTGGGTGTTCGATCGGCCTGGGCAGCCAGTGCTCGTCGTGGTAGATGATCGAGGCGATCGCGAAACGGAGCGGTTGATCCCGTTCACCGCCGCGATCATACAGAGCGTCGATATAGAAGCCGGCATCGTTCGGATCGATCCACCGCCAGGCCTGCTCGACCCCTAGGGTTCGCCGGGCGGCGGGATCACGGTGCCGGCGGAGCGGAGCATCGGCCGGTGCGGATCAATATCTGGACGATCTTCCCGGAGTACTTCGAAGACACGCTCGCCACGAGCATTCTCGGGCGGGCGGCCGAGGACGGGCTCGTCGAGTACCGCGTCGTGGACATCCGGGATTACGCCCGCGACAGGCACCGCACGGTCGATGATGAGCCGTTCGGCGGGGGTGCAGGGATGGTGATGAAGCCGGAGCCGTTCTTCGAGGCTCGAGATGCACTGAAGCCAGACGGACCGGTCGCCCTGCTGACGCCGCGCGGCGCGGTGTTCAACCATGCGACCGCCGTGCGTTTTTCGCTCGCCGAGGAGCTCACGCTCCTGTGCGGGCGATACAAGGGCGTGGACGAGCGGGTGGCCGAGGAGGTGGCGACCGAGGAGCTGTCGGTCGGCGACTACGTCTTGAGTGGTGGGGAGCCGGCGGCGCTCGTCGTGATCGACGCGGTCGTCCGGTTGCTCCCCGGAGCGTTGGGAGATCACGAATCGGCAGCGACCGATTCGTTCTACGAGGACCTCCTCGCGCCGCCGGTGTACACGAGACCGGCCGAGTACCGGGGCCTGCAAGTCCCCGACGTTCTTCGATCGGGCGATCATCGCCGGATAGAGGAGTGGCGTAGGGGACAGGCCGAACGGACGACGCGCTGGCGACGTCCCGAGCTGTGGCGGGCGTATCGGCAAGCGGAGCGTGAGGAGAAGGAATAAATTCGCCGTATAGGAGCGGTGGCATGGATCCCAGGATTCAAGAGATCGAGAGAGAGTATCTGCGGAGCGACCTGCCCGCGTTCGACCCGGGTGACACCGTGCGCGTGCGCGTGCGTGTCGTCGAGGGGAAGAAAGAGCGCGTCCAGGCGTTCGAGGGGATCTGCATCGCTCGAAGTGGTTCGAGCGTCGGCGAGACGTTCACCGTCCGGAAGATCTCGGGCGGCGTCGGAGTTGAGCGGATCTTTCCTTCACACTCCCCGTCAATCGCGGGAATCGAGATCATACGGCGCGGCCATGTGAGACGGGCCAAGCTCTATTACCTGCGGGAGCGGGTCGGGAAGCGCGCCCGGGTCCGCGAGCGCCGTTGGTGGCTCTCCGAGAAGCACCGGGCCGCGATGCTGGCGACCCAAGCGCCGCCGCCACCCACCGCCGAGGAGATCGCGGCGGAAGAGGCCGAGATGGTCGAGCTCGTGGAGGAAGCCCGCCTCGCGGAGGAGGCCAGGCTGGCCGCCGCGGCCGCGGCGGCTGGTGAGGGAGAGGCTGCTGCCGAGACGGAGGCTGTCGAGGCAGACGCTGAGGAAATCGGCGATGAGGCTCCGGCGGACGTCACGGCGGAAGCTGCCGAGGCGGAGGAAGCCGGGGAGCCCGAGGAACCCCTTTCGGACGAAGAAGACGCCCAGAAAGCCGCACAGGTCGACAGCTAGAGTGGCGCCGCCCACCGCCCCCCTGCTCTTCGAAGAAGAGGGATGGGCGGCCGGGTGTCAGCGCGTCGTGGGTGTGGACGAGGTCGGCTACGGCCCCGTGGCAGGTCCCGTCGTCGCCGCTGCGGTAGCTCTCCGCCGGGGCCAGCGTTTCGAGGGTGCCGTCGACAGCAAGTTGCTGAGTGCGAAGCGACGGGAAGAGCTCGCGGGCATCATCGAGAAGCAGTGCCTGGCGTACGGCGTCGCCGCCGCTTCCTGCCGTGAGATCGAGCGCCTGAACGCCCGGAACGCCGCCGCGCTCGCCATGCGCCGGGCGCTTCGACACCTTCCTTTCGAGCCCGATCTTCTTCTTGTGGATGGCAAGCGTGTACCCGGTCTCCGGGAGCACACGCCCGTCGTTGGCGGCGATCTGAGGTGCCACTCCATCGCCTGTGCCTCGATCGTGGCAAAGGTCACCCGAGATCGCCTGATGCGGCGTCTGGGCCGCCGGTACCCGGAATACGGCTGGGAGTCGAACAAGGGGTACCGAACGGCCGAGCACAGGGCCGCGATCCGCGAGTTCGGGCCCACGCCTCATCACCGACGTACCTTCGCAGGCGTGTTGCAGGTGGAGCTGTCGCTGGAAGAGGCGGATGGTGGCCTGTCGGCAGAGGGCGCGTCTCGACGAGGAGAAGCGGCGAGTGTTCGCGCGTAACCGGCCTTCCCATAGTCCCGTGAGCTAGAGCATGCACTCCGAGCACCTTCAGAACGTACAGTGGTCCTGGGTGGCCTTCGGCTGGTTCGCCTCCGCCGCTGCCGCGAGCGGCTTGCTGTTGGCACTCGAGGCAGCCGGCGCCATGGGCGGAAGCGAGACGGTGGATTCGGTGGTCGTCGCCGCGTCGGTAGCCGCCGGCTTCGCGTTCGGCGGATTCATCATGTGCTACAAGACCGCGGCGGCTCCGATCCTCCATGGAGCCGCGATGGCCGGCGTGAGTTTCGTCGTTTGGTTCCTCTTGAACCTGACCTTCGGAGGCTTCACGACGGGCCTGAGCGCGTGGGAGGGCCTCTCGGTCCGTACGTTTGCCGTGGCCTTGTTGGTGCAGGGAGGGGCGGCGATCGCGGGCGCCTGGCTCGGGTACCGCTACGCGCCAGTTCGCGTGGAATAGCACCGAGGATCAGACAAGCCGAATGGACTTCATCTTCGAGCAGATCCGAGTGGGGGGGGATCGCAACTTCGGCTACCTCGTCGGGGATCGAGCCGCGGGCGTCGGAGCGCTGATCGACCCCTCTTACGATCCGGAGATGCTGGTCGAGCGCGCCACGGACCAGGGGCTCACGGTCGAGGTGATCATCAACACGCACGGCCACCCCGATCACACCAACGGCAATCGCCGCGCGATGGAGATCACGGGAGCGCCCCTGGCCGCGCACCCGAGCGCGGCGAGCAGCCCGGATATCGAGCTCGAAGACGGGAGCTCCCTCGGGCTGGGCTCCCTGACGCTCCGGTTCCTGCATGTGCCGGGGCATTCGGAGGACCACCTGCTCGTCCATCTGGCGGAGCAGCGGGTGGCGATCACCGGCGATCTGCTGTTCGTCGGTAAGATCGGCGGAACGGGCACGGAGGAGGCAGCCCGCCGAGAATACGAGAGCCTGAACCGGGTGCTGGAGGAGTTGCCCGACGACACCACGGTTTGGCCCGGGCACGACTACGGCTGTCGGCCCTCCTCGACCATCGCGCTCGAGAAGATCATGAACCCGTTTCTGCAGTGCGAGGGCTTCGAAGACTTTTTCCAGCTCAAGAAGGACTGGCCGACGTTCAAGGAGAGGCACGGCCTGAAATAGGCTTGCTCTGGATAACAGGGACGCGCCTGCTGGGATCTTCCCTGTGCGCGTAGAATAGGTAGATAGAACGAGCGCCTCTGCCTCGTCTCGACCGGGTAGCTCAGTCGGTAGAGCAACGGACTTTTAATCCGTAGGTCGTGGGTTCGATCCCCACCCCGGTCATTAAGCGCCATAACGAGTTACGGCGTTTCCCACATCGGCTATCGTGGCTGATGGGAACCACGCGGCGTCAACCGCGCTGCCGTCCACGCTTCGGCGGGCAGGTCCCTCTTGCCTACTGCCAGCCCGTTCAGCACCATGATCCGCAGCAGAATCGCATATCCGTTAGGCCGCTCTCGAATGAACCTCCACGCGCCAACCAACGTGATTTCGAACGCGAACCATGAGTGACCCCCTTATCCCTCGCGTCGGCGGAATCCTCAGCGCCGACATCGCCGTTCCCGAACACGAACGCGAAGTGCGCTTCTACTCACGTGTGCTCACCACGGGCGCGAATCCGCTTTGGCGCGAGGACCTGACGAACAACCGTGGCGTGCCGATCATCGGATTGGGCGCACGCAGCGAGGAGTATGCCCACCTTCCGCTCCAATGGATGCCGCACATTCAGGTGGCCGATGTCGCAGCCAGTGTGGAACGTGCGCTCGACCTCCGCGGAAGCGAGCTCATGCATGCCAAAGACGACAACGGAAAGAGCCAGTGGGCGGTGCTGCTCGATCCCGCTGGGGCGGCGTTCGGGATCATCCCAGTCGTCTCTGCGGAGGCGATCCCCCAAACCGAGGGCGCTCCTCCGCGCGACGCCGCGGCCCGCATGGGCTGCATCTCCTGGCTCGACCTGACGGTCTCCGATGCCTCGGCAACCCGTGACTTCTATCGACAGGTAGTGGGCTGGTTAGTGCAGGACGTCGAGATGGAGGACTCAAACGAGCGTTACGCCGACTACAACATGCTCGATGATGATGGAATCCCGGCGGCGGGAGTCTGCCATGCGCGCGGTGTGAACGTCGGTCTGCCGCCTACCTGGATGATCTACCTTCCCGTTGGCGACCTGGCCGAGAGTCTCCGTCGCGTACGAGACGAAGGGGGTACGATCATCAAGGCGACACCGGGGACCGACGGGGAGTACGTATGTGCGGTGGTTCAGGATCCGGTTGGGGCGTGCCTGGCATTGGTCCCGGGATAACGAAAGCGCAGCGGCCTAACAAGCGATTGCTGCTGACGCGGTGAGGGCTACGGGGCGGTTCCTTCGGCGCCGCCCCTCTCGCTTTCTGACGAAAGCGATTTCTAGCCCACCTGTTAGACCCACCTCGCCGAGTCTCGGCGACGCGACGCTCCTGACCTCGTCCTCGTAGGGCACCACTCTGTACCAGCCCTCTACAAACGCTCGGCTAGTTCGCTATAGTTGCTGGTATCAGCAACAACGCGTCCCCCTGCCCGGAGGTGTCCTATGAAACTGCCCGCTGCTTCCATCGTTCTTTCCGTCTCGATCATCGCGGCTGCCGCCTGTACCCCGACTGCTGACCAAGAGCCTGCTACCGACGAGACCGCCTCACCCCAAGCCGATGTGGAGAGCCTTGAAGCGACGATCAACGCCCACTGGGAGGCGTTCAGCGCAGGCGATCGCCAGACTACCGCCGACCAACACATGGCGCGGTTTACCCTGTTTAGCATGGACGACGCACCTCTATGGGTGCTCGAGTCCGAAGAAGATTATGCGGCCATCGCCGAAGCCTGGGCGGACGCGCAGCACGATTGGCGTCCCGGAGACCTCACGGTCGATCTCTACGGGAACGTGGCCGTCGCCGCGTTCCAGGCAGAGGGCTCAACGGCTTGGCCTGACGGCAGAGTGGTGGAAGGACCCCGACGGGTCACAGAAGTTTGGGTCTGGGACGGAGGTGAGTGGAAGGAAGCCCACCACCACGATTCGCCGCTCGTGTCCGCGCCAGCGGAGTAGGCCCTT